>JACDZG010000003.1 GCA_013426805.1 Chromatiaceae bacterium
GCGGCAACCTCGCGGTGGTCGGCCAGACAGCCACCAGCGGCATCACCAATACCGGAAACTTCGCCACCACCGGCAACGCCGCCGTCGGCGGCAACCTCGCGGTGGTCGGCCAGACAGCCACCAGCGGCATCACCAATACCGGCGACTTTCAAACCACTGGGGATTCGACCCTGAGGAGCCAGGACGGCACCACCGGGGTCATTGTGACCGACGGGTTAGCGACCGTGGGCGTGAAAAACGCGCGCGGTAGCACCAACGGCCTCGCGGTCACTCGGACCAGCACCACCATCACCGGCGGCACCGGCACCACCAAGATCACCGTGGACGACTCCGGGGTTGCGATCACCGGCACTGGTCCAAGCACCGGCAACCTGACGGTCCAGGGCACGACCAACCTGCAGGGTAGCCTGAACCTGCGCGGCGGCCTGCAGGTCGCACCGAACCAGACCGTCAATTTCGGCGGCAATCGACTGCAGAACATAGCCCCCGGTGAGGCCGCGACCGATGCGGTCAACATGGGCCAATTCAGCAGCCTGAGTGACCAGGTCGAAGACAATCGGACCGAGGCCCGCCGCGGCATCGCCATTGCCGCCGCTCTGGACACGCACCTGCCCGATCCCGGCAAACGCTTCCGGCTCAACCTGGGTGGCGGCGTCTTCAATGGCGAGTCGGCGCTGGGGCTGACCGGAGCCGGCCGCGTCAATGACGACGTGGCTGTCTATTTCGGTATCGGCGCGGATACCGGCTTCCATGAGACGACCGGCAAGATCGGCGTGTCCTATCAGTGGTGAGGCGTATGACCACGGCCAACGCTCAACCCCGCATTCCCACCATTCACTTCAATGAGGAGCTTCCGATGTCTGGCAGCATCACCACGGCCCTGGCGCTGATGGTCGGCTTGGCCGCCGCCGGCCTGAGCCCATTGGCTTATTCAGCCGGTCAATTCGATGAATACCAGGGCAGCGGCAATACGGTTCATCTGGGTCCGCGCCCCGGCTTTCTGGTGGATGACATGGCCGACAGCGCACTCAAGGACAAACTCAGGTCGTGCGCCAACCGCAGCCTGCGCAAGACGCCCTTTTCCATCGGCCACCGCGGTGCCGCCTTGCAGTTCCCGGAGCACACCCTGGAGTCCTATGTGGCCGCGGCACGCATGGGCGCCGGGGTCATCGAGTGCGACGTGACCTTCACCAAAGACAAGGAATTGGTCTGCCGTCACTCGCAGTGCGACCTGCACACAACCACCAATATCCTGGACACCCCGCTCGGCCAAAAGTGCTCCAATCCTTTCACCGCGGCGACGTTCAACGGTGACGGCACCGTCGATACACCGGCGTCGGCCACCTGCTGCACCAGCGACATCACCCTTGCGGAGTTCAAATCGCTGAAGGGCAAGATGGACGCCTTCAACCCCGCGGCCCGGACAGCGCGCGAATATCTGGGCGGGACGGCCGGTTTCCGCACTGACCTCTACGCGGGTCCGACCAGCGGTACCCTGCTCACCCATGCCGAAAGCATCGAACTGTTCAAGGCCCTGCGCGTGAAAATGACCCCGGAGTTAAAGAGCGCCAGTGTGCCCATGCCCTATGATGGCTACACCCAGGACGACTATGCCCAGCAGATGATCGACGAATACCGTGCCGCCGGGGTGCCGGCACGGGACGTTTATGCTCAATCCTTCGACATCCGCGATATCCGCTACTGGATCGCCCACGAACCCGCGTTCGGCCGGCAAGCCGTCTACCTCGATGACGCGGAGACGGTCGCGGCGCTGCCCAGCGCCGCCGAACTGCTCGGTTACAAGGCCGAGGGATTCAACATCGTGGCGCCGCCTACCTTCGCGTTGCTGACCGCCGCCGCCGGGCAGATCGTCCCGTCGCAGTATGCCCTGGACGTCAAGGCGGCCGGACTCAAGATCATCACCTGGACCCTGGAGCGTTCCGGTTTGCTCGCCGATGGCAACAACGGTTTCTACTACCAGACATTCGACTCCGCCATTTCCCGTGAAGGCGATGTCATGAAGGTCCTGGACGTGCTGGCCAAGGACGTGGGCGTGATGGGCGTCTTCGCCGACTGGCCGGCCACCGTGACCTATTACGCCAACTGTATGGGCTTGCTGCGCTGACGCCGGTTGGCGATGCACCGGCAACCCTCGACCCGACACCGGTCCGGGGGCGGCCGTACGCCGACTACCCGGCGCTTGCGAACACCAGGCTGTCACCGGGGTTGCCGCCCCGACCGTAGTCCATCGCCCTCGTCCTCTCACTTAACCTCGCCAGGAGATCTCCATGCCTGTCAAGACCACCCTTGCCCTCTCAATCTCAACCGTCCTGGCCCTGTCGGCGCTCAGCAGCGCCGCCCTCGGCGGCACCATCAGCTTCAACCCCGTGGCGTTCGCCGCGACCGACGCCCAGAAGCGCGAGATGGTCGCCGCCGATACCGCCACCGTGAACCGCAAGCCGGCGGACATCGGCTTCAACACCCTGCTGCGCAGCGGTGATACGTTGCCGCTGCTGGGCGGCGCGCCCGGGCAGATCGCCCGCTATGGCCTGCTGATCGGCCAGGATGGCAATCCGATCCTTGAGAACGGCAATCCCCGCATCTCCAACGACAACGATTTCAATTCGCTGATCCCGGTCGACGGCAAGCTGTTCCTGGTCTCCCAGTTCGAGTCACGTCCCGGCGGCGTTTACTTGACACAACTCAATCAGGAGACCGACGGCACCCTGACGCCGGTCGCCACCCGCCCCGTGGATTTCTCCGCGGTGAACGGCGGCTTCACCCATTGCGCCGGCAGCGTCAGCCCCTGGAACACCCACCTGGGCAGCGAAGAGTATGAACCGGATGCGCGCTCATGGGTTGATCCGACCATGACCATCTCCGCTTACAATGCTCAGACGGCGCAGTATTTTGGCGGCGACGGCACCCCGGACTCGGCCAAGACCCTGATGAACCCCTATGACTACGGCTGGGTGTTCGAACTGGCGGTGAAGAATGCCGCCGGTGACACCACCGTTGCCAAGCACTACAGCATGGCACGGCTCGCGGTCGAACTGGCCTATGTCATGCCCGACAATAAGACCGCGTTCATTACCGACGACGGCACCAATACCCTCCTGGCCATGTTCATTGCCGACCAGGCCGGCGATCTGAGCGCCGGGACCCTGTACGTCGCGAAGTGGAACCAGATTCCAGGCAACGAGGCCATGGGCGGACGCGCCAATCTGACCTGGGTCAACTTGGGCCACGCCACCGACACCGAGATCGCTACCTATCGGGACAACGGCACCACCTTCGCCGACATCTTCGAGTACGAGGCCGTGCCCAACCCGGACACCGGGACCTGCCCGACCCTGACCTCGATCAACAGCGGCCACGCGGCACCCTATCACGAGTGCCTGCGGATCAAACCGGGCATGGAAAAGGCGGCCTCGCGTCTGGAGACCCGCCGTTACGCGGCGCTCAAAGGGGGCACCACCGAGTTTCGTAAGATGGAAGGGATCACCTACAACCCCGAGAACCGCGTCCTCTACCTGGCGTTGAGTGAAATCAACAGCGGGATGCGTGGCGCCGCCGAGGACAGCAGCCGTCACCTGGGCGGCAACGATCACATCCGCGTCCCCCGCAATGACTGCGGCGGGGTCTACTCCCTGGCGGTGGGCGGGGCCATCCGCGACACCAACAACCAGCCCATCGCGAGCAGCTTCGTGCCGCGCGCGATCACCGGCATCATCGTCGGCAAGCCGATCAGTGGTGATCCCAAGAACGCCTGTGACGTGAACGGGATCGCCAACCCGGACAACCTCACCTACCTGCCACGTTTCAAGTCCCTGGTGATTGGTGAGGATACTGTCACCGGCCATCAGAACGACGTGATCTGGGCCATGGATGTCTTGACCGGCAAGATCACCCGGGTGCTCTCGACACCTTACGGCTCGGAAACCACATCGCCTTACTGGTACGCAAACATCGGGGGCTTCGGCTACCTGATGGCGGTGGCGCAGCACCCGTACGGCGAATCCGACCAGGATAAGCTGATCGCCGACAGCGGCGACGAGCGCGCCTACACCGGCTATGTCGGTCCCTTCCCGATCCTGAAGTAGGGCGATTTCCGGCAATCGCCTGGACCGCGGCCGCCGGCCAGGTTTATTTTTCATCGAAATTGATCTGAATGCGGTTGCAGGATCAGAAATTTCGGCCATGATTAGGGTCGCCGTCATCCGCCATGGACGGCAAATCGCTTTAGTAAACAAGCAATCACTGATTTTGTCGACGTGGCACGGACGGCGCGCGCCGCCAGGATCAGTGAATCACCAACAACGAGCCCACTCAAGGGCGGAGGACTGACCCATGCTCAACCTGCAAACCGCCGGACACCACCTGAACAAGAAAGGTTACCTGGCCCGCTTCGAGGTCTGGGATCGCGACCTGGCACTGGCATTTGCCGCCGAGGAGGGAGTGACACTCACCGAGTGTCACTGGCGCGTCATCGAGTTCCTGCGTGATTACTACGCGGCGCACGAGATGCCGGCGTCACCGCGCGTGGTGATCAAGAGCATCGGCACCGAGATTTCGGAGCACGTTCCCTGCACCCGCAAACACCTGGATGCCCTGTTCCCCAACGGCGGCTGCCGCCAGGCCTGCCGCATTGCCGGATTGCCTGACTACTATTGTCACAGCTGCTGAACGCCGACCAGGCGAAGCGCTGCCCGGGACGGTCGGACCGCGCGCCGACCTAGTCGCCGGACAGTGCCGCGCGATCCGTCAGCGGCAGCTCGCAGTGGGTGCCGCGACAGCGATAGGCGCGGGGTCCGGCGCCCGGCACCAGGCTGGCCAGGGCACCCGGCAGGTTGGTCTCGGTATTCGGGATGGCAAGCACCATCCGCCGCGGCTGATACCCCTGCCGCGCGGCAGTCAGCCAGTCATCCAGCAGGTCGGATTCGGCACGGATGACCAGCAACTCGGGTGGGTCGAGCGACTCGTCCAACGCCAACAATAAGGTGGCATGAGCATAGGGCAGACCACGGATCGCCGCGGCCGCCAGTTTGAGGGTACCGGTTGCGGCGTCCAGATAACGCGGTTCGCCGAGCAGGTGCCCCAGTCGTTGCAAGGCGTGAGCAGCAATGCCGTTGCCGGAGGGCAGTGACTCGTCTCCCAGGGGTTTGGGCCGGTGAATCAGCGGCTCGTGGTCGCCGCCGGTGAACCAGAAACCGCCGGCCTGCGCATCGTGAAACTGGTCGAGCAGGACCTCAGCCAAGTCCACCGCGAAATCAAGATCGGCTCTGGACCACCGGGTCTGGAGCAATTCCAGCAAGGCATCCAGCAGGTTCGCATAATCATCCAGATAGGCGTTCAGGTGGGCGGTGCCATCCTTATAGGTCGCGAGCAGCCGTCCGTTGCGCCACAGCGTGCGGCGGATGAAGCCCAGGGCCGCCTGCGCGGACTCCAGATAGTCCGGCCGATCCAGCACCCGCCCGGCGCGGGCCATCGCCTTGATGGTGAGCGCATTCCAGGCGGTCAGCACCTTCTCGTCGCGGTCGGGGCGGACCCGCCGCTCGCGCTCGGTAACGAGCGTAGCGCGGGCACTGGCGAGCAGGGCCGCGACCTGGGCCGGCGGCAGCCCCAGCCGCCGCGCTGCCTCGACCGGCGTCTGATACCCGTGCAGATGCCACTGGCCTTCGAAGTTGGCCGGTTGATCGAGTCCGTAGACGATCGCGAAGGGTTCATACTCGGCCGGGGGGAGCAAGGCCCTCACCTGCTCCCGATCCCAGACATAGAAACGCCCCTCCTGACCCTCGCTGTCCGCGTCCAGGCTGGAGTAATAGCCGCCCTGCGGTGACTGCATCTCGCGCATCAGCCAGTTCGCCGTGGCCTCGGCCGCCGCGCGGAACAGGCGCTCACCGGTGCCGGCGTAGGCATCGCAGCACAGGGCGAGCAGCGGGCCGTTGTCGTAGAGCATCTTCTCGAAGTGCGGGATCTCCCAGCGGTCATCGACCGAGTAGCGGCAGAAACCCCCTCCGAGCGGGTCGTTGATCCCGCCGCGAATCATGCGCTCCAGGGTGAAGACGGCCATCCGCAACGAGCGCCCGTCAGGCGTACCCGCGGCGCTGGTGCGGGCGTGATGCTGCAGCAGAAACTCCAGATTGGTGGCGTGAGGAAACTTCGGCGCGCGGCCGAACCCGCCGTCTTGCTCATCGAAGCTGCCCGCGAGCTGCGTCAGTGCGGCGTCCAGCACCTCCGCCCCCGGCAGCTCCGTGTCAGCCGCGGGTTCCAGCCGGCCGAGGGCCTCCGTCAATTCCGCGGCCTGGGCACTGATCGCCGCTGGTTGCTCGCGCCAGGCGCGCGCCACCCCGTTCAGGAGCTGACTGAACGCGGGCAGGCCGTGCCGCGGCTCGCGCGGGAAATAGGTCCCGGCAAAGATCGGCAGGTGGGTATCCGGGGTCAGGAAGACCGTCAACGGCCAGCCGCCGGAGCGCCGGGCCATCAATTGATGCGCGGTCTGGTAGACCCGGTCCAGGTCCGGCCGCTCCTCGCGATCGACCTTGATGTTGACGAACAGGCGGTTCATCAACCGCGCGGTGGCCTGGTCCTCGAAGGACTCGTGGGCCATGACATGACACCAATGACAGGCCGAGTAGCCGATGGACAATAAGATTGGCCGGTGCTGCTCCCGCGCCAACGCCAGGGCCTCCGGACACCAGGGCCACCAGTCGACCGGGTTGCCGGCGTGCTGCCGAAGATAAGGACTGGTGGCCCCGGCGAGCCGGTTGGCTGGACCCGCGGACGGTGGATTGGTCATGGAGGGTGCCTGTGACTGAGGTTGTGGCCGTTGAACCTGCATCGACGCTTGGCCTGACCGCGTCCTGTGGGAAACAGGGTACGGGAAACAGGGTGCGGGAAACAGGGTGCCGCGTCACCGCGCAGGTGGGTGCGCCGGAAGCGGCTTTCCACGTTCAGGCGGCAGGTTAGCCGAAAGATCGAATGCTGCTCTAGGTGCGATGGCGTACAGACCCGCAGGGGCAGCCGAGCGTAGATTCCCCATTATCGCTCGCTACTCCGAGCGCCGGCCCGCACGATTCCGCGACAGCATATCCCCGCGAATCAATGCGGAAAATGAAAGTGGACTGGAGAATACAAATGCCATTGATTTCTTTGATTATCACCCTGGTGGTCGTTGGCGTCGGCCTATGGCTGATCAATAACTATGTACCGATGGATGGAAAGATCAAGACGATCCTGAATGTGGTCGTCGTCATCGCTGTGGTCCTGTGGCTGCTGGCCGCCTTCGGGGTGCTTGGTTCGCTGGGCAACCTGCGCGTCGGATAACGGTTCAATTACGTCGATTTCAACCCGGAGGCCCCTTTCAGATGAATGCTTTAAAAATCGTTGCCGTCGCCCTGATCATCGCCGGCGGTATGGGTCTTGCCTATGGCAGTTTCAGCTATACCAAAGAAACGCAGCAGGCACAGATCGGCCCGATCGAACTGACGGTCCAAGACCGGCAAACAGTGAATATCCCGGTATGGGCCGGCGTGGTGGCATTGGCGGCCGGCGTGCTCCTGCTGCTGGTGCCGAAAACCAGCGTGTGACCCGCGTCCGTGGGGACTTCCGTTCCCTCCTCCGGGAGGGATTACAGGAGAACATGATGAATGATCTCGCATTCCCGAAAAAGCCGACATTCAAGTCCAAAGTGGGCCATGTCGCCAACTATTACAACCCACGAATCTGGCAAGAAAAAGGATTTTGGTGGACCGCCGGGCTGTTTCTGATCACCGCGACGGTGATCATGTTCGTCTTCGGCATCATCTGGTCGCAAACGCCGAGCACGCTTGATGTGAGTGCGGAGCGTCTGGCATTGGTCAATAACGACTCCAGTAAGCTGGTAACGGGTACTGCCACCACCGCCGCCACCATTGGTATCGCCGAGACCTTGCTCGATAAGCCCGGGGGCTATCTGTCCAACGACATCGGTCCGCCGGGCGTCTATCTGGATAATGTCCCGAGTTGGGAATTTGGTGTCTTGACCGAACTGCGGGATTTGACGCTCGCCCTGCGCAACGACTTCAGCCGCGCCCAATCTCAGTCGGTTGAAGATGTCGACCTGGAAACCGCGCAGCCGCAGTTCAATTACAACGCGAATTCTTGGATCCTGCCGTCAACCGAGTCGGAGTATCGTCAGGGCATCGCTGCCCTTCATCACTATTTCGACCGACTCATCGACGCCAAGGCACAGGATGGCCAGTTCTTCGCGCGCGCGGACAATTTGACGGCTTACCTGCTGGTCGTCGAGAAACGGCTGGGAAGTCTCGCCCAGCGCCTCTCCTACGCGGTCGGACAAGCGCGGCTCAATACGGATCTGGCCGGCGACCCCAACGCCCGTCGGTCGACGCCGGTCGCACAGGAATCGCAGACCAAGACACCGTGGCTCAAGATCGATGACATCTTCTACGAGGCACGCGGCTATACCTGGGCGCTGCTGGCGACCCTGCAGGCGATGCGATTCGATTTCGAGCCCGTGCTCAAGGACAAGAATGCCTTGGTGTCCCTCGATCAAATCAACCGCGAATTGCAGAATACGCAGAACACCGTCTGGAGTCCGCTGATCCTCAACGGCACCGGGTTCGGACCAATGAGTAATCACTCGCTGGTGATGGCCTCCTATATCTCGCGGGTCAATGCCGCGATTGCCGACCTGCGCAGTTTGCTCGAGACCGGCTGAGAGCGGTGACCCGCCACCCTGGGGTGCCGCGCGGGGCGGCAGATCGGAAACCGCCCCGGCAGACAGCGCAGTCGCAGTGATGGCGGGTCAAACACCGGCGTTCATACGATGGGATCGAGTGATGAATGCAGTCGAGATTGTCGCCGTCGCGCTGATCATCGCCGCCGGCTGGGGCCTGACGGCGGCAGAAATCGGTTATCCCGGAAAGATACGAAAAGACGACTTGGGTCCGGTCGGCAGGTGCCGTGGTCTCTGCCGCATGCCGCCGGCGGGATCCCCGGCAGACATGCTGTTGAGTGCGCTCCAGCATCCGTGTGTTGGCGAACAGACGGCACTCATTGCACGCTGTAAAGTGCGGCCGGGGTCTGATCAAGAGACAGCGGGATTCCTGCGCTGGTAACGGCCGCGGCAAGACCGGCGACGCCCCGGCATCATGCCGGATCACCTACCAATAACGAGAGTAAACAACCATGTCGAACAAAGACGACTACGTGGCAACCATGAAGGCTCAACTCGATGCATGGAGCGTCGAAATCGATGCGTTGCAGGAGAAGGCGCACGAGGTCAAGGATGACGTCAAGGAAAAATATGAAGAGCAGCTCAGCGCGTTGCGGGTCAAGCGCGAGGAAGGCGAGAAGAAGCTCCAAGAGATGCGCGAAGCCAGCGAGACGGCCTGGGAGCAGGTCAAGGTGGAGGCCGACAAGTTCTGGTCGGCATTCAAGGATTCCGTGCATACCTTCCAGACCCATTACAAGGCCTGAGCGGATTGTCGCCGCTTATTTCATCGGCGGCGACGCCCGCGGCCGGAACAACGACTCCGACCGCGGGGCGTCACACCTGAGCGCGGCTCAACTCCCGCCAGGGCGCGTTCCCTCAATGGACTTGTTCCATTTATTCGCGAACCATTCTCCAAGCTGAGATTCACCCGGAGTTCCATCATGCCGTCACTCAACCGGTTCGCGACCCTGTTGCTCGCGGTATCCGCCAACAACGAGATTGAGGTCAAGTGATCATCGGGCATCTGGCGATTCGTGAAACGTTGCTGCAGGTCCGCATGCGGATCCTGGGCAATGGTCTGGCCAAGACGTACGTCGGCGACGAGCAGCCGTTACGCGCGGAGTTGTTCAGCGCGGTGCAGATGGAGCAGCACGGCAAGGGTCTCGCCGCTGCTCACCTGCTGGCTCCGCACCATGTTCCGGATCAGCTCCTGGTGCGGCTCAACGCGAATGAGCTGACGCTGGTCGACGTCTGTGCCCTGTTGTTGGAGGCGGTGAAGCAAAACCGCCGCATCGCCCCGGCGGGAGAATGGCTGCTCGATAATTTCTATCTGATCGACGAACAGATTCGCACCGCCCGGCGGCATCTTCCCAAAGGCTACAGCCGGGAACTGCCGCGGTTGCGCAACGGCCCATCGGCCGGATTACCGCGCGCCTATGACATCGCACTGGAGATCATCGCGCACGGCGACGGCCGGGTCGACCCGGAAAATCTCAGTCGCTTCGTCGCCGCCTACCAGAGCGTCACCCCGTTGAAGCTGGGCGAACTGTGGGCGATTCCGATCATGCTGCGGCTCGCGCTGATCGAAAATCTCCGCCGTGTCGCGGCCCGCATCGCCGGCAGCCGCACCGGCCATAACCTCGCCGACGGCTGGGCCGATCAGATGGTGGCGATGGCCGAGAGCAATCCAAAGAATCTGATCCTGTTGATTGCGGATATGGCGCGATCGCAACCGCCGATGTCGAGCGCCTTTGTGGCGGAGTTTGCGCGCCGCCTGCAAGGCCAGAGTTCCGCTCTGGCCTTGCCGCTGACCTGGATCGAGCAGCATCTGGCCGACGCGAGCCTGACGATCGAGCAATTGGTTCAGGTGGAGAATCAGCAACAGGCCGCGGATCAGGTGTCCATCAGTAACAGCATCGGCAGTCTGCGCTTTCTCGGCGCCATGGACTGGCGCGAGTTCGTGGAAACCATGAGCGTGGTCGAATGGACGTTGCGGGAAGACCCGGGCGGTACTTACGGCCGGATGGACTTTGCCACCCGTGATCGCTACCGGCACGTGGTGGAGCGCATTGCCAAGCACAGCCGGCTCTCCGAGGCCGAGGTGGCGCGCCGTGCGCTTGAGCTGGCGCAGGATCGCGTCGGCCAGTCCGGCGGTGACACGCGGGCGACCCATGTGGGTTATTACCTGATCGATCGCGGGTTGGCACTGCTCGAACGGCGGGCGCAGGCGCGCCTGAGTCTGGCGGATGCCCTGCAACGGCGGGGGCGCCGCTTCCCCTTATTTGTATATTTGAGCACGATCCTGGCATTGACAGTACTCTTTACCCTGAGCCTGCTGGCACAGGCAGCGGCCGACAACTGGCCTGGCTGGCTGCTTGCAGTCCTTTGTGTACCCGCGGTGCTGGGCACCAGTCAGTTGGCGATGGCGCTGGTGAATTGGTTTGCGACCCTGTTGGCGACGCCGCAGCCGCTGCCGCGGATGGACCTGTCCCGCGGCATTCCGGTGGAGGCGCGCACCCTGGTCGTGACGCCGACCATGTTGACCGGCGACGCGAACATCGAGACCCTGGTGGAGGCACTGGAGGTTCGCTTCCTGGCCAATCGGGACGACAGCCTGCACTTTGGTCTGCTGACCGATCTGCGGGATGCGCCGGCGCAGACGCTGCCGCAGGACGCCGGTCTGGTGCAATTGGCCGCTGAACGGATCACGGCGCTCAATGAAAAATACCCGCGGGTGAGCGGCGACACCTTCTTCCTGTTCCACCGCCCGCGGTGCTGGAATCCGCAAGAGCGGGTCTGGATGGGTTACGAACGCAAACGCGGCAAGCTGTCCGATCTCAATTCGTTGCTGCGCGGCAGCACCCCTGATCACCTCCCGGATGGCGCGATCAGCCCGTTTGCGCGCGTGGTCGGCGACACCGCCATCCTCGCCAACGTCCGCTATGTCATCACGCTGGACACCGATACCGAACTCCCGCGTGACGCGGCGCTGGAACTGGTTGGCGCCATGACGCACCCGCTCAATCGCCCGCGCTGGGATGCGGACCGCCAACGCATCGTCGAAGGCTACGGTATCCTGCAACCCCGCGTGGCAGCGAGTCTGCCCGGCGCCAACCGATCCCGCTACGCCCGGCTCTATGCGAGCGATGCCGGCATCGACCCCTACACACAAGTCGTCTCGGACGTCTATCAGGATTGGTTTCAGGAAGGCTCGTTCATCGGGAAAGGCATTTATGATGTTGCGGCCTTTGAACAGGCGCTGGCCGGGCGCCTGCCGGAGAACCGAATCCTCAGCCACGACCTCCTGGAAGGCTGCTACGCGCGCTCGGGCCTGCTCACCGACGTGCAATTATACGAGGAGCATCCCGCCTGCTATAGCGCGGACCTGAGTCGGCGCTACCGCTGGATGCGCGGGGACTGGCAAATTGCGGGCTGGCTGTTGCCGCGGGTCCCCGGTCTCCACGGCGTCCAACGCAAGAATCCGCTGTCGAAACTGTCGCACTGGAAACTCTTTGACAACCTGCGGCGCAGTCTGGTGCCCGCGGCGGTCACGCTGCTGTTCGTGCTGGGCTGGGCCCTGGTGTCTCCGGCCTGGTTATGGACCCTCGCAGTGCTCGGCATTGCACTGATTCCAGCGTTGCTGACATCGATACTGAACGGGCTGCAGAAAGCGGGAGATGTGCGGTGGCGCCAACACCTGGCCGCCGCGCTGCACTCGGCCGGCGGGCAGTTGACACAGGCGCTCTTCACCATCGCCTGCCTCCCTTATGAGGCGTTCGTTGGTCTGGATGCCATGGTCCGCTCGCTGTGGCGGATGCAGGTCAGTCACCGCCGACTGCTGGAGTGGACCGCCTCGGGCGACACGCATCACCGGCGGGGTTTCGTTGGTTTCTACCGCCAGATGTGGGTGGCCCCCCTACTGGCCGTGGTCACGGCGCTGGGCGTGGCGGCCGTCAATCCGGCCGCGCTCACCGCTGCCGGACCGCTCTTACTGCTCTGGTTCGCCTCGCCGGCGGTCGCCTGGTGGATCAGCCGCCCCCTGCGGCGCCGTCCCGCCCAGTTGAGTGCAGACCAAACCCGCTTCCTGCAGACCCTGAGCCGCCAGACCTGGTCTTTCTTTGAGACCTTCGTCGGCCCGGCGGATCATTGGCTGCCGCCGGATAACTTCCAGGAACACCCGGTGGTCACGGTGGCGCATCGCACCTCACCGACCAATATGGGCCTGTCGTTACTGGCGAACCTGGCCGCCTACGACTTCGGCTACCTTCCCGCCGGCAGACTCATCGAGCGCACCGGCAACGCGCTGGGCACCATGGCGGACCTGACACGCTACCGCGGCCACTTCTACAACTGGTACGACACCCAGTCGCTGCAACCGCTCGCCCCGCTCTACATCTCGTCGGTGGACAGCGGCAACCTCGCCGGCCATCTGCTGACCTTGCAGCCTGGTCTGCTCGCGTTGGCCGATGACCCGATCCTCAGCGTGCGGTGGCTGGACGGCATCAGGGACAGTTTCCACTGCCTGTGCGAGGCGCTGCCGGATGCCCTGCCCGCCCCGCTGGTGCAGTTTCGGCAATCCCTGGACGCCTGTGCGCTGGCGCCGCCGACGACACTGACGACGGCATACCGATGTCTGGAGACCTTGGCGATCATGGCCGAGGCCGCGGTATCCGGCGGATTGGATGGCAACGCCGCCACCGACTGGGGGCAGGCGCTGGCCGGACACTGCCGCGCCATGCTGGATGAGTTGCTGTATCTGGCACCCTGGCTCGGCCTGCCGAGCGTGCCGACCGACGTTCCCGACGCACCGCCGTTCAATGCGATCCCAACCCTGCGCGCGTTGGCCGCGAGCATCGCTGGCGCCACTCCTCAGGGCGGCGCACCGGCCCCGCTCTCGGCACACGGGGATGCGGCGCTCCCGCTGCTTCAGGAAGGCTGCCGCCGCGCCCGCAAGCGGATCAGCGCGCTCGAACTCCTGACGCTGCAAGCCGGGGAACTGGCCCGCATGGACTACGACTTCCTGTACGACGAGGGCCGTCATCTGCTGGCGATCGGCTACAACGTGATCGAACGGCGGCTGGATGGGAGTTACTACGACCTGCTCGCGTCGGAGGCACGCCTGGGCAGTTTCGTCGCCATCGCCCAAGGTCAACTGCCGCAGGAATCCTGGTTTGCCTTGGGACGCCTGCTGACCAGCGCGGTCGGCGAGCCGACGCTCCTGTCGTGGAGCGGTTCGATGTTCGAGTACCTGATGCCGCTGCTGGTGATGCCGACGTACGACAACACCATCCTCGACCAGACCTATCGCGCGGCTGTTGCCGGACAAATCGCCTATGGGAGCGCGCGCAACGTGCCCTGGGGCGTGTCCGAATCCGGCTACAACGCCGTCGACGCCCATTTCAACTACCAGTACCGCGCCTTCGGGGTGCCGGGACTGGGACTCAAGCGCGGACTGGCCGAGGATCTGGTCATTGCACCCTATGCCAGCGCGCTCGCGCTGATGGTGGCCCCCGAGGCGGCGTGCGTGAATCTGCAGCGCCTGGCGGCCAGCGGGTTCGCCGGCAAGTTCGGCCTTTACGAGGCGGTCGACTTCACCCCCTCCCGGCTGCCCCGCGGGCAGACACGCGCCCTGGTGCGGTCATTTATGGCGCACCATCAGGGGATGACCTTCCTGTCGCTGGCCTATCTGCTGCTCAACCGTCCGATGCAGCGGCGCTTCACCGCGGCGCCCTTGTTCCAGGCCACGGTGCTGTTGCTCCAGGAGCGCATTCCCCAGACCCCCACCTTCCGTTCCGAAACCGGCGATGATGTCACGGACCTCGGCGCTGCCGGCGGCGCGCAAGCGGCACCGGTGCGCGTCTTTGCCAGTCCCAACACCCGCTTGCCCCAGGTCCAGTTGCTCTCGAACGGCCGCTACCATGTGATGCTCACCAACGCCGGCGGCGGCTATAGTCGCTGGCAGGACCTGGCGGTCACCCGCTGGCGCGAGGACAGTACGCGCGACCACTGGGGGAGTTTCTGCTACATCCGCGATCTGGCACGCGGCACCTTCTGGTCGACGACCTATCAGCCGACACTCAAGCAGCCGGATCAATTCGAGGCGATCTTCTCGGAAGGCCGCGCGGAATTTCGCCGCCGCGATCTGGAGATCGAATCCTATACCGAGATCGTCCTCTCGCCCGAGGACGACATCGAACTGCGCCGGGTGCGCATCACCAACCGCTCGCGCACGCGCCGCGTCATCGAGGTCACCAGTTACGCCGAGGTCGTGCTCGCCCCGGCCGCGGCGGACGCGCTGCACCCGGCCTTCAGCAATCTGTTCGTGCAAACCGAAGTCATGAGCCCGCTGCCGGCGATCCTCTGCAACCGCCGACCGCGTTCTCATGACGAGCAGTCGCCCTGGATGTTTCACCTGATGGTGGTGCGCGGAGCGCAGTGCGCACCCCCGTCCTTCGAAACGGACCGACTGCGCTTCGTCGGCCGCGGCCACACGGTCGCGGCACCCCAGGCGCTGAGTACCAAGGGGCCGCTTGGCGGCAGCGCGGGTTCCGTGCTGGATCCGATCGTCGCCATCCGCTATTGCCTGACTCTCGAACCCGATCAAGTGGCCACACTCGATCTGGTCTGCGGCATCGGCGACACCCGCGACAGCGCCTTGCAGTTGATCGCGAAGTACCAGGATCAACGGCTGGCGGACCGCTGTTTCGACCTGGCCTGGACCCACAGCCAGGTGGTCCTGCGCCAACTCAATGCCACAGCGGCCGACGCCCAACTCTATTGTCACCTGGCCAGCTCCATTCTCTACGCCAACGATGCGCTGCGCGCCGAGGCGAGCGTGTTGATGCAGAACCGCCGCGGGCAATCCGGACTGTGGAGCCACGCGGTCTCCGGTGATGTCCCGCTGGTGCTGTTGCAGATCACCGACCCGGAAAACATCGAACTCGTGCATCAGTTGGTCCAGGCGCATGCGTATTGGCGCCTGAAGGGGCTGACCGTGGATCTCATGATCTGGAACGAGGATCGCGCCGGTTACCGGCAGCAACTCCACGAACAAATCCTGGGCCTGATTGCCGCGGGCGTCGGGGCCCATGTGCTTGATCGACCCGGCGGTATCTTTATTCGACCGGCGGATCAGATCTCCAACGAAGACCGTATCCTGTTCCAAACGGTGGCACGCGCCATCCTCAGCGACAGCCGCGGGACCCTCGCGGAACAGCTCAATCGGCGCGCCCTCGTGCAAAAACGTCTGCCGCGCCTGCGGCCGATCGACCGTGATTTCTCGGTGCGGGACACCCCTGAGCAGCGCGACGCACGACCGGCGACCGCCGTGGCGAGCGGCGCCCGGCCGGCCCTCCTGTTCGATAACGGATTGGGCGGCTTTGCTCCCGACGGCCGTGAATACATCGTCATCACCAAACCCACTCAGGAGACCCCCGCGCCCTGGGTGAATGTTCTGGCGAACCCGCACTTTGGGACCATCGTCTCGGAGAGCGGCGCGGCCTATACCTGGAGCGATAACGCCCACGAATTCCGTCTCACGCCCTGGCACAATGACCCGGTGAGCGACGGCAGCGGCGAAGCCTTTTACCTGCGCGATGAAGACAGCGGCGCGTTCTGGTCACCCACGCCGCTGCCCCGCCGCGGGACCACGCCCTACACCACCCGACACGGCTTCGGTTATAGCTGCTTCGAGCATACCGAGGAGGGCATCGAGTCGGAATTATGGGTCTACGTGGCGCCGGACGCACCCATCAAGTTCACGGTCTTGAAGGTGCGCAATCGCTCGGGCAAGACGCGGCGGCTCTCCGCGACCGGCTATGTGGAATGGGTGCTGGGCGACCTGCGGCCCAAAACCACGCCCTATATCGTGACTGAGATCGACCCCGTCAGTGGTGCACTGTTCGCGCGCAACCCATACAACACCGAATTTGCCCACCGGATCGGCTTTTTCGATGTGGACGACGCGACCCGGACGCTGACCGGCGACCGCACCGAGTTCATCGGGCGCAACGGGTCACTGCACAGTCCGGCCGCGCTGACCCGCACGGCCCTGTCAGGCAAGGTTGGTGCGGCCCTGGACCCCTGTGCCGCACTCCAGGTGAGTTTCGAACTGGACAACGGGCAGACGCACGAGCTCGTGTTCCGGCTCGGCGTGGCCGATCGCCGCGGCGCGGATGACCCCGACAACACGGTCAATAGCCGCCGCGGCGCGACGGCCGCGCGCGACGTGCTGGCGGCCGTACAGCAGCAATGGCAGCACCGGCTATCCGCCGTGCAGATCGAAACCCCCGACCCGGCACTCAACACCCTGGCCAATGGCTGGCTCCTCTACCAAACGCTGGCCTGCCGCCTATGGGCGCGCAGCGGCTTCTATCAGTCGGGTGGAGCCTTCGGTTTCCGCGACCAGCTCCAGGACGTGATGGCGCTGATCCATGCTGAACCAGGCCTATTGCGCGAACAACTGCTGCTCTGCGCGAGCCGCCAGTTCCCCGAAGGCGATGTGCAGCACTGGTGGCATCCACCGACCGGCCGCGGGGTGCGCACCCGCTGTTCGGACGATTACCTGTGGCTGCCGTTGGCGACCTGTCGCTATGTCCAGAGCACCGGCGATACCGCCGTGCTGAATGAACCGATTGCCTTCCTGCAAGGACGTTATGTCAATGCGGGAGACGACTCCTACTACGATCTGCCGGGCCGCTCGGACGAAACCGTGAGTCTCTACCAGCACTGCGTACGCGCCATCCTCCACGGCCTGCGCTGCGGCGAGCACGGCCTGCCGCTGATGGGCTCGGGCGACTGGAACGACGGCATGAACCTGGTCGGCATTCAGGGCCGGGGCGAGAGCATCTGGTTGGGCTTCTTCCTCTATGAGGTCCTGATGCGCTTCAGCGTGATCGCAAGCCAACAGGGTGACGTCGCCTTTGTCGAACAGTGCCGCGGCGCGGCGGCGCAGGTGCGCGACAATCTCGATCAGCACGGTTGGGACGGCGGCTGGTATCGGCGCGCCTACTTCGATGACGGTCTGCCGTTGGGGTCCGCGGTCAATCCGGAATGCCGCATCGACTCCGTTGCGCAAAGCTGGTCGGTGCTCTCGGGGGCCGGCGATCCGCAGCGCGCCCGGCTGGGCATGGACGCCTTGGATGCGCACCTGGTGCGTCGCGACCTGGGTCTGATCCAATTGCTGGACCCGCCCTTCGACACCTCCGCGTTGGATCCGGGCTATATCAAAGGCTATGTCCCCGGCGTGCGGGAGAATGGCGGGCAATACACCCATGCGGCAATCTGGGCCGCCATGGCCTTCGCGGCCCTGGGCGACCGTGCACGGACCTGGGAGTTGTTCTCGATGATCAATCCGATCAATCATGGACAATCACCCGACGCTATTGCGACCTACAAGGTGGAGCCCTATGTGGTCGCGGCCGATGTCTATGCGGTTTCACCCCATGGCGGCCGCGGCGGCTGGACCTGGTACACCGGCTCGGCGGGCTGGATGTACCGTTTGATCCTCGAATCGATCCTGGGGCTGCGTCTGGACCTCGACACGCTGCATCTGACGCCCTGCATCCCCGCGGATTGGCCTGGATTCACCGTGCACTACCGCTACCGTGAGACGCTCTACCACATTGTCGTGACTCAGCTTCCCGCCGGTCAGGGCGAGCCGGGAGTGACCGTCGACGGCCTGGCGCGTGATGACCTGAGCATTGCGTTGGTGGACGACCGCCGGGACCATGCGGTCGAGGTGCGGGTGGGCCTCGATGCGGGTTCCGGCCGGCCGTGAGCGGACACCCAGTTGAACCCGCAGCGTGATACACCCGTGTTCGGAGAACTTGACGGCATTCGCCATGGGCATAGCCGAACAGCGTCTCGAAGTGGCGGTTGACGCGGATGAAGTGACGCTCTTTGACGAGCCTGGTGCGGGGCGATGGGCAGCGTCGACGGCAGCAGCGCGATAAGGATGAACAGACCCAGCGCCAGGGTACCCTGAGCGATCAGGGCGCGCGGAAAACGCACGGGAACACCAATCCCTGCGTTAACCTCCGGGGCGCAGGGTGGGTTGTTCATACGGTCATCGCAGCATTCGGAAAAATGGTACGCTAAGCCGACTTCGCTCCGTTCTGCCGATGCCTGGTCAGGAGACGCGCCACGGTCGAAGGACACCATCACGGTGTACCCGCAAGACAAGGTGGTGTCGGTACGGTAGCGCACGATTGCCTGCCTGATGCGGCCAAGAACAAGTGGAGTTTTGTAGGGTGGATAAGCGCAGCGCATCCACCATCAACCGCGCTGCGAGCCTCCCCGCTGCGCCATCCCCACGGTGTAATGGGCGCCCTGCTTGAGCTTGTCGTAATTGCCGAACACCTCCTTGAGATTGCGCTTCATGAACTCGCGCAAACCGTTGATTGTGACAACATAGAGTCGACCGCCTGGCCTCAACCGGGCATACGCGTCGTGCAGCAGAATGGCCAGGAGTTCCTTCCCGACCTTGGCGGGGATGTTGCTTGCGATCCGGTCGAAACGCAGGTCGGCAGGCACCTGATCAAAGCCGTTACTGAGCAGGGCGCGGGCGTTGTTGAGCCGATTGCGGCGAGCGTTGCGCCCGGCGAAGTCCACGGCAACGAAGTCCTTGTCGACCATCAGTGTTTGTCCCTGAGGCGCCAGGACAGCGAGGGCGACACCGACGGCACCGTAGCCGCACCCCAGGTCCAGACAATCGGCTGCCGGGTCGACCTCGATCTGTTGGAGCAACAGACGGGTTCCCTCGTCGATCTCCCGCGGGGAAAAGAGCCCCCAAGTGCTCTCGAAGCGCAGCGTCCGGCCGGCGACCTCGGCTACGAAGTCGATGGGATCGCGCAGGCGGTCCACTTGTTCCTTGGTGAGCATGGGGTTGCACTCGGATGGCAGGCGTTCGGCACGATCGCCGGGTTGACGGACGGGTATTCTAGCCGGGGGTTGCGGTACACTCACGTGAATTCCAGCCGCCGCTCGCGCGGTCCGCACGCACCGCCTCAACCCTGCCGCCACTTCCGAATGATGCCCCGATGACAGACCCGGCCGGTAAGCTCCACATCACGCTCGACCCAGCGGCGGTGACCATCACCTCGACCCGACCGGTCCGGGCGGCGAAGGTTTTCGTCGGCCGGGACGTTGCCGACACCGTCCGGCTGCTGCCGGTGCTGTTCAACATCTGCGGCACCGCCCAGTCGGCCGCCGCCGCCGCGGCCATTGAGCAGGCGCTCGGGCTGACCCCCGATTACCGGGTCGTCGAGCTGCGACGACACCTTGTGGATACGGAGACGCTGCGCGAACACCTCTGGCGCATCCTGCTGGACTGGCCCAAGTTTCTGGTCGTTGCCCCGGACGCCGCCGCCATGACCCAAGCGATGCGGTTGACGATCGCGCGGCGGACTGCGCTCACCGCCGGATCCGCTGTGTTGGCGCCGGGCGCGAGCGTCGCCGACTCCGATCAGCCGGCCGCCGCGCTGGCCCGGGAGAACCTGGCCGCCCTGTGCGCCGAACGTCTCTTCGGCGTCCGACCCGCCGCTTGGCTTACGCAAGTCGACCGGCTGGACACCTTGGCGGTCTGGGCCGCGGACACCGACACGGTTGCGGCCCGGCTGGTGCGGCAGATCATCGCCGCCGGTCAGGCCGGATACGGGCGATGCGCGGTCAGCGCCCTGCCCGACCTGAGCGCGACGGACCTGGACCGGCACCTGGGAGATGACGCGGCGACCACCGATGACTTCGTCGCCCGCCCCGTCTGGGCGGCGCAGCCGCGGGAAACCAGCCCCTTGACCCGACAGCAGGATCAGCCGCTGGTGCGCAACCTGGCCACCGACTGCGGCAATGGTCTGCTGCCGCGGCTCGCCGCTCAACTCACCGAGGTCGCGCACCTCCTGAACGACACCCCAGGACCGGGCGTGTCGCCCACACCTGCCGCATTGTCCGCCGGCCTGGGCCTATCCCAGGTCCAGGCGGCACGCGGCCTGCTTGTCCATCGCGTGCACATTCACGAGGGACGCATCGCCGCCTACGCCATCCTGGCGCCGACCGAATGGAATTTTCATCCCCGCGGGGTCGTGGCGGCCGGACTCCAGCAGCTCCTGCGGCAGCACGGCGCCGATCGCATCGCACCCCTGGTGCGGCTCTTCATCGCCGCGGTGGACCCCTGCGTCGACTACGCCTTGAACCTCCCCGGCAGCGACTGTTCACTCCCGCACGCGGACGATGCCCGCAACGCCGGGTCCAACCAAAAATCCTGAATATCGACCGAGGTATCGCCGTTATGTGTCTCGCCATCCCAGCCCGCATCACCGCCATCGATCCGAGCGGTGAGACAGCCACGGTCGCCCTGGGCGCGGTGAGCAAAAATTGCTCACTCGCGCTGATCGAAGGCGCCGCGGTCGGTGACTATGTGCTGATCCATGTCGGCTACGCGCTCAACCGTATCAGCGAGGAAGAGGCCAGGCAAACCCTGGACCTGATGCGTGAGATGGGGGTGCTCAACGACCTGCAGGAAGCGCCGACCGCCGCCCCATCCAGTCTAACCCTATGAAATACGTTGACGAATTCCGCGACGAGCACCTGGCACGGGGCCTGGCCGAGGCCATTGATGCCGCGGCCGGCCGCGGCCGGGAATACCGTCTCATGGAGTTCTGCGGCGGCCACACCCATGCCATTTTCCGTTATGGCGTGCAGGACCTGATGCCGCCGAATGTGCGTTTCATCCATGGCCCGGGCTGCCCGGTCTGCGTCCTGCCGATGGCGCGCATCGACCACGCCATCGCGCTGGCGGCCCAGCATCGGGTCACCCTGTGCACCTATGCCGACCTGATGCGCGTTCCGGCCAGCGAGCGGCAGAGCCTGCTCAAGGCCAAGGCGGCCGGAGCCGACATCCGCATGGTCTATTCCACCCAGGACGCCCTGCGCATCGCCCGCGCCGATCCGGCGCGCCAGGTGGTCTTCTTCGCCATCGGGTTCGAGACCACCACCCCGCCCACCGCGGTCGCGGCCAAGACCGCCCGCGCCGAGGGCCTCGCCAATTTTTCGATCTTCTGCAACCACGTCCTGACGCCGCCCGCCCTGCGCACCATCCTGGCGACCGCGGGTCCGGACGGCGTCCAACTCGACGGCATCCTGGGTCCCTCCCATGTCAGTACCGTCATTGGCAGCCAGCCCTACGCGTTCGTCCCCACGGAATTCGGCAAGCCCTTGGTGATCGCCGGCTTCGAACCCCTGGACGTGATGCAGTCGGCGCTGCTGCTGATCCGCCAGATCAATGACGGCCGTTGCGCGGTCGAGAATCAATATACCCGCGCCGTGACCGCGGACGGCAATCGCAAGGCTCAGGCGCTGATGGCCGAGGTCTTCACCACCCGCGACACCTTCGAGTGGCGCGGCCTGGGCTTCCTGCCGAACAGTGCGCTGCGGCTGGCCGACGCCTACGCGGACCTGGATGCGGAGCAGCGCTTTGCGGTCGACGTGGGTCCGGTGCGGGAGGTCAAGGGCTGCGAGTGCCCGGCGATCCTGCGCGGGGTCAAGGAGCCCACCGACTGCAAGCTCTTCGGCACCGTCTGCACGCCGGACAACCCCATGGGCTCCTGTATGGTGTCCTCCGAAGGCGCCTGCGCCGCTTACTGGAGCTACGGGCGCTTCCGCGCGCCGCGGGTATCTTAAGATGAATGCCGATCGCCGCTTTCCCATTCGATTGGACCTCAAGCACGGCACGGTCGACATGAGTCACGGTGCCGGCGGGCGGGCGATGGCCCAGCTCATCGCCGAGGTCTTCCAAGTCCACCTCGACAATGACCTGCTGCGTCAGGGCAATGACCAGGCGTTGTTCAGTCCGCCGCCTGGGCGGCTGGTGATCAGCACCGACGGCCATGTGGTCGCGCCGCTGTTCTTCCCCGGCGGCGACATCGGCTGCCTGTCCGTCCACGGCACCATCAACGATGTCGCTATGGCCGGGGCCCGGCCGCTCTATCTGGCCGCCGGGTTCATCCTGGAGGAGGGGTATCCGCTCAAGGATCTGGTGCGGATCGTGGAGAGCATGGCGGCCGCGGCCAACGCCGCCGGGGTCCCGGTCGTCACCGGCGACACCAAAGTGGTGGAGCGCGGTAAGGGCGATGGCGTCTTCATCACCACGACCGGGATCGGTGTCGTTCCGGCAGGCCTGACCATCTCCGGCGACCAGGCGCGGCCGGGCGACGCCATCCTGGTCAGCGGCAGTCTCGGCGACCACGGAGTCGCTATCCTGTCCAAGCGTGAGAACCTGGGATTCGAGGTGGAGATCCGCTCCGATACCGCCGCGCTGCACACCCTGGTTGCCGCCATGGTGGCAGCGGTCCCGGATCTGCATTGCCTGCGCGATCCCACCCGCGGCGGGCTCGCCACCACCCTGAACGAATTGGCTCACCAGTCCGGCGTCGGGATGCGCATTCGCGAAAGCGCGATCCCGATTCGCCCGGAGGTGTCCGCCGCCTGCGAGTTACTCGGACTCGACCCGCTCTACGTGGCCAATGAGGGCAAGCTGATCGCGATCTGCCCGGCCGAGCGGGCGGCGGACCTGCTGGCCGTGATGCGGGCCCACCCGCTCGGCACCGCGGCGAGCCGGATCGGCGAGGTAGTGGCGGACCCGTACCGTTTCGTGCAAATGGAGACGCGCTTCGGCGGTAGCCGCATCGTCGATTGGCTGGCCGGGGAACAGTTGCCGCGGATCTGCTGATCGATCATCGCCCCCACAGCGTCTTATCCACGAACTGCTTGACCTGTAGATGGGCCGGTGTGTCCAGGTTAGTGAACTGGAGACTGATCTGAAACCGGTCGGCGCATCGTTCCACGCGGATGACCCGCGCGTAGATCCGACCGACCGGCGCACCATGCAGCAGCGGAGCAAGGTCGGCAGCGACTTCGTCGCCACACCCCAAGCAGTGATCCAGTTCGATCAAGAAGCCGTTGTAACCCAGATCCAGTGCGCGCCCCGCCAAGGGTTCCAAGAGAATGCGCTTGTCCACCATCCGGTTCAGGACCAACGGAAAATCGACCCGGATCCGCGGGGAGCGCCGCACTTCCACCCGCGGGACCACCAACCGCTGCGGATACTTGACCGAACGCAGTTCATACATGATCACCGGATCGGACTTGCCCTTGACCTGCACCGCGTTGATCGCGCCGACCTCGATGTGTTCGCGGGCGCCGGTGTGACTGGATTCGCTGAGCAGGATCTGGCCACGCAGGCTGAAGGCTTCCATGCGCGCAACCGTGTTCACGGTATCCCCGATGACGGTGTACTCGCTATGCTGACGGGAACCGAAGCTGCCTGCCATCACCTCCCCCGTGTTCACGGCAATGCCGACGAAGAGGCTGGGCTCGCCGCGCGTCGCGGACTCCTGGTTGATCCTCGCCATGGCCTGCTGCATCTCCACGGCGCAGGCCAGGGCGCGCAACAGGTCATCCGGCTGGCGTTCCGGCGCGCCGAACAGGGCCATGACCGAGTCCCCCATGAACTTATCGATCACGCCCCGGTGGCGTTTGATGACCCGCCCCATCTCCGAGAAATAACGATTCAGCAGATCGATGACGATGCGCGTGGGCAGACGCTCCGTCATCGCCGTGAAACCGCGGATGTCGGCCAGAAGGATCGTCGCCTTGACCCCGGTAATCGGCTGGGATTCCAGCAGAAAGTGATCCAGCATTCCATCGAAGCGCTGGCGAAACAACGCGCCTGACGCCTCCGGCACCGGGTTGCCGCAGGCGTCCGCGACAATCCGTTCAACTTCGGCGAGAAACTGATCGCGGTTTTGATGTTGCACGGGTATTGAACCTGAAGGCGCTGTCAGCTATCAGCGATCTGCTAAGAATGGCACACTATGCAGAACGCGCACGCGACGGGGTTGGCGATTCGCTGCCATAATGAAGCGCCGCCGCCCACGAGCGACCCGGCGCGGCATCACCTCAAACATCATCCGAGGCCAACCATGTCGAGCCAACCAGCGGCTTGCGTCTCCACCATCGGTTTGCGACGCCGGGTTCGTCTACCCTGGCTGATCGCGTCACTGCTGGGTCTTTGCATCGGCCTGGGCCCGCTACGTGCGGGCGAGAGCCGTATTGAACTGCGCGACGGCAGCGTCATCGGCGGGGAAGTCATCGCGGTCGGGGATGGCGTCTACCGGGTGCGCAGCGCCAGCCTGGGTGAGATTCAGGTGCGCGAATCCGACGTACTGGCGATCCGTCCGGGTGGGTCGGGAACACCCGCGGCGGCCGCCACGGATACCGGCAACCAGGACAGCGCGTTCGCGGCCGTCCAGCAGCAACTGCTGGGCAACCCCCAAACCATGGATGCGATTTCCCGCTTGCAGGGTGACGCTGAGGTGACAGCCGCCCTCACTGACCCGGAATTCATGCGACTGATCACGGCCGGCGACGTGGAAAAGCTGCGCACCGACCCGCGCTTCCGGCGACTGATGGAGAATCCCTCGATTCAGGCAATCGTCGAGCAGGTCTTAGGGAAATAGGTAACGACTCAACAGCGCGCTTGACGCGCGGCCAGCCGCAACCTTTGACAGCGGGTTCATGCTCGCGCGACAAGGCGCCGCGCGGAAGGCTTACTTGATCTTGCCTTCCTTATACATGACATGCTGCCGCACGACGGGATCGAATTTCTTGATCTCCATCTTGCCGGGCTGGTTACGCTTATTCTTGGTGGTCGTATAGAAATGACCGGTACCGGCGCTGGAATTCAGGCGGATTTTTTCACGCGCTGCCTTAGCCATGGACTTTACCCCTTAAACCTGTTCACCGCGGGCGCGCATGTCGCCCAAAACGGCATCGATGCCGCACTTATCGATGACCCGCATCCCGCTGCTGGTCAAACGCAGCCGGACCCAACGCTGCTCGCTCTCGACCCAATATCTGTGGTAGTGCAGATTGGGCAGGAAACGGCGCTTGGTCTTGTTGTTGGCGTGCGAAACGTTGTGGCCGCTCATGGGCCGCTTACCGGTGACCTGACATACCCGAGACATGACGAAAACCCTTGCTCTGTTTTAAAATTCGACAACGCAAAGTGCGTGAAAAAGAAGCGGGAGGGTAACATGCAGGGAGGGTCGGCGCAAGCCGGCGGATTCAGCCAGCCGTAGGCATGAAGCGCGGGAGCGATGCGCTTCTAGATGACACCACCGAGGCTGGCTTGGGGCTCCTGACCGCTGCCCTCCAGCGAGCCCAGGCCGGCGAGCGGGACCGAGCAGCCCTGTGCGAGCCGCTTGGACACATGGAGGCCGCTATCCTCAGCGCCATCCTGGACGGCCTAGCGGACCCGGCATCCATCGCCGACCTGCGCCCCCCGCAGTGCGGTGGGTCGGACTGAAGTCCGACCTCCAGTCGTAGTTGCAGGCTGGATGCGGCGCAGCAGACCCCGGTTCCCCCTCACATCGATTCCCGCGCCCGATCGGATCATGGCCCAAACAGCAGGCCGAGAAGTGGGCGCGGAAACCACGAATAGCCTCGGAAACACACATGGACATCGAGCTGAATCTCCCCGCCCCCATCCGGATTATGCTGGATCATGCGCGTCAAGCCCTGGCGGACTTCTACGCATCGGCCGACGCCGGCAAAGGCATGGCTGCAATCGACGCACATCTCGATCTCTTGGCCGACCCCGCATTCCACTCGGTGGATGGGCAAGCGCAGGGATGCCTGCTCGGCGCCGCCGGCAACGCCTTCCTCGCACGCTACCAATGGCTGTCCGGGGACATGAACGACCTGGAGCACGCGCAGAATCTCCTGGACGGGGCCGTCGCCCGGCTCGGCAACGACCTCGTCCGTCATGACTGGCTGCAGGACATCCGCTGCACGGCCCTGTCGGCGCTGTTCGAGGCAACCGGTGACCGGGCGCATCTGGATGCGGCCCTGACGATTGCCCGCGCGCGCCTCGCGCGCCTCCCCGTCGATGCATCCGATCGCATCGATGCCCTGGACAGCTATGCCGGATTGCTGGCCGATGACGCCGAACAAGACGGCACCGTTGACGCCTATGCAACTGCGATCAACGCCGTCGCGGAGGCGATCCGGGCGACCCCGCAGGATGCCCCGGAACGCCCACGGCGGCTCAGTCGTCTGGCCCATCTGTACAGCGTGCGGCATCACTGCCCACCGGATGGTGCCGGCCCCGATCCGGCCAACTTGGAGAGCGCCGTGCTCCATTACCGGCAGGCCATGGAGGCCCTGCCCTCCGCGGCGATGGAACTGCCCCTGTACGGATGCAATCTCGCAGCCGTATTGCTGGATCGCCATAGTGCGCTGGGCAATGAGGGGGATCTCGATGAAGCGGCGGCGCTGCTTCAGACCGCCCTCGCGACCGTCGATCCGGGCGTCCCGCATTGGTCAGCGATCCTTCGCAACCTTGGCTACGTCCTACTGGCGCGCTTCGAGCTCCGTGGCAGCGATGCGGATCTCGAATGCGCCCTCGATCTGCACCGGAGGTTGGCGGACGCGCCCGGAAGGTCGGTCCCAGAGCGGGCAAAGGACGCCGACGATCTGGGGCGGGTGTTGTTGACCCGCTACGAGCGACGGGGCGACGCGACGAATCTCGACGAGGCCATCGTGTGCCATCGCCAAGCCCTGGCGGATGCCGGTCCGCAGTTCGCACCCACAGTGCTCACCGGGCTGGGCTTGGCGCTACGCCTGTCCTACCTGCACCGGGGTGATGCCCGGGACTTGGCGGATGCCATCGCCTGCCTGGAACAAGCGGCGACGCGGCACCCCGGACCCGCCGCCCATGTCTGGAACAATCTCGGGCTGGCCCTGACGGATCACTGCATCCTGGGTGGTGATTCCGGCGATCTGGCGCGGGCGATCGACTGCCATCGGCGTGCCCTCGAGTCGACCCCGCCGACGGCCCAGGATTACGCCGCCTACCTGTCCAACCTGGGCGTCGCCCTGTTGCGCCGACATGAGGCCGACGGCCACCGCGACGATCTCGTCGAGGCCGTGGCGGCGTTTGAAGCGACGCTCGGGATGACGCCGGAGGCATCGCCCTGGCGTCCGGGTCGGGCAGCGAACCTCGGCGGAGCCCTGTTGGACCAGTACGCGCTGGGCCGAGACCCGGAGTTGCTGGCCCGCGCCATCGATCTCTGCCGCAGCGCCCTGGAAGCTGCGGCGGCGGACGCGAGCAACATCCCGCTCTACGCCAGCTCGCTGGCAACGGCCTACCACACCCGCTACGAGCTGAGCGGCTCCCTGGACGACCTGGATGCCTGCCTGGCCCTTCGGCAACGCGCCGTCGACGCGGTGCCGCCGGGTGCCGGCGACCGGGCGGTGTGGCAGAACAACCTGGCCATTGCCCTGATCCAGCATTACGAGCGGCGCGCGGTCGGGGAATCGCTTGATCGGGCCATCGCCCTATGGGAGGACTGCACAGGCGAGCGTTTCTATCTTCCGGCGCGAGCCCTCGGGGCGGTGCCGGCCGCGCGTGACGTCCCAGTACATGACCCGCGCGCGCGCATGGTGCGCACGGCGCAGGTCGACCTCCCGGTCTGGCTGATGAACCTCGGTCTGGGACTGCGGGAACGGTATCTGCGCGACGAGGACGATGCGGACCTAACGCGGGCGGTCGAGACGCTCGAGCGGGCGGCGGCCCTCGCTCGGGATGCCACGTCCTACGACCCACTCCTGGCGCTCGGCATCTGCCTGATGGATGCCTACCAGGCGCACCGGGAGGCGGCGCGGCTCTATGCCGCCGTCGCTGCGTTCGAGCGGGCCTTGGACTCCGCCGGTGGGCGCGCATTGATCAGGGATGACCACCTGCGCGGGAGTCTGGGGCTCGCGCTGCTGAAGCGCTTCGAACTGACCGGGGAGGACGCCGACCGTCGGCGGGGCGAGGCACTGCTGCGGGATCTTTGCGCCGGGGCGGCAAGCGGCTCGCCGCCCCTGGTGCTCAACATGCTCCAGTCGTGGGGACATTGGGCCTTCGCGCGAGGGGAATGGGCCATCGCGGGCGAGGCGTACGTGGGCGCGTGGCAGGCGAGCGAACGTCTGTTCGCCGGTCAGGCGCGCCGGCACGATCGCGAGTCCTGGCTGCGGGAGACCCAGGGACTCGCGGCGCGCCTGGCCTTCGCCCTGGCGCGGGTCGGCGATCTCGATGGGGCACTGCGGGCACTCGAGCAGGGCGCAGCCCGGCTGGTCACGGAGGCCCTGCGGCGCACGAGCGGTGATTCCCCGGGGCGTGCCTGGCCAACGGCGGCCCAGGGACAGCTCGCCAGGCCGACGCGCAGGGACGAGCGCTGGGTCTATCTGGCAACGACCGCCGCGGGCAGCCTCGCGCTCGTCGTCGCCAGCGATGGCCTGACCGCCCTCTGGAGCGACTTCACGGAAGGGGAACTCGTCGATATCCTGGTCGGGTCCGGGCGCAGCGGGCCGGCAATGGGCTACGCCCGGTCCATGCTGCTGGATGCGACGGCGTTGCGGGACCGTCTGCCGGAGATCCTGGGCCGGCTGGGCGCCCGCCTGATCGGCGAGGTGGCCGCCCATCTGCGCCAGTGCGGGACGCGGCACCTGGTCCTGCTGCCCCTCGGCCGGCTCGCCCTGCTGCCGCTCGCCGCGTCCACGTATCCGGGTCCAACAGACCCCCGATGTCTGCTCGACGCGCTTGCGGTCACCTGGGCGCCGACGGCGGAAACGCTGCTCAGCGCGCGCGCCCGCCTGAGCTCGGCAGACCGGTCGGAAACCTTCCTGGGAATCGGCGCGACGCTGTGCAGCGCGCGGCCGCTGCCGGCCAGCCGGGAGGAAATCCGCGGTGCCGCGGCCTGGTTCCCGGAAGCGACCTGCATCACCGACCCCAGCGAGATCGGCGAATCCCTGGGCGAGCAGCTCGGACGCGCCGCCTACCTGCACTTCGCCTGCCACGGCGAGTTCGACCTCAACGAGCCCCTGGATTCCTTCCTGGCGCTGTCCGATACGCAGGCGCTGACCCTGCGCGAGATCCTCGACGGGGATGTTCGTCCCCGCCGTGCCCGTCTGGTCGTACTCTCGGCCTGCCGGACCGCGGTGAATGACTTTCATCGTCTGCCCGACGAAGCGGTGGGGTTTCCTTCGGCCCTGCTCCAGGGCGACGTTGCGGGGGTCATCGGCACGCTCTGGCCGACCGAGGACTGTGCGACGGCCAAGCTGATGCTGGCCTTCTATCGCTACCTGCGCGGCGCTCGGCTGGCGCCCGCCGAGGCGCTACGACGAGCCCAGTGCTGGCTGCGTCACGCGAGCGCCGAGCAGCTCGGAGTGGCCGCCTACTATCAGGGCCTGTTCGACGCGAGCCGCCAACGGGATGCCGAGAGCTACCGGCGGATGCGCCACTACCGCGCATGTCCCAAGGAGACTCCCTTCCAGAACCCCTATTATTGGGCGGGCTTCGTCTTCTACGGCGCATGAGCCGCGCTGCCGGGCCGGGCCAATGCGGCAGGGTCTCAGTCCGGTTCGACGCGTGCCCCAGGGTCCCCGTACAGGGTGTACGCGAGGTAGGTCGGATCGCCCGCATCCCGAATCTGCGCTCGTGCCTCCCTGACCGCGGGTGCCAGCGCCATGCCGCCCGTCAGGCGGCTGTAGACGGCCTTGGCAAACTCGCAAGCCGCGCGGTCGCCGATCGACCAATAGGCCCCGATGAAGCCTCCGGCACCGGCCTTGAGGGTCTGCGCGGCCCATCCGCCGATGTCCGTCAGGGACAACCCGCCGCGACCGGCCTGGCAGGCGTTGAGGAACACCAGCGGCCGCAGGCGTCCCAGATTCTTTACCCGTCCGCTGAGATCGGCGGGCCGCAGCTCCTCCCCGCCCTCCAAGACGATGCCCGAACGGTTGGGGTCGGCGGCATTGTGGAACAGGCCGTGACCGGTGAAGTGCCAGCCGTCGTAGAGACCGCTGGCGAGAGCCTCCATTACCTCGGGCAACCGCGCGGGGATCGCCGTGACGCGCCGTTGTGCCGTGGCCAGCGACAAGAGATAGGCGCACTCCGCGGGCGCGAAGGGCAGCTTCGAGTCCCCGGGGGCGACCAGCGCGAGATTGCCGAGACGCAAGCGCGGCGCCCTGGGGATGTCCGGAATCCAGCGACTGATCTCGAAGGCCTCGCAGAAGAACGGACCCTCTTCGATACAACCGTCGTCACCGGGTCCGGTGAGCTTGCAGATCTCCCATGGAATCCAGCACTCCTCGGACTGGATCTGCACGGTCTTGATGCGTTCGCGCAGGGACCAGGCGATGACGCGAAGCTCCGGTGGGAACAGGGTCTCGAAGAGCCATGCCCCTCGGGCCGCGAGCCGTGCGAGGCTTGCCTGGCGTGCTGCGGGCGTGTCGAAGCGCAACCGCTCGATCTCTTCAAACAGCTCGGCGAGGAACCGGAAAGGATCGCTTTTCAACACGATCGGCGCAAAGGGCTTGAAATTCAGCCCGAGGGCTGGGTCCTGCGCCAAGAGTCGCAGGATAATCGCCGACTGCCCGTCGTGTCGCTGCTCTAAGATCAGCATGGTGAGGTCGGGAGAGGAATGCACGGGCATGATCGGGCCGAACACTTCGGCGTTCGCTGTGACCTGGGCGTCGGCGGCTGGCTCCGTGACGACGGCAACTACATTGAGGGAGCCCAGCGGCTGCCCCTGGTGGAAGGCGAAGACCCGGATTTGGCCGACCCCGAGCGCAGTGGCCTCAAGCTTGACTTGGATCGGCAGCGTCTCCTCCTCGTCGGTCACCACCAACTGCCCCTCGCTGCTGCCGACGACCGCAAAGCCGCGCCGCGACTGCACCACGATATCCACCATCGCCCCTCTGGCCAGCGCGATCGGCAGTGCGCTCGCCGGCGCGTTCTCGGCAGAGAGCGAGATCAGCAGGGAATGGGTGGTGCCGAGCGCCACGCGCTCCCTGAACCGGGCGCACAGCAAGCGTGATACTAGATCGCTGTCACCAGCCGGGCCTGGGAGCGGTTCCGGCTCCATGCCACGGGTGATGCCGATCCGCTGCCGGTCAGGCAGGGCGCTCGTCACGTCGAAAACGCCCACGATCAACCCGTCATCGGCAACCAGACAGCAGTCGGGGGCCGCATCGGCATCGCTGATGGCGTCCAGCACCGGCACCACGGCGACCTCGCCTTGGTCGAGGACCGCGCCGACCGATGCCGCTTGATCGGCCTCCATCAGTCGTCTCAGCAGAGCGTCGGCGGCAACGACATAGCCCGAATCCGGGCCGATTTGCACGACGACCTGGACCGGCTCGAGCCGACGTACGAGCTCCGCCGCGACCGCCCCCGGGGTGCCGGGATCAATCGACACGAAATCCTCTGAAGCAACCTGAGACAGTAGGATCATTGCCCGCTCCTGATAGATGATCGAAAAAGGGAATGAGCGCCGCCGGGTCCACGCCGACGGCGCTGCCACCCGTTCACGGGTCGAGCTGCGACACCGTAACCGATCGATCAAGCACCGACGAAAACGAAGCCCGCCCAGAAATAGGGGTGCGCGAACGGCCGCTCGGCCGGACGCGCACGATAGTAACGCATCGCCCGATACAGCTCCGGTCGCGGCGGCCGCATCCCCTCGATCACCTCCGCAGTTCGAGATTCTCGGCGCGATCTGCGCGCACGCGATCTTCGAGTGCGGCGGCAAGGTTGTTCAGTGTTATCGCCCAGGCGATCGGATCGGCGTCACGGCCGCGCAGCCGCAATGAGCGGCGATAGCAGACGAGTGCTCGCTCGATATTCAGGTCGCGGTGACCGGCGATCCGATGGCGGTAGAGGATGCCGAGATGATTCGCCGTCCGGGCGCAGATAGCCGTGTTCCTTCGACAGGTCCGCATGACCTGACGCAGCAACACAATGGCCTGCTCGATGTTGCTCGACGGATTTCCCTCGCGGCGGCGAAAATAGGCGATCGCCAACAGATTCATCGAGTCCGCCCAATCGGCCGGATCGCCGACGCCGACCCGAGCGGATAGCGCGAGACCGAAATGGGAGATTGCCGCCTCCAGATCCGGCGGGTCCAGCCCATCGAGCAGCTCGCCGGCGACGATCTCGTGCAACTGCGCCCACACCAGCGGATGGTCCTCCTGCCGAAGCCGACACAGAGCTTCAGTGGCGATCAGGATCCGCTGCTGCGGCGCATCGGTGACATTCAGCTCATCGAGCAAGGCCGGTAGATCGGATGGGAGCGGCGGGATCATTGGGAGTACCTACAGCGCGAGAAAAGATGGTGCAGACAGATCGGTTCATCTGAGCTTACTGATATGGCGCTTATTCCACCCAATCGGGAACACTGTCTGGTGCGGGCCGGAGGCAGAGCCGATGAGCACATCGAGACGAGCTGCGGCCAGTTCGTCGAATACGGCCGCGAGCAGCGCCCCCGCCCAAGGGGGCGGGCCTGGCTGAAGAACTCGGCCCGGGCGGCCTTCCTGGCGCGAGCCTGCCGGTGGATCCGTGATCAGCCGAGGTGGGCAAGGCCGACAGCGCTGTCCCGCTGCGATGGAAGCGGCCCCCTCGGGTAGCGCCCGCGCGGTTCAGTCCTGCGGCGCGCAGACCAAGCCGGCGCCGATATCCGCCGGGTCCGCCGGCTGCGCCAGACGCTCGCGATCGGCCCGCCCTTCGATCTGGGCCGCGAGCGTGGAGATACGCAAGGTGCCGTATTGGCGCTCCTGCCGCTCGGCCCAGAGCGCGGCGAGCCCCGCGACATGGGGGCTCGCCATGCTGGTCCCGCTCCGGCGCACCAGTCCGCCGTGAGTCTGGGCCGAGCAGATGCCGACCCCGGGCGCGCAGACCATCGGGCGGAGGTTGGAGAATGACGCAACGGCGAGCCGGTCGTGGGGCGCCCCGGCGGTGGCGAGCGCGCCGACCGAGACGAATCCATCGGCCGCCGCCGGGGGGGCGACCGCGATGCGGTAATCGGCTTGCAGATCGCGTCGGCTCTCGTTGCCGGCGGCGGCGACCAGCAGTGCGCCCGGACCCTGGCCGGTGCGTCTTTGCTCGGCGGACTGGGCCGCGATCAGCAACGCCAGCTTGTCGAAAAGTCGCAGGGTGTCGCGGTAATCCTCCAGTGCGCGCGAGGTGGCGAGTTCGGCCGGCATATCGTGCTCGATCCAGAAGCGGACCAGTCCCGGGAAGTCGAATCCGAGCGAGAGGTTGACGATCCGGGCGCCCGCGTCGGTGGCCCAGCGGATGGCCTCAATCAAGCTCTGGGTAGTGGCGCCCGTGCCCTGGCCGATGACCTTGCCGATCAGCGCCCGCGAGACCCCAGGCGCAACCCCGATCCGCCGTCCCCCGACCGCGCGGCCGAAGACGGTCGCGGCCACATGGGTGCCGTGGCCGTCGCGGTCGCCGTTGCCCTCGCCGGTGAAGTCCCGTTGGACCAGTTCCAAGCCTCCCGAGCGGAATGCCTCGTGGTCGGCATCGATGCCGGTGTCCAGGATCGCCACGCAGATGCCGCGTCCGGTATAGGGGCTGGTCAGCGCGCCGGTGGCGCTCAAGCCCCAGGTCGCGCCGTCCGGGTCGTGCGGACCGGTGCCCGGGCCGTCGAGTGCTTGGGCGACCGGGCGAATCAGGCGCAGGGGAGTCGTGGGCCGAGCTATAGCACAAACTTCGGTATCCCGGGTCAGCAACTGGCGGTATTCGCGGCCGTCGAGTGTTTCGAGATCGAGGCGGTAGGCGGATGAGTCCGGCGGTGCAGCGGCGTCGGGCGAGGTCGGGCGGGCGTCGGCCGCGCCTTTGAAGACTTGGCTGTGCGCGGACGGTTTGCCGAACGGGTCGTCGCGCTGGAGGCGGGGGACGCGCAGAACGAGATAGGTTTCGGAGGGCATGGTGGGCGCTTTTTAAGGTTGGTTGTCGCGGAATGGAGATCTTTCGGGGTGTCCTGTGGGATCGGCGGTGGTCGTCTCGAAATCCGGCGGATTGAACCAGGGACAAGCCGCCGGGGATATCGAGATTTGCCGCCTCCGGGCGGTCTTAAGGGCCGCGAGCTAGTGCATCGAGTAAATCTGCGGCGAGTTGGGCCAGCGGCTCGGGGAGACCCGGGGGTGGGGGCGGGTCGTCGAAGCGGGCGATGGCTTGGAGGAAGGCGCCGAAGTGGCCGAACGGGGGTGTGGAATTGGCGAGTTGGGCGAGAGCCTCGGCGATGTCGGGTTCAGGGGGACGGCGTTGGATGCGGGACTGGTAAACGGATTGGGCCAGGGTGGCTGGGGTTTTCATGACCGCCCGATCCGATGCGTCACTGCTGTGCGCCTCCAAGTCCGGGCCAGCGGCGAGCCGCTTAAGCTCCGCGAGCTTGGCGTCGCGCTTGGAATGCCAGTCGGCGGCTCTGGGCGCGTCGCCGCGGGCGACCGCGATATTCGACAGGTTGGAATAGACCTTCCACAGATCCGGGTGGTTCAGCGGCTCGAAGATTTCCAGGGATCGCAAAGACTCGGTTTCGGCGCGCTCCAGGTCGCCGCACAGACGGTGCAGGATACCCAACTGAATGTGGGACGAGGCCGCGCCGAGCCGATTGCCCATCTCCCGCTCGATAGCCAGGCTCGACTCGATCTCGGTCACTGCTGCGGCCAACAGTCGCTCGCGCTCGGCGTCCGCGCTGATCGATCTCGGCGCGGACGTCAGGATGGATTCGGCGCGGTTCTGTAAGAGGAGACCGAGGTTATGGCGGGTGACGGCGATCTGGCTTCGGTCGCCCAGAGCTTCGGCCAACGCCAACGACTTGGAGTACCATGCCTCCGCCGGGTCTAATCGACCGAGTTCCCGTTCCGCGCTGCCGAGCCAGTCGCAGGTTTTCATCTCGCCGTCCCGATTGCCGGATTGATGGAAAGATCGGAGCGCCTTGTGCAGCGTCTCGACCGACTCGGCCGTGCGGCCAGTATCCTGTTGCAGCGAGCCTAAATGTTGTAGCAGAGCGCCCTGGAGCCCCAGATCGCCGACCCGTTCGGCCGCCTCCAATGCCTCGCGGTAACGATCCTCCGCCTCAGTGTAATGGCCGGTTGTTAGTAGGATCGCAGCGAATTGAGCCAGACCGACGGCGACCTCTCGGTCGCGCCCCAGTGCACGGTTGATCGTCAATCCCTCGTCTGCCGCGGCCATCGCCTGATCGTACCGACCAAGCACCGTCAGTGCATTAGCCAAGCTGCCCAGCGCCACCGAGAGATTACCCCGCTGATCGGCGCCAACCGCCCGAAAAGCTGCGATGGACTGCTCCAGCGGCTCCAGGCCAGAATCCGGGTGACCGGTGTGCAGCAGGATTCGGCCCCGATAACATCTGACCATCGCCAGATGAAGCGCCCGATTGCCATGGTCAAGCTCGGGGGCGCTCAGGCGCCGCTCCAGGTCCAGCAAGGCATGCAACGCCTCATGGGCGTGACCCTCGATAACGAGGCTCCAGGCATGGTCCAGAATCGCAGCGCAGGCGGCTGCGTCCAACCGGTCCTCTGGCACTCGCCTACGGACCCAATCGACAAGCCGGTTGCGCTCGCGCAGCAGACCGGTTTGTTCCAGGTAGATCGCGAGCGTACCTGCGAGCAGACCGCCCTCCCGATGCTGTCCGCTGTCGAAGGCATAACCCATGGCCCGACGCAGATTGGACTGCTCCAGCCCCATGAGCGCCATGCCGACTGCGGGTTGGGAGCCCCGCAGCGCTTCGTGGATGCGGTAGCTGACTTCGAGGTAGACCGAGACGAACCGCCCGACCCGCTCCCCGTCTCCCCGGTCGACGGGCGAAGCGGCATACGCCCGGATCGGGGGCAGCTTGAGATAGGGCGTATTGATCCAGGGTAGATCCTCCACCCGCAGCAGCGCGGTCGCGGTCAGCTCGGCGCGGATGGCGGACCAATCGGACTCCGGGATCTGCGAGAAGTCGAGCAAGAACGCCTCGAACATCCCACCCTCAAACCACCCCAGCCAGTCGAGCGCCGCGCGCGCCTTTGCACTCAGGTGTCTGCGCGAGAAATCGAGCGATGCAAGCAGCGAGCGGTTGCGTCCTTCCGGCCGGCTCGGATCCTCGAACTGCGCGATCCGCTCGGCCAACTCGACGCGGATCGTCGCGGGTTTGAGCGTCTTCAAATGCGGCGCGACCAGCTCGATCGAAAGCGGATGATCTTCGAGCCGATCCAGCAGCGCATCGATCTCCGCGCGCTCCCAGCCCGGGCGCTCCAGGTCGATGTGTTCGCGCTCGACGATCCCGCGCAACAGATGCAGCGCATCGGGCCGGGCCAGTCCATCGAGACGGATCGCCCGGATACCCGCAAGCCCGGTCTCCTGTGGTCGGCAAGTCACCAGCAGCCGCCCGCGCGGCTGTCCTTCGGTCAGCTCCCGGTAAAGCCGCTCCAACTCCGCCCGGGCACCGTCGTCGAACGGCTCGTAGGGTCCGCTGTGCGGACCTTCGCCCGTGCCGTCGGTGCCGGATTCGGTCCGCACAGCGGACCCTACAAGAGCGGATGCGGCCGGCGCAACGCTCCCCGCAGGACGGGAAAAGGCCGGCAGGACCGACTCGTAGTTGTCCCACACCAAGAGCGTCAAGCTCTCACGAAAGAGCCGCACCGCCCGCGCCCATTGCGCATCCGGGCTCAAGTGCAGGAAGCCCTCGCCGCCCAGCGACTCGCCGATCAGCCTGACCACCGCCTCGGCCCCGGCGCCCTGCTCGAAGCTGTGGAAAATGGCATGCTCAAAGCGCCCCGTACGCACCCACCAATGCGCGGCCTCGCGGGTCAGCGCGGTCTTGCCCATGCCGCCGAAGGCATGGATCAGCACCGCGGCAGGGCGGCGCAGCGCGTGCTCCAATATCCACAGCTCGCGGTCGCGTCCATGAAAGCGGTCGAGGGGCGCGGGCGGAAATCCGGGGATCTGGATTTCTTCACCGCGCTGGATCTCGATACTCCGGCCATCGGGAACGGCGAGCCCAGGTGCCGCACCCTCGGGCACCAGCGCCGGGTCATTCCCGCTCTGGTAAAGCTGCGGGATGATCCAGTCCTGAAGCTCAACCGTTCCCGCATCCGGCCCCAGCGCCAGCCAACGCCGGCGCTCCGCATACAGCGCACCGCGCGCCGCATGCACCGACTCGCCGACCGTGCCCCCGCTCGCCAATGCCCGATAAAACCGCTCGCTGACGATCCGGGCAGCGGCCACGTGCACCGAATGCGAATAGGCGATGACGCTGCCGACCCCGCTGCGCAGCAGCGTCGGGGCGAGTGCACCGAAGACCGGACGGTCCGAGACCTGGGCGCCGCGGCACGCCTCCAGCATGACCACGGGTACCTGGAACCGACTCAAGAGTCCACCGAATTCGCGGCCATCGATGAGTTCGGTTTTGTCCTTGTGATTCTCGAAGCACAGAACCCCGACCGCGGTCTCGGGGTAATACTGGCCGTGACCGTCGAAATGGACGATATGGTAAGGCGCCCCGTGCTCGCTGGCGCCCGCCAGACGGCGTCCCAGTTCGGAGAAAGTCGGCGGCTCGCAGAAATCGACCGCAACCGCGGGCGGATTGGACCGCATGAGCCCGGACAAGGCATCCAGCGTCGGCCGGACGCTGGTGCGCGGGTCGATAAAGTCCGTGTCTTTGGGGCGGCTGACGATCACGAGCAGCCGGAGCGGCAGCTCGATCCGCGGCGCGGCGGCGGTTGCGGGTCCGTCTTCCGGGAGACGTCGCCGCAGGGTCAGCCCGCGTAGCGCGAGCGATCCGCGCGGGTCGCGAAGTATTTCCCAGGGGCGGATCAGGAAGGCCGGGATGTCGCTGGCGAGTGTCAACAGCACACGCTGACCCTGGTCGAGCCGGTCGCGAATGTCGGCATAGACCGCATTCCGGTGGTCGCCGGGGAAGATCGCTTGCCCGAGCGCGAGGCCCCAATCGGCCAGTCGTTGCTCCAGGGAGCGGGCGCGCGCCCGGTCGCCCGCGCCGGGGAACTCGATATAGCGCTCCAGATACCAGGCCAGTTCGTCCAGGTCGGCCTTGGCCAGCGGCAGTGGGAGCGGAAAGGGGTCGCCATGGTCCCAGTCGGCGGTCAACAGGTCACTGTCGCGGCGCACGGTGAGGATATGTTCCAGCGGGCTGGGGCGGGCTCTGGTGTCCTCTGGCTGCTCGGGCATGGATGCTCCGTGGGCTGGGCTCGCTCATGGAAGACTGCCTTGGGGGCCGAAATCCTGATGCGCTATGGGGGGAAAATAGCAGGTTTCGGGGGACCGGGGACCACCGGTTGTGCAGCCCTGAATCATAACCCAGTCGCCGGCTGACATCGGGCGTCGTCGGCGCCGGTTGGCGCCGGTTGGCGCCGGCGTTGGCTGTTGCGGGGTGGGTCTGGCCTAACCAGGGGGGCAACGGGACGCCCTGGCGGGTGCCGGGAGAGTGGTTGAACCAGTCCTCGCGCCGGAGTCACGGTCGCCAGGCAAGCGGTTCCCGGCACCGGTGGTCGCCGGTGGGGCCGGGTCCGCCGTCCTACCCGGCGGCGATTGTTCGGATGGCGGCGAACGCGGCCGTGATCATCGTTCCGGTCGTAGGGTGGACAAGCGATAGCGCAGTCCACCGAATCCCGCGGCCGGAACCGTGATCAAGGCCCGACCGCAGGGCATTTGTTCAGTTCAACTCCTTGTCAGACCAGTTGTTTATCATCGGCTTGCGGTGCGCCCTCACAGACCGGTGCCTGCGCGCCGCCGGCTGCCGCTACGCTTGGGGCGACCTCTTCGGCCCGCCCACGGATGCCGCGTCGCTTGGCCTTCGCCTGACCCATTGGCCGAGGGCGACGCGCTAGTAACGCAAACGCCTGCGCAGGATCACCCAGGCCAGCAGGGCGATCAGAATCGACAGCCCACTGACGATCCAGAAACCCCAGGGATTGTGCTCCTCCGGGATCCCGGCGACATTCATCCCGAGCAGGCCGGACATGAAGGTCAGCGGCAGAAACACCGTCGCCACGATCGTCAGATTGAGGCTGGCGCGGGTCATGGTCGTCGCCCGTTGCGCATCGATATGGTCCTCCAGCATCTGAATACGGACACGGCAATCCTCCAGGCTTGCCAGATACCGGGTCACGTGATTGGCCGATCGGACCAGTGTCTCGCGATCATCGGCATCGAGAGGCAGGGCCGGGTCGGTCGCCAGCGGCGCCAGGATCTGCTGAACCGAGGTCAACTGGCGACGGGTGCGAAAGAGCCGGCGCCGCAGCGCGATCATGGTGTCGGGCGCGGGGTCGCAGCCACGGTCCAGGAGCGCGTCCTCGGTCGCGTCCGTATCCTGGGTGAGGTCGAAGATGGTGATCTCCATGCGCTTGGTCATCGCGGAGACCATGAAAGCCAGAAAGTCCACCGGTGTGACGAGATCCCGGCCGGAGCGCAATGACCGCCGCAACTCGGCGACCGCCGCCACTTCGCCCAACCGAACCGTGAGCACCTGGGACTTGCCGATCAGCAATTTCAGATCAGTGAGTTGGTCGATCAGGTCCGCCTCGGCGATCGCCCTCGCCTTGAGACCCAGAAACAAGCCGTCGACCAGATGTTCGCGTCGACTGAAGCGCACCGGTTCGAGCAGTAATGCCCGGGTTTGCTCATCGAGGTCCGGGCAATCAGTCAGCCAGGCGTGCTCCGCCGCGTCGGCAAGATCGATATCGATCCATCGCATCTGCGGGCGATCCGGGGCGTCTGCATCACCAAACTGGGTCACGATCGGCATTGCACTGATACCTGAATAGCTCCGGGTGTACGGCGGCGCGCCAAGTCTAGGTGATTGTCGGAAAATCCTGCACCTGCCTTGACCGCGTTATAGCCTTCGGACGTGATTACCGGACGTAGGGGCGGGTTTCAAACCCGCCCCTACACGAAAGTCTGTCTGGATATCAGGTGCGAACGCTATTCTCGGGCGTTTTCTCATCGGCCAGCAGCCGCACCTCGCGTTGGGGAAAGGGAAAGCTCAGGCCGGCGGCATAGACCGCGTCATAAACGGCCCCCGCGAGTCCGCTGCGGATGCCGGACGCGGCGTCATAGTCGGCCCAGACCCGCAGTTCGAAGTTGATCGTGCTGTCGCCGTAGCCGAGGAAGAGACAGCGCGGCGGCGGCTCCGGCAGGACCCCGGGATGGTCGCGCGCGACGCCTTCCAGCAGTGTGATCACCTGGGCCGGGGCCGTCCCGTAAGCGAGCCCCACCGGGAGGTCCAGCCGCCGCTGCTGATCGCTCAGGGTCCAGTTGGTGACCTGGTTGGAGGTCAACTCGGAGTTCGGAATGATGACCTCCGCCCCCTGCAAGGTGCGCACCACGCTGGCGCGGATGCCGATGCGGCGTATGCGTCCCTGCAGGTCCCCGACCTGGACCGCATCCCCCACATGAATGGGCTGCTCGAACAGCAGGATGAGCCCGGCGAGAAAGTTCTGTACTACATTCTGAAGTCCAAAGCCGACGCCCACCCCCAGGGCTCCGGCGAACACCGTCACCTGAGTGAGCGTGATCCCCAGAAAACCGAGCGCGAGGAAAAACGCTGCAATACCGATCGTATATTGGATCAGGCTCGATGCCGCATAGGAGACACCGGTCGTGATCCCGGCCCGGGGATAGACCTCCTCTTCGAGGACGAACCGCAGCACGGCGGACACCAGATAAGCGACCCACAGGGTCAGGCCGAAGGCCAGCACATCCCCGGCGGAGGTACTGAATGCACCCAGGGTCAGGCGGACCGCCAGGGCTTGCTGAACCAACGTCAGGGTCGGCTGCCAGAGACCCAGATAGTCCAGGTAACGGAAACACCAGGCCAGCACCGCGAGCCACAGGAACCAGCGCTGGAACCGGCGCAGCAGCCACTCCTGATGATTGGCGACCAGCCGCAGCCGCTGCAGCGGCCAGGTCCGCAATGCAAACGCGAGTATGGCGACGCTCACCTCAACCGCCGCAAAGATCCAGAGCGCGTCCGCGGCCCCGACCAGGACGGCCGGGGTCGTCAGCCGGGCGAGTTCCAACCGGCCGAGCAGGCTGGCGACCAGCCCGATGATCAACAGGACCAGGACGACCCCGGTCAGTGGCCGCCAGGCCCAATGCCGATCCGGTTGCGCGGCCGCGGTCACACCGCCCGCGGACTTCAGTTGCATGAACAGCGGCAGCACCACACCAATCGCGACCAGCGACTCACCGAAAATCATCGCCTGGCCGACCAGCGGCGGGACACCCCCAAAGGCATGGTGGACGCTATCCAAGGCAAAGAGCAGGCCCAGCGTATAGAGGGTCGGACGCAGCGACCGGTCCACCCGCGGGCGCACCAGAACGATCATCGGGACCAGCGCCAAGGCCCCCAGCAATTCCTTGACGCGCAGCGGGGTCGGCGACCATAGGGTCGTGGCGGCGATCAGTGCGATCAGTGCCGCGGCGGCGACTGGTCGGTCGAAGACGATGCTGATCCGGGTCAGGTCCTCGCCTGCCGCGGCCCAGTGCGGCAAGCGGCGGCGCGCCGCCAGCAAGGCCGTCAGCACGACGACAAAGAGCCCCAGATGGAACGGCAGATGGGTGGCCGGATTGGTCAGGTAGGTGCTGAGGTCGGCTTGGTAGGCCGCGGCGACCTGGCGCGCTCGCACCTGCATCACCGCCAACCCCCGGCGCCAGAGGTCAGACTCCCACAGCGGGGGGCTGGTGCGCGCCAGGAGGCCGCCCGCGGTCCCCTGCTGCACCTCTTGGATGCGCGTCCGGACGGTCTCGCAGCGGGCGACTTCCCGTGCAATCGCCCCCTGGAGAGCGAGCGCCTCGTCGCGTCGAGCCCGATCGACTGGTTCTGCCGCCGCGAGCTGCGCCAGCGTCTCGTCGATCTGGCTGAGCACCGGCGCCGGGACGCCGGCTGCTGCCGCGGCCTCCCGGGTCAGGGTCCAGGTCTCACGCAAGGCCGCGAGTTGGGTCAGCGTCTCCTGGAGCCGCGTGACCCGGGCGGTGAGGGTCTCCAGCCAGGCGTTCAGCGCGAGTTGACGACTGGACCAGAGTTGATCGGTCCCCTGCAGTGCCTCGAGCGACGGCTGCTCCTGCAACATGCTCAGGGTCCGCTCGAGATCCGCCGCGAACTCGGCGCTCACCTTGGGCAGGACGTCGCCGATGGACTCGACCGCGCCGCTCGGCACCCGCTGCGCTGAAAAGGCCCGCAGCAGATGCGCCGCTTCCGCGAGCGATGGTGCAATCCGTTCGATCGGGATGGGGGCGGGTTGCACCGACGACGGGGCCGCTGCAGCAGGCGGCGGCTGGGTGGTCGTCACTTGAGGGAGAGACTCACCCGCCCAGACCCGCGCGGACATCGACCAGGCGCAGATCAGCAGCCAGCCGAGCGTCAGCGCGAGCCGCCGCAAGCCGGCCGCGCAGCGCCGCGGCGGGTCGGACAGCCGCCCGGCCCAGGCCGGCGAGACCGCGATCGGGTCCGGGCCACACCTGGGTCCGGCGGACCGGCGCACGATCAAGCGTGTTGGCTGCATCTGCCGTATCCGGTGAAGCATAAGGACCGTGGAAGGACGAGGCGACGCACGTAGACGATCAGCGAGGTGCGGCCTCCAGCGACCGCACGGCCTCGGCAATGTCCCGGCTCAAGAGCGCCACCGCCCGACTGTGGGCCGCCGCAACGGCCGGGTAGCCCGACTCACGCAGTGGCTCACGGACCCGCGTTCGCCCGGTCAGAGACTTGCCGTCCGCGGTCCGGCGCACCACCCACACCGCCTCGAAGACGACCGCTTCGCTCGGGGTCGAGTCGAGCCGCTGCACCTCGATCAGCGCGCGGTATTGGACGTCCGCGGTCGCCGTCTGGGCCGCCTGAGTGACCCGATCAGTCCCCAGCATGAGCACCAGATTCTCCGCCACCGCGCGCGCGATCTCGCTCTTGAGCGGCGAGGCCCAGCGGTTGAACTCGTCGATGCGCACCTGGTTGGGGCCGTCGGCAAGGACCATCTCCGGACGATCGACCGACGCGGGGACGGACACCGGACCCACGGACACCGACCGGCCGGACGGGGGCGCCGCCGGCGCGCTCGCCGCGCTCAGGGTATAGAAACGCGCCGGCGGCGAGGCGCAGCCGGCCGCGAGTAACGCAATCAGTCCGGCGCTGACCAGGGCGGATGGGCGGGGCATCAGGGACTCTTCTCGGTCTTGCCGCGGATCAGGGAGGCGGGCTGGCGCTCCAGATAGTCGCTGAGCCCCCGCACGGCCCGCGCCGCCCCGGCGATCTCTTCCAGGGCATTGCGCAGTTGGAGCTGGCCTGGGGCATCCTCCCCCAGGAGGGTGGCATCCGTGCTGTTGATCAGGCGATCGGCCGAGTCCAGGGCGCGCCGCAGGTCCGCGACCGTCGACACCAGTTCGGGCGTCAGCCCGGTGTCGATGCGATTGACCGCCTTGTTGACGTCCTTGAGGGTCTTGTCGAGTGACTCGATCACCTTCTTGAGATCGGCACCGATCGCCTTGAACGGCAGCGCGTCGATCTTGGCGAGGATCGCCGTCACCTTCGCCTCCAGGTCCGGCACGGTACTCGGCACCGTGGGGATCGCCGGCGTTGCTTGGGTCCAGTCGACGTCCGGCTTGCCGGCCTCCGGAAAGAAGTCGAGTGCGACGAACAACTGACCCGTGAGCAGGCTGCCGCTGCGCAGTTGGGCGCGCAGCCCCCGTTCCTCGACCAACCGCTTGAAGAGTGCATGGGTGGCCTGCTCGCTCTGCGCGATGGCCTGGACAGTGGCCGACTGTTGTGTCTGCAGGCGGGCGACGATGCGCTCCGGATAGGCGACGACCTCCACCCGCCCGCGCACCGCCAGCTTCACCGGGTCCAGGTCGACACCGACCTGAGTGACCTCACCGGCCGGCAAACCGAGCAGCGTGAGTGGGGCACCGGCGGACAACCCGCGCAATGACTCGCTGAAATAGAACACATAGTGTCTGGCGATGGTGTCCGGCTGCTTCAGCGCCGTGGTCCGGTCGGCATAGAGGGGGAAGGTGCTGTCCGCGGGGGCGGGTTCGCTCGTGGCGGCGAAGCTGGGAGACTCGAACGCGATGCCGCCGATCAGCAGCGCCACCAGCGATTGGGTGCGCAGATCAAAACCGTCGGCGCCCAGCGAGAGGTCGACACCGCCGGCATTCCAGAACCGCGTATCGGTGCCGACGAACCGATCGTAGGGGGCGTTGACGAAGACCTGGATGCGGACGGACTGCCCGTCGTCGGCAAGTGCATAGGCGATCACCTGGCCGACCTGAAGACGGCGAAAATACAGCGGCGACCCGACCCCCACTGAGCCCATATCGTCGGCCTTGAGCTGGAACTGCCGACCCGGCTGATCGATGGTCACGGCCGGCGGCACCTCCAGCCCGACGAAGCGGCGCCCCGCCCGCTGCGAATGGCCCTGCTCGAAGCCGATGTAGTTACCCGCCAGCAGGGTACCCAGGCCCGAAACCCCGCTCAGTGTCACCCGCGGCGCGACCACCCAGAAATTGGCGTCTTCGACCATGAGCCCTTCCGCGTGCTTGTCGATCCTGGCGGTGACCATGACCTTGGAGTACTCCTGATAGAGCTCCACCGCCGTGACCTGACCGATCTGCACATCCTTATATTTGATGAAGGTCTTGCCGGCCTCCACGCCCTCCGCCGTGCTGAAGACGATGGTGATGGTCGGCCCCTGATGCATGATGCGGTTGACCGCAATCCCGATCGCCACCACGGCGGCGATCAGCGGGATGAGCCAGATCGCCGAGATCCGCCGCCGTGGCGGCGTCAGGGTGGCGCGGGGCAGCGTGTTGCGGTCGATCGGGTCAGGCAATGTCAGGCTCCGTCGTGGTAGCGGCATCCCAGATCAGCCGGGGATCGAAAGACGCGGCGGCGATCATCGTCAGCACCACCACCGCCGCGAAAAAGACCACTCCCGCGCCAGGCTGCACCGACATCAGCGGCGAGAGCTGCACCAGCGCGACAGTGAAGGTATCGACGAACACATCGAGCATCGACCAGCGGCCGATGAACTCGACCAGATGATAGAGCCGGGTCCGCTCCCGGTTGCCCGCAATCGAGCCGCGCTGCACCGTGATCAGCAGATAGACGAGCGCCAACAGCTTGCCGAGCGGCACCATCACACTCGCGATTAGCACGATGAGTGCCAGCGGCCAGGAACCGGAGGTGTAAAGGAACACGACCCCGCCCATGATGGTGTCGTATTCGGTCGACCCGAGCGTGGTGGTGCCGAGCACCGGCAGCAGGTTGGCCGGGATGTAGCAAATGGCCGCGGCGATGACGAGCGCCCAGGTGGTCTCGAGTGACCCCCGGCGACGCGATGCCAGCCGCGCGCCACACCGCGGGCAATGACCGGGCGCGACGCCGCTCGCCTGCTGCGCGAGCAGGCCGCAGGTCCCGCAGGACACCAGTCCGGCCCGCGCGGCCGTGGTCGGGGTCATGGTGCCGACCGCGGGTCCGGGGTGCCGGCGGCCTGAACCGCGCCGTCGGGAGGGAGTGACTCATCGTCGGCCCAGGTCACCCGCTTCCAAATGGCTTCCGGATCAAAACTTGACTGAATGGCCGGGATGAGCAGCATCAACACACCCACCGCATACATTCCGATATCCGGCTCCACGACGGCCAGTTCAGCAATCTTAATGAGTGCGACCAGAATACCCAACATCATCACCTCGACCATCGACCAGGGCTGCATGGCCTCGGCCCAGCGCAGCAGTTCCCCGACCCACCGCGGCGCGGGCGGCCGCCGGGCGGCGAGCAGGACCGCCAGCGTACACAGGAGATAGGCCGCCGGAGCGAACACGGCGCAGAACGCCACGACGACGGCGGTCAACTCCTGGCCCTGGTGCCACATCTCCCAGGCGCCGCCGACAATGGTGGTGCTGGCCTGCTGCCCCACCACCGAGAGCCCCATCAGCGGGGCCGTGTTGGCCAGGATCAGCACCAGCAACGCGGCGATGCTGAGCGCCAGTGGGCGTTCGATCGAGTCCGCCGTCTGCGTCACCAGCGTCCGACCGCAGCGCGCGCAGCTTGCCTTGACGCCGGGCGGGAGTTCCGGCACAACCTGCAGCAGATCGCAATCCGGGCAGGCAAGGGTCTCGGCGTGCCCCGCGCCGGTCATGATCGCCGTTCCGGCCAAAGTGGGCACTCGGAATGATCCACAGATGTCACAGATGTCCACAGATGAAGAAGAACATCTGTGGACATCTGTGACATCTGTGGACCAGATCTTCTCCACAGGGCCTCGGCGGAAGGTCTGGCCGGAACAATGATCCAGGCCCCCGTCGACTCCGACCCATCGTCGAAAAAAGAGCGCTCCATAGGCACGCGACCGCCGGTGCCTGGCGTCGATGTGCCGAATGGCGATGACGCGGTGCGAATGACGACGGCCATGGGTGCACACCTTACCAGCGAAATGTGACACCAAGTGCCGGACCGGTGAAGCGGAGGTTGGCATCCTGCTCGTCGAAGTCATAGGAGAGCGAGCGCAGCGCAAGTGTCGCATCGCCCCAGTCGAACCGGTACCCGACCCCCACCAGGGCCTGCCAGGTCCAGCTTGACGAGCCGGTTCCCACATCCAGGTAAAAGGGCATGAACCAGCGCGGATCGCCGAACAGAATCTCACCCTTGGCCCCCACGAGGCCAACCCAGTCCTCCCGGTTCTCGGAGACCTTGCCGGTCCGGTCGAGCAGACCGTAGCTGCCCGCGAGCTGCCACTTGAACTCGGTATCCAGACCGAGGTAACGGAACCCCGCAAGCAGATCGACATTGCCCCAGGCGCCATGAGCCACCGTGTAACCACCGCCCAGGGTCCAGACTGTTCCGCTCAAACTGGTCGCGGCCTGGTGGGCCAGATTAGTCAGGGACTCGCCACGGAAGCCGCGCACCGTGCGGATGCTGGAGTCCTGATTGCCCAGGTCCAGGTAAATGATATCCGTATAGACCGACCACAGACCCTTACGCGCCTCGCCGCTCACCATCAGAGCGAATTGCAGGTTGGAGAGATAATCGTTGGGTCCGATCTCGGTGCTCAGTTGGGTGGCCCCGGATTGCAGCAGGGCCGCCGCGCGGGGCCGCAGATCATAGTCCAGATCGGCGTTGATATTCGGCAACCACAAATAGGGAGTGACGCTGAAGCGCCAATTGCCATCGAAGGGGTCGACTGCCGCCGCGGCGGGAATTGTGACCAAGGATCCGGCGAGCAAGACAGCAGCCTGAACCAGTGTCGCGGGTGGGTGTTGCGGTTGCTTCATGTGTCTCATGCGAATCTCGTGCTGGAAACCGGCGCACATTCGCCGCAGTACGCTGCGCCCTACGCGACCATCGGCTCGGATGTCGATGCGACTTCAGTCGCACCGATTCGGACGCAGGTGCGACTGAAGTCGCACCTACACTGGCCGGTATCCAAAACCGCACCGCTGCGCAGCGATGCGGCTCATTCGTTATCGCCGTTCAGCGCTTGACGTCATCTGGTCGACCGAAATGATGATCGACGCCAGGGGTTGCGCGTCAGCGGCAGCGCGGCCGCTTACTTCTTGAGATCCTCGGCCGCTTTCTGCGCCGCCTCGGCTTTGCCTTCCATCCCGCCGGCGACCGCGGCGGCATCGACCGCCTCTTCGGTCTTGATCTTGGCGGCGCGCTCGTTGGCCGCGGTCGGATCGGCTTTGGCCTTGGCCTTGGCCGCGGCGGCGTCCTGGGCCGCCTTGTCGGCTTGCCCCTGCAGCTTATCGGCCTCCTTTTGCTCCGCGGCGGCGCCGGTCATCACCGCATCCGCGGCCGCCTTTTGCGCCGCGGATTCGGCGGCGGCAGCGCCCGCCAGGGTGAGTACGAGGGCAGCGGTCGCGGTCACGATCAGGTGCTTCGATTTCATGTGGGTATTCTACCAGTCAGTGGATGGTTGAAATCTACCGCGGTTGCGGTACGAGGATTCTATCCGGCGCTGTAGCTGACCGTCCTGGTCGCAGTAGCGCCGGTCGGCAGGTGGTCGACGAACTCCCTTCGCTGACCCGAATCTTACAGCAGCCCCACGGCCTGCGCTACCGGGCCATGACCGGCGCGGTGACGGCTCGCCCCTTGACATCACTTGGGAAACATCAATTGCATGTGAGCGCGAATTTGCCAGTCGGGACCGTCGTCGGGCGTCACCACGTTGTAGCAGGCCGACAACTGCGTATTCACGGGCAGCTTGCCCAAGTGGAAGAGAGAAATGCTGTCAATACCGTATCGCCGATGCCCGTGGTACTTTCGACGCGCGGAGCAAGGTCCGGCATCGAAAGCACCGCTTTCCTATGACGGCCGCTGGGGGCCCGATCAGCGGCGTCTTGACCGGCTTCGCGATGGCGTACGCGGCCCCCATTTCGTAGAGCTTCAGCCGACCCAGCTCGGAACTGCCGAACCGATTGGCGTGCCAGGCATTCCCCTGGCTGTCGAACATGCGCTTGCCGCCGCCGGTGAGCTTCAGCGGCAGGACCCAAGCGCTGGGCGCGAATGTCAGATAGGGCATGAAGGGCGTGGCCCGCAGCTTCTTACCCTTGGGTACCGGGTAGAAGGCATCCAGCAGCGCGAAGACCTTGTCCGCCTGGTGCGCGGGGTTGCGGGCGATGGCCTCGGCGACCGCCAGGGTGTCGGCCGGCACCGCGCCGGTCGGCAAGGCGGCGACGGCGAACAGCTCGGTACAGGCGTCCGCGGTGACCAGGGTGATGCAGCCGGCGAGCAGGCTGCCGAGCGTCGCGAAGTTCGCCATGGTCGGCGTCTGTGAGCTGTTCAGCGCGTCCTGGATGGCCGCGCCGTAGCCACCGGTAGCCAGGTCGACGAAGTTCGGGACATGGCCGGCGGCGATCGTCAGCTGCAACGCCTCGCCCTTGATCGCGGTGCCCTCGATGAGATGGATGGATCGACCATGTCGGTCACCTCGGATGAGTCGGCGTTCGTTCAACAGGCGCTTGTCCGGCGCACACTCACTGGGCCCCGGCATTCGCGCCCGCGACCGCCTCCATCACCCGGTCCAGGTTGAAGCTGCCGGGCTTCTGGCGCGGCGGGAACTCGCGGAAACTCGGTAGCCACTCTGCTTGGCCTGCGCCATGAAGGCGAGCGTCCGGTCCGTCACCTCCTGATCGATGGTCTCCATGCGCTTCCTGGTCAGCGGTCCCGTGTCCTCGACCGTGCCGCCCGCGGTGGCATGGATGACGCCGCGCGGACCGAAGCGCTTCTTGAACTCCGGGTCTTGCGGATAGCCCGGGTTTTCCGGCTCCTCCTCCGCATTCAGGTGATACAGATTGCCGTAGAACTCGTCCATCCCGTGCTGGGTGGGGAGCATGTCAGCGCGGTCACCGAGGTGATTCTTGCCGAAATGACCGGTCATGTAGCCCTGCGCCTTGAGCAAGGTCGCGATGGTCGGAGGGTGTTGCGGATTGTCCGGCGGGCTGCGAAAGGCGGCAGGCCGCTAGGATAGAGGCGGTCAGACCCTGGGACTATTGCACTTTAGTACAATGCGACGGAGACAATGGGGGGGAGCAACGGTGGCTTGCGCTGTGCGGGTGCAGCAGGGCAGGCTGCGGGGCAGCAATTCCAAATTTGGGCGGCACCGCGCGACCGCTGGTGGATGCGGCGCGCGCGACCGCCGTGCCGAGTCCCTGACACCGAGCGGCGCGCCTTATCCACCCAACGGAGCCGGTTTCGTAGGATGCTGTTGGCTCCCGGAAGGCTGATCTTCCACCGGCTTCATCGGGCTGCTGATGCCCGTGTTGATGACTTCGGTAAAGGTCGGATGAACCTGAAGTTTAACGATCGACGCCGGGTCTGTGGGTAGGGTCAGTTGCTTGCTGACCCTCGCCACTTCGGCGGCGGTCAAGGGCGTTGGCGACTGCACGGTCGCATGGATGACCGGGGTTCCGGAGGCCCGCGAGACATGCAAAGTCGCGAGATGAACCCCGGGAAACTCCTGCAGCACCGCAACGAGCCGGTCGCGGATACCGCTTTGCAACAGCGAATTGCGCACCGCATGATGCGTCTGCACCACCAGGGTCACCATGAGTATGGCGAGGATAAACAGGCTCACGCCCTGCCGCAGCAGCACCCGAACATTGGAGGGGTGGTCGAGTCGCAGCACCCGATGGTAGCCGGTCATCCAGAGCACCACCGATGCCGCGACCTGAATGGCGACCATGTTGGCAAAGGCGAGCATGAATCCGCCCAGCGCCAGGTCCGTCTCCCCGCGGGCCAGGAAAATGCCGCAGGTACACAGGGGCGGGACCAGGGCAGTCGCAATCGCCACCCCGACGACCGCCGCGCTGAGATTGGGGGCGATGGTCGCATAGGCTCCGGCGGCACCGCCGGCCAGGGCGATCATGAGGGCGGGAAGATTGACGTCCGTACGCGACATCAGTTCCTGCCCGGCGGTGACGTCACGATGAAACCAGCCGATCACGACGGCAATGCCGAGCACCAGCAGGACGCCGCCCAGTTCACTGAACGCGGCCCGGCGCAACAGGGGATTGTCACCATCCACCAACGCCAACCCCACGCCCATAATCGGCCCCAACAGCATGGCGACGAGCATGGCGCCAATGACCCCTGAGCTGTTGTCCGACAACAGGCCATAGCAGGCGATGACCGCCGCCAGTGCGTTCATCAGTACATAGCTCTTATCGAACGTGGCCCCGGCCTCGATGGCGGAACGCACACTCATCTTGAGAGCGTTCAAAGCTTGGTCAGTCATTTACAGCATGAATTCCTGGATGTCGCACAGCGGCACGGTCGCGTGCCTAAGAATATCGAGTGAAGGTCGCTGCTTGGCATCGCTCCAGTGGTCGATGAGATTACAAACAGGTTGGCCGCGGTCGTTACTCAAACGCGAAGATCCGCTTCCAGTCGTTCTTCATACTGATCACGCTCCAGCCGCTTTTCTGCGCCTCGTCGTACAGGGCCTGGGGAAAGGCGCCCACCTTGGTGTCCGGCAGCCCGTGCGCCGGACCATAGGCATATTCGCGCTCCGCGTCGTCGTGCAGCACGAGCATCGCCAGCCGGGCGCCGTCACCCGCCTTGGTGTATTCCAGCATCTGACGGTCACCGGTGGAATTACCGAAGGCGGCATGCGGCCGCCGGCCGATCATGAGATGAATGCCCTCGGGCTTGCCGGCATTATTGTCGTTGAGCAGCAGCTTGGGCTCCTTGATCAGGAAGGGCGTGCCGTCCTGGTCGTATTCGTACTTGGTCACGCCGGCGGTGCCGACCACCTGCTCCGGCGGGATTCCGTAGACCGTATTGGAATAGACGCGCACGAAGTCCTGGCCGCCGCCCGTGACGATGAAGGTCTTGTAGCCGTTGTCACGCAGATAATGCAGAACCTCCTGCATCGGCTGGTAGGTCAGATCGGTAAAGGGCCGGTGCCAGCGCGGGTCGCGGGCCTTGGCGATCCACGCCTTGACCTCGGCCTGGAACGCGTCGGTCGACATGCCGGTGAGGGTGGCAGCAAGAATCTCTTCCAGTTCCTTCATCGGGAGCCTGGCGATGGCCTCGCGGTCGCCCGACAGGACCGTCTTGAACGGCTCAACATTCTTCAAGTGGGGCTTCTTCTCCACCAATTTGGGAACCTGGTCCAGGCAGTACATGACCTGGCTGTAGATCGGGTGCGAGACCCAGAGTGTCCCGTCCTGGTCGAAGGTGGCGATACGCTCGGCGGGCGGCACGAACTTCGCACTCGTCTGGTCGGTGGTCTCATTCACGAAGGCGACAATCGCCTGCTTGGCGGGACCGTCGTTCCAGGATGGCAGCGGGTCGGTGGCCGCTTGGGCGCGGGCGCCGCAGATGAGCAGGGCGCCCAATGCCAGGAGGCGCGTGACAGCGGCAAGAGTGGGCATGGGTTTCATCGGTGGTATCTCGGTTATCGGTTGCAGCGGGCGACCTGTTCGGGCCGCCCACCCCCTGAGGTGTCAGGCACTTCCTGCGATTATTCCCCCGCGTGGCTGATGTGCTTCGCCTCCTTCATCGCCGCGATCACCTGATCCAGGTTGTAGCTCGCCGGGGTCTGCAGCGGCGGAAACGCCCGGAAGGTCTCCAGTTCCTTCAGCCACATCAATTGCCCAATGGGTAGCAGGTTCCAGTCGTAGATATAGGCCGTGCTCGGTGCCGCGAGGGCGCCGCCATAACCCAATAGGGTCTTCTGATCCTCCGCGACCGCCTGCTCGAAGGGATCGCGCTTGATGTTGTTGACCTGGGTCCAGTGATAGGTCACAACCCCAGTAAGGCCGCCGGTCGCCGACGAGGGCGCCATCGTGTAATAGAATTTCCAGTTCTTGTAGCGCACGGCTGACGGATGCACGCCGGTATAATAGAAGAAATAGTCGCGTGCCGAGTCGCCTTTGCCTTCCAGGTAATCGCGCTGGTCGACGCCGTCGAGCGTCGTCTTGACGAGACCGGGGTACTTGCCGGCCTCGATCTCCTTCTTCAGCGCGTCACCCTTGGGGCCGCCGGCGATATCGACCAGGGTGGGCAGCCAGTCGAGTGCGGAGAAGATCTGATCGTCGACCGTGCCGGGCTTGATGTGTCCGGGCCAACGCACGACCAGCGGGGCGCGCATTCCGCCTTCCCAGGTCGTGAGCTTACCGCCCCGGAAGGGTGTGACGCCGCCGTCCGGATAGGTGATGGCCTCGGCGCCGTTGTCGGTGGTGAAGACGACGATGGTGTTATCGATCTCGCCCATGTCCTCCAGCTTCTTCAAGACATAGCCGATATTGTCGTCGAGTTGCTTCATGCCGACTTCGTTGATGCCCCAGTCCTTGCCGCCCTGCTCGCCCAACATGGCCTCGTACTTCGGCGAGAGCATGGTCGTGATGTGCATGCGCGCCGGGTTGTACCAGACGAAGAAGGGTTTGCCGGTCTTCTTCGGGTCGTTGCGGTCCAGGTACTCGATCACCTTGGCCGAGATCTCCTCGTCTACGGTCTTGGAGCGCTCCAGCGTCAGGGGTCCTTCGTCCTTGCAGGTCTGGTTCTTTTCCGTACCGTCGGACGACTTGCAGGCAATAACGGGCCGCGGCGGGGTCATGCAGAGCGTGGTCCGCGGATCGACCGCGCCGGGTGGATCCGAAAGTCCCGGAACCGGGCTGTTCTTACAAGGCGGGACCACGGTCTGTTCGGTCGGGGATCTGTTGATGTCCGGGAAGCTCACACCCTGCATCGCGTCCAGATGATAGAGGTAGCCCCAGAACTCCTGGAAGCCGTGCGCCGTCGGCAGGGAAGCCGTCTTGTCGCCCAGGTGATTCTTGCCGAACTCGCCGGTGTTGTAGCCGAGGTCGTGCAGGAACTTGGCGAGTGCGGGGGTGCCGGGCAGCAACGAACTGGTGGCACCCGGCAACTGGGGCATGGTCATGCCCGCGCGCAGCGGGTGCATGCCGGTGAAGAAGGCCGTGCGCCCGGCGGTACAGCTCTGCTCGGCGTAGTAGGTCTGGAAGAGCGCGCCTTCCCGCCCGATACGGTCGATGTTGGGCGTCTCTCCGACCATCAGCCCGCGGTGATAGGCGCCGACGTTCATGATGCCGATGTCGTCGCCCATGATGAAGAGGATGTTGGGCTTGTCGCCAGTGGCAGCAGCAGCCGCCGCGACGTTGCCGGTGATCGAGCCGGCAAGGGCCAGGACCGAACAGGCAACTTTCAGTCCCCTGAGAATGGGTGCATTCGGCTGGTTGGTTCGCTGGGTCATTTCCGCTTTCTCCGAAAAGTCTTGGGGGTCTGTGGAAAGTGGTCGTACGGCCCGGTATCGGCGACCGATAGGGCCAGGGATAGACAAGTCACTCTAAGCCCCTGATCAAGGGTTGGTTAGCTGGTTGCGTGCTCTCAGGTTTCACGGGCAACATCTCCCTATCGGACGTCAGGCAGCGGTGAGGCAAACACTTGCCAATTAACGGCGTGGCTTGAAATGCCGACAAGCGCCAAGCGGACAGCATAGAAACGGCCAGGCATCAAGGCTATTGCACTTTAGTTCAATCCACGCGGGGTACATCCGGTGGGTCGGAGGCCGACACCTGGATTGACTGTCCACGCGTCAATCGGCCGGCGAAATCCCCAGCCGCTGCGCAAGGCGCACCAACTCGGCCAGCGAGTCGACCCCCAGCTTGTCCATCATCCGGCCGCGGTGGACCTTGACGGTCTGCTCAACCGTCCCGAGCGAGGCGGCGATCAACTTGTTGGGCTTGCCGGCGATGACATGCCCGAGCACCTCGCGCTCACGCGGGGTCAGGCGGGCGAGCCGCTCCTGCCCTGCCGCCCGGTCGGCGCGCTGCTGGTGTCGCTCCACGGACCTGGCCAGGGCCGCCTGAACGGCGGGGATCAATTGAGCGGCGGTGGTCGGCTTGACCAGAAAGTCCTCGGCACCGGCCTTGATGGCCCGCACGCCCTGGGGCAGATCGCCATGGGCGGTGAGGAAGACGATTCCCAGATCCGGACCCTCACTGCGCAGCCGCTCCTGGACCGCGAGCCCGTCCATGTCCGGCATCGCCAGATCCAGCACCAGACAAGCCGGCTCCAGGGGCACCAGGCCCGCGAACAAGGCGCTCGCGTTGGCGAAGGCCTGGACCCGGAACCCATGCGCATGCAGGAGCCGAGTCAGCGCCTTGAGTACGCCGGGCTCGTCGTCCAGCAAATAGACCAGGGGTTCACCGCTCATGCGCACTCCGCGGCACCTGGCAGACTCAGGTGGAAACGGGCGCCGCCCGCTGGGTCGGGCTCTGCCCACAGGCGCCCGTGGTGCGCCGCGGCCACGGTGCGGCCGATGGCCAACCCCATCCCGAGCCCCTGGGGCTTGGTGGTCACGAAGGGGGCGAAAATATCCCCGGCATCGGTCGGCAAGCCCTGACCGGTGTCACTGAGGGTGATGCGCACGCCGTCTCCGTCGCGATCAGTGGTAATCGTCAGCCGGCGTTCCATGGGTGGCGTTGCCGTCATGGCATCGGCCGCGTTGGCGATGAGATTGAGCAGGACCTGCTCCAGCAGCACCCGATCGGCAGGAACCGCGGGTGCTTCCTGGTTCAGCGACAAATCGACCACGACACCGCGATCCGTCAGATCGCCGCGCAGCAGGGTCAGGACACTCTGAATCAGCGCATTGCAATCCAGCACCCGCAGTTCCGGTGCGTCACGCCGCAGCAGGGCGCGCAGGCGCCGGATCACCTCCGCCGCGCGTTGATCCTCGGCCACGATGTCGTCGAGGATCGCCTTGATCTCGGACAGGTTCGGGGACGCTTGGGCAAGCAGCATCTGACCCGCCTCCGCGTTGCTCAGGATGCTGGCCAGAGGTTGATTCAGCTCGTGGGCCAGGGCACCTGAGAGCTCGCTCACGGTCGCTGCCCGTGCCAAATGGGCCAACTCGATGCGCTGGCGGCAGGTCTCGGCCTCCATGGCCTTACGGGCGGTCAGGTCCAGGGTGATGCCGGTCAGGATCGGGGCCTGGCCGGCGTGACCAGCGCACCGGCGGCCCCAGGAGACCAACCAACGCTGATCGCCGGAGGGTCCCAAGGCCCGGTATTCGACTCGCGCCTTGTCGCCGGTGGCGAGCGCTTGGGCGATCTCACGTTGCACCTGAGGCCGGTCCTGCGGGTGAATGCGGGCCAGGACATCGTCCAGGGTGAGATCGCGCTCGGGGTCCAGGTGAAAGAGCGCCCGCCCCTGGTCGGTCGTCCAGAGTCGGCCATCGACGGTGTCGATACTCCAGAGTCCCGCGTCCACCGCCTCGGCGGCCAGACTGAGGCGCTCCTCGCTCAGTCGCAACTGGGCGTCTTTGACCTCCAGTTCACGGGTCAGCCGCGCTGCGGTCACCAAGTCCCGACGCAGCTCGAATCCCATGGCCCCCACCACGATCAAGAAAAATGGGCTGGTGGCGATCGGCATCCCGACCAGATGCCAAAAGACCAGGATGGCCTCCACGAAGCCGGCGCAGACGAACCCGACAAGACCGCCCCCAACCACCAAGGCCCGTCGACGCTGACCGCGACGCCAGGCGGCAACGGACGCATCGAGGAGAAAGGCGACGAGGAGGGCCAGGCTCAATTGGCCCAGAAGCATCCAGGAATTGGGGGGACCGAAGGCGACCGCGACCTGATCGCCGAGAAAGGGCACCGACGCGATGCGCTGGACTTCCAGGAAATTGAGGTTCGCGGCGCCGACGAAGTTCGGCACCAGCGTCAGGGTTCGCATAACACCGGCCGCCAGGCCCAGCCAGACCCGCCCGGTCCGCAGAAAAAACCGCACATAGGCCACGATTGCCAGCACACCGAGCCACACCAGCACCTGGAACCAGCGCAGGGCAGTGGCATAGTCGGCCGGCGACTGGGCCTTCATCATCCACAGCTCGGCCGACGCAAAACCCGCCGTGACCAGCGCCAACAGAGCGAAGGACAGATTGACCCCGGCGTCCTGGCGACGCGGCCAGGCCAGGCCGTAAATCGCCGCCATGGTCAGGCTCGCGGCGATCACCATCGACCAGAGTGCGGTGACCCAACTCATCGGGGTCTCCGGGAAGGCGCGCAGTCGGCCTGATCCCGCAGGACGCGCGCTGCCCCCTTCTGCCGGGCGGCCTTGCCCACGGCCGCCCACCGCGCGGCGGACTCGGCCTGGGCAAGTACGGCGGACACCAGATCCCGTCTACAGGATCGAGCAGGCGGCCTTGACGCCCACGGCAACAGATGCTCTTGCAGCAGATGACGGGTTGCGAAACATGGCGAGTTCCTCTGGGATGGCTGGGTTTGGGCGGAGATCAAGAGACCCCAGACGGCCGGATCTCATCACCGCCGCCAGGCGCGGCGGGCCGCGCCGGCATAGGAAACGGGTGTCAGGGGCATCCCGATGATGTCGATGAACAGGACCGCAACACCCGCCTTGGCGGGGATCTTGCCCTCCAGAATCTTGACGTTGTAACTCAGGTCGTCCCCGGCCAGGACCGGATCGTGCAACACCACCACCGCGTCGACCAGCGCCTCGTCTTCAAGGAAGGACAGCGTCGCATTGGGCGGGTCCTTCAGAAAACTGTCCTTGCCCTCGCTCCAGAAAGGCACGAACTTCGCGGTGGCCATATGGGTGGCGAGGCGCTCCGGGCGGTCGGCGAACATCACCGTGGCGGGGCTGATACCCTTGAGGGTCAGGCGGCCGTCGGCGTAAGCGATTCCCTGGGCATTCTGGACAAAGAGAAAATCCGCCTGCTTGGGCGCCTCATGGCCGGCTTTCTCGTGTGCCGGCTTTCCTTCCGCCGCCATCGCGGACCTCAGTCCGAGGGCTAAAGGGGCTAGGGCGGCAGCAGCGGTCAGCAGTTCGCGTCTGTTCGTCATCGTCATCTCCGATTCAGTTACCTTCCCTCAATTTATCAAAGGGGCTGCCAGGCGACCTTGCAATTCCGGCCATGCCTGACCGCGCCCGCGCCACCGCAACCAGCGGGTACACGTACACATTTATATGGGCCGGTCCTTTCGCTAGGATGGGCAGAGCGAGCGCGATGCCCATCCTCAAGCGTCGCGGTGGTCGGATGGGCATCGCGCTCGCTCTGCCCATCCTACGCGCGTCTGCGCCAACATCACTTTGGACCGCCTCCAGTTATGCGGTTCGAGGATATCGAACCGATAGTCGCGCGGCGCCCCGCCGACGCCCGCGCGCACGATGACCCGGTCGGGGAACATCGGCTTCAAGGCGCCGCCGGACTCATAGGGGATCTCCAGCGACCACGGTTTGCGCGGCAAGTTGCGCAGCCGACCCACGACCGCCGGGTGCAATGACTCCTCTGCGACCAGTTCGCGCTCCCAGGTCTCCAGCTCCGCCCGAAAACCGCCGTCCGCTTCCAGATACCAATGCCGCTCGTAGAGCGGCGCCGTCTTCGGGCGCCGACAGTCGATCCGCTCCGGCAGCATCCACGGCTCCTCGACCGGCTCCGCGGTCGCGCGGCGCAGGCGCTGGATGCGTTGGCGCTCCTTCTCCTTGAGCTTACCGATGGCCTGCTTGTGCCTGTCATACAGCGCGTTGCATTGACCGGTCTCCCCGACCACCGCCCGTGCGCCGGCCGACTCCGCATTGATACGGAAGTTATCCAGATAGTCGCGGTAGAGCTGCACCGTCGCGAGCGCCGGGCTTGCGGCGTCGAGAGCGTCGCTGAACTGCGCCGACAGATCCCTGAAGGCATCTTGTGAATCGGTGACGATGAAAATGCAGCGCAGCCCGGAGCGACCCTCCAGCGCCGCCAGCAGCGCCTTTGACCTGTCCTCGTCCAGCAGCACCGCGAACGGATTGCCGGGCGGTGCCATGAAAGCGGGAGTTGGGCTCCCCGGCGGTACCGGCGTCGGCGGCGACCCCATGGCCCCGGATTTGAGCCGCAAGAGCGGCAGGATCTCGTTGAATGCCCGCTTGAGTGCCACCTGATCCTTGTCGAGAAACGCCAGCTTGTAATAGGCCAAACTTGCGGGTCTTCTTGGCCTCGGCCCATTCGCGCGCGAAATCGGCGCGCAGCCGCGGGTCTTGGATGTGGGCGATGAGGTCGTCGATGGCGGCCAAGGTCGGCTCCTGTTTCCGGTAAGCCCGCTACGGGCGATCTGGCGGGCTCGGCCGGCCGACGGCAGTCACTGCCGGCAGGTCGCCCGGTCCGGGCGGAGCCAAGCCGGCGCGCGGCCTGGAAGATCCAGGGTCCGCTGGCCGGTGCGGGACGCGCGCGCCGCTCCGCCATTGTACTTCACGGCCTCGCCACGCGACCGGCCGCCAGGGGCGCTGGCAGCGCGGCGTTGGCAATCAGTTGATGTTGCCCTAGGGCAGGCCGAGCAGGTCGTGCGCACGCACGATTCCATCGTGCTCACGAGTGACGAATGGACGCGCTTCCAGACCATGCTGCTCGATCCGCCGCAGCCGAATATACGGCTGCAACAGGCACTTGATGAGCATGCGCGGATCGTCCGACCGTGACTTGGGCGACGGCGTCGCTGCGCATCGAGCCGTTGGGGCCGGGTCATGACCGTCAGGCGTTCGATTGCGGTGTGGCCTCGCTCAACCGTCTCACAGTGACTCCGTTACGTGCTTCACCACCGAGGTCAACGCCGCAACCCCCGCACCGGCGCGGTAAAGAAGAGCACGACCAGACCCAGCAGGGCGCCCCACAGCAGGACCAGACTCAACCGATAGACCAGGCGCCAGCCGGGGTTGGCCGGTCGGATGATCTCAAAACGCTCGACATAGATCGTCTCGCAGGCTCCATTGCCCTGGTCGGTGCGGGTGGTGCTGGTTCCCCGCTGAAAGCCGCCGCCGTGTGAATAGCGTGCCAACTGGCCGGTGAGCCGAATCTGATCACCGATGACCGCGGACTTGATGGCCCGCTGGACCCGCGGGTCGGCGCTCAGCAGGTGGTTGTTGGACAACTGATCCCAGGCGAACCACTGGGCCGCCGGATGGTTGCGCGGCCCCACCCAACAGGTCCAGGTCGTGTTGCTGTAGCTCATGGCGCGGAAGGCGTCGGTGCGGACATTCGCGCCCCAGACCACACACAGATCACGGATATTGATGAAGTCTTGCCAATCCTTGAAGTGATAGATATCCGAAATGACGTCGCTGTCATGCAGGCTCACGACCACGGCCTCGAGCACATAGTCGTAGAGCGGTTCGATGGTGTAGAGGATGCCCTGCGCCTGCACGGTAAAGGGCTGCCGCGTCGTGGGGGTCTGGCGTGGCGCGGCCAGTTGGGCTTGGTCATAGAACGCGGGCGCCGGCAACTGCGCCTTCTTCCAGTGACTCCAGAGGGCGAGCCCCAGGCTCGACAGAAAGACCAGTAATACCAGTTGGGTGACCACCTTGAACGGAAACTCGGGGTCGCCGGCCGACGCCGCCGCCCTGTCCGTCGGCAACGCTGGACGTACCAGGCCGAACTTGGCAAAGACGATCCCGCAGCGTCGGCACAGGTTCGCCTCGGGCTGCTCCTCGCCACAGTTGGGACACCGTCTGGTCAGGGCCGCGACCTCGAACCTGCTCGGGCGCGCCCAGACCTCGGTCGCCGTGGCCGGAGCTGCCGCGGCGGCCGTTGGCCAGGGGCGCACCAGCGCGACCACCCCCGCCCGCTCGCAGCGACGACGCACCTGCTCCGCCGCAGCGGCCGAGAGCGGGCCACGTAGCGTGCGCGGACGACCGTTGAGCAGCGACTCGGCCTGCGGCGCCGACAGCTTGAGCAGCGCGGCCAGAACCGTCACCGCCACCGCCCGGTCGGCACCGGGGAGCAGCTCGCCCGTCAAGGTCAGTGAATATTGAGTCACGGTCGAAGACTCCGCGGGCAATAGGGGCGCAGTAGGGTCCGCTGCGCGGACCGACGACCGCGCCGATCGCGCGGTCGCCGGGTTTATGACCAAGGCCCTCGTGGAGATACCTTAGGATCTTTCCCCTTCTGACGCCCTATTATGCCGTCGTCGCCCGCGGCTTCACCACCCGCTGCCGTGCCTCCAAACAGCGGCTTGTTCCCCGCTGCTCCCCGTCGGCCACCGGCGGATCGCAGTGTGCCCTTGCCGAGCCCGTCCTTCAATGCTACCTTCACCTTGGTCGCAGCCGCCGTGCGGTCGGACTTCCTATCCCCTATCCCCCGGTTCTTCCGCGACCGGATGCATATTCCAAGGGCTGATTTAACGCCCGGCGGGCGCGCTCAACCGCTGTTTCGCGCTGGCGGCCAGCCAATTGGCGTCTCGATTTGTTGTGAAGCGATCTTTGGCAGCGAAATCCGCCTGGCATTGCCGGAAGCGACCATGAAAAAAGCATTGATGGCTTTCCTGTTGATGTGCTGCTTTAAACCATTGTTTGCTTATGGCCCGGACACCGTCGCCTTTGCGGATCGGTCGCTATGGCCGGAAACAATGAATTCAACCGCTGCCTTTGATCGCGCTTCGAGAGCGGAAATCCTGGTGTTTGCTGCGGCGCTGGCCGAAGTGGCGGAACAAGACGCCGCGACATTAAAAACCCAACTGAACATTAAACAGGTGGATGCCGCTTCGGTAGCGCGGGTGCGCAATCAGTTGACCGCACAGCTGTTGCAAAACTGGCGGTCTGCCGCGGCTGACTGCGCTAATTCCGAGGTCTTTTGCGACAACATCAGCACGGCGGATGAACTTCTGACCGCCGCCGAAGAATTAGAAGAAAAATTGCCGGAGTCCTATCGCAACTGGCACAACAAAGCCCGGATTTTCCATAACAGCTATGCCGGTGAATTGATTAGGCTGGCAGCACTGTTCCCGAAGGTCAGCAGTGAAATTGATACCTTTTCTGCGCTGGAACACACCGGCTTTGAACTTCCGGATCGGCATTTTATATTGACCTTTGATGATGGCCCTTCGGAACCCGATGGCAATACCGATACACTGCTGGCGTTACTGACAAAAAATAATCTTCACGCCTCGTTTTATATGCTGGGCGAGCGGTTGCAAGCCCGGCTGAAACAAGCGGAGCCGGCCACGTCGGCAACGCTGTTTCACGGACAATGCGCCGCGATGCACGGCTGGCGACATGAATCTCACGCCAAATGGGAGAATTGGCAAAGCTCAATTATCGATACCCGCGATCTGGTTAAAGCAACTTTCCCGCAGTCCTATCAGCCCTGGTTCCGTCCGCCTTATGGACAACGCCGCGCCGACAGCGGCGAGTTCTTCAGCAAGCACGATCTGAAAGTTGCGCTGTGGAATATCGACTCGCAGGATTGGAATAGTCGGGTCAGTGGCGAAGACGCGGCCCAGCGGATTATGACGCTGATGCTGTTATGGCGGCGCGGCATCATTCTGTTTCATGACATTCATCCCAAGGCGCTGGTCGCGGTGCCCTGGTTGCTGGATCATACCCGACCAACCGGAGTGGTCTGGCAAGATTGCCGGCAGTATTAACAACTACAAACCCGCCCATTATTCAAACCGCTGGAGAGTCTGTGATGTGTGCGTTTAAACGATTGGGAGCAGCAGGATTGTTGTTGGCCCTGTGCGCGCCCTATTCATTGGCGGAAACCCGGCTGCAAGTGAATGCCAACGCCAACCAGTTTCCTTATGTGACCGTGCGGGTGCGGGCCTTTGACGCCAACAGCGGCAACAGCGTATTGAGCTTGACCAAGGAAAAGCTGCTGGTTTCGGAAGATTTGGCCTCGATCGGCATTGAAAATTTTGACCTGCTGGCGGATCAGATCGCCAACAGTCCGAATGTGGATGTGATGTTTGTCTTTGATGAAACGGGCAGCATGGCTGATGAAATCGCCGCTTTACTGCAAAGAACCCGCAACTTCGCCGATGCGATTGCTCAGGGCGGCATTAATTTTCGGCTGGGTTTATTAAGCTTTTCCGACCGGATTGAAAAGAAATACGACTATACCGCTGACGTCGAACTTTTAAAGAAAAATGTATCGGCGCTAATCGCGACCGGCGGCGATGACGAACCGGAGAATCAACTTGATGCACTGATTGCAGCGGCAAACATGGCGGCGCGTCCCGACGCCAGGCGGATTTTCATTCTAGTGACCGATGCGCCCTATCATTTTCAGGATGCAGTGACACCAAGACGGCCGGAAGATGTGATTGCCGCCTTGAAAGAACAAGGAATTCAATTGCATGTGGTCGGCCCGGAACTGGACTCGTATAAGAATATGACCCAGGAGTTGGTCGGTAATTTTTATGATAAGGACAGTGACGATTTTTCCAGCATTGTGAAGAATCTGGGCGGAGAGATTTCCGCGAATTATCAATTCTCCTATCGCTCGCCCCGGATGCTGCACGATGGCACGCGCCGCTTTGTGCGGGTGGCCTTGCAGGGTGAGGCAGCCACCGACGCGGCGCAATATGTCGCACCCTGGTTTATTACCGCCAGTTCGCGTCGGGAAGCCGGGCGCGGCGATGAAAGTCCGTATGCGCCGCAACAAGCACTGGATGGCGATCCGGCGACGGCGTGGTTTCCCAGTGAAATCGGGATGGCAAACAACGAATGGCTGCATTGTGCGTTGCCGACTCCGCGCACCATTGCCAAAGTCACCGTGGTGGTGCCCCAGGGCTATACCTTTTCCGATCACAACAACGTCACCCTGTCGCTGGACGGCGGCGATGACCTTCACGGAACGCACAGCACGGATGGCGCACTATTGACCTTTGAGTTGGAGCAGCCGGTTCCCGTCCGGCAGTTGCACTTTGACTTGCGCGCCGCGTCAGGATCGCGGTTGGGGATTGCCGATATTAATGCCTATTTTCCCGACGGCGGCCTGATTCCGGAGCTTGCGGTCCATCGCATCAGCGCATCGGCGAAAGAATCCGCCAAGGACAGCAATGATCGTGGCGAGCAAGCCTATCATGCAGGCAAGCTTGGCGAGTCGGTTGAGCTGTATCTGGCGGCGATAGCAACAGACCCGGAATCGGCCCAGGCCTATAGCAATCTGGGTCTGAGCTATTGGAAACTGAAAAAGTACCCGGAAAGCGTAGCCGCTAATCGTTCGGCGATTGCGCTGGGTAAACAGCAAGGCAATCCGGCGGTCATGGCCGGTTCCTACTACAACATCGCCAAAACCTTCGAGGAGCAAAAAGAATATCGGCAGGCGTTAATGAATTTCTGGTGGGCGCAGAAAACCATGCCCAAACCGGTTTATGAAAACGCGATTCAGCGGATGAATACGCTGATCGCCAAGGATGCGGAATAGGAGTATTCCAAGCGGTCGTCGGTCCGCACAGCGGACCCGACAGATCACGACGGCCGTGCGCTGCTCGACGGCCGTCAGCGCGAACACCAAGCCCTGACCGGTCTCGATTCCGGCCAGGGGATGGCGGGGTTTCCGGTTATTCCCTGCCGGCCGCGGCCTTCACCGCCCCCTCCTTCAGCTTCTGGATGTCCGCGGGCGAAAGCTCCGGACGGTCGACCTTGATCGTGAGCTTATCGAGCTGGGCGGTCAACGTGAAGGGTGGTTGATAGTCCGCATCGTTCACGCCGGTCAGCGTATCGGAGCCAATGTCGAAGGCTTCGTCCCATTGCAGGATCATCGGCAGCGTCTTCTCCATCTTCTTGGTATCGACCACCGCACCGTCGACCTTCAGGGCGCCGGTGCCGGGCCGACCGAGGCCGCTGATGCTGCCGAAGGCCAGGGTGCCGACACCCAGGCCCTCGTACTGGAAGTCGAACTCGAGCGTGTGCCGCCCAGGGGACAGGGCTTGCGTGCCTTCCCACTTGAGGCGTTCGAGATCGACCAAGTTCCACAGGAAGACGGGTTTGCCCTGCAGCAGATAGAAGCCGTAGCCGCCAAAACGCCCGCCCGAGGTCAGAATCATGCCCTCGGCGCCGCCTTCGGGCACCTCGATAGCGGCAGTGATGGTGTAGGACGTATTGAGCACCGACGGCGAGTCGCCCTGCGGCAACCCGGTCATCGGCCGCGTGTAGACAAACTCGGTGCGTCCTGCCGTGATGTTGGGGCGCGGTGCAACGATGCGCGGCGCGACCGAGGCATCGAGCGGGAGCACATGATACTTCTTGGCCTCGGCCAAGAACGCGGCCCGCATCGCCTTGACCTTGTCCGGGTGCTTGGCCGCCACGTCCTCGGTCTGGTTGAAGTTGTCGTTCAGGTTGTAGAGCTGAAACACCTGGTTATTCAGCGGGTCCGGGTTGGCTTGACCGAACGCCTGCCAGGGGGCGCGGTTGACCTTGGTGCTCAGGAGCCAGCCGTCCTCGTACAGCGCCCATTGTCCGAACATCTCGAAATACTGGGTCTTGTGGCGCGACGGCACCTTGGCGTTCTTCGCGTCGAAGGTGTAGGCGAAGCTCGTGCCCTCCAGCGGCGCCTGCTGAATGCCGTCGACCATCTTGGGCGCGGTGATACCCGCGGCCTCGAGGATCGTCGGCACCACATCGATCACATGGATGAACTGCTCGCGCAAGGCCCCTTTGTCCTTGATGCGCGCCGGCCAGGACACGACCATGTTCTGATTGATACCGCCGAGTCGGGAGGCGTTTTGCTTGAACCAGTCGAACGGCGTGTCGAAGGCCCAGGACCAGCCGGCCGACATGTGGTTATAGGTCTTGTCGGTGCCCCAGACGTCATAGAACTTCATCTGGACATCGACAGGCAGCTCGCTCAGGCCATTGAAGAAGGCAACCTCGTTCGGAGTACCCAGGGGGCCACCCTCGGCGCTGGTCCCGTTATCCCCGTTGATATAGATGATCAGGGTGTTGTCGAGCCGGCCGAGATCTTGGAAGGATTGGATGACGCGCCCGATCTCGGAGTCGCTATAGGCGGCATAGGCGGCGAAGACCTCCACCTGGCGGATGAAGAGTTTCTGCTCCTGCGCGGTCAGTTCGTCCCAGGGCTTCAGGACCTCCGTGGGCCAGGGGGTCAGCGTCAGGTCCTTGGGGATGACGCCGAGCCGCTGTTGGTTCTCGAAGACGCGTTCGCGCAGTTTCTCGTAGCCGTCGTCGAACAGATGCATGGCGTGAATCTTGTCGACCCATTCTTGCGTCGGGTGATGCGGCGCATGGGTGGCGCCGGGGGCGTACTTGACGAAGAGCGGTTTGGATGGGTCGATCTGGTGCATCCGCGTCATCCAGTCGATGGCGTCGTCCGCCATCCCGGTGATCAGGTTCCAGGTGCCCGCGGGCTTGCCCTCGAACGGATAGATCTGGGTGGTATTGCGAAACAGATTCGGCTGCCACTGGTTGGCGTCGCCGCCGACGAAACCGAAGAAGTATTCGAAGCCCATGCCGATCGGCCACTGATCGAAGGGACCGGTCTGGCTGGCCTGGAAGGCGGGCACGTTGTGGTCCTTACCGAACCAGGAGGTGTTGTAACCGTTATCGAGCAGGATGCGCCCGATGGTGGCCTTGTCCCTGCCGATGATGCTGTTGTAGCCGGGAAAGCCGGTGGACTGCTCGGAAATGACACCGAAGCCGGCCGAATGGTGGTTGCGCCCGGTGATCAGGGCGGCGCGGGTCGGCGAGCAGAGTGCGGTGGAGAAGACCCGGTTATAGCGCAGACCCTCGTTGGCGATGCGGTCCATCGAGGGCGTCGGAATGACGCCGCCGAAGGTGCCCGGCACACCAAAGCCGGCATCGTCGGTGATGATCAGGAGCACGTTGGGCGCGTCCTTGGGCGGCACCACGCGCGGTGCCCACCAGGGCGTGGATTGCATGGCATTGTCCTTGATCACCCCGCCGAACTTCGGATCAGGCGGCGGGAGCTGATTGCCGGGGATGGTCGTGGTGGCACCGGGCGAACCCGGGACACCGGTCACCTGCACAGCACTGAACGCTGTGTGTTCGACCCCAAGACCAACCAGCAGGATCAGGCCCAGCCAGCCGACACGTCGCCGTGAAAAGATCATGCTGGACACGCGCATCTGAAGTTGCCTCTTGGTGAATATTCAATGATATGGCGAACTACCGCGCGATCTGGGAACGGCGCCCCGCAGGTCGTGCAGGGGGGGCGCCGGGCTCGCCGGTCGCTCGACGGCAAGCCTCAACCGCAAACTCAATTCTTTGAATCTAACAAAGCGGCTGCTAGTCTACCTTGCAATTCCGGCCTCACCTGACCGAGCCAGACAGCAATGTCACAGGATTACAGCACCATGACGGCTCAGGCCCCGCCCTCCGGCGATGACACCGCGGCCACCCGAACCCCGCGTCGGTTCGGCGACCTGTGGGTGGGGCCAATCCGGACGCTCCCGGCGGTCTTGACCGATCTGGGCGTCAGCCCGGCGCGTGCATTTTCCGAGGCTCAAGTCGATGCCGAGCTGTTTGAGGACGCCGACGCACGCATCGCGATCGAGTCGCTCGGGCGACTGCTGGACACCTGCGTTACGCTCACGCGGTGTGACCACTTCGGGCTCCTGATCGGCGAACGCTTCAACCTGGAGGCGCTGGGTCACCTCGGCCTGCTGATGCGTCATTCAGCCACGGTCGGCGACGCCGTCCGCAGCCTGCTGCTGCATCTGGACCTGACCGACCGGGGTGCGGTGCCGATCCTGCTGGCCCCGGACCCCTCCTGCGTGACGCTGGGCTATTCGATCTATCGCCACGGGACACCGGCCACCGCGCAGATCGCCGACGGCGCGATCGCCATCGCGTACCGTATCCTGCGCGAACTCTGCGGTCCCGCATGGCAGCCGGTGCGCGTTCAGTTCGCGCACGGCCGCCCCGGCAATCTCGCCCCGTATCGCCGGCTGTTCGGAACAAGCCCGACGTTTGACGCCGAGGTCTCGGCGATCCTGTTTGCCTCCTCCTGGCTCACGCAGCCCATTGCGGGCGCCGATCCGCTGCGCCATGCCGCCCTCACCCGGACCATTCGCGAGGCGGCGGCCAGCGACCCGATGACTTTCGCCGAGCAGGTGCGCGGCGTCTTGCACCAGATGATCCGCGGCGGGACCGCGTCGGCCGCCGCGATTGCGCGGCTGTTCGGCATCCGCGAGCGAACGCTGCGGCGACGCCTGGCGGATGAGGGCATGCACCTGCAGCAACTCATCGACGAAGAGCGCTTTGAGATCGCCAAGCAACTGCTCGACAGCACCAGCCTGCCGATCGCGGAAATCGCGGCAGCCTTGCACTATGCCGATCCGAATGCCTTTTCACGCGCCTTCCGGAACTGGGCCAAGTGCAGCCCGAAGCAATGGCGTGCCCGGCGTTGATCGCCTGGTCACAAGACGCACTCAATAAACACGGTAGGTCTGGCCTGGCGCTTGCCTGCCGCCGACGATTTTACTTATTTCTGCCGGGCCTATTTCTCCACGCTGCCGGCTGCCGTAGAATGCTCCCACAGGACGTGAATCCGGAAGCGATTCGTTTATGAGTGGACCCAAGACAGCCAGTTATGGCCTCAGTCGTGCCCTGCGCCGGCAACTCGCGGAGCAGGAGCGCCTGCGTACGGAGCAACGGCGCAAGGAGTTGGAAGCGCAGCGGCGCCGCCAGACCCTCCAAACCGCCATCGTCGCGGCCCGATTGCGGCTTGATCGGCTGTCCGACACGCTGGCCCAGACCGCTGCCCAGTTTCCGGACGAAACGTTGACCCTGCCGCAACGCACCGTGGCGGCTCCCGCGTCGACCGACGATAACGACCTGCTCCAGGCCCAACTCGACACCTTGACTGCCCTGGCGAGCGAGCAAGAGCAGGCGCTCCACCGGGAGCTTGCGCGGGTCAGTGCCAACGCGTCCCTGCGCGCGACCCTCGGGGCGTTGCTGAGTGAAGCGTCTGCTGAGGCTCCGCGATCCGCGGCAGCGGTGCTCGCCAAGCCAACCACGTCGGCGGTCCCGAAGGGCGTGCGGTGCCTGCAGCGGCTGGACTTGAACGCCGGCGAACAAGCCCCCGCCGCCCTCCTTGATCTGGCCGAGCAACTCGACCGGACCTCGCCAGTTCAATCCTCCGTCCTCGCAGCGGAACTGAGTTATCAAATTCAGACGTTCAATGCCGGCCGGGCGGCACTACGCCGCGACTGCGCCGAAGCAACCGAGTTGTTCGCCGGACTTCCAGAGCCGCAATCCGCGGACGAGCGCGCCTTGGCGGCTTGCCTGAGCCGCGCGGCGCTTGGAACAGAGCCGCTCGATCCCGCCGTACGGGTCGCGGTCGCAGACTGGCAGGCGCGCGCCGCCGCGCGGGCGACCCAGCAGCAGGCCGCGCAGGTATTACGGGAATCGCTGCAAGAACTGGGCTACGAAGTGGAAGAAGGCTTCACGATCCTGTTCGTGGAGCGTGGGATGGTTCATTTTACCCGACCCGAGTGGAGCGGGTACTACGTCCGGCTGCGGGCCAATGCCGCCGAGCAGTACCTCAATTTCAACCTCGTGCGCGCCGCCGCCGGGCCGGAGACCTTGGAGCAAGGGCGCCGCGATCACGAGGCGGAAGCATGCTGGTGTCAGGGCTACCGCCCATTGCTGGAGCGGCTGGCGGCGCAGGGCCTGAGCATCCAACCGATCCGGGAACTTCCCGCCGGCGCCATGGCGGTGCAGACGGTGGAGCCCGCGCAGTTGGGTCTCGGGAAATCCTCCCGCGACCACCAGACGCCGGCCGCCCACCAGCGATCGAGACGCTGAACATGGCTGTTGCGATCCCTGCATCCTCGCCCTGGCCGCGCTGGGTCAACGATCTGCATCGGCTGTTGCCGGTTCGCTCTCAATTCGTGCTCACCGGCAACGTGCGGGATGTCTATCTCACCCCCACCGAGGACGGGCTGGTGCTGATGCCGCTTCTCGAATGTCTATGGGAAGCCTTGCGCACCCGTGGGTATGACTTTCTGCTCGTACATGACCGCACCGACGGGGTGCGCGTCTACCCGGACACCCCAGCTCATCAAGGTCAGGTCGCGGCACTCACGACACTGCAATTTGCGCACGGACGGGCCGAGGTGTCGTTGGCGCGATTGCCGCGGGAGCTGCATGGACTGATCCAGTCCGCCGAGGTGCGCGCCGCCTTGGTGCTGGACTACGCCTCGCGCCTGGCGACCAACGCGCAGCACCCCAGCGAGGCCGAATTCGATCTCTTTGCCGGTTGCGAGAAGCTCGCCCGGCTGGCGCACCCGGTGCCGCATCCGGGCGACTGCTCGGCGCCACTCTATAACCCGCTGATCTGGGTCTGTGAGCGCGACACCGACCTCCCATCCTGGTACCTCCTCGATAACGAACTGGTCCACCTCCTGGCGCTGCCGCGGCCCCACTACGAGGATCGGCAGACCGCCGCGGCGCAGCTCGCCCCGGCCTTTAGCGGCTGCGCCGCCGCGGACGCCGCCGCCCGCGCCGATTTCGCCAAGACCTTCGCCAACTTAAGCGAAGGCATGAGCCTGCGCGCCCTGCTCGACATCACGCAACTGGCGCGCGCCCAGCGGCTCGGGTTCGGGGAGATTGCCGACGCGGTGCGCAGTTACCAGGTGGGCACCCTGGAGAACCCCTGGAAGCGGGACTATCTGCGCGAGCGTATCCGCAGCGCCGAGGCGGACATCGCGCGCCGCGTCAAAGGCCAACCTCAGGCGGTGAGCAAGACGGTCGATATCCTGATCCGCTCGGTGATGGGCCTCACCGGAGCGCACACGGTCGCACGCTCGGGACGACCGCGCGGTGTGCTGTTCTTCGCCGGCCCCACGGGCGTGGGCAAGACCGAACTCGCCAAGGCGCTCACCCAGGTGCTGTTCAGCGACGAGCGCGCCTACATCCGCTTCGACATGAGCGAATTCGCCGCCGAGCACGCCGACGCCCGCCTGCTCGGCGCCCCGCCGGGCTATGTCGGTTACGAGGCCGGCGGCGAGCTGACCAACGCCCTGCGCGAGCGCCCGTTCTCGGTCCTACTGTTCGACGAGATCGAGAAGGCCCACCCGCGGGTACTCGACAAGTTCCTGCAAATCCTTGAAGACGGTCGTATCACCGATGGCCGCGGCAACACCGTCTATTTCTCCGAGAGCCTGATCGTCTTTACCTCCAACCTGGGCATCTTTGTTCCGGGACCGGACGGCGGGCGGGTCCAGAATGTGGCCCCGGGTGACCCCTATGAGCAGGTGGAGTCCAAGGTCCGCCAGGCCATCGACAACCATTTCAAGTACCAGCTCAACCGACCCGAGATTCTCAACCGCATCGGCGACAACATCGTCGTCTTCGACTTCATCGCCCCCGCCACCGCCGCTGAGATCTTCTCTGGAATGTTGCAAAACGTCTGTCGGCGCCTGCGCGAGGAACACGCCATCGAATTGGAGATCGCCGCCGCGGTACGCGAGCAACTGCAAGCCTGGTGTATCGCCGACCTGAGTCACGGCGGCCGCGGCATCGGCAACCGGCTGGAGACTGTTTTCGTCAACCCGCTGGGCCGCGCGCTGTTTCAGCGGCAGCTCGGGGGTACGGCGGCGCTGCGGGTCATCCGGATCACGCGCGAAGACGCGGTCTACGCGGTGCGGCTGGAGTGAACCTGCAACTGAACAAGGCGCACTTCCCGGTAACCACACTGGGTCCAGGGCGCCGCATCGGACTCTGGACCCAAGGCTGCGCGCTACATTGTCCGGATTGTTGCGCCCGCGATACCTGGGAGCCCGACCCGGATCGCGCCGTACCGGTCGCCACGCTATTGCAGTGGTGCCGTGCGGCGGCACCCGCGGGTCCGGATGGGATCACGGTCTCCGGCGGGGAGCCGTTCGACCAGCCCCAAGCGCTCGCCGAACTCCTGGACGGGCTCGCGCAGTGGCGCTCCGAGCTCACCCAACCCTTCGACATCCTCTGTTACAGCGGTAGGTCCCTAGCGCATCTTGAGGCGGCGCATCCGGACCTCCTGGCGCGGCTCGACGCCCTGCTCCCGGAGCCCTTCGTCGCGGCCCGGCCGTCCGGTCTGGCCTGGCGCGGTTCCGACAATCAGCCGCTCGTCCCCTTGAGTCCGCTCGGCCGGACCCGCTATCCGGGCGACCCGCGGACCGTCCCCAAGCGCCTGCAATTCGCCATCGACGCGGCGTCGATCTGGTGCATCGGCATCCCCGAACGGGGCGATCTCGCGACCCTCGAGGCATTGTGTCGAAACCGCGGCCTGCACCTGGAGGAGGTCTCATGGCGCGCGTGAAGCGTTGTCCGGCCTGTCCGCGGGAGAACCCGCCGACTTCGCCCTTCTGCGCCTGCGGGGCATCGCTGGCGACAGTACCGCTCACCGAGGCGACGGTGACCGCACGCGTCGAGGAAGCCAACCCGGTTCCGACCAGTGGCGCTGCACTGATCTGTCCGGACCCAAGCTGCCGCCATCCCAACCTGGCCGGCAGCGAACGCTGTCTGCGCTGTAACGTAGCCCTGACCGAACGGCCGGCAGCAACGCCGGAGCCGCCTGACCCGACCCGCCGCGACCCGGCCCCCACCGGCCGCGACGCGTCGCCCGCGCCCACCCGCCGCGACGAGCGGCCGGACGATCGCGCTCAGCCGACCCTGCTGCGGCTGCCCGACGCACTGGCCCGGCGCTACCGCGTGGTCCGTCAACTCCTTAGCCAAGGGGCCGAGGCCGATCTGCTGCTGATCGAGCCGCTGACGGGTGATGCGCAGGTCGTCTGCAAGCTCTATCGCCCCGGCCTGCGACCCAATACGGAGGTGTTGAGCCGGATCGGCGCCAGCCACCCGGAGCATGTCGTGCGCATCCTGGAGCACGGCGAGACGGAAGGGGTCAGCTACGAGATCATGGAATGGGCCGAGCGCGGCAGTCTGCGCGCACTGTTCGACCAGGGGGCCTGTACCCCGGCGCGCGCCGGGCAACTGCTGAGCGAACTGCACGCCGCGCTTTCCGCCCTGCACGCCCAACACATCCTGCACCGCGACCTCAAGCCCGAAAATCTGCTGGTCCGCTCGGTCGAGCCGTTGCGCATCGCCCTGACCGATTTCGGCATTGCCTCGGTCTCCGAGACCACCCTGCACTTCACCACGGTCCATCGCACCGTCCGTTATGCCGCCCCCGAGGCTGCCGCCGGCGTGGTCAGCCCGGCCAGCGACTACTGGTCGGTCGGAATGATCCTGGCGGAGGCGCTGACCGGCCGGCACCCCTTCGCCGGTTTGTCCGAACGGGTCATTGCGCTGCGGCTCAGCACCCATCCCGTCCCACTGGAAGGGATTGACGAGCCATGGCTGGCCCTATGCCGCGGCTTGCTCGTGCGCGACCCCGCGCAGCGCTGGGGCAAGGCCGAGATCGAGCGTTGGTTGGCGCAGGACCGCACCCTGGCCGTGCCGGTGGAAACGGATGCGCCGAGTGTCGCGGGCGAATCACGCGCCGGTCGTCCTTACCGGATTCAGACCAAGGAATGCTGGACGGGTAAGGACCTGGCCGCCCAGTTGGCACACCACTGGACGGACGGCATCAAGGGACTGCAACGGAATCTGATCGCCCCCTGGCTGCGCGACGAGTTGCACGACCAGGACAGCGTGCTGCTGGTCATGGACCTGCTAGAAGACGCATCGCTGACCCCGGATCAGCGCCTGCTGCGCCTGATCCTGCACCTGGCGCCGGAGCAATCGCCCGTGTGGAAGGGGATGAGCGTGGCGCTCTGTGACCTCACCGCCCTCGCCCGCCGGGCGCTGCAGGGCGAAGCCGAGTGCCGCGACACATTGGCCGAGATTTGGGACCTTGGAGTCGTGCCGACCTTGGCCCAGGCGGGGCACCCGGCGCATGGCGAGCTTCAGAATCGCTGGAGCGAGGCCGTCACCAGCTACCGGCAAGGGTGGGAGAAGGCAATCGCCGGCGGGGCGCCCGCCACGGCGGAGCCGGATCTGCGCACGGCGCTGGCGGCGCTGCTGCTCGCGGTCAGCGATGCCGACTTTGCGCAGACGTTACGCACGCAAGCGGAGAGCGCAAAGAACGATGACGCGACTGCCTGTAGCTGGTACGCGGCGCTGGCCGAGGTTGATTTCGGAGTCACCACCGACGCGCTCATCGCTGCCTATCTGCTGCCGCTGGCTACACAAACGGGAAAGGAGGAACGGGAGCGGGCTGACGAAGAGGCCACACAACAGGCCGCGGAGAAGGCAAAAACCGATGCGAAGGAAAGGCAGCAAAAACGCCGAACGAAAGCGTTGATCCTCGCCGTATTGGTGGTAACGCTTAGCGTTATTCTCGCATATTACCTCCACCAACAGCGGGAAGAGGCACAGGCCACGCAGGTATTGCGTGAACAGTCCGATAACATGGTATTCGTGAAAGGTGGAACATTCACGATGGGCAGCCCTCCTACAGAGAAGGGTCGCCACATCAACGAACAGCAAAAGTCTGTCACAGTTAACGATTTCTCGATTGGGAAATATGAGGTCACTCAAGGCGAGTGGAGAGCGGTAAAGGGAGAAGAGTACCCTCAAGGCGGGCTCGCCGATTGCACCAGACGCTGTTGTGGCGACCGTTGCCCCGTGGACCAAGCTCAATGGACCCACGTGCAGGATTACATCAAGAAGCTGAATGTCCTCACGGGCAAGCACTACCGACTTCCAACCGAGGCAGAATGGGAATACGCTTGCCGCAGCGGGGGCAAGCCAGAATTGTACTGCGGCGGCAGTGATCTTGACCAACTCGCCTGGTATCGGGGCAACAGTGGGAACCCGCTATCCTTCCCCGTGGGACAAAAAGCGCCAAACGGTCTTGGTCTGTACGACATGAGCGGTAATGTTCCGGAGTGGACCTGCTCGGAGTTCACCCCCCACTATGACGGCTCCGAGAATCGATGCGCGCGCGACGATCAAGACAAAGTGAAGACCGATGTCAAATGGAATGGCAATACCCCGAATATGAAAACGCGCGGCGTCTTAGCGGTCCGCAGTGCCGCTGTATATTCAGACCGCGCGACAATGCGTTCGGCGTCCCGGGATGGGCTAGGCTCCGATGCCGGCAAGGGTTCGGTTGGGTTCCGCCTCGCCCACGACTAAACCGCATGACGGCCTAAACCATGTCTCGTTGCAAGACTCGTTGATCGAAGACCCCGGAGACCAAGAGATGAAGAAACTCACGCTGACGATTGGCTTGCTGTTAATTTCGTCGCTGTCCTGCGCCCAGGACGCAATCTATCATGCCGTCATCGACGGCCGCGGTGACGCGCTGATTTCGGTACGGACCATCGCGGGCAAAATGACCGGTGGGGTTCACTATGACTCCGGCGACGTTGACGTACTGGAACTCGCGCGAAAGCCCGCCGCGCGAGGTGCCTTCAAATGGGAAGAGACCCTCGGCGCGCCGAAGGGCACCTTCGCGGGGACGCTCGGGCGCGACGGCAAGTCGGGGCAAGGAACCTGGACCAGTGACCGGGGAGGAAAGGCAGTGCCCTTTACGTTAACCCGCGTGGGGACAGTCCGAACCCTGGATGGCGGTAAGGTCGCAGCGAGCGTCTCTTATCCGCAGCTTGACGATCCGCATTTCGCCCGGCTGAACCAGCGATTGACCGCAACCGCGCGCAAGATGTTTGCAGATAATGTCGAGACCGCGAAAGGCTCGGATGGTCGCGGTGGTGACGCTGAGGCATCGACCAACTGTGAACTTGATAGCGTGACGCAGGACAGAGTCAGCGTGATTTGCGACAGTTTATGGTCCACCGGGGGCGTGCACCCTAATGGTGGCCAAGAAGCGTTCAACTATCGCGTGGCCGCCAACGGTGCGATAAAGTCATTCGGCCTCTGGGACGTGCTGAGCAAGTCGCCGGCAAACGTGAAGAACCTGTCTCTGCTGGTCTTTACTGATTTCCAGCAGCAAAGGAAATCGCGCGCGTCGGATGGCAATCCGGGCGACCCGTACATGGACCTCAACGGACTCGACCAAGCCCTGGCAGGCGATGAGATTGCCTTTACCGTGGTCCCCGCCGGGCTCGCATTCGCTCTCTTTCCTTATCAGGCTAGCACCTGGGCCGAGGGCAACTTCCGGGTCGTGGTCCCCAACAGCAAGCTCGCCTCGCTCTACCGCCGTGACGGCCCCCTGGCGGACCGCGCCAACGCAGTGCAACCGTCGGGTCGGAAGTCTACTCCCTGACAGAACAACGATCACACAACGAGGACGCGATGCCGGTCGGCACTTGGTGGAACCAGGGCAGCCTGGATGCCCATCTAGAGTCCAAGGCTTCAGCCTTGGCCGGTGCCGATCCAAGGCTGAAGCCTTGGACTCCAGTCGGTCGGCGCCTCGGCTGACCGGATGCACTCCGGCGTTCGGCGCTGGCGTCCCAGGCCTTCATGATTCCGTTTTGATGTCCTCGCGATGGTCCGCGCTGAGCACGGCTAGCGGTGTCGGGTCGGTACTCGCGATCATGCGCTTGGAGTAGTACAACCACTGGATAGGGTATAGATTTCCTCGGAAATCGCCTAATGCCCCGTACGCCTAAGCCAGGCTTTGACCTGGTCGGGGTCCAACCCGCGTAAACGCTCCTCAGGGTCCAACCCGCGTAAGCGCTCCTCAGGGTCCAACCCGCGTAAACGCTCCTGCGGGTCTAACCTGCGCAAGATCTCCTCAGTGTCCAGCCCACGCAAACGCTCCTCAGGGTCCAGTCCACGCAAACGCTCCTCAGGGTCCAGCCCGCGTAAGCGCTCCTCAGGGTCCAGCCCACGCAAACGCTCCTCAGCGTCCAGCCCGCGCAAACGCTCCTCAGCGTCCAACCCACGCAAACGGTCCGCAACATCCATCCGTTCCAGCAGCGCTTGGCGATCTTCCAGGCTGAGCGCGTGAAAATCGTCGATGAGCATGCGATACGTTTCAAGTTTGAAGTCTTCGAGCGTATAAGCCATGGTGGGCAACTCCAGTCGATGGATGTTCGCCAAATGATAGCGCAGCAGGTGTGCCGCCGGGCTGCGTGGCTGATAATGCGCCAACCCATAGCGGATTCGATCCAGCGTAATGGCCGATCAGTTCTTCCATCGCCCAGCCATCCAGCGCCTCCTGTTTGGATTTAAAGCTGAGCACATTGTGGGCAGTGAGGTTCTCCAACCCGTCGGGGAGGTCAGACAGCGCCGCCGCATCGGTGACTGCCGCCGCGCCGGGCAGCCGTTCGATGATCAGCACATCCAGCCGCTGGCTCTTGAGCGCCAGCTCTTTCTCCAGCTCCACGCGCCACGGCCGGCCGGTGAACAGGTCGGTCAAGGCGATGCCGAAGAGTCGATGCCAGGGGGTGTGATCACGCATTCGCCCAGCATACCGCATCACGCCCGGATGAAGGTGCATCCACACCACAGACCGGTCGCCAGGCTGGCAATCACCGAACCCGATTGTTAATCTGCCCCCAAGGCAGCGGTTTTCGGAACGGTCCACGGAGGCGGCGGACATGGGCGGACAGCAGGTCTTTATCAGTTACAACAGCCGCGACGCGGCGCTTGTCGAACCGGTCGTCGCGGCGCTGCAGGCCCGCGGCATTGCGCTGTGGATCGACCAGGAGCAGATCTTGCCGGGCCAACCCTGGCTGCCGGCCCTGGAGCAGGCGCTGCGCGACGGCACCGCGGCGGCGGTGCTGGTCGGGCCGAACGCCATCGGCCCGGTGCAGCAGCAGGAGCTGGGCGTCGCGCTGAGCCAGGCCCGCAACGCCGGCAAGCCGGTGATCCCGGTGCTGCTGCCGGGGGCCGGCGCACTGCCGTTGTTCCTGGGCCAATACTCCGCCGTGTACCTGCCCGATGACCTGCACGGCCCCGCCTTCGCGCAGGCCATCGACCGGCTCGTCACCGGCATCATCGCCCAGCCGCCGGCGCCCCCGCGACCCGCGCCGCCGGCACCGAAGGAACACGTGCTGACCATCCGCCGACAGGGCGACGCCTGCGAGGGCCAGTGGGACGGCGGCAACCCATTTGCATTCAACCTCCCGCTGACCAAGGCCGACCTGGACGAGCTGGCCTGGTATCTGGAGAGTTATATCCAGTTCCCCGGCGCCGGCGACCGGGTCCGGGCCGCGGCCTTGGAACAGCGGCTCGCGGACTGGGGCCGGCAACTCTGTGCGGCGCTCTTCCCCGGCGGCGACCAGAACGCGATCTATGCCGGTATCTGCGGCCACCTGGACCGTGGCGCCACGGTACCCGGCGGCCACCGCGTGCTGCTGACGCTGGCGAGCGACAGCGCGGACTTCCTGATCCGCCCCTGGGAGATGCTCCGCGACAGCCGCGGCCCGCTGGCGCTGCGCGGCCTGACCCTGCGCCGCCGACTGCTGCGCGACAGCGCCCCGGCGCCCGTGGTTCAGGGCAGCAACCAACCGGTCCTGCCGCTGCGCCTGTTGCTGATCGTCAGCCGCCCCGAGGACACCGGCTTCATCGACCCGCGCACCAGCGTCCGTCCGGTGCTCGATGCGCTGGCCGGGCTCGGCCAGACCGGCCAGCGCGAGGGTGATGCCATCCGCCTCGACTTCTGCGAGCCCCCGACCCTGCCGGAACTTCAGCGCCGCCTCAGTGCCGCCCGCGACGCCGGCCGGCCCTATCACATCGTCCACTTCGACGGCCACGGCCAGTATTACCCGCGGACCGGCGTCGGCGCCCTGTGCTTCGAGGACGACCAGGGCCGCACCCACCTGGTCCCCGGCCGCGACCTGGGCGACCTGCTGAGCGCCCAGCGCGTGCCGCTGGTGCTGCTGGAGGCCTGCCGCGGTGCCCAGGTCTCGGACCGGCCGGTGTTCGGCGCAGTCGCCCCGGCCCTGCTCCAGGCCGGGGTCGGCAGCGTCATCGCCTTCTCCCACTCGGTGCATGTCGAGGCCGCCAAACTGGTCTGCGAGCGGCTCTATCAGGCCCTGGTCGCCGGGCGCAGCATCGGCGCCGCGCTCGACGCCGCCCGCGGCGCGCTCCGCGCCAACCCCAAGCGCTGGCTCAGCACCGAGCCGGATCCGGAGACCGTCCAGTTGCAGGACTGGCTGATTCCCCAGCTTTACCAGTCAGGCGTCGGGGCCGGGTCGGACCCGGCGCTGGTGCCGATTGACCAAGCAGTGGACGCCGAGGCCGCCGACTTGCCGCCGGACGAGACCCCGCTGCCCCGCTGCCCGGCTTCCCGCCGCCGCCGCGCTACCGGTTCCACGGCCGCGCCCGCGAACTGCTGCGGCTGGAGCGGCTGTTGCAACGCCACCCGGCGGTGCTGCTGCACGCCGGCGGCGGCATGGGCAAGACCGCGCTGGCCCGCGAGGCCGCCCACTGGTGGCGGCGCACCGGGCGCTTCGACCTGGCCCTGTTCCACAGCTTCGAGACCGGCGCCGGGGCCGAGGCCGTGGTGCAACTGATCGGCGAGCATCTCGGCGGCGACGGCTTCGCCAGCCTGCCGGCGGAGCAACAATGGACCGAGGCGGTGCGGCTGTTCCGGCGCTCGCGGGTGCTGCTGGTCTGGGACAACTTCGAGTCCGTGCTGCCGGCCTGGCGCCCTGGGAGCGCCGGCTGCCAGCCGGCCCGGCAGGATGCCGGCGAACCCAGGGCCGGCGAGCCGCCGGCGCTCCCAAGCGCGTCCGCGCCCCCAACGGCGTCGGCGCTCGCACCGGACCTGCTCGCCGACCTGCAACGCCTCTACCGCGACCTCACCGACGCCGACCATCCCAAACAGGTCCGCGGCCGGCTGCTGGTCACCTGCCGCCCGACCGAGACCGGCCTCGACGGCATCGCCGGGCTCGGCCTCGCCGGCCTCGCCCGCCCCGACGCGCTGCACCTGCTGCGCGGCGTCTGCGAGCGCCGTGAGATCAAGCTGGACCGTACAGGCTACGACCGCCCGGCTATCGATGCCCTGCTCGACCGCATCGAAGACCACCCGCTATCCATCGAACTGATCACGCCGCACCTGAAGGACCTGACCCCGACCCGGATCCGCGACGAACTCACCCAACGCCTGCACCAGTTCCAGGACCCGAGCCATCGAGAGGGGCGCAACCGCTCGCTGCTGGCGTCGCTGGCTTTCTCGCGCGGCCGGCTGAGCCCCCAGGCGCAGGCCGTGCTGCCCTGGCTCGGGTGGTTCGAGGGCGGGATGTTCGAGGCCTTCTTCCTCGCCTTCAGCGAGATCCCGGCTGCCGACTGGGCCGCGATCCGCGCCGAACTGGTCGCGACCGCGCTGCTGCGGGTCGAGGATCTGCCCGATTTCAACACCCCGTATCTGAAACTGCACCCGACCCTGGCCGAGGCCGTGGCCCCGGCGGACCCCGAGGCCGATGCCGAGCGCGCCGGGCGCTTTATCGGGGTCTATCGCCAGCTTCGGGACATGATCGACGGTGCGCTCCGGGGCTCCCAGCCCGCCGCCGGCATGGCCACCGCCCGGCTGGAGCAGGCCAACCTGCGCCGGGCGATGGACCTCGCCTTCGGGGCCGGGCGGCATCGGGATGGCTGGGCGCTCGGTGATACCCTCGGGACCTATCTCCAGATGGCCGGGCGGCTGCGGGAGCGCGACCGCCTGATCCAGTGGGTCCGGTCCCGGATTCCGGCCGACCGCCTCGATGCCGCCGGCTGCGCGGCGATCCGCGTCCATGCCTGGGGCCTGTTCACCCAAGGTCAGGCCCATGCTGCGCTGGACGCGGTGCTGCACCTGGAGCGGCGGCTCGCCGACGGGGAACTGGCGGCGGGTGACGGCCCCGACGAAGACCCGGCCTTCCAACTCGCGCAAGCACGAGGCGCCCGCGGTCGCATCCTGCACGACGCCGGCCGCCCGGACTTGGCCTTCGAACCGCTGGGGCAGGCCATCACGGACCTGCGGGCGCGTGCGGATCGCCAGACCGATCCCGGCGCAAGCCGGTTAATCCGCGACAACCTGTCGGCAACCCTCGGCGACCTCGCCAATACACTCAGCGCCCTCGGGCGCACCGACGCGGCCCTGGCCGCCGCGAACGAGGGCGTCGAGATCAACCGCACCCAGGGCAACGACCGCAACCTCGCCGCCGGCCTGGGCCAGACCGCCGCGATCCTGATGAACGCTGCCCGCTATGCCGAGGCCGAGAGCCGCTATGCCGAGGCCCTGGCCGCCGCCGAGCGTATCGGGGACATGGAACTGCAAGGCGCCTTCACGCAGCATCTGGGCCTCTTGCAGATCCAGACCGACCGCCCCGCCGAGGGCGTCGAGACCCTGAAGCGGGCGCTGCGGCTATTCCAGCAGGCCGGGGACCGAACCAACGAGATGCGGACCTGCGACCTGCTCGGCACGGCCGAGAAGGACCTCGGCCGCCTGGACCCGGCCGAGGCTTGGTACCGCAAGGCCCTGGAATTGGCCGGGGCGCTCGGCGGCCAGGCCCAGATCGCCACGACGCGCCAGAACCTCGGCATCCTGTTCCAGATCCGCGCCGGGCAGGCCCCCGATCCGATCCAGCATCCGGACCCGCATCCAAACGGCCCGGCACGCGACGCGAGCCAAGCCACCACTGGCCGCGACCACTGGCTCGCCGCCGCGATCACCGAGATTGAGGCCAGCCTCGCGATCACGCAGCAGATGAACGACCAGATCGGCGCCGCCGCGTCCCACTTCCAACTCGGCAAGCTGCACCGGCTCCGCGGCGACCTGGACCGGGCCGAGGCCGAGGCCCGGCAGGCCCTCGCGATCCACGAGCCGCTTGACTATCCCGAGACCTGGAAGGTCTACCTCAGCCTCGCCCAGATCGCCCGCGCCCGCGGCGACAGCCCCGCCGCGGACCAGTGGCAGGCCAAGGCCGAGGCCAAGCACGCCGAGATGCAGCGCCGCGCCCGCGGCGGTAGCGAGGATGCTGCCGATACCACCGACCCGTCCGCCGCCGCGCTCCAAAACCGCCAGTTCCTCGACGCCCTGGTCGCGCTCGCCCAGTCCGTCTACCAGCACCAGGCCGCCGCCGCTGCCCAGCCCACCGCGCCGGTTCAGCCCTTGCCCCCGGACCTCGCCGAGACCCTGGCCCAACTGACCCAACTCCCGCCACCGCTCCCGACCTTCGCAGCCTTCCTGCAAGCCATCGCCGCCGGCCAGCGCCGCACCCCGCCGCCCCTGCCCGCCCCGCTGGACCAGCTCGCCGCCGAACTCCTTCAGGCCCTGAGCTGACCGGTCGCGCTTGATCGCTCGTGAATGGTCGTGATCATCGTTCCGTCTGGTCGCGTCGGTCCGCACAGCGGACCCTACGCCGCGATCCGTAGGGTCCGCTGTGCGGACCAGCGGCCTTGCTGTCGGCGAGATGGCCGGGATTATGATCAAGGCCCTCGGGAACACAGGCCGGCCGGTCGCGGACACCCCCGATCGCGGTGAAGCCCGCCCCACCTTTACATGCCGTCGGTCAACACCATAGTCACGGGAATTCCGTGATTCGGAGGCCGGCGACCATGGGCACAGCGACCGCTATCTTGTTCGAGCGCAAGGGCCATTGGCTCCTGGGCGCCCTTGGCGCGTTTCGCGAGGACCGTCTGCGCTTCCTTACCGACACCGCGCAGATGGGACCCATCGTGCGGTTTCGACTCGGGCCACGGCGCTGCTATCTGGTGTCGGACCCGGACCTGGTCCGCGAGGTGCTGGTGACCCGGCATCCGCAGATGGCGCGTGATCCGCTGGTGCGGCGGATTCTCGAAAAGACCCTGGGTGGCGGGCTGCTCACCAGCGACGGCGCCTATTGGAAGCGCCAGCGCCGCATGATCGCGCCGGCGCTGCACCTGCAACGGGTCCGCGGCTACGCGGATCTGATGGTCGAGCATACGCTGGCCGCGGCGGGGCACTGGCGTGACGGCGAGGAGACTGATGTCGAACAGGCGATGGATCAGCTCACGCTGTCCATCGTGACTGCGGCGCTGTTCCGGGTCGACAGTCGCGTCCACGCCGCGACGGTCGCCGAGACGCTCCCAGGGTTGCAGGAGATCGCCAGGCGTCAGTTCGACCGCCCGGTGCAGATCCCGGACTGGCTGCCGACGCCGGAGCATCGCCGCCAGCGGGAGCTGTCGGCGCGGCTGAACCGCCTCGTGATGGAGGCCATCAGCGCGCGCCGCGCGCGTGCCGGCGAGGGCGACGGCGGTGACGACCTGCTGACGATGATGGTGCAGATGACCGACGCCGAGACCGGCGAGCGCATGACCGACGAGGAGATCCGCGCCGAGGTCATCACCCTCTATCTGGCCGGGTACGAGACGACGGCCCTGACCCTGACCTACGTCTGGTATGAGCTGGCGCGGCAACCGGCGCTCGCGGCGCAGTTCCACGCGGAACTCGAGCGGGTACTGGGTGGCCGCCCGCCGCGGATCGACGACCTGGACCAACTGCACTACACCCGCATGCTCTTCAAGGAGGCGCTGCGCCTGTATCCGCCGGCCTATTTCATGGTCCGGGCGGTGGCTGAACCGATCACACTCGGCGGACATGCCATCCGGCGCGGCAGCGTGCTGCTGCTGAGCCCGTTCGCGATGCACCGCGACCCCAGCCTGTGGGACGAGCCCGAGCGGTTCGACCCGACGCGGTTCGCCGACGATGCCGAGCGCACCTGGCACAAATTCAAATACTTCCCCTTCGGCGGCGGTCCACGCATCTGCATCGGCAACCAGTTTGCGCTGGTCGAGGGTCAACTGCTCCTCGCCACCTTGGGGCAACTGGTCGCGTTCGAGCTCCTGCAACCGGACCAGCCGCTGACGCTCGAACCGCAGATCACGCTGGGTCCCAAAGGCGGTATGCCGATGCGCTTGCACCGACGGGCGCAGCCGACGGCCGTCGGCGCCACCGCGCCCGCGTGACCCCGGAAAGAGCGGTTGTCACGCCAAGCGCCCTACCACTCCAAGGGCGGCAACGCGCGGAAGATCTTGCGCGTGCCCTCGAGCCACTGTCGGGTCAGCGCACCGAAGTAGGGGTCACCATCGGCGAAGCGGCGCTTCATGGTGACCCGCAGACTATCCTTGGCGTAGCACAGCAAGTCGATCGGCATGCCCACCGAGAGGTTGCTGAGCATCGTCGAGTCGAAGGACACCAGCACGCACTTGGTGGCGTCCTCCAACGATGCGCCGGCGCTCACCCCAAGGTCGAGAATCGGCTTGCCGTACTTGGCCTCCCCGGTCTGCAGAAACACGGTGTCGGTGCCGGCCTCGATGAAGTTACCCTCGGCGTAGATCCGAAACAGACGCATGTCCTCGCCGGCGATCTGGCCGCCGAGGATGAAGGACGCGTTGAACTTCAGGCCACCGCTCTCCATGAACGGACCGTCGCGACGCTCGATGTCGCGCATCGCATCCGCCACCAGATTGGCCACGTCGAACAGTGAATCGACGCTCCAGAGGTGCGGCGGGGCACCGGCCGCGCGCCGGCGCAACAGGTTGATCACCGTCTGTGTGGCCGCCAGGCCGCCTGAACTGAGCAGCACCAGCACCCGGTTGCCAGGGCGATCGAACACGGTCATCTTGCTGAAGGTGGCGTAATTGTCCACACCCGCATGGGTGCGTGAATCGCTGGCGAGAATCAGCCCCTCGTCGAGCTTGACACCGACGCAGTACGTCATGGCCCGGCGACCGCGTCGGTCCAGACCTTGAATTGGTATTCCATCTCGAAGCCGACACGAATCTGCATGTTAGTGGCCGCTCCATTGCGGCTGAGCCGGGGGTTAATGCTTGAGTACGCCTGCATCCCCGGCCGCGTTCGGCTGCGCCTTGACGCGACACCGCGGCGTCGCGTTCGTTGCCGTTCAGGTCGTCCCACGGTTGGCATCGGGGAGGGTGACGGCCGTGGCGCCGTGCGTTGCCTCGGTCGAATGCTAGGCCGATATCTGCGGCAGGTCTGTTCGTCAGCGTACGCCCGGGATGCTATCAGCGCAAAGATGGAGGTTCGGAGGGGGCCGCGGCGGCGCTGGCGGCGAAACGGATTTCGCCCAGGGCCAATAACGCGCCGAACCAGCGAAGCGGGTTTCGGTTGGATTGGGCCGATCGGCACCGCGAAGCCCGTCGGGGCCTTGGTCATAAACCCGGCACCGCGCAATCTGCACGGTCGCCGGTCCGCACAGCGGACCCTACAGGTCTTGGGGTTCCGTACTACCGCGTTCACGCTTACACTGCCGGAAGGCAACGCTGGAGAACACCTTGCCCGACGACTTGGACAGCGCTGACCCAATCGGATGGCAAGGAGAGGCATCGAAGACTTGCGCCAGCGGATCGACAGGAACGTTCGATCTTCGGAACCTGCAATACGAGCCTTACACACTATGATCGAGCCGACCGTTTGGGACTATCGGGACAACTTGGACTACGACCTCCCCTTGAACCCGGGCGACCCGCGCCTGGTCCCACTGAACGACGCGCGCGGCGATTTCAGCGAACATCGCATTCTCAAGGCACTGGGGATGGACCCGAACAGTCGCGAACTGCGCAAAGCCCCCGAGCGATTGTATGTGCTGTTTGGGGGGCACCGCGGCTGCGGAAAAAGTACGGAATTGCGACGCCTGGTCAGCAAGCTCCAGGGTCCCAAGGGTTACTGCGTCGTGTTCATCGACGCACTATCGGAACTCGACATCCACAACCTGCGCTATAGCGATATTATCCTGGCGCAGGCAAAGGCGCTGGTCACCACGCTGCAAGCGGCTGATGTGACCATCGAGCCCGTGTTTGTGGGTCGGCTCAATGACTGGTTCAAGGAGCGGATCGAGAACCACAGTCAGATCCGCGACCTCGCGGTCGAGATTAGGGCCGGCGCCAAGGCCGAGGCCGGTCTGCCCTGGCTGGCCCGCCTGTTCGGCGAACTGACGAACTCGGTGCGTCTCAATTCGACCTACAAGGAGGAGGTGCGTAATGTCGTGCGCAACTCTTTTCCCGAACTCGCCGACGGCTTCAACCAACTGATCACCCGTGCCAATGAACTGCTGCGCCGGCATGGCGTTGCCCGTGGTCTGCTGTTCGTGATCGACGGTACCGACCGGCTGAGCGGCGAAGATCAGGACCGGTTCTTCGTCCAGGATATCCACCAACTCAAACTCATCGCGGCAAGTTTTGTCTACTGTGCCCCGATCAACCTGCTGACCGAACAAGGCCAACTCCAGCAAAACTTCGCCGAGGTCTTCCGGCTGCCGATGGTCAAGTCCGGCGAAAAGGGCGCGTCCGCGATGAACACCAAGACCCGCGAACTGTTACGGGAGTTCGTCTTCAAGCGTGTCCCGCGGGCCTGCTTCGAGGACCTGGAGACCGTCGATTACCTGATCGATCACTGCGGCGGCCATCCGCGCGATCTGATCCGACTGCTGAACTACAGCTTCCAGGACATGCCGGGGGAGCGCTTTGACCGCGGCTCCGCCGCGAGCGCCGTGGGACGGCTCGCCACGGACTATAAACGGCTGCTGGAGCCCGACGACTACGGACTGCTCGCACTGATCGACCAGGCACCACCCGACTACGCCCCGGTGACGCCGCAGACCCGCCGCTTGCTTTATAACCTCGCCCTGCTCGAATACAACAGCTTCTGGTGGCGCTCGCACCCGGTCGTCCGGACCTTGACCGGCTATCGCGAGGCACTGGCCCAGTTGCAGGGGCAGCCGTAATCCCGCGGGCCAAGATGCAGACCGCAGCCGCCAGGGACACCGCGCACACCGCAGCCGGGTTGTTGCAGGAGTCCCTGCCCTTTCAAGTGCCCCAGGCTGTCCATACCCAGGATTTCGAGCGACTCAAACGGCTGATCCGCCGACCGGGACACTTTCAACTCATCATCGCCCAGTTCAACGCGCCAAAGTACCGGGACACGATCATTGCCGCGGCCAACGCCGCGGGCCGGAACCCGGCGGCTGTCTGGACCTTGGCCGAGCAGCCGGACTTGGGCGTCTTGCAAACCGGACTGGCCGAGTACGCTGCCACGGCATCCGCACTGCACCTGGTCGGGCTCGACCGCTGGCTCGCGATGGAGCCTAACCCCATCCTGCAAGGCCACCCGGTCCAGCCCAGCCCCATCCTCCAGCGGCTCAACTATCGGCGCGAGTCCATCGCCGCTGCGACACGGTTCCCGCTGGTGCTGTGGCTCGCCCCCGGCCAGGTGCGTGACCTTGCCGAGCAGGCCCCGGATCTCTGGGCCTGGCGCGACGCGGTATTGGATTTCACCCTGGCGCCGGCGGCACCACCGGAATTTGATCGGCAATCGTCGCGGGAGCGGTCCCCGGTCGATGCCGCGACCGCGCGTGACCGTCTGGCGCAGATCGACACCTATCTGCTGGACGCTCCGGCGATCGGAAGCACCGCAGACCTGCTGCTCGAAGCGGCGACGATTCACGATGCGCTGTCGGAGTTCGACGCCGCCCATGAACGGGCAGAGCAGGCATTGGAGCGCTATCGCGCCTTGGATAATCCCCGCGGCGTCGCCGCCGCACTCGGCGTGATCGCCGACGGATTGGAGACGCAAGGCCGGATTGGGGAAGCTCTGCGCATCCGAACCGACGAGCAGATCCCGGTGCTCCTGCGCCTGGGAGACAAGCGAGCTGAGGGAAAGGCACTCAACAAGCTTGGCAAGACTTACGCCGCTCTGGGCGAGTTCGAGAAAGCGACCGCCTGCCATGAGCAGGCACTGACGATCGCCCGCGCCGATGGCGACCACCTCGGTGAGGCCAATACGCTACTTGCCATCGGCCGCCTCGCACTGCGCACCGACGATCACAGCACCGCCCGCGACGCCTATCAGCAGGCCCTGTCGCTCTTCCGCGCCGACAACGCCCGCCTGGGCGAAGCCAATACGCTGTTGGCCATCGGCGACCTCGCCCTGCGCATCGACGACCTCGCCGCTGCCCGCGACGCCTACCGGCAGGCCCTGCCGCTCTTTCGCGCCGGCAACGAGCGCCTCGGCGAGGCCAATACCTTACAGGGGCAGGGATTGCTGAACCTAATGGAGGGCGACGCGGCGGCGGCCTTCCGGAATTTTATTGAGTTGCCGACGACGTTCCAGTCGATCGGCGACCGGCTCGGCGTCCAGGCGGTCTTTGGTAATATGGCCCGCGCCGCCGCGGCCTTGGGCCAAATCGATCGTGCGCTCTGTCTGGCGGGCGAGTCCCTGGCCTTGGGCCGCGCGGCGGAGGACCGCTTCGGCCAGACCATTACTCTGGAACTGCTGGTCAAGCTCCTGCAGGACGCCGGGGACGCGGCGGGTTGGCTCGCCGCGCTAATGCTGTACCGCGAACTGTTGGCCGGGATGGGCGACAGGCGCACGCTGGCCCAGACCGATGCGCTCTGGCAGCAAGTTGTGCAACAGTTGTCCGCGGCCGAACTGGAGTTGCTTCGCACCCAGGCGCCCGCGCACCTGGAGACCGCGCTGGCCGCGGCGCGCGAGCGCTTCGGCAGCGGCGACCCGACCCGGTTGGACTGAGTCTGGTGGGACGCCACGGCCGAAGTCCAGTTCTCGATACTATCCGGGGGCCAATCAGCGGGAGCGTCTCCGCGCGCTCGCTTTCAGCGATGGACAGAGCAGCACCATGTCCGTACCCAAGGTCCGAACGACCCACTCCAGTTCCTCCTCGACCACGGACATGCGCGCCTTCTTCAACGCCTGAAACAGTGCGTCACGCACCGCTTCCGGGGATAGATTCCCGCTGTCGCTCAAGCGGCGGAACAGACCCGCGCTGCTCTGCATCGCACGGTCGGGGAAGCGCTCCCGGAACACCCGGCGGGCTCGGCGCTCGTCGAGCACGGGTACGGCGCCGGTGACCACCGCCAGCGCGATGGCGGCGGACTCACCATCGTCGAGCCCATCGGGATCGGATACCAGATCGAGAAATAACGCGCTACCTGCATGATCGAGGGTCTCGACGGCAATGAGCCCCCGGGTGACCAATGCCAGCCGGTCCGGCGGTGAAGGCAGGCGACCGCTGGGGTCCTTCACAACCTCGTTGAAAGTCCGGTCCGCCATCAGGACCCGGTCTGGGAGTGATCCCAGAATGATCTCGACGCACCCGCTGCCGAGAAAGTTGATCAGGACACTCGCGTCCAGGACCACAGCACCGCCCCCCTCAACCATGGGCAAGACGCACCTCATCGATTGGCTCCCAGAGTCCATCCAAAGACTCCACGAGTTCACGCGTCTCGATACGACCGATACGCAGCATGTGGGCCAACTCGCCCTCGGAGATCAACGCGTTTTCATACGCCTCCACTGCAATCAAGGTATAACGCGGCAACAGTCGCTGTTGCTCCGGCATGCTCGATTCACCCATGGTGCGACGCACGGCCGTCGCATCGAGACCGGATAGGCGCAAGGCGTCGAAGGTCCCCTTCTTGAATAGCCGTAATTGCTCCAGTCGTCGCCCCATGGCCTCGGGTGAGACATAAAAAGAACGGGCCAGATAGACCAGGCTGCGAGGCGAGAACTTGCCCTGCTCCTCGCACAGGTCACGATACCGCGCCCGCACGGCGGCGGCCGGCATCAAAAAGGCGGCGGCGAACAGATTTGCAAACTGTTCTGCAGGCGCGCCATCGGGCGTGTCGTCCGCCAACACCTCGGCACTCTGCCGGTCCGTTTGGAAGTGGCCCAACTCATGGGCAGCAGTCCAGGTCTGCCGGGTAGCCGGATGATTGGTATTGACCAGGATACAGGCGTCCAAGGCCTCGTGATAGGCATAGGCACCGGACACAGACGATGGTAAAGGCACGGCGAACAGTCGAATATGCAGTTCAGTCTCAAGCAGACCCAGGATATCTGGAATCGGCAATTGACCGATGCCCAGGCGGCCGCGCAGATCCATCGCGGCGTCCTCGGCCTGCTCCGGTAGTTGTCCGCGGGACAGGCGCCAAACAGGTGGATAAGTCGGCTCCAAAGGGCGACCCAGTTTGCGCTCCAATTCCACATAACGGGCTGCCAACTCATGCAGGACCCGCGTGACATCGACCGCTGCCTGATCCGCGCCGACCGTCGGCAAACGGCGAAACTGGACCGCCAGGTCGACATGCACAGCGTCTGGTCGCAGCAGTCTGCCGGGTGAGGTTTGATAGAGATCGCAGAGGCTGAGAAGTTCTTCGGTACTCACGCGGCGGTCGCCGCGCTCGATCGCGACGATCGTCGTCCGCGTTGCGCCGATCCGCTCTGCCGCTTGGTCCTGGGTGGCTCGGGCGGCATTGCGTGCGGCCTTGAGGCGGCGTCCCAGTTCCACTAGGTCAACTCGTTCGAGTTCTCTCATGGACTGTCGCTCAATAATTCGGTTTCGTATGTGGCTCGCAGTCTTCACGGTCAAGGCAATGGGAGATTCTGCCCGTTGAGCGCAAACCATAGAGTAGAGTTTGGATAGGCGCTCGAACAATGTCAAGGCTATTACTTGAAAATACCTGACATCGTTAGATCTTTGCGGAGTCTCGCAGCGGCGCCGACCGATGGATTGAGACCCGCGAAACCACGCCGATCACACGCCCGATCGCGGAGTCGCTGGAGGCGGCATCGGCGGCGAAGATCTGCGCCTGGCGGATAACAACGACGACGCCTGACGGACAAGGGCAAGCACCGGTGGCAGCAGCTACAACAGCCCCCGCTCGGCCAGCGAAGTCCCCTGCCCATCGCCGATGATCAGATGATCGAGAACGCGCACGTCGATCAACGCCAGGGCGTCCTTCAGCCGCTGGGTGATGCGCAGATCCGCCTGGCTGGGCTCAGCCACGCCCGACGGATGATTGTGCGCAAAGATCACAGCCGCGGCGTTGGTCGCGATGACGCGGCGCACGACCTCGCGCGGGTGCACGCTCGCCCCGTCGATGGTGCCCTGGAACAGTTCCTCGTAGCGGATGACCCGGTGCCGATTGTCCAGGAACAGGCAGGCGAAGACCTCGTACGGCAGTCCGTAGAGCTTGAGCCGCAGGTAGTCGCGGGTCGCCTCCGGACTGGTCAGGCAGTCTTGATCGGCCACCCGGGTCATGAGATAGCGGCGACTGAGTTCCAGCACCGCGCCCAGTTGGGCGGCTTTCGCCCGACCCAGGCCCTTGACCGCGCACAAACGCTGCGCATCGGCCGCCATCAGTCCAGGCAGCCCATCGAAGGTGGTGAGCAGCTCCCGCGCCAGATCGACCGCGCTCTTGCCCTGAATGCCGGTGCGCAGAAAGATCGCCAGGAGCTCGGCGTTGGACAGTGCCGCGGCGCCATGCTCCAGCAGTTTTTCGCGCGGGCGTTCATCTTCCGGCCAGTCAGTGATCGCCATCAGGTCCCTCGCTACGCAATCCAGCCGAGGCTTGTTGGCCGCGCGCAACGCCGGGTACATTACGGCGCTGTCGGCGCGGATCAGTTACACTTTCAACCATTCACGAACCATCATCAAGTTGATTTCCCCATGGTGCCAGACTCCGGCCCGCGCGTCCTCCTCGGCGTGAGCGGCGGCATCGCGGCCTACAAGGCGGCGGACTTGGTGCGCCGGCTGCGCGAACGCGGCTGCGTGGTCCGCGTGGTGATGACCGAGGCGGCAACCGCCTTCGTCAGTCCCCTGACGTTTCAGGCACTCTCCGGCGCGCCGGTGCGGATTAGTCTGCTCGACCCGGCGGCCGAGGCCGGCATGGGGCATATCGAACTGGCGCGCTGGGCGCAGCGCATCCTGTTCGCACCCGCCACCGCCGATCTGCTCGCCCGGCTCGCCGCCGGCCTGGCGGACGATCTGCCGACCACCCTGGCGCTCGCCACGCGGGCCCCGCTGTATCTGGCGCCGGCGATGAATCAGCAGATGTGGCTGCATCCCGCGACGCAGGACAACCTGGAGCGGCTGCGGGTCCGCGGGGCGCGCATCCTGGGGCCGGCGCAAGGCAGCCAGGCCTGCGGTGACCTGGGACCTGGGCGGATGCTCGAACCCATCGAGATCGCCACGGCCCTGCTCGCCGACGTCCTCCCGGAGGAGGGGAATCCGCCGCCGTCCACTGCCGCGGCAGGCCCGCTCGCGGGCGTACGCACCATGGTCACCGCCGGTCCGACGCGGGAGCCGCTCGACCCGGTGCGTTTTCTGGGCAATCGCAGTTCCGGACAGATGGGTTATGCCGTGGCCGCGGCGCTGGCGCAACTCGGCGCCGAGGTTTGTCTGATCAGCGGCCCCACGGCGCTTGCCGGCCCGGCGGGGGTCACGCGTGTCGACGTGGAGACCGCCGCACAGATGCATGCGGCCGTGTTCGAACGGATCGGCACGATCGACCTGTTCGTGGCCGCCGCGGCGGTCGCGGACTATCGGCCGGCCGCACCCGCCGACCGCAAGATCAAGAAAGACGCGGCGGAACTGACGCTGCACCTGATCCGCAATCCGGATATCCTCGCCGAAGTCGCCGCCCTGCCCCACCCGCCCTTCACGGTCGGATTCGCCGCGGAGACCGATCAGGTGGAGGCGCACGCCCTCGCCAAACTCAGCGGCAAGGGACTGGATCTGATTGCCGCCAATCAGGTCGGGGGCGATCAGGGCGGCTTTGAGCGCGCCGAGAATGCCCTCACCTGCCTGTGGCGCGACGGTCGGCGCGTGTTGCCGATGATGCCCAAGACCCGGCTGGCCGGGGAACTGGCCCAGTTGATCACCGAGCGCTATCTTGCCTGATCCCACCGTGCATCGTCTTGAGGTCAAGGTCCTCGACCCGCGTCTGGGCCGCGAATTTCCGCTGCCGCAGTACGCGACCGCGGGTGCCGCCGGGCTCGACCTGCGGGCGATGTGCAACGTGCCGCTTGACCTGGCCCCCGGGGACAGCACGTTGATTCCGACCGGCATGGCGATCCATATCGCCGATCCGGGGGTGGCCGGTCTGGTGCTGCCGCGTTCGGGGCTCGGCCATCGTCACGGAATCGTACTCGGCAATCTGGTCGGCCTGATCGATGCGGACTACCAGGGACCACTCCTGGTGTCGTGCTGGAACCGGGGGACCGCGTCGTTCCGCATCGCGATCGGCGAACGCATTGCCCAACTGATCCTGGTTCCGGTGCTGTGCGCACAATTGACGGTGGTTACCGAGTTCGCCGCGTCGGTGCGCGGGTCAGGCGGATTCGGGCACACCGGCAACCACTGACGACAGCACCGGCCGCTCCGAAGCGTAGTTCTATTTTTGGCATCGATTGCTCGGCTAGGAGGCACGCCATGGCAGCTCCGCGAAGGGAGGACCCCCGGCACAAGTCGGCGGAGAGCGACTCCCCGCCCGGCATCAAGCGTTTCTGGATCGAGAGCTTCATCGGCATCGCGTTGGTCTTGCTGCCGACCGCACTGCTGCTGCTCTATGTCTGGGCCGCCCGTAGCGCGACGGATAGCCGGCTGCTGCTGGAAGGCGCCGCCGACGCCTTGGCCGTCACCGTGGCAAGCGAGATGAACCGGGTTCGCGGGGTGGTCCAAACATGGCAGGAAGACCCGCAGTTGCGCGCGGTCTTCACTGCGTCCGCCAAGCCGGAGACACTCAAGCAGCGTGAGGAGGACTTACGCAAGCGACTGCCCGAGGCGCTGAACATCCACCTGTTCGCACTGGAGCAAATCCATTCGGTCGAGGGTATCCCCTTCATGAGTTACGCCGGGCTCGACCTGGCACGCCAGGCCGCCCAGGCGCGCACCCTGACTCTGATCGAGGTCCACAAGGTCGGCCAACCGGATATGCACCTGGCCGTGGCCGCGCCCGTGCTCGACACGGCGCGTGAGCAGGTATTGGGGGTCATCCATGTCGCACTGCCGATCAACCTGCTACCCAATCCCTTGGGTTCAACCGGGGATAGCGGTCTCATCCTCTATCAGCAAGTGGTGGGGGATGCAGTCGCCAACCTTGAGCGCGTCGACGCGCCCGATGACCCGCCGGACCATACGGCGGCCATCGTCGGCACCCGCCTGCGGACCGCGGTGTGGGTCAAGGGCGCTGACTTGGTGGACCCCTGGCTGATGGGTGGGGTCGGGGCGGGCTTTCTCGTGGTGATGGCACTCATCGGTGCCGTCCTCTGGCTCGGCTATAACGGCCTGCGGCGCGCTTTATTGTTGGACTGCAAAGGCTTCGTCGCCCTCGTCGATGACGCCGTTCACCAACGCACGGTACGGCGCATCAAAACGCGCCTCGCCGATATTCAGGAAGCACACCAGGAGACGCTGAATTTGTTGCGCGGTCTCCAGCCGACACGCGCACCCCTACGCGGCGCGGCGGCAGCATCGGCACCCCGCGGGTCGGCGGTGCCCGCCGTCGACGGCGATGGTCTGAACCCGACCTCGACCCTCAGCGAATCCAGCGTCGAAGTGCAGGAGTTGGATATTTCGGTCGATGCCCTGGACCTGCCGGTGAATGAGCTGAATCTGCCGGAGGGATTTAATCTCTATTCCAATCTATCGGAGCAAGCGCCCACCACTGCGCCAGGCTCGCAGGACACCCTGGACGCGGGCATCGCGCCGTCGCAAACGTCCCACACGGACGTTCCCGCTGAGATTTTCCGCGCTTACGACATTCGCGGCGTGGTCGACGATCAACTGACCGTCCCGGTGATGCGGGCCATCGGCCAAGCGGTCGGCAGCACAGCGGTGGCCCTTGGGGACCCCAGTGTGGTCGTCGGGCGTGATGTCCGCCCCTCGAGTGCCGCCTTGGGCGACGCCCTGATCGAGGGAATTCGCGGCACCGGCGCGAATGTGCTGGACTTGGGGGTCGTCCCGACGCCCCTGGTCTATTTTGCCTGCGCCTATCCACGGCCGCAGACCGGCGCCATGGTCACTGCCAGCCACAACCCGAGCACCTATAACGGCGTCAAGGTCGTACTCAACGGCGAGAGCGCTCAAGCCGATCAGATCCAGGCATTGTATCGGCGCATCCTGGTCGGGGACCTGGTCTACGGCCACGGCGGCTATCAGACCCAGAACATGATCCGGAGCTACCGCGAGTACCTGGAGCAGGACGTGAATCTGGCGCGTGGTCTCACGGTCGCCATTGATTGCGGTAACGGCACCGTGTCGGCAGTCGCTCCGGCGCTGCTGCGCGCCCTCGGCTGTCAGGTCCTGGAATTGAACTGCGACCTGGAGTCTCCCCTCCCCGATCCGATGCCCGACCCAGCGGTGCCCGAATGCACACGCGATCTCGGTGAACTGGTCCGGTCCGCGGGGGCGGACATCGGACTGGCGTTTGACGTGGACGGCGATCGGCTGGGCGTCGTCGACTCCCAGGGCCGGTATATCAGTGCGGACCGCGTGTTGATGCTGCTCGCGACGGATGTTCTGGCCCGGCACCCGGGCACCGACATCATCTACGATGTGAAATGCAGCCAACACTTGGCCGTGGCGATTCGCCAGGCCGGCGGACGAGCCGTCATGTGGCGTTCGGGCCATGCCCCGCTCAAAGCCAAGCTGCGCGAAAGCGGGTCTCTACTGGCCGGCGAACTGACCGGACAGATGTATTTCAAGGAGCGCTGGTTCGGCTTCGACGACGCGCTTTATGCCGCGGCGCGCCTGCTCGAGGTGGTGTCGCTCGATCCCCGCTCAACGACCGAGATTTTCGCATCGCTACCCGGGGGGCTGGCGACTGCGGAACTCGCCATGCCGCTGGCCGAGGGCGAGTCGGAGCGCGTCATGCGGGCCGTGCTGCGTCTGGCCGACCGGCTCGACGGGGTGGAAGTGATCCGCATCGATGGCCTGCGCGCCCAGTTCGACCGCGGATTCGGCGTGGTGCGCGCATCCAACACCCTGCCGCAACTGACCTTCCGCTTTGAAGGCGACGACGCCCAGGCACTGGAAAAGATTCAATCGCTGTTCCGCCGCCTGATGGAGAAGGCGGCTCCCGGTCTGCCGTTACCCTTCTAGCACCGGCCGACTCGCACCCTCGTCCCATTAGACCTCAGCATACGCGGAGAACCTATGTCATTGCCGAGTGAACGGGCGCACACAATCGCCCATGTCCTGATCGAAGCCCTCCCTTACATCCGCCGCTTCCGTGGCACGACCGTCGTGATCAAGTACGGCGGTAACGCGATGGTTGATCAGGAACTCAAGCAGAGTTTCGCCCGCGACGTGGTCTTGATGAAGCTGGTGGGGCTCAATCCGGTGGTGGTCCATGGCGGGGGACCGCAGATCGGCTCACTGCTCAAACGGCTGGGCAAGGACAGCGAGTTCATTCAGGGCATGCGGGTCACCGACGCGGATACGATGGACGTGGTGGAGATGGTCTTAGGCGGTCTCGTCAACAAGGAAATCGTCAGTCTGATCAATCGGCATGGGGGATCCGCGGTGGGCCTGACGGGCAAGGACGGCGACCTGATCCACGCCCGCAAGCTGCTCCTGCGCCGCGATGCGCCCGAACTGGCCGAGCCGGAAATCATCGACCTCGGCCATGTGGGCGAGGTCGAGAGCATTGATGTCTCGGTCGTCGATCTGCTGATCGGCGGTCATTTCATCCCCGTCATCGCCCCGATCGGGGTCGGTGCCGATGGCCGCTCCTACAACATCAACGCGGATCTGGTCGCCGGCAAGGTCGCCGAAGTGCTGAAGGCGGAAAAGCTCCTGCTGCTGACCAACACCCCCGGCCTGCTGGATGCGGACGGCCAACTGATTCCGGAACTCGACGTCGGGCGGGTGCAGGAACTGATCCGCACCGGCGTTATTGCCGGGGGCATGCTGCCCAAGGTGCAGTGCGCACTGGACGCGGTGCAGGCGGGAGTGAAGAGCGCGCACATCATCGACGGTCGGGTCGAACATGCGGTGATGCTCGACCTCTTCACCGATGAGGGTATCGGTACGCTGATTCGCCGCCGCTGACGGGGTCCGCGGCAGTCGCGGCACGCCGGTTCGGTCTGCCGTGCCGCGGCCTCACTTGACTTTGTCGATTGAATTCAAGACCTCCCTGCGCGCGGGTCCAGTCACCGCTTCATGGAACCCGTTCAACACCCCGGCGGCGCGTTGATCGGCGCAACTGGTATCACCTGTCGCCTGATTCTTGCACTGCAGGTCGAGAAAAATGGATGCGGTCGAACCATCGTCTTCCTGGATGCGGGAGAGCGTCAGGCTCAGATCCTCACGCGTTTCCGGGGGAGCCGTAATCACGATATTCGGACCGCTGGTCTGAATCGCGGTGGTGGCGTGCGCCTGGACGTACGCAACCGCTCGCGCCCAGTAATGATCGCATTGGGCGTCCGTGTCGCAGGTCACAAGATTGCGCAAGGCGAACTGGGGCGATCCCCGCGGCGCCTCCGGCCGCTCTTCCGGGATATCCTTGAGCTGGCGGAAACGCTTGAGATCGCGCTCGAAATTCTGCCTGACCGCCTCCTTTTGCTGCTCACGGTCAACAATCGTGGCGTAGGACTCGCGAATTTGGCGCTCGGTCTTGCTGATCCCCTCGGCCTGATGCTGCGGCAGCGGCTTGCCCGCCCGCTCAAGATCGGCCGCATCCGTGCGCAGCTTGCGCAGCCAGTCCTGCTGACGGCGGATGTTGCCGCGGGCGACCTGTATGGCGACATCAATGGCCGCAAACTGCCCATCCCGCGCCATCTCGAGATCATCGACCGAACGGAACGTCCGTAACAGCACCCGATCGGCGGCCTTCTGCTGATCGACCAGGCGATCCGCTTGGGCGCGCAGCCGCTCCAGTTCGCGCTCGCGCTGGATCTCCTCGAGCGTTTGCGCGGGAGGCACCCGATCGACCCGAACCCCGTGCTTGTTCAGCGTCTCACTGCCCTTGTCGACCTGGTTTGGCGGGATCTGGTCGGTGTACTGGACGACCCCGCTCTCATCCGTCCAACGATAGGTTTTCGGTCCGTCACTGAGTGAAGGACCCAGGATACCCAGCATCAGCATCGCAGCGACCGACAGCAGACGCAGGCGCAGGCGCAACTGCCGCTGGACGAACCGCTGTGCTTGCACGACGACCGACCACACCATGATGGGGCCTCTGGCAATCTCCGCAGCCGCACCTGAACCAGTGGTGCGCCAATCACGCACCGCCTCGCCGAACCACCCAACCCACCGCATTGGGTTCATACCACTTCATTAGACCCCATAGCGCGCCCGATAGGTCCGTACCGCGTCACACAACGCACTGTCAGAACCGGAAATATCCAGGAACTCGATGAGATCATCAAGGGTGACGATACTGAACACCGGGAGACCGAACAGGTCCTGAACCTCGGCGACGGCCGAGCGCTCGCCCGCACCGCGCTCCTGGCGATCCAGGGCAATCACGACGCCCATGGGTTGCGCTCCCGCCGCGCGAATCACTTCCATCGACTCGCGCACCGAGGTACCGGCAGTAATCACGTCATCAATGATCAGCACCCGACCGGCGAGCGGGCGCCCGACGATCACGCCGCCCTCACCGTGATCCTTCACCTCCTTGCGATTGAAGGCATAGGGAACGTCACGACCGGTTTCCCGGGCCAGTGCGATACTGGTCGCCGCGGCCAGGGGGATGCCCTTGTAGGCGGGACCATAGAGTATGTCGAAGGTACCGGCGGAGGCACCGATCCGCGCGGCGTAGGCCGCGGCCAGTCGCGCCAGCCGCGCGCCGCTATCAAAGAGTCCGGCGTTGAAAAAATAGGGGCTCTGACGACCGGACTTCAGGGTGAACGCCCCGAACCGCAGTGCACCGATTGCGGCGGCGAAACCGAGGAACTCACGTTGGTAGGCTTGCATGGTCATGTTCGATACAAAAACATTGTCATTGCTATAATACACTGGGCGCTGAGCAAAAAAACGCGATGCCGGTCGCTTGTAGCAACGGACCTGCGGCCGCTGTCGGCGCGGTCGAGCAGCCCCCAAGTGCCAAACCGTTCTTATCCTCTTCGTGTTCGCGGCCAACCTGTCCGCGTGCCCTTACCTTCCTGACCGCGCGCCAGGCCAATCCTGTATGAACCCTGCCGGAATCTACCTTACCGCCATGCTGGTCGGTCTGCTCGGCGGCGTCCATTGTCTGACGATGTGCGGAGGCTTGGTCAGTTCAATGACGCTGGGGATGGACGCGCGCGCGCTCCGGGACCCCTGGCGCCTGCTGCCGCTCCAACTGGGCTATAACCTGGGACGGATCCTCGGCTACGGCTTTGCCGGTGCCCTGGTCGGCGGCCTGGGTACCGTGCTGCTGCAATTGGACAGACTACAGATCCTCCAGCGCGCCCTGTACGGACTGGCCGCTGTGATGATGATCCTGCTTGGGCTGTACCTCGGCGGTTGGTGGCGCATCCTGCGCCTCACCGAACGCTTGGGCCTGGGGTTGTGGCGCCGACTGGAGCCGCTGACCCGGCGCTGGCTGCCCGTGCGACGGGTCACGCAGGCGGTTGCCATTGGGTTCTTCTGGGCCTGGATACCCTGCGGCCTTGTCTACAGTATGTTGATTACCGCGATGTCCACCGGCAGCGTCGGCGGCGGCGCGCTGGTCATGATCGCCTTCGGCGCGGGCACGCTGCCGAACCTGCTCGGCATCGGCCTGCTGGCTGGCGCCGCCGCCCGCCTGGCCGAGCAACCGCGCGTTCGACAGTCGGCGGGGCTCATCGTCGTCGCGTGCGGCGTTTATGGCCTCTGGCAATTGTTATCTTAGGAACCATTCACTCACCAAAGTAAACGAGTCCGCCAGGAAATTGCCTACCTCAGTCGGTAAAGAACTCCTGGCTCATCCGCACGACCGTGGGCTCAGCCGCGCCTACCGGCCGCACCTTGATTGCGAATTTGATCTCTTGGCCGTCGGCGATCGGGAACGCGCCAATATAAGAGACAAAGCCGCGCTCCTCGATCTCGTGCATGGGAACCCGGACCGGCTGGTCGGCCGAGTCGACGATCGCCACGTCCACCAGCGCCTTGACCGGGGTGCCGGTCGTACCAACCTGGTCCTTGATGACGCTGACGTTCAAGACCCCGCGGTAGCGACTGCGTTCAATCCGGTGGGCCTTCGCGACCTCCGGACTCAAGGTGTCGGCATTGACCGCGTTATGGTAAATCGTAAACTCACCGGCGCGAGTCATGGGTTCAGCCGCTACCCGAACGCCATGAATCAGCGTGACCGCCGCGAATGCCGCTAAGGCAATGTGTTTGAACATCAAGGATGATTCCGTTGTTGAGTAGGCGCTGGGTTGCCGCTTACCCGCACACGAGACGCGGCCGCTGCGGCGCCTCCTGCTCGGTGAGCGGGTCATAGTGCAAAGCATTGTGGATGTTGCGCAGGGCGGTCAACTCTTGGGCAAAGCCGACGTACTGAGTTTGCATATCGTCGATCCGCTTTTGCAAGGCATCCTTCGAGCGTCCGATCCGCTGGAGATTCTCAAGACGCTTTTCCATCATCTGCTTATGATCCTGTATCTCTTCGGCCAGGGGCTGCAGGCTGTCGCGAATCCAGCCGTCGAAGGCAACACGCAACTGATCGAACAGCACCTGCGCGCGGCTCACCAGCCGTTGGTTGAAATGGCGGGTCACCATCCCCCGGGGCACCAGGATCATCCGTGGACTGCGGCGGAATCCATCCAGCTCCTGGTACAGTAATTCGATCTCGACCCGGTAGGTCATGGGCAAAAAGACCTTGGGCATGACCAGATCGAAGCCAAAACCTTCGCGAAAAATCTGGTAGGTCTCCCGCACCAGCCTGCGAATCCGCTCACTCTCCGTCGCGATCGACTGCATGGTCCGACGTAACTCGTCGAACAGTCGCTTCATGGCGCCCGTCAGTCCGGCCGTCGTCCAACTCTGCGCCAGTTCACGCTGGGCTCGGTCGATCATCGCCTCCATGTTTTCGACCTCCAGGAGCCGACGACACTCGCGTGTCTGCGTGAGCAACTCCTCACGGCTTTGCTGAAACTGTTGCAAGCCCTTGAGATAGCGTTCTTGTTCTCGCCTGGTTCGGTCCAGCAACTGGGCGATCACATCCTGACTCTTATCGCGCAGTTGTTCGAGTTCCTCCAACTGAGACTTGACACGACTGATACGCGATGCGATGCGTGCTCTATTACGATCCAAGACCTGGCCGACACTCGTGTCGATCACGTCGATCAGCGACTGGTACTTGGTCTCGAGCATTTTGGTGGCGAGGTGCCGCTCCAAGGCCGACAGGGCGCTACGCCGCAGCAGGATGTCGTCCTTGCCCACGCCGGCCGCCCGGGCCTGCCGGGCCGACACCGGAAACACGGCATCTTCGTCGATGCCCAGCGCCTGCGCGGTGTCGCGCCGCCGCGCGGCGACCGCATCTGCCTGCTGTACAAGATCGCGCGACTCACTGCCGAGCGCGTCGATCTTGTTGAGAACCACCAGCATCGCGCGCTGGCGGCCACCCTGAAATCCCTGCAAGTGGTGTTGCCAGATTGCCAGGTCACCGCGCGTCACGCCAGTGTCCGCGGCCAACACGAACAGCACGGCCTGGACCGCGGACAGGACACTAACCGTGATATCGGGCTCGCTGTCCAGCACATCGACCCCGGGAATATCCAGGATGACGAGCCCCTGCTTGAGCAAGGGATGAGGAAAACTCAGCACGGCATAGCGCCATTTGGCGATCTCGACCATGGTCGTCGCCGGCTGGCCAGGCGGCACCTGAGCCACACTGGACAGGCCCAGCCGAGCAGCCTCACCCATTGAAACGGTCTTGGTCAGCAGGATCTCCGCGACAATGCCCGCCAACTGCTCCGGATGCGCAACATCAAGCGGGTAGTGGACCCAGTACTTCGGGTCGGACCGCAACGCGGCAAGCGGCTTATCCGCGACGCGGGTTTCAATCGGCAACAGGCGCAGATACGCCTCGTTATGCTGATCGTCCCACAACAGTTCGGTGGGGCACCGGGCGGTACGCCCAGCCGCCGTCGGCAGCAGCCGGGCACCAAGGTCGGCAAAAAACAGACCGTTGATGAGTTCGCTCTTGCCGCGGGCAGACTCCCCTACCAATGCGACCTTCAGGCGATCTTGGGACACGGCTTCGTGCGCGGCACGCAGGCGCTCGCGCGCCGGCGGAGTGGCGCGCCGGTGCGCTTCGAGCCAGGCATCCAAATCCTGGACAGCGCGCGTCACCCGCAACTTCCAATGCTGGTAAGTCCCGAGCCGTCGTTGCAGTGCGGGGGTTTGCATGGCCCTTCGAGTCCGTCTTAGGCGATTACAGGGAAATTCTTAGGCGATAACCGAGAAATCATGTAACAGATCGCGAACGATTTTCGTCTGTCGTCAAGGCACGCCGACAGGAGCATAACCGGGCTCGGTGACGGTCGGAGCGACGCGAAAGGCGGGCGAAGAGACAAGCGAGATGGTACATGATTTGATGGAAATCGCCTGCATCGCCGTCATGATTTGATATCCAACAAGAATGTACACGCAGTCGCGACAGGGTTACGACCCCTACCGCCGCGGCTTGGGGCCTGACCTGCTGCTCAGCGCCGATGCGGCACCGGCGGACCCTGGGGGCGATCAATGGGCACCGGAAATCGGCGCGGAGAACGAATCAGCAGCCGTTTGATGCGCGACTGCTCGCCGCTGAGAAACGCCACCCGCGACGGGGCGACCCCGAACGCGCCGGCGATGAACCGGCGCAGTGCGGCGTTGGCCTGGCCCTCGACCGGCGGGGCCTGGATGCGCACCCGCAGACTCCCGTCCTGCGCCTCGGCGAAAGCGTCCCGACTGGCGCGCGGCTGTACCCGTAACGTTACTTCCAGGTCCTCACCAGACCAACGATACCAGAGCGCCTCAGACATCGTCAGCGTGACAAGGCGCCGGTAATGTTGGCATGGAAGATCGCTTTATGGACATCACCCAGACTCAGCATACCGACGAGACGACCGTTCTGCGTCACCGGTATCCGCCTGAAGTTATGCCGCACCATGACCGTTGCAGCACGCAGCAGGTGCATTTCCGGGTCAACCGAGATCGGACTGTGCGTCATCAATTCCTCGACACTCAATTCCAGAACCTCGTTGTAGGTCTTCAACTGGTGGTCCAAATCCACGCCATGCATACCCTCGGCGACCAGGCTATCGATCGTCGGGAACAGGCTGTGCAGCACGTCGCGCTCGGCGACGACACCGACCAGTCGCCCCGCGTCGTCCACCACGGGCAACCCATGATAGCGATACAGGCACATGAGTGAAGCGACCTCCAGGATGGGCTGGCCCGGCTGCACCGTGCGCACCTCTCGGCTCATGACATCGCCGACTTTCATACGTTCGTTCCTCCTCCGGCAATGACTGACCCGACAGTCGGCGACAGCGCGCTGATCCAATCGGGTCGGATTCTGGGACTGTCCCGACGTGCCCGTCGCGCGTCGAATCCGCCGGTGTGAACGCAGTATAGCGATCCCTTGACAGTGATGCGACACGCTCTGCCGGGCCGATGCCCAGCGTCCCGTTTGCCCAAGGGCCGATTGCTACGCTATCCTTCGACCGTCGTTTCCAAGGGTACATCGCAAGAATGGACAGCAACGAGGCGCCGCCTGCCGCCGGGCCCGACCCGGACGCACAGACTCTGCCGCTCACCGGAGTCGGCGACGCGACCCGGGAGACGCCCCGGTCGGCAACGACCACCACCCGTCATCGGTTCGACGCCCGTAGCGGGATCTACCCTCGAGAGCGCCACGGCCACCACGGAGCGGGGTCGCGCCGCGACAGCCGCCACTCCAGCGCGCAGCACCTGTCGGCCCACGCCACCAGCCGGGCGAAACGCAGCCGACAACTCTGGGCCACCCGCCTGATCGCACTGGCCGCGATCGTCGCCGCGGTCGTATTGGCGGTGCTCCTGATCCGGTCCCACTTCCGGGGCGACACGCTCGATGTGGAGGCCGGACTCCTCGCCAGTGAGATGAGCCAGGTTCAGAATGAACTGGAGCAGACCAAACAACTGCTGGCGGCCCAGGAGGTGGAACGAAACACGCTGATTAAACAAAGAATCCCCGGCATCGCCGCGCTCGATGCCGACAAGATTTATGATATCAATATTCAATATGTCAAGAAGCTGAGCTTCGCGGCCGCAGGCGTGGGTGACAACCGGGATCTCACTTACTACGCGGTGATCAAAAACACCAGCGCATCCGCGATCACCCCAGACGCGACGATCCTGCTGTTCGACCGCAAGGGGCTCCAGACGGGTGCCGCCCGGCTGACCCGCGAGGCCGCGTCTATGCCGATTGAACACGAGACGTTAGAACCCGGCGAGACCCGCACCTACTCCGCGCGGATCGAACCCAGCCGTCCCGACACGCCGGCATATTTCCTGGTCGAGGTCCGTTAGGCGCTTGCCGAACAACCCGGTACCTGCATGACTCAGGGTCAGCGAACAATATATGGTAGTTGACGTGCCGCCTGAAGCGCATATATTGTGTCTTGTCCCTATGCGCGCCAGACAACCAGGTTGCCGCATCCCCGCCTCAGACACCACCCGCCCCGACCCCTCGGGCCGATCAGGAGGAGCCATGTCCGCACCAACACCGCACCGTGCAGCAACACCAGAAGCGCGCGAACCCGACCCCGCCGCGCGGGAGTCAACACCGCACTTCAACGGCCAATCAGTGGGCGGAGCCAGTGCCGCGCAGACCCCGGGGCGACTTCAGGTCATCCGCCGCAACGGTCAGGCCACCGCGTTCGACCCTAACAAGATCATGGTCGCCATGACCAAAGCCTTCCTGGCCGTGGAAGGCGGCAGTGCTGCGGCTTCAAGTCGTGTGCATGACCGGGTGCATGAGTTGACCGAACAGGTCGCGTCCGCCCTGACCCGCCGTCTGCCCGGCGGCGGCATCGTTCACATCGAAGACATTCAGGATCAGGTCGAGCTCGCCCTGATGCGGGCCGGTGAACACAAGGTCGCCCGCGATTATGTGCTCTACCGCGAGGAGCGCGCCCGCGAGCGCGCCCACCAAGCCGCCGCCGACACCACCCCAGCGACTGAACACCCACTGCAGGTCACCCTGGCCGACGGCAGTACCCGGCCCCTGGATGTCGCACGCATGGGTCGTCTGGTGGACGAGGCGTGCCGCGAACTCGCCGGGGTCGACGCCGCGGCCATTCTCACCGACACCATGCGCAATCTCTTCGACGGCGTCCGCGAGGCCGATGTCGGCCAGGCGCTGGTCATGTCCGCCCGCACCCTGATCGAGACCGACCCCGCCTACAGCCAGGTCGCCGCCCGTCTGCTGCTGGACCTGCTGCGCCGCGAGGCCCTGGGCTACCTGGACATGGCCAGCGGGGTCGAGACCCAGGCCGATCTGGCCGAACGCTACGGCGACTACTTCAGCGCCTACATCCGGCGGGCCGGCGACCTGGAACTGCTGGACCGCCAACTCGCCCGCTTCGATCTCGCGCGTCTGGGCGCGGCCTTGCGGCCCGAACGCGACCTCCAGTTCAGCTACCTGGGGCTCCAGACACTTTATGACCGTTATTTCATCCACAGCGCCGCCGGTATCCGCTTTGAACTGCCCCAGGCATTTTTCATGCGCGTCGCCATGGGGCTCGCCAGCAACGAAATCGAGCGCGAAGAGTGGGCCATCGAGTTCTATGAACTGCTTTCCAGCTTCGCCTTTATGAGCAGTACGCCGACCCTGTTCAACGCCGGCACCTTACGGCCGCAGCTCTCGTCGTGCTTCCTCACCAGCGTGCCGGACGATCTGGACGGCATCTACAGCGCCATCAAGGACAATGCGCTGCTGTCGAAATTCGCGGGCGGCCTGGGCAACGACTGGACCCGGGTGCGCGGTATGGGTGCGCACATCAAAGGGACCAATGGTCGTAGCCAGGGTGTGGTGCCGTTCCTCAAGGTCGCCAATGACACGGCGGTGGCGGTGAATCAGGGCGGAAAGCGCAAGGGTGCCGTCTGCGCCTATCTGGAAACCTGGCACATCGATATCGAAGAATTCCTGGATCTGCGCAAGAATACCGGCGACGACCGCCGGCGCACCCATGATATGAACACCGCCAACTGGGTGCCTGATCTGTTCATGAAGCGGGTGGCCGAGGATCAGCAGTGGACCCTGTTCTCACCGGACGAAACCCCGGATCTGCACGACCTGATGGGCCAGGCGTTCGAGACTGCCTATACCGCCTACGAGGCGCGCGCCGAGCGCGGCGAGATGAAGGTCAGCAAGCGCATCAAGGCGCTCGACCTGTGGCGCAAGATGCTCGCTATGCTGTTCGAGACCGGTCACCCCTGGATCGCCTTCAAGGACCCGTGCAACCTGCGCTACACCAATCAGCACGTCGGCACGGTGCACAGCTCCAACCTGTGCACCGAGATTACATTGCATACGAATGACCAGGAGATTGCCGTCTGCAATCTCGGCTCGGTCAATCTGGCCGCTCATGTCACCGACCAGGGCCTGGATACCAAACGGCTGCAAGCGACGGTCCGCACCGCCATGCGGATGCTCGATAATGTCATCGACTACAACTTCTACAACGTCCCGCAAGCCCGCAAATCCAACCTGCGTCACCGCCCGGTCGGACTCGGCATCATGGGTTTCCAGGATGCGCTCTACCAACTGCGCATCCCCTACGAGAGTCAGGACGCCGTGCAGTTCGCCGATACCAGCATGGAATACCTGAGCTACTACGCGATTGGGGCCAGCGCGGACCTGGCCGAGGAGCGCGGGCGCTATCCGAGTTTCAACGGTTCATTGTGGAGCCGCGGCATCCTCCCGCTCGACAGCATCCAACTGCTGGCCGAGGGCCGTGGCGGTTATCTGCAGATGGACACCAGCCACACGCTGGACTGGGACAGCCTGCGCACCCGCGTAGAGACCGTCGGGATGCGCAACTCCAACTGCATGGCCATCGCGCCGACCGCCACCATCAGCAATATCGTCGGCGTCAGCCAATCCATTGAGCCGACCTATCAGAACCTGTTCGTCAAGTCGAATCTGTCCGGCGAGTTCACCGTGGTCAATCCCTACCTGGTCGCGGATCTGAAGGAACGCGGATTATGGGACGCCGTCATGGTCAATGACCTCAAGTATTTCGACGGGTCGGTGCAGCAGATCGACCGTATTCCAGACGAGTTGAAGGGCCTCTACGCCACCGCCTTCGAAGTCGACGCCCGCTGGCTCATCGAGGCCGGCAGCCGCCGCCAAAAGTGGCTCGACCAGGCGCAGAGTCTCAACCTCTACCTGCGCGAACCCAGCGGTAAAAAGCTCGACAACCTCTACAAGCTTGCCTGGGTGCGAGGCCTCAAGACCACCTACTATCTGCGATCGATGGGCGCCACCCATGTGGAGAAATCCACCATGGATGATGCAAGCAAGGCCAATCGGCTGAGCGCGGTGGGCGGTAGTTATATCGCGTTGGACAAAGGCAAGGGGAATGGTGCGGCGCCCAAGGCGTGCTCGATCCTGGAGCCGGATTGTGAGTCTTGTCAATAGCCGGCACCCGGCACTGAAGCCAACATCAGGAAATAACAACCATTCTCACAGCATTGCGTGAACGAACCCGCGGGAATCCGGCGCTGGAACGCGACGGGATGCGCGCGCCTGAGCCGATGCTGACCTTGATTGTCGTTCCGGCCGGTGTCCGGGCCCCGCGCGCTTGAGGTCGAGGCTCCAGATTCAGCCATACCAGGGCCGCGCAGCGGCGATGTCGACCGGTGATAGCCTCCACCTCCGTTTTTTTTGTGGGGTCTTGAACACCCCGCGCAACGCGGGTAGCATCCATGAGACGCCGCTAAGGCGATTGCATAACCTACTCTTTTTCTAAGCGAACGAGGTTGGTAGCCGTCCATGGACCATCACCAGATACTGATCAGGACTGCGAAAGGCCAGGACGAAATTCGCACCAGGACCGGCGGGCTGTCCCCGGCATTGCGTCACGTGCTGATCCTGCTCGACGGGCACCGAACCGTGGAAGAGATCCTGTCGCGACACCCCGAGATCGGACGCGAGGTCGAGGCGCAGCTCGAGACGCTGCTCGCCGGCGGATTCCTCGCCCCACACGAGTCGGCATTCGAAATGGGTGCGTACAGCATCAACGAGTGGGACCTGCTTGAGTACGAGCACCAGGCGCTGCAGGAAGCGGCACCGGCGGGAGTCGACCTTCCGCCGGAGCCGCACTTCAATCTGGAGAAGGCGAAGGGCTTCGCCCGCTATGTCGTGCTGGGCGCGCTGGGTCCGGTCGGGGCGCATCGCGTCGAACGGATCGATGCGGCAACCGACGTCGGCGAACTGCGCGCGGAGTTGGACGCGTTGCGGGACGCCCTGCCGAAGCTCCTCTCGAAGCACCAGGCAAAACACGTCTGGGACCAGCTCGAACCCTTGACGCTCTCCATTCAACCGTAATCAGCCCAACCGTCAGCAGAGAGACACTCCATGTCCGAGTTCGAGCACGTCACCGTCATCCGTGAGGCCAACATCTTTTTCGACGGCGGCGTGACCAGCCGCACCATCCGCTTTGTCGACGGCCGCCGCAAGACGTTGGGGATCATGCAGCCGGGTGAGTACGAGTTCAGCACCAGCAGCGGCGAACTGATGGAGATCCTGTCCGGGGACCTTGATGTTCAACTCCCCAACACCGCCGATTGGCGCACCTTCAAGGGCGGTGAGTCCTTCACTGTCGGGGCCGGGGAGCGGTTCGGGCTGCGGGTGCGCACCGTGACCGATTACTGCTGTTCCTTTCTTCCTTAGATTCGTGAGCGTGCCTTGATGTAACGGCGGCCTAAGGAGTCAGCAATCGCTGGCCGCCGGGCTCACCACTGCAGGCGTTGGCGCAACTCCTCGCGCTGCGCCTCCGAGGGGAAGATCACGGTCCCAGCGTGGTCGAACAGCGAGATGGAGAGGCTGGGACAACCTTGCGCGACCTCCTGCAGGACCTTCTCGGCCGCCAGCCGGCCGGTGGTGGCGGCCTTGAATTCATCACCTATTTCGACCTCGCGAAAGGCGTCCGGGCAAACCACCCAGCAAGTTCCGCAGCCGATGCAGGTGGGGGTGTCAACTTCGATCTTCTCGATCATAGGGCCGTCTCCTGGCGGCAGTGTGTGTTTCGGACGTTGCGGTCATGCGGCGCCGAGGCAACCCGTCAAGCCGAGACCGGCCGTCGGGACCCCGGCCCCATGACCAGGTTCCACGATCGTGCAAGGTGACAACGATAGACGCTTTCGTTCCCTGCAAGCAAACCGGCTTCACGTGCGTCGCTGCGATCAACCCTGCGATCAGGCGATTGTCGGAGCATCCTGTACCAGATTCGTCTGCCTTCGAAGAGCGCCGACAGAAGCATAACAGGGCTATGTGACGGTCGGCGCGACGCGCAAGGCGGGCGAAAAGACGAGCGCGATAGGATAGGATTCGACAGAAATCGCCTTAACCCCCGCGATCAACCAGCCGAGCGCGTCCTGCCCGTGATCAAATCCACCCTGACCTACGCCGGCAGCTACCTCCTCATGCGTAGCGTGTCGTTTCTGACCCTGCCCTACGTGGCACGGGTCCTGGGACCGGTTGAGTTCGGTCAGCTCGACCTGCTGGTGACCGCCACCCAGGCGGTCGGACTGCTCGCGGGTTTCGGACTGCTCGAGGCGGTGCTGCGGTTTGCCAGTACCGGCAGCCAATCCGCCGCGGCAGCCGACGGGCAGGGGCCACTGGACGAGCGCGCGGCCACGGCCAACGGCCTCGGGCTCACCCTATTGGGCGGATTGCTGTTCCTGCTCATCCTGCTGGCCCTGGTGCCGTGGCTGGTGCAGGTCTTGCCGGGCGATCAGGAACCCGGTTTGCTGCGCCTGGCCATCCTCGCCGGCATCGCCTCATCCTGGATCGCCCTGCCGAACATGATCCTGCGCATGCAGGACCGGGCCGCGGCCTATGCCCGCTTCATGATTATCTATGCCATGCTGCAGGCGGCCGGCAACGTCATCGCCGTCTACCTGGGGTTTGGCGTCTTCGGCATCATGACGGTCAGCGCCGGGGCGGCCTGCCTGATGGCTGCGGCGGCGGTGATACACCAGATCCGTGACAGCGGCATCGCCCTGCAGTTGCCGACGGTCAGGCGCTTGCTGATCTTCGGCGTACCGATCCTCGGCAGCGGTGTCGCCGCGTTCATGATGAACGGCATGGAACGCTGGGTTCTGGCCGCGCACCTGGATACCGAGAGCTACGGCCACTACGCGGCGGCCGTGAAGCTGTTCATGCTCTGCGTGATCGCCTTCCAGCCCTTCACGCTCTGGTGGAGCGCCCAGCGTTATCGGCTGATCGCCGGCCCGGATGGGGAGCGCCGCCTGGTGCATTATGCCGCAATCGGCATCCTGCTGATCTTCCTGCTCTGTACCGGCGTCTCGCTGCTCAATCCGCTGCTCCTGCGGGTACTCTTCGGCACCGCATTTGCGGTACCCGCCTGGTGGCCGAGCGCCCTACTGTTCGTCATGCTGCTGCGGACCGTTGCGGACCTGACATCGATGGGGCTCTTCCTCGGCAACACCAGCCACCAGCAGATGCTCATCCAATATGCCGCCGCCGCGCTGACCGTGCTGGGCGTTTTCACGCTGATTCCCTGGCTCGGATTCCCCGGCCTGGTGCTGGCCCTGACGGCCGGTGCGGCGCTGCGCCTGGGGCTCTTTTACGGCATCAGCCAACGCAACCGCCCGTTACCCTATCCGGTGCCTGCCATCCTAGTGCTGTTCGCGACCTATCTGGCCGCGTCGCTCTGGTTCGCCACCGGACTGGCCGGCGCCACCGCGCTGCCGCTGATCGGCACCACTGCAACGGTCCTGGCGCTGATGGTCGGGCTCGCCTACCTGACCGGGCGCGGAGCGTTGGTTGGGCGCGCGTCCTGACGCCAAACACACGATGAAGTGTGTTCTTTCGCATTTTACCACTATATCTTGTGATTGAGACTGGACATCTCAGAGCAATCGCCTAGAATAATAAGATCACCGCCGAAACTCCAAACGCGCCGCCCTACGCCCTATTCGACGCGCGGCGACCACCAGGACCTTGCCCAGGCACCTGAACCAGCAGCCGAATCCCGAGGACTGACCACGATGTTGAACTGGGACGATCCACTCGCCGCCGCCAAGCCCGGCACGACCCGCCCGGTACCGCCGTTGGCCGCGTTCGATCCGCTCGCCGAACGGCCCCAGCGGCCCAGGATGGCTTCCGACGCCCCGGCGGCGACCCCCTTCGCGAGCCGGTCGGGTGCCCCTGACCTCCGGACCCAGGTGCATCCTGGGCATGGACTGGTCAGCAACGAGGCGCTGATGCAGACCGCCGGTGCGGCGCCCGTGGTCGACCCCAATCCGTTCGCCCCGCAGGTGGAACTGCCCTTCGAGGACACCCTGCTGTCCGGCCTGGCGCCGACGGCACGCCGCACCGCCGTCGGCGCTGCCGCGGCCGCGGGCGGGGCCACCGGCCTCGAGTCGCTTGAATTAGGCGCCGGCCGCGTGCGGGTGGATGACAAGCGCATCATCAACTGCCGTGCGGATCTGAACCAGCTCGTCCCCTTCAAGTACGACTGGGCCTGGCAGAAGTACCTGGACGCCTGCGCCAACCACTGGATGCCGCAGGAAATCAACATGAATGCGGACATCGCCCTCTGGAAGGACCCGAACGGTCTGACCGAGGACGAGCGCACCATCATCAAGCGCAACCTGGGCTTCTTCTCGACCGCCGATTCGCTGGTCGCCAACAATCTCGTGCTGGCCGTCTACCGTCACCTTACCAACCCGGAGTGCCGCCAATACCTGCTGCGCCAGGCGTTCGAGGAAGCCGTGCATACCCACGCCTATCAATATGTCGTGGAAAGCCTGGGCCTGGACGAGGGCGAGATCTTCAACATGTACCGGGAGGTTCCGGCGGTCGCCCGCAAGGCCGAATGGGCGCTGCCCTTCACGCGCTACCTGGCGGACCCGCATTTCCACACCGGCACCCCCGAGAACGATCAGAAGCTGCTGCGCGAACTGGTCGCCTTCTATGTCATCTTCGAAGGCATCTATTTCTACGTCGGCTTCGTGCAGGTCCTGAGCATGGGCCGCCGCAACAAGATGACCGGCACCGCCGAACAGTTCCAATACATCCTGCGCGACGAGTCCATGCACATGAACTTCGGCATCGATGTCATCAATCAGATCAAGATCGAGAACCCACACCTGTGGACTGAAGCCTTCAAACAGGAACTGATAGCGATGATCCGCGAGGCGGTGGAACTGGAGGCGCGCTACGCCTACGACACCATGCCGCGCGGCGTACTCGGGCTGAACGCCCCGATGTTCGAGGACTACCTGCAATTCATCGCCAACCGCCGCTGCGCCCAGATCGGTCTGGCGGAGCAATACCCAGGCGCCGGCAACCCCTTCCCCTGGATGTCCGAGGTCCTGGATTTGAAGAAGGAAAAGAATTTCTTCGAGACTCGGGTCACGGAATATCAGACCGGCGGGGCGCTGAACTGGGATTGATTTATAGCCAACCGCAGATGAAGGCCTACAGTAATCTACTCGTTCCCCATCCGTTTCCTTATCAGGGAAGCAAACGTGGCATCGCCAAAGACATCCTGCCGCATGTTCCCGGCGATGTTCAGTGCCTGATCGAGCCGTTCTGCGGTGCCGGAGCAGTATCACTGGCGGTCGCAGCGAATGGGCTGGCGAAACGCTTCGTCCTTAATGACATTAATGAGCCACTGATGAAATTGTGGGTGGAAATTCTTGAGCGGCCCGATCTGCTGGCCGACCACTATGACAGACTGTGGCTTGCGCAGGAACCGGATAGAAAAGAATATTTCTTCAAGATCCGCGATGCATTCAATCGCTCCCATCAGCCGCATCATTTGCTTTATTTGCTGGCACGCATCGTAAAAGGAGCCGTTCGCTACAGTTCCGATGGCTTTTTCAATCAAAGCGCCGACAATCGCCGTTCGGGAATGAAGCCGCACACGATGAGACTGAATCTATTATGCGTTTCACGACTGCTGGCGCACAAGACCCAAGTTCATACTGGCGGTTTTGCGGAAATTGCAGGCACAGCCGGCGCTAAAGATTTGGTGTATATGGACCCGCCGTACCAGGGAACATCATTCACCCGCGACCATCGCTACTTGCACGGACTCACTTACGATGACTTCGTGGATGCACTGATCGAAATGAACGAGAAAGACATATCCTACATCATCAGCTATGACGGCATCACAGGAAACAAAACGCACGGCAAACCCCTGCCGGAACACTTGGCGCTAAAGCACCTGTATATTCATGCCGGGAGATCAAGCCAAGCAACCCTGCTGGGGGGAAATGCCGAGACCATTGAGTCTATATATCTGTCGTCGGCTCTCGTTGAGAGACTAGCTAGCGAGGCCGAAAAACCTGTTCGTTACGACCAGCAGAGACAGCAAGAATTTTCTTTCGTATGATTGAAAAAAAATACCATCCAGGCTTCCTAAAGCTACTGAAAAGCGTCATAGCGAAACGTCCAAGAACGGTAATAGAGCACATCCTGGAACACGGGCAGATCACAACTGAGGAATTGAAAAACGTATACGGTTATAATCACCCTCCGCGGGCGATAAGAGACGTCCGTGAGCAAGGCATTCCGATAATTATGTTTCGGGTATCGGGAACCGACGGTCGAAAAATTGCCGCTTATAGGTTCGGCGACCCATCCGATGTTCGGACAACGCAGCTATCAGGACGGACAACTTTCTCATCGACTGTGAAAAACGCACTGATTGAAAAATACGGTCCGCGCTGTCACATCTATCTTGAGCCGTTCCCCGTGCGCGAATTGCAGATCGATCACCGAGTTCCATTTGAGATCGCCGGAGAGACAGGTGGCCTTTCAGAAGACATCAGCGAATACATGTTGCTCTGCGCGTCGGCGAACAGGGCGAAATCATGGAGCTGCGAACATTGCCCGAACTGGCGGGCAAAAGATATCGCAACATGCAAGACTTGCTATTGGGCCTATCCTGATTCATATACGCATATCGCTACTCGCGATGTGCGCAGACTGGACCTCTTATGGTCTGGCGAAGAGACTGCGGAGTACGATGTACTGATCGAAGAGGCTGCGAGAGTCCAAGAAGAAGTGCCTGAATACGTAAAGAATGTGCTTCGCGCCCACTTCCAACAGCGCAAACACAGCGGCGTAGACTGACAACCGGATCATTGATCCTAGAAAAAGCAGTTCTCACAAAAAGACGCTAAGATCACAAAGATATACAACGCGATAGGTTAACCTAGCCGGTCACCCGCGCGGTGATCGGCCGGACCTTTTCAATGATTTTTTCTTTGTGTTCTTTGTGTCTTTGTGTGAGCAATTGCCGAATTTAGGTTGGATCGACGACCACCTGCCCGCGACACACAGCGCACGATAGATGACAGCGGCCCTATCTTCGGCTAATCTGGAAATGCACTCCAGATTAGCCGAAGACCATGCCACCCCTTGTCGATCGCACCCTGACCACGACCCTCCGACAGGTTTCTGCAAGCTTTCCGGTTATTCTGCTGACCGGCCCACGGCAAGTCGGCAAGACCACGCTGTTGGAGTCCTGCGCGGAGCCCGGACGGGGCTATGTCACGCTGGACGATCTGGACCAACGTGACTTGGCGCAGCGTGATCCCGCGTTATTTCTGCAACGCCATACCCCGCCGGTCATCATCGACGAGGTCCAGTACGCCCCCCAACTGTTCAGCGGGATCAAACTGGCCGTCGACCGGGCACGGCAACCAGGTATGTACTGGCTTACCGGTTCCCAGAAGTTCCATCTGATGCAGGGGATGACAGAGTCCCTGGCCGGGCGGGTGGCGATCCTCGATCTGCTCGGTCTGTCCCAGGCGGAACTCGCCGGTCATGCCGCGCGCTCGCTGCCCTTCGTGCCGACAGCCGAGTGGCTGGTGTCGGCGCGGGGGCGGGCCGGTCCGCCGCCAACCCTGCTGGAGCTTTATCACGCGATTTGGCGCGGCGCTTTCCCGCGGATCGCATTGGACCCTGACATGCCGCGGGACATTTTCTATCGCTCCTATCTCCAGACCTACATCGAACGGGACGTACGCAGCCTTGCCCGAGTCGGCGACGCATTGGCTTTCCAGCGTTGTGTGCGGGCGGCAGCGGCCAGGACCGGACAGTTGGTCAATTTCGCCGATCTGGCGCGCGATGTTGATGTCGATCAGAAAACCCTGAAGGCCTGGTTGAGTATCCTGGAGACCTCCGGGCTCGTTATATCTGCTGCCGCCATGGCACAGCACCGTGACCGCGGGCAATTTCGGCGTCCTGGACAAAACCGGACGGCGCATCGGCGAGGGTGCGGTACTCTGTCTCAAGGAGACGGATGTGCCGCTCTCCACAACGGTTTCGGCGATACCGGTCTGGTACCTCTAGGGCCGTCGGCCCGCGAACCCCGTCGATCCTGGCCTGAGCGTAGCGCCGACAGCCTCGAAAATGATGATCAGGGCCGCGGCCGGCGACTCAAGCCGTCTTCTTGGCGCGCTTGGCCTTCGCGGCGGACAGAGATTGCGCCAGGTCGCGCAGGCGGGCACGGCCCTCGTCGTCGGTCGCGCGATAACGGGCGATCAGGTCGGCCTCCTCCGGTTCGACCAGTGGATCGTCATCCAGACAGAGCAGCCAGGTGGGAGAGACGGTCCCCAGCGCAGACGCGAGGATGGCGGACTCTTCCAGGCCCATGCGGCGCAATCCTTGCTCGTAATTGCTGATCCGCGACTTGGAGTAGCAGCCGGTACGCTCCGCCAGTTCGCTCAATGAGAGCCCCAGGTCATGTCGGGCCTGGCGCAGGCGGGTACCGATGCGATGGGTGAGATCGGCGGCGGGCGCGGTCTTGGCGGCTGTGTCGTTCATGGGGACCTCGGTCGGTGGTGGCTCGGTTTGTGGACTAGAGTAGCGCAGGTCCGACACGAAATGCATGTTATTCCGATAATGACCCGGACGGTCAGGGCTGGCGCCAACAAATCAACCCCAATCGCCAGGTCGGCGCGCCGACTCACGCCCTGCTGGTGGGGTGATTGACGGCTCGGCGGTCACGCCCTAGAGTATGGGGCCTTGATCTTCCGGTGCCCCGCGGGCCTTCGCCCCAGGGGTTAAACGGGAAGCCGGTGCGCGCTCCAGTCAGGGCGCAAACCCGGCGCTGCCCCCGCAACGGTTAATGAGTCAAGGTTCGGCACGATGCCACTGTGTCTAGACACGGGAAGGCGCCGCACCGGGGAGTTCCACTCCCACTCATGAGCCCGGAGACCGGCCGGAGGATCACCATCGGGGTTGCGGGGTGCGGCCGACCGGGTTGTCAGGCCGTCGTCTGCACGGCGCCTGCCGCACGCCCGTTCTTTACGCCTCCAACATCCTTCATCTTGCCGAGGCCCCCTGCGGGTGTGCGCGGGCCATCGACGCTGTCGTGGAGTCGTACTTTGAAACATCCTCTGTTCGCGGCTGCCCTGGGGCTGCCGTTCGCGCTCGCGGCCCTGGCCGAGAGTGATCCGTCCGCCGACGCGCAGACTATCCTGGACCCGGTGATCGTCACCGCCACCCGCACCCCCGAGCGCGCCGACCGCACCCTCGCCGCCGTCTCGGTGGTGGATCGCGCGACCATCGAAAAGCGTCAATTGCGCTCGGTTCCGGATGCCCTGCGCGGGCTGCCGGGTGTCACCGTCTCCACCAGCGGCGGCGTTGCCTCCGTCTACCTGCGCGGGACCAACTCGGACAGCGTGCTGGTCCTGGTGGATGGCGTGAAGGTCGGTTCGGCCACCCTCGGGACCACCCCCTGGGCCGACCTGCCCATTGCGCAGATCGAGCGGATCGAGGTGGTGCGCGGACCCCGCTCCAGCCTGTATGGCTCCAAGGCGATCGGCGGCGTGATTCAGATCTTCACCCGCCGCGGCGGCGGCGACCTGACCCCAAGAGTGACGGTCACCGGCGGGTCATTCAACACCGCCGCCATCTCCGGCGGCCTTTCCGGCGGTGGGGATCACGCCTGGTTCAACGTCAGCGGCGACTTCGCGCAAACCGACGGATTCAACGCCTGCTACGGTCAGGTCGCTCCCTTCGCCGGCTGCGGCGTGGTCGAGCCGGATCGCGACGGCGCCACCCAGTTGGGCGGCAGCGCCCGCCTCGGCTACCGCTTCAGCGAACGCGCCGAGATCGACCTGAGTTACCTGGGCGCCAACGCCACCGCGGACTTCGACGGCACCCCCTTTTCCGGTAACCGCTCGCGTAGCGCTCAGCAGGTGTTCGGCGCCCGCACCCGCCTGGTGCCCTTCACCCCCTGGGTGGTCACCCTGGCGGCCGGCTACAGCCTGGACAAATACACGGCCGACTACAGCGACGCCGTGGTCGAGCGAATAGCCGCCGGTGACTTCGACACCGAGCGTGACAGTTTGAGTTGGCAGAACGACGTCAGCATCCACGCCGGCCACCTCGTCAGCCTCGGGGTCGATTACCAGCGCGACCGCATCGACAGCAGTGTCGCCTATGCCGAGGACTCCCGCGCGGACACCGGCGTCTTCGGCGAATACCAGGGTGAATGGCGGGCCGCGACCATGAATCTAAGCCTGCGCCAGGATGACAATGAGCAGTTCGGCAGCTACACCACCGGCAGCGCCGCCCTGGGCTACCGCTTCGCACCCACCCTGCAGGCGTCGGTTTCCTACGGCACCGCCTTCAAGGCCCCGACCTTCAACGAACTCTACTATCCCTTCTTCGGCAACCCGGACCTGGACCCCGAGGAATCCAACAGCTTGGAACTGGGGTTCGACGGGGCGCTGCCGGAGTCCTGGGTCGATGGCCGCTGGGGACTCAATCTCTATCGCACCGAACTGGACCAGATGATCGCCTTCGACGCTTTCACGCAGGGCGCCAACAACATCGCCCAGGCCGAGATTCAAGGGCTGGAACTCAGTGCCAACGCGGTCATGCAGGACTGGGACCTGGGGTTCAGCCTCACGCTGCTGAACCCGCGCAACCGCTCGGATGGAGCGGACGACGGCAATCTCCTGCCGCGCCGCCCCCAGCAGCAGGGCCAACTCGACCTGGACCGGCGCTTCGCGCGCTGGTCTCTGGGCGCCACCCTGTTCGCCGCCGGGCGCAGTTACGACGACCTGGCCAATGTCTACCCGCTCGACCCCTATACCCTGCTGGACCTGCGCGCGGAATACGCCTTCACCCCCAGCCTGCGTCTTCAAGGCCGGCTGAAAAACATCTTTGACCAGGACTACGAAACCGCCGCCTTCTACAACCAGCCGGGGCGGGCCTTTTATCTCACGCTGCGGTATGAGCCGGCATTGTGAGCAATGCCGGGTTTCCGGATGCTAGAAGGTCAACCTGCTCACCAGCGCCTTGGTCCCGACATCCTGGATCAGCAAGCGCACCCGACCCGTCGGCGTCGTGCCGAGCACGGCGACTTCCGGGCTGCCGTTGCCGTTCAGGTCGGGCAGGACCGCCAGGTCGGTCGGCGCGAGCCCCTCGAACCAGAGGTTGCGCACCAGGGTACCGGTGACGACATCGCGCAGCTCGGTCTTGGTCTGACCGTCGGCGTTGCGGCCCAGCAGCGCCACCTCGGCCACGCCGTTGCCGTCGAGGTCGGGCAGCACGGTGATTTGGTGAGGCACGAAGGTCGGGGTGTAATAGACGAACCCGACTTTGGCGGCAGTGCCCGTATCCGTCGTCTTCACCACGACCTTGGCGCCCCAGCGCTCCAGCACCGCGACGTCCGAGGGACCGACCCCGGCGGCGTCCGGCACCTCGACCAGATCCAGCGGGTCGGCGCCCGTCTGCGACCACAGATCCCTGACCAGCAGCCCGCTGCTGCTGTCGCGCAGTTCGACCTTATTCATACCATATTGAAAACGCGTTTTCTTAATCCCGAGCATGGCGAGCTCGGGCGCGCCGTTGCCGTTCGCATCCGCGACCACGGCGAAGCCACGATACTCGTAGTCCGGGTCGAATTGCACATCCCCAACCCAAGCGCCGGTGCGGGCATCCCGGATCTGCATCGCGGCGTATCTGTCTCCGTCAGCCGTTAAGGCCGTCGCAAGCACCGCCAATTGCGCCGTACCCCCGTCAGGATCAGCCAACACCGCCAGGCGTTTAGGCGTGCGGTCGACGAGATCGAAGACGATCGCATGGAGCCGGTCGCCGCTGAGCGTATCGTGGACCTCGACCTGCATGTCGGCGGTCGCTGCATTCCGGCCGAGCAGGGCCAATTCCGGAGCACCATTGGCGTTCTGGTCGGGTACCACGGCAAGATCGATCAGCGCATAGCCCTGGTCGCATCGGAAGGTCCGGATCGAAGCCCCGCCGACAGCATCCATGATGCGGGCGCTGAGGTCCCCGGCCGGCCCTTCCTTCAATACGACCGCGATGTCCTGGGTGCCGTCGCCGGAGACATCGCCAAGCGACAGGACACGCAGAGGTGCCATGACCGGTGCGGACTTACCTCCCGAGATCTTCGCGATATAGACATCAGCCATGCCACTGGAGATCGGTCGCAAAGGCTTGCGGGTCGGGAAGTCGGCAGAGTCAGTCGATCCTGCCGCGTAGGCATTGCCAAGCCCGTCCACGGCGATGCTGTTGCCAAACTCCTCGTTGCTGCCGCCGAGATAGGTGGAGTAGAGCAGTGCGGCACCGTCGGCACTGAGCTTCGCCACAAAGGCGTCACCGCTTCCGCCGCTGCCTGGTTGCAGGACGTCGCGTGTCGGGAAATCAATGGAGTAGGTCCTTCCGGTCACGTACGCATGACCGGCGCCATCCACGGCGATGCCAGCTCCTCTGTCGTCGCCGCTGCCACCGAGGTAGGTCGCGTAGACCAGCGTCGCGCCAGCGGCACTGAGCTTCGCGATAAAGGCGTCACCTTCGCCGCCGTAGGCCGGTTGCAGGGCGTGGCGTGTCGGGAAGTCGCTGGCCCAGGTCCACCCTGTCACATAGGCATTCCCGGCGCCGTCCACGGCGATGCTCAGGCCCTCATCCCCGCCTTCACCTCCGAGGTAAGTCGAGTAGATCAGCGTGGCGCCATCGGCACTCAATTTCGTCACGAACGCGTCCTGGTATCCGCCGAATGTCGGTTGCAGCGCATTGCGTATCGGAAACGTGCTGGCATCATTCCTAAATACTTGGGTAATTCCGGTCACATAGACATCGTCCCGGTCGTCAACGGCGATCCCATTGCCGTAATCGTTGTCCAGGCCGCCGAGATAGGTCGAGTAGATCAGCGTGGCGCCATCGGCGCTGATCTTCGCCACGAACGCGTCCGGGCGGCCATATCTGCTGCCAAAGACAGGTTGCAGGGCGTTCTGTGTCGGGAAGTCGCTCGATTGGGTGTTTCCGGTGACCCAGGCATTGCCTGCGCTATCCACAGCAATGTCCTTGCCCCAGTCAGAGCTGAGGCCGCCAAGGTAAGTGGCGTAGACCAGCGTAGCGCCATCGGCACTGAGCTTCGCGACAAAGGCGTCGGTTTCGCCACCGGAGGCCGGCTGCAGGGCGTTGCGTGTCGGGAAGTCGTCGTACCACCCGACCGCTCCTGTCACGTAGGCATTCCCGGCGCCGTCCACCGCGATGCCGGACCCCACGCTGCCGCCAAGGTAAGTCGAGTAGACCAGCGCGGCGCCATCGGCGCTGAGCTTGGCGACAAAGACGTCGTCGGATCCACCGCCGTCAGGTTGCAGGGCCTGGCGGGTCGGAAAGTCAGTGGAGTAGGTCAATCCCGTTAGGTAGGCATTCCCCGCACCGTCCACGGCGATGTCGTAGCCAGTGTCCTGTTCGCTCCCACCAAGGTAGGTGGAGTACACCAACACCGGATCGATCACCAACGCCCGCCCGGCGTCATAGTCACCGATGGCCAAACTCACCTCCCGATTGTCCGCCAGCACATAGTGCGTCGGCACCAGCGTGCGCTCCGCGTTGGTCTCTTGATAGACCCGTGGGCTGTGCTGGATGACCTGCTGCTCACCCAGGGTCAGCACCAGGCTGCCGGTGTCATCAAGCCGCATCCGATCCGCCCCCGCAAAAGCCAGCCGGATAACCTTGGGGTCCGCCCCCGGGGCCAGCACCAGGTCATACTCCAGTTGCCCCTGGGTGCCGTAATAGACCAGGTCGACACCGGGGTAGACACCTTCGTACCGCACTTTGGCATAGGTCGACAGGCCGGTGCGCCAGGCCGCGGGATCCTTGCCGGACAGGTAGTTGACCTTGCCCGGCAGGGCCGCCTCGCCGCGGATGACCGGGTCGGGATTGGCCCCGACCAGGCTCAAGCGCAGCACCGTCGGGGGCGTCGCCGCGGCGGTCGGTTCCGGCGCGGCGGCCGGCGTCGGGCCGGGTACGGACCCCGGCCGGGCGCCGGGCCGCGGCCGCGGCGTCGGGTTCGGTTGGCTGGTGTGCAGTGAAAGCACCGCCTCACCGGGCGTCAGGAACAGGCTGTAGCCGGGGCCGCGGGCGAGGAATTTGACCGCCGCATCGGCCTGTCCGCCGTTGGCCTCGAAGGTGTAGGGCAGCTTGCCGTAGTCGGCCTCAATCCGTGCCTGGGTCGGGGGGACGGCGGGGGCGGTCGCCGCAGTGGCCAGCGGGGCGGCTGGTTGGATCAGCGGCACCGCGAAGGCGGTGACGCCCGCCCCGCCGGTGGGCGGGACGGGGTCCGGTGCAGCGGCCAGCAGGCCGCTGCCGAGCGCCAGCACGGCGGGGAACAGGCGTAGTCGTCGGGGGATCTTGGTCATACCGAGGCTCCTTGGGTAAACAGGCTGCATGGTATTGCCGATGCGTGCAAATTATGATCAGCGTCACACTTTGAGAGAGCGGACGATAACATTCCAGCCATAAGGCGGGGAAATCCCCGTTGGTCGCGCATCAACCGCCGTCCGGCGGAAATATTCAACCGGCTGTCCGCCGGCCCGCAGGCTCACCCGCCGGATGCGGAAAACCGCATGTGCGGTGGTGTGGGAGGGGTGACGGGCGCAATCCCGTCACCCCGACCCGATCCGTGCTCAATCCGCAGGTGTTGGCGACCGCCGGTTGAACCCCCGCTGCGACAGCCACCGACGCGGCAGCGGATACGGACGAACCAATTGACCGGGGCCGCCGCAATGGTGGCCCCGCCCCCCGTCAGTTCCAACAATTGGCTGGTTGATCGTTGACTCTTACCCAGTAACGGGTGTCGGGGTTGAGGTTGCCATAGGCGTAGAAATTCCACGCACCGCGGCTCGCCCTGGCCGCCGGCCAGGGACTCGCCGAGTTCCAGTTGGCCGCATTTCCGTAAAAGGTGTTCAGCCCCATGCCCGGCAGCCGCTTCCCATCGTGAAACTCAACCATTTTCCAGCCGGCGCCGAATTGGCTCGCGCAGAATGCATCACCGGCAGCGCTGGAGTGGAGACTGACACCCGCCACGGGCACGGTCGCAGCGGTGTGCCCTTGCGCCCACCCGTTATAATAGTCGCAATTGGGGAACATCGCGAGACCGTCGCAGCTGGGCACGGCATAGTTCGGACGCGGCGACCCATCAACTTTCAAACACAGGACCGGAAGCGCTACCGAACAAGAGGTATCGCCCTGGTAGGCATTGCAGTTATTGCATCCCACACGGTCTATGCCCAGGGTATTGTCGTGCGACGAGGCCCAGGTCACCCCGTTGCGCGCGGATGCCGATCCAGTCACCGATACCGCGATGACGAACGGTATCAATAGCGCGAGTTTCGTTTTCATCCGTCCACCGCGGTCATGGCGTTGCGAACCGTTGAGCGTATACATCTTTCTTGACCTCTTGTATGATGACGAATTTCCGGATCGAGACTGATCATGCGCCGTTGTGCGTGCTGTTTTTCAGTCGCGAGACGGCCACCTCGTACGGCCTCAGGCGTCGCGGTCCTCCGTGCCCGATCACCCTGAAGCCTGGCAATGAGCAGGTGGCCTTCATCTGCTATTGCCGGGGGGCCAAGTGACAAAAGCCAAGCAGCCCCGAGCAGGAACCCGCTCCTAGCGTAAGTCCTCACCGCCACCGCTCGTCCACTCGGCCGCGACGCGTGCCTGGTAATCGCGCTGCGTCGCCAGCGACCTGGGAGTTGCAGCCTGTTGCCGCACATCAATCAGCGAATCGACCTCCTCCGCGCGGGTGTTGGGGTCATAGAGCCGCCTTTCGATTGCGTCATAGACCACCTCGGTACCGGGGGCACGCAGGCCCTCCCCTAAGGCGGCGGCCAGCCGAGCTATTTCACCTAAGTTGCCGCGGGACAATACCTTATCCCATTCACCCCAGAGTCGGGCGCCGCTCTGGGGACGCCCCACCTGGCCCTTGACCGCGTGATCGGCCGGTGTCTCGACGGCGGGCGTCGTCCCGACCATCCGATTCACGGCAGGGCGGTTGGTCGGCGCGGCAGACCGATCGCCGCCGGCCGGAACGATGATCGAGCCCGGCAAGTTGACCATCAGCGAACCCACCGACCCCACGCGCGGTGGCCGGCCGCGGTCAATCTCCGCGAGCGGCCCGGCCGGCGCAGCGCCGTCCTGGGAGCAGGCGCACAGAATACCGACGGCACCGGTCAACCAGACGCCGATCGCAATCGCTTTACGCAGACGAAGTTCCATGGCAATCGTTTAGACCTCTGCGATGAATGCTGGACACTGCTCCGGAATACCGGTGGGCGCCCCACCAGGGGCACCGGTGTTCACCGTTGTCGGCCGGACCCTCAGAGCGGGCCTTTAAAGTACAAGGTCGCCTTGCCGGTGTTGTCATGACAGGGAGTGTCGATCACGAAGGCGTTAAACACCGTCGGCGCCGAGACATCGACCAGGACCGGGCGGGCGCCGACCGCAAGCCCCCAACCGGCCTGAAAGCTGTTGACAGCGCGCAGCAGGACCGTGTCGATATTGCACTTGCTGCGGGCGGAGCCGGTGAGGTTGCCGTAATGGCAGCTCATGTTGTTGGCACGCAGGTCGACCAGATAACTGCCGACCGCAATCGCCGAGGTGACCGCGGACGCACCGAACGGGAAATACCCGCCATTGGTCTCCAGGCAGTTCTTTTCGGGATCAATCGTCACGACGACGTCGGCCGTCGCGACCCCGGCAGACAGCACCGCTGCCGCGAGCAGGACGCCCCGCAAGAGTGCCGATTTGCTCGGGAACCTGGACTCACCCCGGCGCGCCGGCTGGAACTGGGGGTTGGCGTCCACCGAGCCGGGCGTGATCGCTGTTTCGGCACCAAGAGCGGCATTGATCTTCATCTGTTAATCTCCAGTTTGATAGTCACTCGCGACCAGACAAGCGCGCCGCCTCCCGCTTGACCGGGCTGGGCGCCGACGAGGTCAGTGCCCGGCAACGGCTGCCCTCATCAACTACATGGGGGGTAGGGTGGCAACAGCCAACAGGCGGGGCGAACAAACAGCGGTGATCCCTGATCGGGACTTGGCGGCGGAGGCCGAAACCTGGCGGGGGGAAATGGCCGGTGCGAGCAGGCTGTTAGGCCCGTTGGGGTCCGCGTGCCGGCTGAGAATCGCCATCCCTGGCGCTGGGTTCCGGCCTCCGACCGGAGCGACGGAGCGAAGCGATACGGTCGAGCGAGGCAGGAGGCGGCGTCTGGCCTGGGTCCCTCAGGGGGGCGAGCCTCCAGCGCTCTTCGGAATCGCGTTCGCCCGGACCGGGCTGGGTCGCCCGATGGTCGACCCGTCGCCCAGTTGACCGCGCCGGTTGCGTCCCGAGGCCCAGATGTCGCCGTCGAGCTTGCGCACCAGCGTGTGGTACATCCCGCCCGTCATCGCCGCGACACCGAAAGACGCACCAGCTTCCGGCTACGTCGGCACAACCGCCACGGACGGCGCAAGGCGCTGGAGCGCCGCGGGGTGCGCGGACGCGCCCTCGGGGTGGCCGGTTGTCGGCGTGGCGCCTGGTTCATGGCGCGTCACATCGTCGTCAACCAAGCGCTGAAAACCGCCACCCTCAGTCGCTACGGGCTGACTCTACCGTGGCTGCTCGCGGGCTAAGTAACTGTCCATTAACTACTTCCCGCTTTGAACGCCAACGTCGGCTAACAATCGGGAAGTAGAAAATGGACACTTTCTAAGCCCGCTGGACTCAACCGCCGGATGCGGAAAACCGCATGTCCGGTGGTGTGGGAGGGGTGACGGGCGCAATCCCGTCACCCCGACCCGATCGCTCCCCTACGCGCTTGTCCGCCGATCGCTTTACCCCTTGCGCGCCTTCTCGAAGGCCGCGGCCAGCGCACCGCCCGCGGGAACCGGCTGCTCCGCGGGCTGGCGCTGAGGTGCCGGCCGACGGTCGCCGCCCGCGCGTCGGGACTGGTCTTGCTGCCGCGGCGGCTGGCCGCGCGGAGCACCGCGTTCAGGGCGTGCGGCGCGTTCGCGGCCGGGCTCGCCTGCCCGCGGCTGCGCCGGTTCGCCCAGCCGCATGGTCAGGGCGATGCGCTTACGCGGAATATCCACTTCCAGCACCTTGACCTTCACCAGGTCACCGGACTTGACGACCTGATGGGGGTCCTTGACGAAATGGTCGGCGAGCATGGAAATGTGAACCAGGCCGTCCTGATGCACGCCGATGTCGACGAAGGCGCCGAAGTTGGTGACGTTGGTGACCGTGCCCTCCAGAACCATCTCGGGTTGCAGGTCTTTCAGCGTCTCGACCCCCTCCCGGAACACCGCCGCCTTGAACTCGGGACGCGGGTCGCGGCCGGGCTTCTGCAGTTCGCTCAGGATGTCCTGCACCGTCGGCAGGCCGAAGCGCTCGTCAATGAACTCCCTGGCATCGAGCCCGCGCAAGGTCGCGGTGTCGCCGATCAGCTCGCGGATGCCCTTGCCCGCGCGCGCGCAGATGCGCCGCACCACCGGATAGGCCTCGGGATGGACGGCCGAGGCGTCGAGCGGCTCATCGCTGTCCGGCACACGCAGAAAACCGGCGCTCTGCTGGAAAGCTTTGTCACCGAAGCGCGGCACGGCCATCAATTTCCTCCGGTTGGGAAAGGCGCCGTTGGCCTCGCGGAAGGCGACAATGTGCTCGGCCAGGCTCTTGTTGAGCCCGGAGACCTGCGCGAGCAGCGGGACCGACGCGGTGTTGAGATCCACGCCGACGGCGTTCACGCAGTCCTCCACCACCGACTCCAGGGCGCGCGCCAGGCGGGGCTGATTGACGTCGTGCTGGTATTGGCCGACGCCAATGGCCTTGGGGTCGATCTTGACCAACTCGGCCAAGGGGTCCTGCAGACGCCGCGCGATGGAGACGGCACCGCGCAGCGACACGTCCATCCCCGGCAGTTCCTTGGCGGCGAACTCCGAGGCCGAGTAGACCGAGGCACCGGCCTCGCTCACCACCAGCGAGCGCAGGCCCAGCTCGGGATGCGCCTTGATCAGTTCGCGGGCGAGCTTGTCGGTCTCCCGCGAGGCGGTGCCGTTGCCGATGCTGATCAATTTGACCTGATGCGCCCGGCACAGTTCGTCCAGGGTGGTGAGCGCGGCATCCCATTGATTGCGGGGCTGGTGTGGAAAAATGGTCGCGGTGGCGGCCACCCGCCCGGTCGCGTCGACGATGGCCACCTTGACCCCGGTCCGCAACCCCGGGTCCAGGCCCAGAGTCGGCAGCCGCCCGGCCGGCGCGGCGAGCAGCAGGGCCTTGAGATTCAAGCCGAAGACGCGGATCGCCTCGTCCTCGGCCGCCTCCAGCACCCGCCCTTTGAGGTCCAGATCGAGCCGGGTCAGGAGTTTGATGCGCCAGGTCTTGCGCACCGTCTCGACCAGCCAGTCGTCCGCCGCCCGACCCTGGGCGCGGATACCGAAGCGAGCGGCAACCATGGCACGGCAGGGGGCGTCCGGGTCCTCGTCCTCGCCGGGCACCAGCTCGAGATTCAGCACCCCTTGATTGCGGCCGCGGAACAGGGCGAGCGCCCGGTGGGACGGGACCTTGGCGATGGCTTCCCGGTAATCGAAATAGTCGGAGAACTTGTTGCCCTCCTGCTCCTTGCCGACGACCACCTGCGACACCAGCACGCCCTCCTCCCACAGCCGATCCCGGAGACGACCGGTCAACTCGGGGTCCTCGGCGAAGCGCTCCATCAGGATCTGCCGCGCCCCTTCGAGTGCCGCGGCGCCATCGGCCACGCCCTTGCCGGCGTCTACATAGCGCTCAGCCCGCGTTGCCGGGTCCTGGGTGGGATCAGCGAGCAGACCGTCAGCCAGCGGTTCCAGCCCCGCTTCACGGGCGATCTGGGCCTTGGTGCGGCGCTTGGGCTTGTAGGGCAGATAGAGGTCTTCCAGGCGCTGCTTGGTGTCCGCACCCTCGAGGTCGGCGCGCAGGGCGGCGGTGAGTTTGCCCTGCTCCTCGATACTGGCGATGACCGCGGCCCGCCGGTCGTTGAGCTCCCGCAGATAGCCCAGCCGTGCTTCCAGGTGACGGAGTTGGGTATCATCGAGACCGTCGGTGGCCTCCTTGCGATAACGGGCAATGAAGGGCACGGTCGCGCCCTCGTCCAGCAGCCGAATGGCCGCCTCCACCTGGGAGGCACGGGCGTTGAGCTCTTGGCTGATGGTCTCGGTGATGGTCTGCATCGGTGAAGCGGTCCTGCTTGGGTTGATATCGCGGGCAGCGGCGCGAGCGACAAGGAGCGGGGTTCGGTTGATGAAAAAGCGGCCAACCAGATCAGTCGATGCGGCACGTCTCGCCGTAGACGGCCATGATCGTGCGCAGTTCGCTGAGCACTTCCAGTCGCGCGGCAGCCGTCAGGCCGTGAGTCTCGGGCAGATCTTCACCCTGCTCCAAACGCGCCATACTCAGTCGGACCTGACGGCAGCCCTGGCGGCACAGGGCTTCGATGACCGCATCCAACGGACCTTCGCTGCGCGTTGCCGCGCTGGTCTCGACTGAGGGTAACTCGACTCTCTGCACCGGCGTCTCTCCCGAGCAGTACCGAACGCCCCGGCGCCCGGTCTGGTGTTGGGCCTTGATGGTCAACGCACCGGCCCGCGGCGGCCGGTGTGTGGCGCAAACCGCGGTGTCGCGCGTGACCATTCTACAGAAATCGTCGGGTTAACTCCGCGCTGTTCGCGCGTGATGACGCATACGATAAGTGCATCGCGCGCGTCAAACACTGGGCGGAGCAAGCCACGCTGTTGACATTCCAACGGAAATCCGGATGGTAGCGCGCAACAATCATACCCCTGCGAGCCGGCAACCGGCCCGGCAAGCGACCCGAGGTGATTCGGATGAACGCGCACAACCGCACCGACAGCAACCTGATCCAGTGGCAGTCGACCGACCGCGCCCCCGAACTCGCCCCCGGCGGCCTGCACCTGTGGCGTATCCGCACGGACTCCGGCGGCGACTGCGTCACCACCGGTCTGGATATCCTGGGAGTACACCAGCGCAGCCGCGCCCACGGTATGCATCATGCGGGCTATCGGGAGCGCTATATCCGTGCCCAATCCGGCTTGCGCCGCATCCTCGGACTGTATCTGGGTATGGCACCGCGCGCGATCGTGTTCGCCCATGGACCGGCCGGCAAACCGATGCTTGAGCACAACCCGGCTGGACTGGACTTCAACCTGACCACCACCGCGGATCTGGCCCTGGTGGCGATCTCCGCCGCGGAGGAGGTCGGCATCGACTGCGAGTGGCTGCGCCCGCGCCGTGATCTTGATGCCATCGCCCGCCGGATGTTCAGCAGCGAACAGGCGCAACGGCTCCTGGACACCCCGGCGGAAGAGCGCCTGGAGTGCTTCTACCGCGCCTGGACCGCCCTGGAGGCGGACGCCAAGGCGGACGGCCGCGGTCTGTTCCGCCCCCGCGCACCCGGTGCACTCCCGCCCCAGGTCATGCACTGCGTCCCGGCACCAGGACATATCGCCGCGGTGGCGCGGGCCGCATTGCCGCCCGCGGGACGGTGGGTGACGTTGGAACTTGAGCCAACCCGCGGTGGCGGCGATGGAGTGTCGTCCGAGTAACGGTTCAGGGGCAGAGCCGCCCATCATTGATGCGCACCACGCGGTCCGCCAGTTCGCCGACGCGCGGGTCAAGGGTCACCACGACCACCGCCCGCCCCTGCTCGTGGGCCAGGTCGGCCAGCAACTTGACCACGGTGTGGCCGGTGACCGAGTCCAGGGCGGCCGTGGGCTCGTCGGCGAGCGGCTGCCCTTCCACCCAGACCGCGCCCGCGGTGGGGCGCAGCAGACAGCCCAAGAACATCAGCAGGGTGGTCTTGCCGCTCCCCGATGGCCCCATCAGTGCGAGGATCTCCCCGGCCCTCGCCTGGAAGTCCACGGCGTCCAGTGCACGCACGGCGATGTCCCCGGTGCCGTAGACCATGGACAGGCCGCGGGTCTCCAAGGCTCAGGCGCTCATCGCTGAAAGACCATCGCCGGGTCGATGCTCATGGCCTTGCGGATGGATACGACCGAGGCCAGGATGCACATCGCGAGCGTGATGACATAGAGCACAAGGATCCACTGCAGCGGGACCAGGATGGCGGCGGCGCTCAACGCGCTGCCCTTGGCGATCATGAGTGAGACGGCGAGGCCGGGCAGCCCGCCCAGCGTGGCACTGATCACCGCCTGGCTCAGGATCACCTTGTAGATGAAGGCGCGGGGTGCGCCCATGGCGCGCAGGGTACCGAACTCCGGCAGGTGATCGACGGTGGTGGCATAGAGCACCTGGGGCGAAGCTGATCCCCACCAGGGTGACGACCAAGCGGGAGCGGTCATGGGCGAGGTTGCGCCACGCGAGCAGTCCGGCCATTCCCGCACCCCACGGAGCCCGGCCGGCCGTCATGGCGCCGGGATCGCGATATCGGTCGTCACGCGCAAACCCACGGGGATGGCGAGACCCGGCTCCAGGTCGATCAGCACCTCCAAGACGCGGCTGTCCTTGCGTTCGGCGGGGTGTGCCCCGTTGATCACCCGCTCCAGGGCGGCGCGCGCGATCCCCACCGACGCCTCCGCCGCCTGAACCCGCGCCAGGTGGTCCGCGTTCTCTAGGGTCGCCACGACCTGACCCTGCTGGACCGGTTGACCCTCGTCCAGCAGGACGTCCGCCAGCCGACCGGTCATGGCCGCGGCAATGCGGATCTCTTCCGCGATCGGCTCCACCCGCCCAAGGGCGGCTATCTGCGTACGCGGCGCCGGGCCGGGCAGTTCGCTTGGCGACCTGGTCGCGTCCGCCGCGTGGCTCGCCGCAGTGGGCAGCAATAGCCGGAGCCAAATCACGAGCAAACAAAGCCGCTGGGGACCGGAAAAACGGCGGCGATGCACGCGTGAACCCTTCATTACCGATGCAGCCACCGCGCAAAGGCTTCAGCCCGTTGCAGGCTGTAGATCCCCTCACGCACATGCGCCGCGGTCAAGGCCAGCGTGATGGCGAAACCCGGCCGGTGGAGAACCCCGGGCGGTACCGGCCACTCGCGCACTAACCGCCAGGCACGGCTCAGGGTCGCGCGCCGCCGCGGGTCCTGCTTTAGCCAGCCCATTCGGCCCTTGACCGCGGACGGGATGGGCCACGGGCACGGCAGTTGACCGGGTGAACTGCGCCAGGGAGCCGCGATGACTTCCGGGTAATGGCACTCGAGCAGCAGACGAAAGACCGTCCCGTCGGTCAGATCCGGAACGGCCAGGGTGAGCGCCGTCCGTGCCACCTGAGGCGAGCTCAAAGGCACCTGAAGCTCGATGCGGTGCCGGTCGATGTCCTCGCGCTGCAGCACCTGATGACGTCGCTGATGCTGAACCGACAGTAGCAGCATCAGTGAGCGCACCTGGGACAGCCCAGGGAAGGCGCCGACGGCGGCGATCAGGTTGGACCGCAGGTTTGCTTCCAGGATCTCAAAGTTCACGACGATGCGCGGCGGCAGGTTGATGTCCGCCCGCTGCATCCAGCGGTCGACGAGCTTGGCCGCGTCGCCCCACCGCGCCAGGTCCGCATCAGCCGGACTGAGCGCCATGGTGCCCGTGCCGACACTACCACCCTTGCCGGTCCAGACCAGGTGAGGCCGCGGAGTCGGCAGGTTCGGCAAGGTGGCGGACTGGTCCCAATGGCGTCCCAGGCGTTCCTCCAGGCTCATGAACCCACCCGCTGAGTTCACCTTGGTGAGCGGGATCGCGTTCGCCTCGGCAAAGGCGGCCGCACAATAACCACTCACCGCATCCCCGGCGTCGGCGGCCACCCCGAACACGCGCACCCCACGCCGCCGCAGGGCCGCGGCGATCAGGTTCGAGTTCAGTGACCCGCTCAGACTCACCACGGCCGTGCCGTCGCCCCCGACCAGTGCAGCGGTCAGCGCCGACTCACAGGCACGGTGGATTGCCGCAACTCCCTCATCCCGCGGCACGACCTCGTCCAGATCCGTCCAAGCCGGATAATCCGCACGCTTCAGGCCGGTCCGATCAAAGGTCCAGCACGCGGCCGGCGGCGCCCCGGTGACCTCGGCGTAGGGGGTATGGTCGAGCAGGAAATAGCCGAGGGTCGCAACCTCAGCGACCCCGTTGAGATCCAGGGCCAGATCGATCGAGAGTGATTGGAGCACCCGCAGACTCGTGCTGAACAGCCACCGACCCGGCTGCGCGTAGACGAAAAAGGGGCGCAGGCCCAGGGGATCGGTCAGCAACCGGAGTTGTCCGGCGGTCCGATCGTAGATCACGGCACAGAATGCGCCATGACAACCAGCGACAATGCGCGGTCCCGGGTCCGGGCAGTTCAAGGTCTCCAGATCCGATTGACGATCCGGACCGCCAAGCAGGGGCCGCCCGACCAGGGTGGCGAACCCGGTCGGAGTCTCATGCCAGGCGGGCTGTCCATAGGCGCCGATATCCACCTTGCAGACAAACAGGGTGTCGTCGCAGAAGACTTGGCGCGCATCGGTCGCGGCGCGGGAAATATGGATCCGGATCTCATCAGCCAAACCCTGGTCTTGCGGGCTCCAGCAGTCAGGCGAGAAGATCCCGGCGAGAATGGTCATTGGGCATGCCTCTGTTGAGTCTGTGCGCTGGGCGTCTTTTCGTGCACCGCGGCAGCACGCTGAAAACGGGGCGGCGTCGGCGGGGCCGTTCGGCTCGCGTCCCACGCGCCCAACCCGTTCGCAAATCGGGTCGAAAGTGTACTCGGTTAGCAGGGTTTTTGTTAAGGTCCCGCAACTGTTTGGTCGATTCCAACCGTCACGCGCACCCGCTCGACCGCACCCGAACCAACCATTGATCAAGGAGACGTCCGCCATGCACCCTGCCTTGTCGGCACTCACGCTCATGCTGCTCGTCTGCCTCTGCGCTGCCGCCGCGGTCACCGCGGACACGCTGATCGCCAATGGTGATTTCGAGCAGCCGGCGCAGCCCGGAGATTCCCCCTTCACCGGCTGGACCTTCTATCGCTGGAGCGGCAGCACGCGCGCCGCCCTGGATCGCGAGGCCCGGCCGCAAGGCGGTGCCGCGGCACACCTGCACGCGCCCATCGCGGGCAAAGCCGCCATACATCAGCGGATTCACCTGGCGCCCGGGCGCTATCGACTCGCTGCCCTGACCGCCGCCGCGGATCTGCGGCCCGGCAAGGATAACCTGACCGCCCGTCTGCACCTAGAGCTGGGGAGCGGGCGCCAGGCGGTCGCGAACCTGGGCCAGGGGGATCGGGACTGGACCCCCGTGGACCTGGTGTTCCAGGTGGATCAAGCGCTGGATGCGACGCTCTACTGCTTTCTCTACGGCACCGGAGACCTGTGGCTCGACGCGCTACGGCTCGACCGACTCGACGCGGATGACGCCACGCCCCTGGGGATGCAGCTCGGCCAGGTGATCGCACCTCTGCGGTTCGATCCGCCCATCACCCGGCCTGACCTGCTGCTCACCGGCTACTGCGCCACCCCGGACCAGGCGCAACGGCCCCATTGTCGGCGCTTGAGCAAGGCCGATCCGACCGGCACGGCGCCCGCGCGGTCCTTGGAACCGCGATCCATCGCCGACTTCAGCCCGCCGCGCTCGGTCGGTGACCGCCCGGGGGCACTGGATCTCAGTCCCCGCAACGGGCTGCCCACGGACTGGAGCGGCTATGATTATCTCGACATTCAAATCCTCAACCCCGGCCGTGCCATCCTGGAGGGTCTGGTCGAGATCCGCGATGCGCAATCGAAGAATTACTGGTCGCGGGTCAACTGGTATACCCATTTTCTGCCGGGCGATCAGCAATTACGTATCCCGCTCGCGCTCTTCGTCGGCGAAAAATCCGTTATCCGCGAGCGCCGCCGCCTGGACACCGCCGCCATCAGCCGCCTGTTCGTCAGCGTGGTGGGTGCCGGTGAGGTCCAGGTCTCGCGGATGGTCCTCACCGCGGAGCCCCCCTACCGCCATGATTTCCCGCGTCTGCTGAAGCTCGATGCCGGGACCGACTTAAGCCCGGTCATGACCGGCTTCAGTCCGCTCACTGCCGCCCTGGGCTATCGGCCCGACCGGGGCTACGGCTTCGACTCGGCCGTGCGCATCCCCAGGAGCGAGGATCGCCGCCACCCGGATAACCTGTTGCGCGACTGGATCTCGATCGCCTCCGGCGGTCTGCGGTTCGACCTGCCCAACGGCGACTACGGCGTCTGGCTGATGCTCGAAGACCCCGGCTACTGGGAATATGTGCAGAACTACGATCGACGCACCGTGCTGGCCGAGGGCAAGCCAATCTATAATGAACAGATGACCGCGGACGGGCTATTGGCACGCATCTTCACCCATCAGACGACCGAGGACCTGCCCGGCGACGATATCTGGGCCCGCTATATCAAGACCCGTTACCGTCCGGTCCAGTTTCAGGTTCAGGTCAACGACGGCCAACTCAACCTGGAATTCTCCGCCGGGTCCGCCAAGACCTTCACCAACACCCTGTCCGCGTTGCTGATCTGGCCCCTGGCCGAGGATCGGCAGGCACGTGCCTTCATCGACGAGGTGTGGGAGCGTTTACGCGAGCAGTATCGGATCGAGTATGCGGAGGACTTCATCGGCACCGCTCCCCGAACGGCCGCACCGCTGCCGCCGGCGCCGGGGCCGATCCCGGAACTGCACGTCCTTCAGCGCCATTGGGATCAGGATGTGCAACCGATGGAGCGACCGCGCCCGGATGAATTCAGCGGACTACTCACACTCTCACTCGCCCGCGGCGAACAGGAGCCGCTGACCCTGGAACTGCACGCCGTCAGCGACCTGACCCTCACCGCGGCGGAACTCAGGCTGCCGGGATTGAGCGCCGACGCCTACAAGGTCCGCAGCAAACTGACTCGCGCAACGGACGACGGCGCCCGTTATGTCAACGCACCACGCTTGCTGGACCCCCTGGAGCTGCCGCTGCCCCTCCCTGCCGGCCAGACCCGCCGACTCTGGTTCAGCGTCAGCCCGAACGCCGACACTCCGCCGGGTGCCTACGCGGGCGAAGTGCGCCTGACCATCGACGGCGGCCGACAGCGCAGCCTGCCGGTGCAGGCAACCGTCCGGCCCTTTGTCCTGCCCACCGCCAACCTGCCCTTCGGTTATCTGGGCAGCGTTCCGGTCTATACCGAGAGCGCCTTTCCGCAGGCCCTGGCAGCCAAGCGGCAGGCCGACATCGGGCCGGCGTTCGACCTGGTCCGCCGCCACGGCATGACCCAGTTCAGCGGCGGCATCGGCGGGGTGCTGCCGACTCGGGGGGCGGCGGGCCTGAACATCGACTTCTCCAGCCTCGACACGGTACTGGAGCAGGCCCGGCGCTTTCCCTTCCCGCCCCACAGCTATGGCGGTCTGGCCCCACGCGGACTCGGGTTCGAACGCTACCGGATCACCGACACCCAACGCGGCTTCGGCGCCCCCTATGCCGAGGTGCTGGACCGCGTCCTGGGCGCCACGCGCGCCCATCTGCAGGGACTCGGCTGGCCTGAACCCATCTATAGCGTCGGTGACGAACCCACCGGCGACGCCGCCGGCTTCACCGCCGCCCTGGCCGACGCCGTGCGTGCCGCGGGCTCGAAAAGCTCGGTGTTCACCAGCCTCACCGATGAAAAATCGCCCGCGCTGGCCCTCGTCGGCCGCGTGGATCACCTCTTTCTCACCCTGCATAACGCCTGGGGATTCGAGCGCATCCTGCAGGCCGGAGGCCAGTGCGGCACCTACAATCTGAGCGGACGCTACGCCCGCGGTCTCTACCAGTACCGCTTACGCCGCCTGGGCTGCCGCTCCGGTTACTTCCAGTTCGCCTTCAACGCCACCCATGTCGACCCCTACTATGCCCTCGACGGTCGCGAAGACGACTTCGCCGCCGCGCTGCCGACCCGCGCGCCCGGCGTCCTGATCCCCACCCTGGACCTGTTCCGCTTCGGCGAGGCGATCGACGACTACCGCTACCTGCTCGCCCTCGAGCGGGCCATCGCGGACGCCGGTGAGATGCGCGCGGCACAACGCGCGGCCCGCTGGCTGGACGATTTGATGGATGGGGTCAAGATCGACCACCGCGCCCTGAGGCCCCCGCCGCTGGACGATCAGGCGCTGGACCAGGTCCGCGCTCAGGCCGCCGCCTTCATCGACGCCATTCAGCAACCAGCGCCCTGAGCCACTCGAAACGCGCGCCCGGATCGGCGATGATACCGTGGATGACCGGGCATGCTTGACGCCCGGTCACCAGCGCCCGCCACCCCACCTTAGTAGGAGAGCCTGACGATGCGTCCCGCACTGCCCATAGTCGCTGCCGCCTTCCTTACCCTTGGCCTGTCCGGCGCCGCCCTGGTCCAGGCGGAAACCCAGTCCGAGAAAATGCTGGACGCGGCGGCCTTCGCCGAATCCGAAGACCCGACCCAGGTCAAAGAAGAAAAAGCGATCGAAAAGAAGGACGGGATGGATGCCCCCGCGGACACCTCCAGCGCGGCAGCGCCGGCCGCGAGCGATGCAGCCGAGGCGCCCGCCGCGACTCACTAAGCGGCCTTCCGCGGGCGGGCGGGACCCGCCCGCCACTCATCTTTGGTGTCACTCACTTCCAACTCCACACACCAACAATGAACAACACCAGTACAACCTGCGCTTGGCCCGGCGTCGCGCACGCGCCCCGATTCCTGCCCCGATTCGCGATCGGTGCGCTGGCAACGCTCGTACTCGCGGCCTGCGCCTCATCACCGAACGACCCGACCGGTGTCATCTCGATCACCGTGAAACCCGGCGACACCGGCACCTGCGAGTCCACGCCCTGCCAGGTGAACCTGGTCATGCCGCCCGGCCAGGGAAACTTCGAGGTCACCGGCAACGAAGTGCGGGTCGGCAGTTTTCCGGCCGGCCAGACGGTGAACCTGGGCGGCTATTGGCAGTCCCAGAAGTTCGCCATCGTCGGCGCCGGGGTGCCGCCGGCCTACGTCTACATCACCGCGCCCCAGTGATCCAGGCGGCGCTGTCGCACGGCGCGCGTTAGAGCGCCAGCGCCAACACCACGGCATCCTCCCGCCCATTGCGCGCCGGGTAGTAGCCCCGGCGCGTACCGATCTCACAGAAGCCCTCCGCGGCATAGAGTTTGCGCGCGAGTTGATTGGAAACCCGCACCTCCAGAAAGGCCGTATCCGCACCGCGTTCCCGCGCCTGAGCCAACAGGCGTCTGAGCAGCCGTCGCCCGATACCCAGACCCTGCCACCGCGGATGGACGCAGATATTGAGCACATGACACTCGTCGGCGCCGATGGACATGACCGCGTGGGCCACCACCAGTCGGCCCAGATCAGCGACCCAGCAGTTGTAGCCCACCCGCAGACACTCCCGAAAGACCTCCTCCTCCCACGGAAAGTCACAAGCTGCCGTCTCCGACTGCATGATCGCGTCGAGGTCGGGCTCACGCATGGGTCTAAAAGCAAAATCCGGCCCCAGTGCCGCAGCCTTCATAGGTCTCACATTTCGGGTAGGTGGTGCGGCCACCGGGGCCACCAGGTTCGCGCGCTCGCGCCTTTGGTCTATGGTACCGAGACGCGACGCTGGTGTTTTGGGTGACCCAAAAAAAGTCCGGGGCCCCATCACCGGGCTTTGATCAGCGTTCCCGCCACAAGAAAACCGAAAGTCGAGGCGTTAGTGATCGCTCTCGCGTTTGCGCGGCCCCGGTCCGGCAACGGCCATGGAACGCACCCCAGCCAACCCGAACGATGAATATCCGAGAGCGGCGTCCCGCCGCGATGCGGGGCCGCGGTGACCGCTAGCGCTGCGGCTTCGCGCCCGGCCCGTCGCGGCGAGACGCCGGTTCCTGCAGGTTCGCTGCGCGACCTGCACGGGAACGCCTCCAGTGCGCGAGACCCGGATACTGGCCGGAACCATGCTCAAGGCTGAAACCTGTAATATATGCGACAAGGCACGTCGACTTACCCGCGAGACACCTCAGCCCGGCGCGTTACCCTCGTTCTTTAATCCTCTCACAGAGACACGGAGGCACGGCGAATGAAGTACCCAACACAATAGATCCTTGAGACCAAGACCTGGATTTGGTCAGGCCGGCACCCGCCAGCGGCACGATCAAGACATAGACCGTCGTGATGGCCTTAATACTTGTTTATAAAATATTTTTTCTTTGTGTCTCCGGGTCTTCGTGAGAGAACTTCTCGTTATCGAGAGATGGGTAGAGGTATGACTCCAGTCGCATCTCCTGTTGTTGAAGGTGCTCGCTCGCGCAACGCAACCATTTGAATGCTTGCGCCCGCGCAACCGACAATAGCGCCAACCCACCGAGCGCCACCCCCTGGCTGTCGACTCTGCTGGCACTCGTCTTGCTTGATTTTACAATCCAAGATACGCACAAACAGGTGATCCCCGGTGAATTCTCAACTGAACACACTGGCGCAAGGCATCCGCAGCGGTAATATCGTCCCTTATCTCGGCCCCGGCGCATTGACCGGGGCGACCGACACGATCAACGGTCAGCCAATGCCCGCGGACAGTGACAGCCTGATCCTCGCGTTGAACAATGGCAAGCCCATGTCGGAAAAGCTCATGTGGGAGTTTCCACGGGCCGCCATGAACGTCGAGTTGAAGCGTGGACGGGGTGCCGTCATCCGTTTCCTCAACACGACCTATGCGGAGCGCACCTGGACGCGCGCCCCGCTCCACACCTGGCTCGCCTCCGTGTTGCCGCGGTATGTCATCGACACCAACCGCGACACCCAACTTCAGGCTTCCTACGTCGGAGTCCCCCACACCCTGGTGCGCGGAATCAGCCGCATTGCCGGAACGGATTACCGCTTCCGCATCGACCACTACGACGGCGCCGCCTATCGTGAAATCGCGCAGGAGGAGGTCGATCCCGCACTGCCCGTGCTGTTCAAACCCATGGGCAGCCCGCTGCCGGATGCCGTCTTTATCGCCTCGGACGCCGACTACGTGGACTACCTCACTGAACTGATGGGCGGCTTTGCCATCCCGTCATTCCTCAAATCGTACCGGCGGGGCCGGCAGTATGTTTTCCTGGGGTTGCGCTTGTTACGGGATACCGAACGGATGGTGATGTCGGATATCATCTACAGCGCCGGCGCACCGGCCGGGTGGGCCTTGATCCCGGAACCCTCGCAGAAAGAACGGCGGTTCTGCGACCGGCAAGGGATTGAGCTCATTGCGGCGGATATCCCCGACCTGCTGGCGGCGGCGCAGTCCGGGGTGCGCGCAACGGCGGACGCCGCCGACACCCGCCCCGCGGTCGACTGCTGAGACACCTAGGCGAATCCAGTTGCCACCAACCGGGCAGGCGTCGCGCGCCGCCCGCGGGGCAGCAATCAACACGGCGCACGCGGAGATGCCATGCCCCTGATTCTCGATTTCGAGTCCCGCTTCCTGCTTGGCATTCCCGCGATGGACCATGTGCATCGTGAGTTGGTGGAGCTGCTCAATCGCATGGCCGATGCCGGCAACGCCACCTTTGCTTATCTGTATCCCGATCTCGTCAACCACACGCACGCCCACTTCGCCAATGAAGAGGTGCTGATGCGCCAGAGCGGCTTCCCGGCCATTGCCGAGCACATGGGCGAACATGCGCGGCTCCGTGGCGAACTGGATGCGTTCGCTCAGGCACTCGACGGCAGGCGCATCGACGCGACCAGGGACTTTGTGGCCAAACAACTCCCCGCCTGGTTCGCGCTACATACCACCACCATGGACAGCGCACTCGCCGCGCATCTGAAGGGAACCGCACGAATCAAGAAACCACCCCAAGGAACCATTCGTTAGCCGGCGAAACAAGTCCGGCGTTTCCGTCACTTCATCAAGCAATGCGGCGACATCCGCAGTAAGTCCCGCGCCTGATCCCGGCAGGCGGTTGCCGCCTTCGGGTCTAAGGCCGTCAGCCAGCGCCGGGGAATGGCGGCGTGTCCATAGAGCGCACCGGCGATCATTCCCAGTATCGCCCCCGTGGTGTCGGCATCGCCGCCGCGATTCACCACTTCGATCAGGGCGCCCTCGAAGGTGTCGGTGGCAAAGAGTGCCTGAAACACGGCCTTCAGGGTCTCGACCAGAAAACCGCCGGGGTTTTCCATGCGCCGCCGGTCGTAGCGATACAGGGGCTGTTCCACCACCAACGCCTCGGCCAAGCCCTTGAGATGACCCATATCACCTCCGAGCAAGGCGGCCTGCACCATGCGGATGACGGTGAGCGTCCCGGCGTCGCCCACGGCACTATGATGGGTCGTATGAGACTGGATACGATTGGCTTGAGCGACCAGACTGCCATCAGCACCCAGAGTACACAGCGCGATCGGCAATGACCGCATACAGGCGCCATTGCCCGCATCGTAGTCGTTCTCCGGCATCTGCGTCGCACCGGTCAGACGGTACTGGGAGATGCCGCGGCGCACCGTATGGCCGATGTCCACCGGCTTGCCGCGCATCCACTCGCTGAAGGCCGCCGCCACGGCCGCCGCCTCCACCCGCCCCTCGGCCAGGATCGCCGCCCCCAAGGCCAGGCTCATTTCGGTGTCGTCGGTTACCTGGCCCTTACGCAGCCGCAGCCAGCCGCCGCCGCGCATATCCTGATGAATACCGAACTGCTCATGGATCTCGCGCGGCGTCAGAAACTCGACCGTGGCACCCAAGGCGTCCCCCACGGCCATCCCCAGGTAGGCCCCAACCGCCCGCGCATGCAGCACGTCGGCCGAACACCCGGACCCGGACAGATCAGCTGTCAGTTCCAAAACAAACATCGGCTCTGCTCGACTGGTTGAACGGGTCGACGGAATGGGTCGGCGACCGGGGCAGACCTGCTCAGTACTGTACCAGGAGGTCCTCGTCACGCACGATCATCTGGCAGGCCAGGCGCCATTCGGATGGGATGTCGTCCACCGCCATTTGATCGATGTCTTCCTTGCTGATTTTCCCGAGTTGGCGCAGCACCACCTTTTCTTTCTCGGTCAGCAGACCGCCCATGCGCTGATTTTTGTTGTCTACGCTCGTGACGCGCACCACACAGTTCCCGCATTCGCCATCCTGGCAATCATGATGAACGGGGACCTTGTGCTCCTTGGCGAGCTTGAGCAGGGTTTCGGTATGGCTTCCGGCCACGGCATAGACCGTCTTATCCTTATAGTCAGGGTTTGAAAACGTCACAAGTGCCATAACTTTACTCCGGCAACGGTTGGATCTTGATGGGAATCTCGGCGATCAGGCCGGTCTGACCTTGCAATCACCCAGGATCTGGGCTTGACATGCAAGCCGGTCATGCCGGTTCGCCATGTTCTCGCGCAGCACCTTCTCCTCCAGCACCGAGGGCTCGGTCAGGTTGTTCCAGCCCTCGATCACGTGCGTCATGCAAGTGCCGCAGTCGCCCTCCCGACAGCCGTAGATGATCCCGGCCCCGATCTTTTCGGAGATCTCAATGATCCGCGTCCCGGCCGGGACATTGACTGTCTGGTTGATATCTTCAAAGGTGATTTTGGCTTTTGCCATGGTTTCAGACTCCTGATTGATTGATAGAAATTGAAAAACTGTCCGCTCGTCGCCAGGCGCTTTCTCACCCCAACTCCGAGAAATCAATGACCCGACCCTGCTCCCCACCCACCAGGGCGGCCGCGAGCTTACGGCCGAACACCCGACATTCGACAAGCTCCTCATCGGTGGGGATGAGTTTGAGACGCAGCCCGGCCACCGGGACGCGCATCTTCAGACCGCGCATTCGGTCCTCGATCATACGCACGGCCTCGCCGCTCCAGCCGTAGGAACCGAAGGCGGCGCCGAGCTTGCCCTTGAGGTTGACTACCGCGAGTGACGACAGCAGGTCCCATACCGGCTTGACCGCGTCGCCATTGATGGTGGGTGAGCCGAACGCCAAGGCGTCGGCCTCCTCGATCAGGTCCACGAAGGGTTCGGTCTCACCGCCCTCCAGGTCATAGAGCGACACCCGTACGCCAGCCTCTTCCTCGGCCCCGGCCCGGATCGCCTCCGCCATGCGGGCCGTGCTGCCGTACGCACTCATGTAGAAGACCACTAACGAACGCTCGTCGTTATCGATCTGATCCACCAGACTGGAGGTCGAGAGCTCCCGATAATGCGTCACGTAGCGCCGCGGCCGATCGCGCAGAATGGGTCCATGCGTCGGCGCGATCATCTTCAGGCGCAGCGGCTCGATCAGTTTCAGCGCGTCCATCACATGCGCCTTGAAAGGCCGCATGATGTGGGCATAGTAATAATCGAAAGAAAAGCGGAAATCCCCGACCCGATCGTTATAGAGGCGGCTGTCGCAATAGTGGCAACCAAACACATCGCCGGAGAACAGCACCCCGTTCTCAACCAGATAGGTGCATTGCGTATCAGGCCAGTGCAGGAAGGGGGTATGCAGAAACCGCAAGGTCCGGTTGCCGAGCGATACCTCGTCGCCGGTGCCGACCGTCTCATACTCGAAGGGGCGATCCGAATCCTTCGGTTTGAGGACGGCCTTGAGCATCGACGTGGCACGCGTGGAGATGTACAGTCGCGCCTGCGGCGCACGGCGCATCAACTCCGGCAGCGCACCGCTGTGGTCTGGTTCCAGGTGATTGAGAACAATGACCCGGATCTCGCTATAATCGGCGACCGACTCCAACCGGCGAAAGAACTCATCGGAAAACTCGAGTTTCACCGTATCCACCACCGCCACACCGGCATCACCCCGAATCAGGAAGGCATTATAGGTGGTGCCGTTCGCGGTGCGCAGGATGATATCGAAGGTGCGCAGGGACGCATCAAGGGCGCCGATCCAATGCACACCAGGGGCGATCTCGACTGCGCCCGGATTCCCGGTCGCATCCTGGTATTCCTTACCCATGGCACTCACCCGGCAACCCCGAGCGCCACCGGCCGGACGGTCAGACCCGGTGTCGGGCAGACCGGCAGCGGACAATCCGCCAATTGACTGAGACGCGAACAGGATTGAAGGTCGACCCCCTCGTCCAGTACCACACCCAGAGCGTCCAGAAACGGACCAGGAGCGAATCCGCAGGAGCGCAGATCCCCGGCTGCGATCAGTGGCCGCCGGATCAGCAGCGGATCCGCCACCATCAGCGCGAGCGCGCCCGCCTCGCTGAGGTCCGCCGGCCGCACCTCCCCGCTCAGTACGCGGGGCGCCGTCGGGTTGAACCAGTCGCAGACCGCCAAGTCACCAAAGAAGGGCCTCAAGCGTTCGGGCACCCAATGCTCACTCAGCAGGTTACGAACCTCCAGACAGTGTCCGATCTCTACTAACAGTGCCTTCTGTCGCGCGTTCGAGACACAACCGGGCTTCTCGTAGAAGACCAGTTCCGCCGGTGTCGGAAGGGTTTGGGTGGCCATGATATCAACCTGGGGTTCAACGCGCCTGGATCTCGGCTCTGGCCGCGGCCAGGCGCTCCGGGGGGATGCCGGTCAGTGACCCTGGCGGGTTCAAGGGCACCCCGAGCGAATCCAGAATGACGCCCTCGATCGGGCAGATGCTCGCGCACTGCGGGTCGGGATGCTCCCCTGCGCATTCCGTGCATAAAACGGAATGGATCAGGAAATGCGGCTTGGCCTCATAGATGGCCTGACGCGGACACAGCGGCGCACAAGCCCAGCAATTCACGCAGCCTTCGACGATCTGGTATGCCATCAGTCAGTCTCCTCGAACATGGCTTCAGGCGCGCATGCGCAGCGGCGCCGGCGTCGCGCGTTCCAAGCTCCCGCTCGCCGCCAGTTCGCGATACACCGCCGCTACGGCGTCTTCGATCGGCTCCATCGCGTGCTCGCCGTTGGGCGCAATACCCGCTGCCTCCAGCGCCCCCCAGGGCTCATAGCCGATCTTGGAGCAGAGCACCGCCACGCAACCGGAGAGCGCCTGGATCGTCTTCGCCAGGGCCGTCTGCGCATCCCCGCAGGTCTCACCGCCGGAACAATAGAGGTCCACCTTACGGTGACCGATGAAGCGCACGTCCTGGTCGTTGGCCTCGTAGATCAGGAACTCGGCGGCGTGGCCGAAATGCTGGTTGATCACCCCGCCCCCTTTGGTCGCCACCGCGATCAGAGCAGGCGGAGTCTCCCGACGCCGGGCCTTGAGGGCGGTAATCGAGATGAAGGTCTCACCGCTCTTCTTGCGTTGAGCCTCCCGATTGGCTTCGATCGCCGCGTGAACCTGGCGGCGTTCCTCCATGGCCCGGCCATAATCAATGTCCATGGTCTCGATCTTCTCAAGCGTAAATTCGTGACCGCGATCCTCACCGAGCATTCCCACCGCGTCCGCCCGGCACTGGCGGCAGTGACGCATCATATTCATGTCACCGGCACAGGCGTCCTGCAGGGTCTGCAGCTCATCATGGGTCGGACCGCGCTGGCCCATGACGCCGAAGAAGGTCCCATGCTCGGGCTCGGCAATCAACGGCATCACGTTGTGCAGGAAAGCGCCCTTGGACTTGACGACGCGGCTCACCTCCTTGAGATGCTCATCGTTGACGCCGGGAATCAGGACCGAGTTGACCTTCACCAACACCCCGCGCGCGACCAACATCTCCAGCCCCTTTTGCTGCTGCTCGATGAGGATCGCCACCCCTTTGCGCCCCTTGATCCGCCGCCCCTGCCAGAAGATCCAGGGATAAATCTTGGCGCCCACATCGGGGTCCACGCAGTTGATCGTGATGGTCACATGATCGATATTGTGGGTGCAGAGTGCATCGACACAGTCCGGCAGCGCGAGCCCATTGGTCGAGACACAGAGCTTGATATCAGGAGCTTTTTCAGTGAGTTGCCGGAACGTTTCGAGGGTCCGGGCGGGGTTGGCCAGTGGATCGCCCGGCCCGGCAATGCCGAGCACCGTCATTTGCGGGATATGCGCCGCAACGGCAATCACTTTCTTGACCGCCTGATCGGGGGTCAGCACCTCTGAAACCACACCCGGGCGCGACTCGTTGGCACAGTCGTACTTACGGTTGCAGTAGTGACATTGGATGTTGCACGCTGGAGCAACCGCCACATGCATCCGCGCATAATGGTGGTGTGCTTCCTCCGAATAGCAGGGGTGGTTGTGAACCTTGGCCCGGATATGCTCCGGCAGGTGCGCGAGTGCATCGCCGCTGCTGCCGCAGCCGCTCGCAGAACAGCCGCCGGCAATGGCCGGCGCGGATCCACTGTGGTCCGAGACCTTCAGCTCCATTCTGTGCCTCCAGAAATCGCGGGCGCCCCGGCCCGCTGGGTTCAAACTGACTCTGGAGGAACAATTAGCAATGCTTGTGCCAGTTCCGGTTCCGTCTCCAGCACATTGTTTTTCGGTCACTCTTTGCAGTGCCCGAAGGCTGCTTGTCGGCAAACCGACAGGTCACTGACGGGGGGGTTGTTGGGATAGGAACAGGACGACCGGCCGCCGCATGGCGGCCGGTGCGGACGGCGCCGATCAGCCCCGCTGCAGCAGGGCCCGCAGATCGCCGATTGCGGCATTGGCGCGTGAAATATAGGAGGCCATCACGAGCGAGTGATTGCCCATGGGCCCGAAACCAGTGCCATTGAGGATCAGCGGACTCCAGATGGTATTCTGCGTATTCTGCAACTCCCGACTGATCTGCTGCAGCGAAACCAGGGCGTTCTTGTCGGTGAGCACCGATTTGAAATCGATCTCCATAGCCTGCAGGGTTTGCAGCAATGCCCAGGTGTAGCCGCGCGCCTCGAAGAAGACATCGTCGATCTCAAGCCAAGGGGTCTTGGTCTCTTTCTCGTCGGGAACCGGTTTGGACTGACGCGCACTGGGGTCGCCTGCCAGGTCGGTATTGAGACGGCTCTGACCGACCGCATAGGACAAACGCTGCGCCAGACTACCCAACCGCTTCTCGACCACTTCAAGATAGGCCGTCAGATTGTCCGCGCGCGCAAAAAACTGGCCATCCCGATCTTTGTCGTCGGTGAGTCGGCCGAAATAGCGATACAGGGCAGCGATACCCTTGCGATACTCCGACTCGGACGACGGCAGAATCCAGGAGTTCGAGTTGTAATTGAACTGGGGCTGCGCCACCGCCAGGTCTTTATCCTCGACCGACTGCGACTGAGCGCGGCTGAAATCATTGCGCAACGCATCCGACAGGTCGCGCAACTCGGTCAAGGCGCCGAATTCCCAGTTGGGGATATTATCCAGAAAGATGCCGGGCGGGGTGATATCGTTGGTCAGGTAACCCCCGGGCTTATCGAGCAGCGTCTCGGCGATCCGGATGGCGGTCGCCACCGTGGCGGTCCCGTCGACCAGCCTGGCCGGGTCGTTGTTCGTGAGCAACAGCGCCTCCTCGCGCACGTCGAAATGGCCGGGGGAGCGCGACCAGATGATCCCCAGCACGATGACGACCACCATATAGGTGACCACAAAGAGACCGACGGTCCACCAAAGACCTTTCTCTTTCCAGACCCGGGGATCGTAGAGAGTGACGACCTTGGTGACCTTCGTCGTCAGGTCCAGTCGTTTCGCGGATTCTGAATCAACCATTGTGTATTCCTGAAGATGGAGAGCGTGCTTGGGAGTATCCCCAAATCCGCCAGGAGATTGGGGTGAATCGACCTGTTCCAAGACGCCGCCGAATCAACCGTGCAGCGCATGATGCGCCAGCGCGCCACTATCGGCGATGCGGGCCGGATCGCCGGGCGATCCAATCGCCCAGTGCCCCGCGGCGGCGCCAGAAACAGTGCTGAGCAGCCCGGCTCAGGGTAAAACGATCGCCGATTCCGTCGTCGATCGTGAGCCGAAGCAGCCGTTTGGCCGCCAACTCGGAGGACAGGGTCGCGACCAGAACGTCCAAGATGTCGAGCCCACGGCGCCAGGCATCCAAGTCCCCCGCCGACTGCCACAGGTGGTCCCAGAACACCAGCACGGTGCCGGTCACGTCGCGCCACGCGGCGCGATCCAGGGCATCCAGTCCCCGCCAGGCGCCGCCGCTTGCCCGCGCCAGACCAAGCGCCAGCGGATGATCGGCAATGGTCAGCGCGGGTCCGCCGGACACCGCCGGCAGGACTCCGCCACCCCAGGTCCAGACTCCGTTGATCACGGGCCGACCCGCTGTCTCACGCGCCTGATTGACCGGATGCCCATAGAACAGCATCTGGGCCTCATTCTGCCAGCGGTTCCAGGCGCGGGCATCGGGGCCACTCGGCAGGCAGGTGTCCAGGTCGCGTCCGACGACCTCATACAGGGGGCAAGTCCGCAGGTTCGGCTGGTCGGCAACGCGCAGATACCAGCGGTCGGGCCGGATGGCGATCAGGTAGAGCCCATCCGCGGCGAAATGCGCGTTGAAGGCGGCAACCAGCGCATCCGCCTCATCCTCCCGCGGCGCCAGCGCCGCTCCGGCGAACAGCAGCAGGCGATCCCGGTCCGGGCGCAGGTGCACGGGGTCGGCGTGAAACCAGCAGCCGTCGTGCGCCCCTGCCGGAGCGTCGGCGAGCAAACACAGGGCAGCGGACGGCAGATCGCGGTCCGACCCGGTGACCGGCGGCGCCTGGTCCAGTGCGCCCGCGGTGGCCGGGGACTGGCCGTCCCCGGCACTGGATCGCGGCATCTCACCAGCACGACGCACCCTTGCCGTGGAGGACGCGGCGGCGGTCAAACCGAAGGCGGCGGCTAGCGTCTCCAGGGGGTCGCGAATCGATGTCTCCTTGCAGTCGGCACGGGCCAGCAGGCGGTCCAGGGCCGGAGCGCGGATCTTGAGGTCAGCCACCCCCTGCGGCCCGGCAAAGAGCGCCGGGCAGATGAGACGGCACTCACCCGGCAACAGACTCCCCGTCGGCACGGACACGGGCCGGTTAGCCAGCCAGGGTCTCCACGCGAATCCGCATCACCGACCCCTGCACCGACGCCAAGGCCTCGATGCGGGCGATCGCCTGGTTCATCTGGCCCTCGCGCACGCGCTGGGTGAGCATGACCAGCGGCACATGGGTCTCACCCTCGCCGGGGGCCTTTTGCTGGATCGCCTCGATACTGATGCCCTGCTCGCCCAGGATACTGGCAATACGGGCCATGACCCCGGGCTCGTCCAGCGCCGTCAGACGCAGGTAGTAGGCGGTCTCTACCTGATCCATGGTGAGAATCGGCGTATCGGCCAGTTCGTCCGGCTGGAACGCGAGGTGCGGTACCCGATTGTTGGGGTCGGTGGTGAAGGCGCGCACCACATCCACCACGTCAGCCACCACGGAGGAGGCCGTCGGCAAGGAGCCGGCACCGGCTCCATAGTAGAGTGTCGGGCCGACCGCATCGCCCTTCACCAGCACGGCATTCATCACGCCGTCCACATTGGCGATCAGCCGCCGATGGGGGATGAGTGTCGGATGGACCCGCAGTTCGATCCCGTCGGCGTTGCGCCTGGCGATCCCCAGATGCTTGATCCGATAACCCAACTCCCCGGCATAGGCAACGTCTTGCGACTCGATGCGCGAAATACCCTCCGTGTAACAGCGCTCGAACTGGAGCGGGATACCGAATGCCAGCGACGCCAGGATGGTGAGCTTGTGGGCGGCGTCGGTGCCTTCGACATCGAACGTCGGGTCGGCCTCGGCGTAGCCGCGCGCCTGCGCCTCGGCCAGGCAGTCCGCGAAACTGCGGCCCTTGTCGCGCATCTCGGTCAGGATGAAATTGCCGGTCCCGTTGATGATACCGGCCACCCATTCGATATGATTGGCCGCCAGCCCTTCGCGTACCGCCTTGATGATGGGGATGCCGCCTGCCACCGCCGCCTCGAACCCCACCATCACGCCGCGCTCCCGCGCGGCGGCAAAGATCGTGTTGCCGTGGCGAGCGATCAACGCCTTGTTGGCCGTCACCACGTGCTTGCCGTTGGCGATGGCCCGCATCACCAGTTCAAGCGCCGGGGAGTAACCGCCGATCAATTCGACGATGATCTGGATCTCGGGGTCGTCCACCACCGCGAAGGCGTCGTCGCCGATCCGGCCGATCTGATCGAGACCGCAGATCCCCTCGCGCTTGTACTCGCGCGCCGCGGCATGGGCGATCTCGATGTCGCGACCGGCGCGGCGGGCGATCTCCCGGGCATTGCGGGTGAGCACGGTGACCGTGCCGCCGCCGACGGTGCCTAAGCCCAACAGACCGATCTTGACCGGTTCCATACATGATCCTCTGCGTTCATTTGCGGACAATCCGCGTGCTGACTCAAGCCCCGGCACGCGCCTCGCGCCGGAACATCTCCTTGATGCCGCGGATCGCCTGGCGGGTACGATGCTCGTTTTCGATCAAACCGAAACGCACATGGTCATCGCCGTACTCACCGAAACCGATCCCCGGCGAGATGGCGACCCGCGCCTCCGCGATCAGGCGCTTGGAAAACTCCAGCGACAGCGAGGCGCCGTCCGGAATCAGGGCGCGCAACTGCTCCTGAATGAAATCAGGAATGCGCGCCCAGACGAACATCGTCGCCTGGGGCGGCTGCACCTCCCAGCCGGCCTCGTGTAACCCCTTGCACAGGACGTCGCGACGCGTCTGATACATGCCGGCGATCTCGCGCACACAGTCTTGCGGACCCTCCAGCGCGGCGATGGCGGCCACCTGGATCGGGGTGAAGGTACCGTAATCCAGATAGGACTTGATGCGCGCCAGGGCCGCCACCAGGTGCTTGTTTCCGCACATGAAACCGACCCGCCAGCCGGGCATGTTATAGCTCTTGGACATCGAGAAGAACTCGACGGCGATGTCCTTGGCGCCAGGAATCTGGAGAATCGACGGGGCCTTGTAGCCGTCGAACACGATGTCCGCGTAGGCCAGGTCATGCACCACCCAGATACCGTACTCCCCGGCGATGTCGATCACCCGCTGAAAAAACTCCAGGTCCACGCACTGCGTGGTCGGGTTACCGGGAAAGTTCAGCACCAACATCTTCGGTTTGGGCCAGGAGTCCTGGATCGACCGCCGCAACTCCTCAAAAAAGTCCACGCCCGGGGTCAGCCGCACATGGCGCACATCAGCCCCGGCGATGATGAATCCGTAGGGATGGATCGGGTAGGCCGGATTGGGCACCAGCACGGTATCTCCAGCCCCCATGGTCGCCAACGCCAGGTGCGCCAGACCCTCCTTGGAACCGATGGTCACGATCGCCTCGGCATCCGGGTCCAGGTGCACGTCGTAACGGTCGCGGTACCAATGGCAGATCGCCCGACGCAGCCGCGGAATGCCGCGGGACACCGAGTAGCGATGCGTATCCTTGCGCGCCGCCGCCTCGATCAGCTTATCGACGATGTGCTGCGGCGTCGGCTGATCCGGGTTGCCCATCCCGAAATCGATGATATCCTCGCCACGCGCTCGTGCCTCGGCCTTCAACTCGTTGACGATATTGAAAACATAGGGCGGCAAGCGCTTGATGCGGCGAAAATCGGGCTCGGGCAGGACCACGGCACTCTCGGGGTTGGCATAAAGCCCTAGAGTTTAACGTCGCGCCCCGGAGATTGAAACCGCGAGGACTAGCTCGCAGCCCTGAAGCATAACCCATTCGCCGGCTGACATCGGGCGGCGTCAGCGCCGGTCGGCGCTGGCGTTGGCGGTTGCGGGGTGGGTTGGCGCGGACCGGGGGTGGGCAACGGGACGCCCTGGCGGATGCCGGGAAGGTGGTCGGACCGGTCGCGTACGTGCACCACGGTGGGCCAGGCCAGCGGTTGCCGGCTTCGGTGGTGGCCGGCGGTCGGGATGCGACGCCGTGCCCGGCGGCGCTTATTCGAGCTGAAGCTGCCACGGCGGGGCCAGCAGGCGACGCATCCGCGCGGGGTCGAGCCAAGGGGCGGCGCAGGAGGCGCGGATGAAGGCGATGGCACCGCGCACGCCCAGTTGTCGATAGAGGTCACGCAGGTGGCGGGCGAAGCGCGCCAGGGAGGTCCTGGTCTTTGAGCACGATCATGAACTGCCAATGGGACTGACGGCAGCGGTGCATCACCGGCCCGTTGGCATAGAGACCATCGAGTAGCAGCAGGATCGGCAGGCGCGGGAACAGCGCCTTGATCCGGGCGCTCAGGCGGGCGAACGCGCGCAGTTCGCAGTCTTGTTTGCAACTCCCGGCACAGGACACGCACCTGCCCGCTGACCGCCGTCTCGCGGGCCTGCTGTTCCGCGGCGATGGTGGCATCGGCCGAGTAGCCGTTGGGCAAGGGCGCGGGTCTCCGGTGATGAAGTAGCGCAGCCGGTAGCCGAAGGCGCCCTGGTAGCCCAAGGGGTGCCAACGCGCGACGAGCGCATTCCACTGCGCCACCGCCGCGGCGCCAAGCGCACCGCGCCGAGCGCGGCCAAGGGGCCGTGCAGCGGTGTCGGCGCGTCCATCACCGGCACCGGCGGCGCCGGGCGGGGGCGCCGCGCGATCTGCAACGGGGGCAACGTCACCAACCCGGCCGCCGCCAGGCGCTCCAGAAACTCCCGGCAGGCATGCGCCTTCGCCGTCCCCGTCACGGTAGACCCCTGCAAATGCTCGCATAGCGTCGCCGCCAACTCCCGCCGCCCCAACCCCGGCAGCCACGCCACCGTCTGGCGGATGTCGGCAAGCTCCTCGGCACTGAACACGCGACCACAGTGGACCCAGGTTCCTGGACTCACCCCACTCATCGTTCCCCCGACAGAACCGCAGACCGATTACCCTAACCGTAATCCTGCCGGAAGCCCGCAGCGGTGTTTACCCCCTTGTGCTAACATTAACTTTCGTTAATCCTCGCCAGCCCGCGCCGTGACTGCGGTCACGCCGGGCGGCGGCGGGATAGCGAGGCTGGGCGCGGGGGTGACGCCGGTTGCCGGCGGGGCCGGCGGCGGTGGGGACAGCGGGCTCGGGGTACCGGCGCCGGGCGCAAAGGCGAACGAGCCGAGCACCACCCCCTCCACCCAGGGCGTCTGCGCGCCGCCGGTCTCCTGATCCACCGCCAGCGCGGCGCGCTTGAACACCTGCTCCACTTCCAGACCCGGGGCGGCCATGGCCGCCAGCAGGTGCTTGGTGAAGGTGCCGTTGCGCCCGTCGCCGTCGGCGGCCACCGCGCCGGGCTGGGTCGCGTAGAGGATCAGGGTGCCGCGGGCCGGGGTCATGCGTGCCAGGCCACGGCTCGCCGAACGGACGCTGCGCGCATAGGGGTTGTTGCGACAGGCATCGAGCACGACCAGATTCAGCCCGTTGCCGGCCTCGGCCATGCCGTCGAGCACCTGCCCGGCGTCGACCGCCTTGTAGCGCAGGTCGACCACGCTCGCGATCTGCGCGCCGATCGGCAACAGATAATTGCGCCCCTGATGCTCCACCCCATGCCCGGCGAAGAAGAACAGACCCACGTTGCCCTCCCCGGCCAGCGCGCGGGTGAAGCGCACGATGGCATCCTCCATCGCGCGCTGATCGGCATCTTGCCGCAGCGTTACGGTAACGCCGGCGCCCGACAGCCGGGCGGCGATGTCCTGCGCATCGTTGCGCGGATTGGTCAGCGGTGCCTCGGCATAGCCGGCATTGCCGATGGCCAGCGCGAGCCGCACGGCCAGCGCCGGTGGTGCGAGCACGACCCCGAGCAGCGCGGCCCACCCCAGCAGCGCGCACAGCAATGACGGACGAGAACGAGGCAGGGATGGCATGACGGGCTCCCGCGGACGGGGTCGGGTCGCAGCCGCGCTAGTTTCCACCAACTTCGTGCGGGAGACCAGCGCGGCACGTGGGTTGGTCTTTCCCCAACCTGCGGCGATTGTGGTTAAATCCGCGACAGGGCGAGACCGCGCGTCGGCCCCCGGCTATCCCGAAGTGAGGCGCGGTCCCCACCGGCCACCGGAGTTGTGCATCCATGTCCATCCGCTGTCCAGATCCCTGCCGACGCCCTGGCCGGTTTCCCGCGTTGGGGCGTCCGCATCGGCGCTGCCGCCCGCTTCACAAACGCTCCCAGCGCACACCGCCGCGTGCGGCCCGGTGGGCCGGGGCGGCTGCTCGCCGGGGCGCTGGCGCTGCTCGCCGCCGGGCTGCCGGCGTGCGCGGAGCGGGCCGGTGAACCGCCCGCGGCGCCGCTGCTGCGGCTCGAGACCGCGTCGATCCAACGCATCGCGACCGACCGCGCCGGGCGCTGGCTGGCGAGCGCGGCCGATGACAATCCCCTGCGGCTGTGGGACGCCGCCGACGGGCGCCTACTCACGACCCTGCGCCCGCCGGCCGGCGACGGCGACGAGGGCAAGCTCTTTGCGGTGGCGATGGACCCCGGCGGCTACTACGATGCGAGCCCCGGTGCCGACCGGCTGGCGAGTACAACGCCGCCCGTACCGCGTTAGTCGATGCGCCACATCCTGATGCTACACTTGGTCCCATGGACACCCTCACCCCTTGGCACCGACTCTTCGGCATCGCCCTGACCGACCTCTTCACCGGCCGCCCCTGGCGGGTGGATGTCGAAAAGGAGCTGGCGCTCAAGAGCCAGCGGCTGGACATCCTCATCATCGAACGTCGGCCGGGTGCCGCGCTTGATGCCGACCCCGCGGCGCTTGCTGGCCTGCCCGACGGGCTGGAGCGGCTCGCGGCGCACAATGTTCTGACCTACAAGTCGCAACACCAGCCACTCGACGCCTGGGCTCTGGATGAACTGATCGGCCACTTCGTGACCTACCGCAAACTGGTCTCCATCGAGCGGGAACGCACCCCGGCCGCACCGCCGGCGGGCGCAGAGCCTGCGCGCGAGCTTGTCGAACCGCCGGCGGGGAGCTACCGTCTGCTCCCGGAGGACGACTTCGGCCTCTACGCGGTGGCCACGCGCACGCCGGAGCGGCTCTTCGCCCAACTGCCCCCGGGCACCCCGACCGCCACCCCCTGGCCAGGGGTATTCGAGCTGCGTTGGGGCGGAAGGATCGTCCGGCTGATCCTGCTCGGGGAGATCGCGGCGCATCCGCGCAATGCCCCTTGGGAGGTCTTCAGCGCTCGGCTGGAGCGGGTCCGCAATGGGCTGAGCAATTACCGCTCACGCAATCCGCACGGTCGCGGCTTGCTGGGACAGTTGTATTTCCATTACCGTATTGAGGTACCTGACATGGCGTATACGATGGAGGAATTCGAGCACGACACCCGCCGCCTGCTGATCGCGCACCTGCATGAATTCGATCCGGACGAGATCCAGGCCATCTTAGAGCAGATCCCACCGCAGGAGCGGCTGCGCGGACTGGACCCCGAGGAACTGTTGCGCGCGCTGGACCCGCAGGATCGGTTGCGCGGGCTGGACCCGCAGGAGCGCCTGCGCGGGCTGGACCCCGAGGAACTGTTACGCGCGCTGGATCCCGCCGTCGTCGAGGATTGGCTTAAGCGTCGCGGGAACTGAAGGACGACCCTGCGATGTCGGCGCGGTCAGGCCAAGCACCCGGGCGCAGCCCGGTCTGCGCGCGGTCTCTTCCCGTCCCGAACCTCAGGCCGACGGGACCCACTCCCGTTCGATCCCCAGGCCCGGGCGCATCCCGACCTGCGGGAACCCGCCGCGACCGAGCGTTGCGAACCGCCCCCGCGGCCCGCGCACGGCGCCCCGAACCAGCTTAATTCGACGGCGAACGCGCCCGGCAGACCAGCGCATCGCCGCCGAGCTCCGGGGCCTGCGCGGGCTCCACAACCAGCACCTTGGTCGGCATGGGGCCGTGGGGTTTTGCAACCGTTTCCGGCGGCAGCCGACCCTGGAGACTCGGTTGCACCTCCAGACCGAGCGCCGCCAGGCGCGGCTCGGGGGCCGACAGACGCAGCAGGTACAGCCCCCAGCGGCGGTCCGGATCGCCCCGGTACCAATCCCGGATGGCGAAGACGGGTCGCGCGTAGCCGTGCAGGTGCAGCCGCTCCAAGGGGCGCGGAGCCACCAGGGAATCGATCGCCGGCAGGGCGTCGGCGCCGGTCGCGGATGCGGCGACCACCAGCGCGTACCAGGACCACCCCTGACTCGCGGGACCCGCGTCGCGGTACTCCAACTGAAAGCGCAGCGCCAGGACGACCAGGGCCGACTCGCCCTGCCCCGCCGGGATCTCGAGCCATTGCTCCCAGAGCCCGCCGGCGGCGGCGCGCAGCGCCGGGCTGGTGCCGCGGCCACCGCCGGCCGGGTTGTAGTCCGCCAGCAGCGGCGGCCCGTCGGCGAACACCACCGCAAACAGCAGATGGTAACCCGCGGCCCCCAGGGCGCGCATCCAGCGGGCATCCCACAGGCGGCGGGCTCGCCGACCCGCACCGCCCAGGCGAGCTTCTGGCCGGCGCCCAGACGCGCAATCTGACCGGAGCGCGGGATCGGGTGCGGGACCGTGTAGCGCCCGTCCGGGGTCATGCAGGCGATGAACGGCTCGGCCGCGCCGGCCGCACCGCCGCCGCGCTCGCCGGCGAGCGGGATGGGCCAGTCGCGCCACAGCCAGAGGGCGGCACCCAGGGCCAGCCCGCCCACCAGGGCCAAACCGGCAGCGAGGGCCAGACAATCGGCCAGGAGCAGCGGCCAACGCGCGGCGCCCAGCCGACGGACCGCCTCGCCGAGCCAGCCGACCGGGACCACCGCCACGCCCAGGCGGCGCAACTCCGCCACCTCCGGCAGCCCGGCCACCGGGTGGCCCTGGTCGTCCGTGAGCGGGGTGAAGCAGAGTGCACGGGGCCGGGCCGGACCCTTCGACGCGCCGGCCATTCGGTCGCGCAGACCGGCCAGCTTCTACGGGTCGGGGGCTGCTGGTCCGGGTAGCGGCTCGGCGCCGCGAGGGTCCCGCCCAGGGTGAGCGTTCCATCCCAATCCCAGAGCGTCAACTCCTCCGCCAGCTCCGCGGCGGCCTCCGGGATGCTCAACCAGAGCAGGCCATACTGGCATGGGTCCTCCGCGGGCGGTGCCGTTCCAAGGTCGGTCGTTCGGGATAGGGGCGTGCGGTCGGCGGGCGCACCGCGATCGCCGTTGCGCACTATTATGATTGCCCTGCCGCTCACAGGAACTCGAGCCATGTCCTTTCCGCCCAAGCCGCGACTCCAGTTCGCCGACTGGCTGGCCGCCGAGCGCGCGTCCGATCAGGGCCGAACCGAATTTCTGGATGGCGAGGTGTTCGCCATGGCGGGCGGCTCCGAGACCCACAACCTGATCTGCGGGAATGTCCTGCGCAAGTTGGGGACCCGCTTCAAGGACCGCCCCTGCTATGTCTACACCAGCGACATGAAGGTCCGGATCGAGTCAGCCAACCTGGGCACCTACCCGGATGTCATGGCGGTCTGCGGGGAGCGGTTGTTCTGGGTCGGCAGCGGCAGCCGAAAACCCATTTCCAAGGCCGCCAGCCTGGCGATCGGCCGTTCCGTCAGAAAATGCCCCAGCAAGACCATGAACCAGTGATAGACCTGGAAGGTCTCGTAATCGGACACTGGTTTCTCCTCCAGGCGGCCGTCGTTCCATTCGTAGTGGATGTCGGAGTCGAGATAGTACAGACGCCAATACGCGTCCTCCGAGACGACACGGCCGGCATGAGAGCAGGGCGCAACCGGTTCCGGGGTCGGTTGCGTCAGACGCGGTTCGGCAAAGGCGGATTGGGACATGGGCATCGCCGGATGTGGGACGTCACCGACCAAAGCGTAGCACACACGGGGGCGAGGACTAGCGCTGCGCGTCCGCGGCCGTGTCCGCCGCCTCCAGCGGCTCGCTGAAACCACACTCTTTCTGTGGGCAAACCCGCTCGGCCCCTTTGCGCTGGGTGGTCTTGAGCGTCATGACCGGCCAGCCGCACTTGGGGCAAGGCTCGGCAATCGGTTCGTTCCACACCGCGTAGTCACACTTCGGATAGGTGGAACAGGAGTAGAAGAACTTGCCGCGCCGCGATTTTTTCTTCTGCAGCGTGCCCTTGCCGCACTTCGGGCAGACCACACCGGTATCCTCCGGACGCTCCAGCGGCTCGATGTGCTTGCACTTGGGATAGCCGCTGCACCCGATGAACTTGCCGTAACGGCCGTTCTTGACCTCCAGGACTGAGCCGCAATCCGGGCAAACGCGACCCTCGATGACCTCTTTCGGCTCCGGTTCGGCCCCATCGGCGGTGAGATCGCGGGTGTAGTCACATTCCGGATAATTGGTGCAGCCGATGAAACGACCGTTACGCCCGAGCCGGATCGAGAGTGGACCGCCGCACTTGGGACACAGCTCATCGATGCGCTCCTGAGTCACGTCGCTGCGCTTGACGTGCTCCTGCGTATGATCGATCCGCTCCTTGAAAGGCCGCCAGAAATTCTCCAGCAGCGGGACCCATTCCTCCTCGCCGCGGGACACGGCATCCAGCTCATCCTCGAGCCGCGCCGTGAAGTCGTAATCGACATAGGTCTTGAAGTGTTCGGTGAGAAACTTATTCACCACGCGCCCGACATCGGTCGGCTTGAAGCGCTTGGCGTCCAACACCGCGTACTCGCGATCCTGCAAGGTGGAGATGATCGAGGCATAAGTGGACGGCCGGCCGATTCCGTACTCCTCCAGCGTTTTGATCAGGGTCGCTTCACTGAAGCGCGGCGGCGGCTCGGTGAAATGTTGTTCGGACCGAATACCCAGCAGATCGACCAGGTCCCCCACTTCCATCGGCGGGAGCATGCTGTCCTCATCATCATCGCCACTGCTGGCGTCGTCCCGACCCTCCAGATAGACCCGCATGAATCCCGGCTCGGCGACGGTCGAGCCGGTGGCGCGAAATGTATTGCCGGTTCCGGCACTCAAATTCACCGAGACCTGATTGATCAGGGCATGCGCCATCTGACAGGCAAGCGTGCGCTTCCACACCAACTCATAGAGCCGGAACTGCTCCGGACTCAGAAAAGCTTTGATCTCCTTGGGCTCACGCAGGATCGACGTAGGGCGGATCGCCTCATGCGCCTCCTGGGCGTTCTTCGCCTTGGTCTTGTACAGGCGCGGTTGCTCGGGCAGGTGATTCGCCCCGTAGCGCTCGCTGACATAGAGACGGATCTCAGCCACGGCCTCCTGGGCCAGATTCACCGAGTCGGTCCGCATATAGGAGATGAGACCGACGGCGCCGCCGCCGACATCCACACCCTCATAGAGTTGCTGGGCGACGCGCATGGTGCGCTGTGCGGTAAAACCGAGCTTGCGCGCCGCCTCTTGCTGCAGCGTGGACGTAATGAAGGGTGGGGCCGGGTTGCGCTTGCGCTGCTTGCGCTCGACCTGCTCGACCCGCAGCGTGCCGGCGGCGGCCGTTTCCAGAGCGCCCTGAACCACGGCCGCCCGGTCGCCGTCGGTGATGGTGAACTGCTCCACTTTGGCGCCGCCGAATTCGATCAGGCGCGCCATGAAAGGCCGCGCCGCGCGGTCACAGTCGGCCTCGATCGACCAGTATTCCTGCCGGACGAAGGCTTCGATCTCAATCTCACGCTCGCAAATCAGCCGCAGGGCCGGACTCTGCACACGCCCGGCCGAGAGCCCGCGTCTGACCTTCTTCCACAGCAGCGGCGACAGATTGAAGCCGACCAGATAATCGAGAGCGCGGCGCGCCTGTTGGGCGTTGACCAGGTCGTAGGCCAGTTCCCGCGGATTGGCCACCGCCTCCTGGACGGCGCGCTTGGTGATCTCGTTGAAGACCACCCGATGCACCGGCTTCTTGCCGATCTGACGGCGCGCCTTGAGCAACTCGTAAAGATGCCAGGAGATCGCCTCCCCCTCGCGGTCCGGGTCAGTCGCAAGATACAGCGCATCGGCATCCTTGAGCTTCTTGGCGATTGCCTGCACGTGCTTTTCGTTGCGCTCGATGATCTGGTATTTCATTTCGAACCCATGTTCCGGATCGACCGCCCCCTCCTTGGGGATCAAATCGCGCACATGACCGTAAGACGCGATGACATCGAAGTCCGGACCCAGGTACTTCTGAATGGTCTTGGCCTTGGCAGGCGATTCGACGATGACGAGATTCATGGGATAGTGAGAAGTGGATAGTGGATAGTGGAGAGCGAGGTGTCGATATGGGCGAGCGGGTGGGCAGCGGCAGATAGGCAACGTGGGCCTGGACATCGGAACGTTTGGTCACAGACCATGAAACATCCCGCTTCAACTATCCACTATCCACTATCCACTAACCACTTCCTAATGCAGATACTCGGGCGCTTCGTTGTAAACCAGATCTTCCATCCGGGTGAAGGCGGCCTCACGGCCCGGACGGTTCAACAGCACCAGGAGTACGACCCATTTGATCTCGTCCACCGAGACTTGGGGATGATCGATGGCCAGGGCGCGTTCGATCACCAACTCGCGGCTGGCCGGATCGAGGATGCCGCTTTGCTCCAGAAACAACAGGAAGCCGCACCCTGCCACGTCCAGCTTGGCGCACTCATCCGCCGCGTAGACCCGCATGGACCCCGCCGCGTGGCCTTGATAGGACGGCGTCTGCGCACCCTCGGCCAATTCGTCGAGCCAGCAGAGCGCCTTGGCGATCTCGCCCGCGCTGAAGCCGGCCTGGCTCAGTTCGTCCTCCAACTCACCCTGGTCCACCGGGGGCTGCCCCTCACCATCCATGTAGTTCTCGAAAAGATAGATCAGGACATCAACCATGCTGTCGTACATCAACCAACCTCAGTGAACGGCGCCAACCCGCGGGCTGACTGGAACGTGCTCCTTTCGGCGCGGTCGGCTTGCAGCACCGATGCAGATCGACTGGTCACGCCGGGAGGGTCGGCTGACGGCCCGCGGTCCCGCCGCGCAACCGCCCGGCAACCCGCGGACACGGCCGTGAACGCCGCTCCGGAGTCATTCCCGGACGCGGCAATAGCAGCCTCCGACTTCGGATGATACATGACCCTCTAACTCCAACACCAACAACATGGACGACACCGCCTCCGCGGGCAGCCCGGTCGCGCGGATCAGCGCGTCCGGTGCGACCGGGTCGAAGCCCAGTGCGGCCAGCAGCCGCTGGTAGTCCGGGTCCAGGTCTTTGCCCGCCGCGCTACCCCCGACGCACACGGAGTCGGTGACCGCATCGACCACGCCATCCGCCATGGCCCGGCGTAACAGCGGGCTCAACTGCGCCAGCACCTCGGCCGGGTCTTCGACCAGATGCGCGCCGTCGCGGATCAGCGCATGGCAACCGCGTGCCAGCGGATTGCGGATCGAGCCCGGCACCGCGAACACCTCGCGCCCCTGCTCTCCGGCCTGACGGGCGGTGATGAGCGAGCCGCTGCGCAACGCCGCCTCGGTGACCAGGATGCCCAACGACAACCCGGAGATGATGCGGTTGCGCCGCGGGAAGTTGCTGGCCCGCGGCCCTTCGCCGGGGGCGAACTCGCTCACCAGCGCCCCCTCCTCAACGATTTGCCTGGCCAGATCGCGGTGGCCGGCCGGATAAACCCGGTCGGGACCGGTGCCCAGCACCGCGATGGTTTTCCCGCTCTTCAGCGCACCCGCATGGGCGGCACCGTCGATTCCGGTTGCCAGTCCGCTGGTGATGACCAGCCCACAGGCTGCCAGGCGGCTGGCGAAGTCGCGCGTCATCTCCCGGCCGGTCGGGGTGGGATTGCGACTGCCGACGATCGCCACCTGGGGTTCGGCCAGCAATCGCGGATCCCCGCGGACATACAGGAGGATCGGCGGATCCGGGATCTCGGCCAGCAAGGGTGGATACCGCGGATCGTCGCGGGCCAGGATATAGGCATCCGGCTGCGCCGCCCAGGCCAGGACCGAGCCGATCCAGTCGCGGTTCGGCTGCTTGATCGCCGTGACCGCGTCAGGCCGCAGCCCCAGTTCCGCCAAAGCGCCGGCTCTGGCCGCGACCACCGCATCCGGACTACCGAAGTGCGCGATGAGTCGGGCGCAGGTCCGCGGCCCGACTCCGGGGGCCGCGGTCAGCGTCAGCCAGGCGTCGAGGGTGGTCAAACGGGCTCAGGCCGGTGGCGGGGCAACCTTGTCGTTGGTGCGCATCGGCCGCGAAGCGTCCAGGATGATGGCGAAGCTCACCCGTTCGAAGGTACGAAAGACCATGAGAACACCGGAACGCTCGAAGGGATGAATGAAGGTGCTGCGCGTCCGCCGCATATCGGTGGTGGGCGGCAGCGGCGTGTTGGCATCCGGCTCATTGGCACGCCAGCGGCGGGTCGTCCAGTCATCGCCGAACCAGAAGGCGCCGGACAACGGCGTCTCCTCCTTCCAGTTCCAGTTGTAACCACCCCGACGGACTAAATCCTGCTCCTTATTACCTCCTTGATAAATCTCGAAAACATGACCTGTCTGCACCTTCTCGCGGGTGCCGAGATTAATGACCACTACATCATACTGACCCACCTGGGTCACCCCGTTCAACACGCTCAGAATCTGACCACGCAGCCCGGCGGGGCCTGGCCGCGGATAAAAGTTGGAAAGTGACTCTTCCAGCGCCGCGGGGATGACCCGATCGCCGATGGCGACTTCACGCTCGGCACGCAACACCCGTAGCTTGGCAGGATCGCCGACCCGCTCGAGTGCCGCGTTGGCGACGAAGGTCGCCTCATAGCCCAGCACTTCGTTGGTCTTGGGGTCGCGCAAGGCATCACCGGGACGCAGGACCTGAAAGCGGTCCGGCGTGGCGCGGTCGATCCGCCGCACGTAGATGGTGTCGCCGATGCCGGCAACGATGCGCTCGTCCGGGAAGCCGACGACATAGGGCGCGCGCTTGACCTGATCCGACTCCGCCACGTAGGGCTGCGTCAGGAAGGGGCCGATATACGCGATCGGGATGGTCGGAACCGCATCCGTCAGCGAGCTGACCCGGACCCGCGGGTGGAGCTTGACCACCCGCATGCCGCCCTGATAACCAGCGTCCGACGTGTTGCCCCGATCGACGCCGATCCGCGGCCGGCCGTCGACCATCGTCAGGCGCAACACATCGCCCGGGTAGATCAGGTCGGGGTTGCCGACGTCGCCATTGGAACGCCAGACCTCGCGCCAGCGCCAGGGGTCCCGCAGGAAGCGACCGGCGATGCTCCACAGGGTGTCGCCGGCTTGGACCTGGTAGGTGCTCGGGGCATCCGGCAGCAGTTCGACCCCCTGCGCCGCGGCCACACCGACCAGGAGCGCGGCTCCCAACAGCAGCGCCAGCCCCCGACGGGCCACGGCCACGCCCGCGTGAAACCGAGCAGGGACGCGGGCCGCACCAACGACAGCGAGGAAGTGAGCGGGCATTGATCCTCCGGCGGGGTCGATTCCAGATTCACCCGACCCCAATAGGCGTGTAGTATGCATCGGATAGTAGCGCATGGTACCGCGGCGCTTCCAGCAACCAAGCGGGCAATCTCACCCCCCGCGGACGGCCCATGCTCCCGCAGCACTAGCTTCGACCACAATTTTAGGTATGGCACAGCTCGATATCCTCACCTTTCCAGACACCCGACTGCGCACCCAGGCCGCGCCGGTGGCGCAGGTCGATGCGCGGGTCCAGCGGATCGTCGCCGATATGTTCGAGACCATGTACGCGGCCCCCGGCATCGGACTGGCCGCGATTCAGGTCAACATCCCGCTGCAGATCATCGTCATCGACTGCTCGGAGGAGCACGACCAGCCCTTGTGTCTCATCAATCCGCAGATCCTGGAACTGCGTGGCGTTGAGCAAATGGACGAGGGGTGTCTGTCGGTCCCCGGGTTCTATGAGCCGGTCACGCGCGCTGAGGCCGTGCGGGTCAGTGCACTGGACCGCACCGGCACCCCCGTTACGCTGGACACCGACGGACTCCTGGCGGTCTGCATCCAACATGAGATCGATCACCTGCATGGGAAACTATTCGTCGACCATATCTCGGCCTTGAAGCGGCTGCGCATCCGCCGCAAACTCGAAAAAGGTCAGCGGCAAAACAAACCCGCGGAACAGCCGCGGCGGCGGGTCATCTGATTGCGTATCCTCTTCGCCGGAACACCCGAGTTCGCTGTACCCTGCCTGCAGATCCTGATCGCGGGCGGTCATGAGGTGGCTGCGGTCTACACCCAGCCCGACCGGCCGGCCGGCCGCGGGCGCAAGCTGCAGCCGAGCCCGGTCAAACTGCTCGCCCTGGAGTACGGCATCGCCGTGCGACAGCCCGAGTCGCTCAAACGCGACCGGGCGGCGGTCGCGGCCCTGCGCGACCTCGGTGCCGACCTGATGGTCGTCGTCGCCTATGGTCTGTTGTTGCCGCGCGGCGTGCTCGCCGCCCCGCGTCTGGGCTGCATCAATGTCCACGCCTCGCTGCTGCCCCGCTGGCGGGGTGCGGCCCCCATCCAGCGTGCCGTGCTGGCGGGAGACAGCGCGAGCGGCGTCTGCATCATGCAGATGGAGGCCGGGCTGGATACCGGTCCGGTCTACCACCGACTCAGCACCCCGCTGGCGCCCCGTGAGACCGGCGGCAGCCTGCACGACCGGCTCGCCGCACTGGGCGCCCAGGCGCTCAGCGAAGCCCTGCCCGGCATCGCCGACGGCTCCCGCCAGGCGCAGCCTCAGGACCCGACACGCGCCACCTATGCCCATAAGCTCACCAAGGAGGAATCCACGATCGACTGGAACCAGCCTGCAGCCGCCATCGAACGTCTGGTGCGCGCCTTCGACCCCTGGCCCGTGGCCCAAACCCAATGCAACGGGGAACCCTTGCGCATTTGGTCGGCCGACAGCGTCGCGTCCGCGGTCGCCCCGTGGAGCGCCGCGGCCACACCCGGCACTGTGGTCGGCACCGACCGCACGGGGATTGCCGTTGCGACCGGCGAGGGCATCCTGAAGATCACCCGCCTGCAGCCGCCCGGCAAGCGCCCCATGGACGCCGCCGACTTTCTCAATGCCCGCACGATGGATGGTGTACACCTTGGCTGAGCGGCGTTCCGGCCCTCCGTCCGACCGCGGACCCGACCGTTCGCCGGCGCGTCGCCCCGAGGAGCCCGAGGCGGCAGGCGTTGCACCGCGCGCTGCCGACGCCAATCCCTGGCCGCAACGCCCCCCGGAACGTGACCGCCCCCCGTATCGCGGCGGCGCGCAGCGCGCCGGACCACCCCATCGGCGATCCGATCGCGGGCACCCCACGGACGACCCCAGGCGCGGCGGGCGCTCAGTCTGGGGCCAGCCCACGGGGCCCCGCGGCACCACGCGCACCAACGACGGTGCGGACGCACGCGCCGCCGCCGCGATCGCGCTCCATCGGGTGCGTGACCGCGGACAGTCCCTGACGCGCGTTCTCACCCAAGCCACCCTGCCCCACCCACCGGCCGACCGCGCACTCACTCAGGAGTTGATCTACGGCGCGCTGCGCTGCCTGCCGCGTCTGGAGGCCCTGGCGGGGATGTTGCTGCACCACCCGGTCAAAGCGAGCGACCGCGACCTGGAGGCCGTGATCCTGATCGGACTCTACCAACTCACGGTGCTGGACACGCCGCCCCATGCCGCGGTCGCGGCCACCGTCGAGGCCGTCCGGCTGATCGGCAAGCCGGAGAAGACGGCGCTGGTCAATGCCCTGCTGCGGCGCTTCCTGCGTGAACGCGAGGCCCTGCTGGCGGCGGCGGATGCGCTGCCGAGCGCCCGCTGGCTGTTCCCCGACTGGCTGCTCACCGCGCTACGTCACGACTGGCCGGACGATTGGGAGGCCATTGTCACCGCCAGCAACGCCCGTCCGCCCATGAGTCTGCGCGTCAACCGCACCCGCGTCGACCGGCGGACCTATGCGGGTCTGCTCGCCGCGGCCGGAATCACCGCGCGCCCCATCCCCGGCACTGAATCCGGACTGATCCTTGACCGGCCGCTGCCGACCCAGACGCTGCCCGGTTTCGCTGCCGGCCTGGTCTCGGTACAGGACGGCGGCGCTCAGCTCGCCGCCCAACTCCTCGACCCGCCGCCCGGCAGCCGCGTGCTCGACGCCTGCGCCGCGCCTGGCGGCAAGACGGCCAACCTGCTGGAGCGCGCCGGCAATGTCCTGGACCTGGTCGCCATCGACAGCGAGACCAGCCGCCTGGACAGCGTCCGTGAGACCCTGACCCGACTCGGGCTCACCGCCACGATCGAACGCGCTGACGCCGCCGCACCCCACGGCGACTGGATGACGCCCCCCTTCGACCGCATCCTGCTCGATGTGCCCTGTTCCGCGACCGGGGTGATCCGGCGGCACCCGGACATCAAGTGGTTGCGCCGCGCCGCGGACATCCCCGAACTCTGTGCTTTGCAGGCGCGCATCCTGGACGCGATGTGGCCCCTGCTGGTACCGGGCGGGCGGCTGCTCTATGTCACCTGCTCGCTGTTCGCTGCCGAAAACCAAGACCAGATCGCGGCCTTTTTCGACCGTTGGCCGGATGCCCGCGAATGCCCGCTGGTGCCCGATCCGACAACCGACCAGCCGGCCGCGTGGGGCCAGGCCCGTACCCACGGCCGCCAGTTGCTGCCCAGCCCCGGCGGCAGCGACGGCTTCTATTTCGCGTTGATCGAGAAGTCCGCCCCATGAGGCTGGCGGGCGCGGGTGGATGTCGCCGGCGGCGGTGGCGCGCCCCGCTCAACCGCCGACCGGGACACTGGTGGTGGCTGATCCTGGCGCTGCTGCTGGCGGGTGGCGCACTGGCGCAGGAATTCCGTGTCACTCAGGTGCACACCCGCCTGGTCGACGGCACCTATACGCTCGACGCCGCGCTCGCCTTCGATTTCTCGGCCGAGGCGCTGGAGGCGCTGGCCAACGGGGTCCCGCTGACCATTCTGGTGCACCTCCAGGTCAGGCGCAGCAACGCCTGGATTTGGGAGAACAGCGTCACCGACCAGCAGGTCCGCTATGCCATTCGCCACAAGCCGCTCTCCGAAACCTACGAGGTTTACCGGCTGCCGGGCACCTCGGGACGCACCTTCGTCACCCGGGAAGCCGCCATGACCGCACTGGGCGAAATTCAAAACCTGCAATTAGTCGAGCAACGGCGCCTGACCGCCGGGGAAAGCTACGCCGTCGAGATCAAAGTTTCACTGGACATTGAAGAACTGCCCCTGCCGCTGCGGCCGATGGCCTACCTGCGCCCGGCCTGGAAACTCGCCAGCGGCTGGACCAAATGGCCGCTGACGCCTTAGCGCGGCCGCTCGCGCACGCCTGATGCATCCGCAATGAATCTGCGCATCCTCGGTATGGCCCCCGTCGCGGCCCTGGTTGTCGGCTTGTTTGTCGCCCTGGTGCTGATGCGCGACGCGATCGAGAACTCCGAGGCGCTGAGTCGCGCCTTCGTGCCCCTGCTGTTCGCGGTCCTGGCCGGCCTGCTGGTCCTGGCCGTGTTGGTGGCGGTAAACGTCATCAAGCTGGTGCGCCGCTACCGGCGTCAGGCAGCCGGCTCGCGTCTGACCTTGCGCATCGTCACCCTGTTCGCATTGATCTCACTCCTGCCGGTGGGCGTGGTCTACTACTTTTCACTGGGCTTTCTGCTGCGTGGGATCGACAGTTGGTTCGACGTGGAACTCGGCCGCGCCATGCAGGATGCCCTGTCGTTGAATCAGGCCTCGCTGGATCTGAATCAGCGGGTGCTCGGCAAGTATGTCGAGGCGCTGCTCTCCGGCATCCAGGATCGCTCATCCACCGCCATCGCGCTGGCCCTGAACAGCATGCGCCGTCACGCCGGGGCCGAGGAACTGACCGTATTCGCGGCCGGCGGTCAGGTCCTGGGCACCGCCAACCAGGACCCGGCCAAGCTGGTTCCCAGCTTCGGCGACCGGGCGATCCAGCAAGAGGTCCGGGCCGGCAACAATTATGTGGGTCTGGAAACCGGGCCGAGCGACGACCTGGTCATCCGGGTGCTGGTGCAGGACCCGAGCGGCCGGCCGATGTACATGCAGGCCATCTTCCCCACCTCCAGCCGCATTTCGGAACTCTCCGAGGCTCTGGAGACCGCCTATAACCGCTACACGGAACTCGCCTACCTGCGCAGGTCACTCAAGTTCAGTTTTTCGCTGACCCTGTCGCTGGTGCTCCTGTTCGGGCTGATGGCCGCGCTGATCGCCGCCTTCCACACCGCCCGCCGCCTGGTGGCGCCGGTGGCGGATATCGCCCGCGGCACCCGCGCCATCGCCGCGGGCGACTACGAGCAACAACTGCCGCTGCCGAAACACGACGACGAACTGGCTTTTCTGGTTGCCTCCTTCAACACCATGACGCGGCGGATCGCCCAGGCGCGCGATGCCGCGGCGCGTAGCCAACAAGCCGTCGAAACCCAGCGCAACTATCTCGAGACGGTGCTCGGCCGGCTGTCGTCCGGCGTGGTCACCTTCGACGATGCCCAACACCTGCGCACCGCCAATCAGGCCGCGCGGCAAATTCTGAACCTGGAGATCCGCACCGGCGCGGAACGGACCCTGAGCGACCTCGAGCAGGAACAACCCTGGCTCGCCCCCTGGACCGAGGCGGTGCGCATTCACCTGGAATCAGGCCAGGACTGGCGTCAGGAACTCAGCCTGGCCCGCAGCGAGGGGCGCCAGACGCTGATGTGCCGGGGCAGCACCCTGCCGCTGCCGGGCAGCGCGGGACGCGGGCATGTCGTCGTCTTCGATGATATCAGCACGCTGATCAGCGCCCAGCGCAATGCCGCCTGGGGCGAGGTGGCGCGGCGCCTGGCGCACGAGATCAAGAATCCGCTCACCCCCATCCAGCTCTCCGCCGAACGGCTGCGCCACAAGCTGCTGGCCAAGGCGCAACCCGCCGATGCCCAGCTCATCGACCGCTCCACCAGCACCATCATCGCGCAGGTCGAGGCGATGAAGGCCATGGTCAACGACTTCTCGGACTACGCCCGCTCCCCCAAGTCGGAGCAGCAGCCACTGGTGCTCGACCGGTTGGTCCAGGAAGTCATGGATCTCTACCGCAGCGCGGGGTCCGGAGCCCTGACGCTGAACCTCGGCGCCCCCGGCGTGCTGGTGCGCGGGGATGCGCTGCGTCTGCGGCAGGTGATCCACAATCTGATCAAGAATGCGCAGGAGGCCTTGGAGGGACGACCCGACCCGCGCATCGACATCAGCACCTGCCGGTACGACCCGCAAGCGGCCGCCCAACCCCGCAGCTGCAATGGCGCGTCCGGCGGTGACCAGGTGCTGATTCAGGTCGCGGACAACGGCCCCGGCTTTGAGGCCGAGATCAAGGATCGTGCCTTCGAGCCCTATGTCACCAGCAAATCGAAGGGCACCGGACTGGGATTGGCCATCGTCAAGAAGATAATCGAGGAGCACGGCGGTATGATCATCGCCGAGAACACCGGCAGCGGCGCGATCCTGCGGGTCCGGCTGCCGGTCTGGCAAGCGAGTCCGCACGCGGCGGCATAAGGAGCGAGGCGAGTAAACAGACCCATGAGCGCTACCCATATCTTGGTCGTCGATGACGAACCCGACATCCGGCGTCTGGTCCAGGAAATTCTGGAGGACGAAGGTTACCGGGTCAGCGGCGCGGAGAGCGGTAACGCCGCGCGCTTGGCCCTGCGCGAACGCCGGCCCGATTTGATCCTGCTCGATATCTGGATGCCCGATCTGGACGGCATCAGCCTGCTCAAAGAGTGGTCGCAGGACGAGGGGCTACCCTGTCCGGTGATCATGATGTCTGGTCACGGGACCGTCGAGACCGCGGTCGAGGCGACCCGCCTCGGAGCCTACGATTTCCTGGAAAAGCCCCTGTCCATGGCCAAGCTCCTGCTCACGGTGGAGCGTGCGCTGGAGGCCGAGAAGCTCCAGCAGGAAAACATCGGGCTCAAGCGCCGCACCCCCCAGGTGCAGGAACCCGTGGGCCGCAGCGCGGCCATGCAGCGCCTGCGTGAACAGGTCAAACGCATCGCCGCGCACGACACCTGGGTCATGATCACCGGCGAATCCGGCAGCGGCCGCGAGACCTTCGCCCGTTATCTCCATTCACAGAGTGCGCGCCGGGATCGCCCGTTCGTGGACCTCAGCGTCTCGGCCCTGACCGGCGGCAACGCCGCGCGCGAACTGTTCGGCAGTGAGCAAGGCGGCCTGACCCATTACGGCAACCTGGAGAAGGCGGCCGGCGGCACCCTGCTCATCGACGAGGTCGCGGATATGGACCTGGAGGCCCAGTCACTCCTGCTGGGTGCGCTGGACAGCGGTTCCTTCCTGCGCGTCGGCGGTGCCGAACCGGTGGCGATCGATGTCCGGATCGTTGCCGTCACGCAGCGCAATCTGGAAAACGAGGTCCGGGCCGCCCGCTTCCGCGAGGACCTGTTCTATCACCTGAACGTGGTCCCGCTGAACATCCCGGCCCTGCGCGACCACGCCGAGGACGTCTCGGACCTGCTCAACTTCTATCTCGACTACTTTGCCACCCACGAGAAGCTGCCCTACCGCCGCTTCAGCGTCGGCGCCCAGAACTTCCTGCGCAACTATCTGTGGCCCGGCAATGTCCGGGAGCTCAAGAACCTGGTGCAGCGCCTCCTGATCCTCGGTGCCGGCGATGAGATCAGTCAGAAGGAGGTTGAAAGCGCCCTCGGTGCCCCGGCACCGGCGCAGGCGCAATCACTCGAAGGCCTGGTGTCCTTCGACCAACCCCTGCGCCAGGCGCGCGAGCAATTCGAGAAGGCGTACCTGGATTACCAACTCGAAAAGCACGTCGGCAACGTCAGCAAAATGGCCAAGGAGGCCGGCATGGAACGCACCCATCTGTACCGCAAGCTGCGGTCGCTGGGTGTGGAGATCAAAGAGCGGCGGTAACCCATGTCCATCATCGACAACTTCGAAGCCATGCTCGCCCGCGGCCAGGACTCCGCCCTGTTGCGCTATGGGTTGGGCAACGCCTACCTGAAGGCGCAGCAACCCGACCGGGCCGCCGCGCACCTGGCCTTAGCCGTCAGCCAGGACCCGGACTACTCCGCGGCCTGGAAGATCTACGGCCAGGCGCTCGCCGCACTCGGACAGCACACTCAGGCCATCGACGCCTTCGATCAGGGCATTGCCACCGCGGTACGCAAGGGGGACATCCAGGCCGCCAAGGAGATGCGGGTCTTCCGGAAACGAGCAGCGCAGTTGCCGCGCAACTGACCGGGCGATGACCAGGCACCGCGTCTACCAGCCGTCAACTTAGCTGCACGGCTCACGCCAACCGTCGCCTGCGCCGGCTAGCCGCGCGGGTTTCGACTGCCATCACGCTCGATGCTGACAACATCGGAGCGAAGACACACCCTGCACGTTCAGACTCGAGCATCGCTCCTGCCGGGCGCATCGGTTCGTCCAGTGGACAGCGGCCTCGCCGGCGGCGAGATGACCGGGTTATGAGCAAGGCCCGCGTTCGATTCAAGTTCACCCATGCAAGGAAATGTGCGGACGCGATCACACACAAGTCGCTTCATGACGAGATCTTATCGGAAACGGAACTAGATTCACGTTTCCCGACGATGGCATCCCCTATAGTTCGCTCGACAGCAGACGATACATTTGTTGATCAGAACACGAAGAAGTAATGCCGCGATTCGTTCTACTATTTCGTCTACACGGCATACCTTTGGTGATTAGAGCTTGCGCTTACTACCGCTCTGAACCCACTTGTTCTTGACCCGCAAATTGCGCCGAAGACGACAGTTTGACCTCAGTCGGCACATCGGACTCGAACCAACCAATCAAGAGGAAAGCAAATGGGAACCCGGCAGACGACTCTCACCGCGAATGCGAATTCACGGTATTCCACACAGTACTCACGGCTCTTTCATGCCATGAATTCGCTGATGCTCACCGGGGCCGTGGTTGGTAGCAACGTCGCATTCGTTGGTACCGCCGGCGCCGCCTTGGACACCTGCGGGAAGCCATCCGGCACCGTGGCGACCGGTGCCGCTACGTTCCTGTGGCAGAATTGCGCGAATGGGTCCTGGAATCTGTCGGTGAGCGGCGGGCGCAGTGCGACCACTGTGACGTATATCGGCACGGTAACAGGTGCGCAGGCCGCCGAATCCGTCGTCGGATCATCGCTCGAGGCCAGTGATCAGCTGATCACCAGCGGACCGTCCACCATCCAATTCACCTTCCATGTGAAGGGCACCGCCGATGATGCCTTCAATTTCAAGTTTCCGTCCGGTGCGCCGGTCTGCGTGAACGTGACGGAACCGAACAGTGTCTTGCTGGTCGGCCCGACAAAGACGCCAGTCAACTCGCCTGTGGATCTGCGCACCATGGGGCCTTGTACGCTCGCCTATCTGGAAGATGCGGACACCACCGACAGCGTGGACACCGATGTGGACTCCGATCTGGGTGAGCGTCCGTTCCCGCGAATCACCACCGGCCCGGTTCGCGTAGTCGGCACCGCCGAGCAATTCTCAAAATACGATGTAGTCGAGTTTAAATCTTCCCGATTCAGTTGGTTAGCACAGATTCAGGCAATCAATCCGAACACCATGGGGTTGCGCATCCACTCACCTTTCGGCTACCAGGGCTTTGCCGATGTGAACCCCTGCGGCTTCGGTAGCGGCATGCCCTTCGGCGGAACCGGACCGGCCACCACAGGCTGCGATGTCTATGCAGGTCACTGGCTTTATGCTCCGGGAAGCGCTTTGCAGAGTGCCATCTCCGCCACCGCGACCAGCGTCCAAGTCGCAAACCCAAGCCGCTTCACCGCCGGCCGTTACGTTGTCATTTACGACGGCAAGCCGGGGACCTTCCTGAATGCGGAACACGCCAGGGTCACCGCTGTCAATACCACAGCCAGGACGCTGACGCTGAGTAACCGGGGACTGAAGTCAACCGCCCGATCCCATCCGGCGAACGCGATCGTAGCCGAGCATGTCATCGGTAACGGCGACTTCGCTGAACCCGAGATCTGGGTTTATAACCTCAGCACGGCCTGTCCGCTGGACGCCAATGGACGACGCATGAACCAGGCGATGGCCGAATGGCTCGCCACGAACTACGACAAGGACCAAAGAGGCGAGGCGACGCCGGCCAAGGTGGCGGGTGTGATGTTCGACACCGATTTCCATTTCATCATGGACGCCTGGAACAAGAAGCCGGATGTCGATAATGACCTGGTGCTGGATGAAGGGATCTCGCCCGCCGGCGAGAACCTCTGGGGTCAGGGGTTAGATGACTTTTACACGATGCTACGGGAACGCTTGCCGAATGCGCTGATCGTCGGGGGCATGACCGAGTCTCGCGGATTCACCTCCCTGAACGGCAACGATATGGAAGGTTGGCCCCAGCGCAACATCTCCAGCGCGGCACCCGATTATTGGGAAATCGACGGCCGGTTGACACAATACCAAATGCTGATGCATAAGGGCCAGGTCGGCCCCCGCTATTCGCAAACCGTTAACCGGGTGTCGACCTTGCGTTATACGTATTTCAATACGCCAGGCACCAGCAATGCCCCGTTCCGCTTCAGCCTGGGTCTGACTCTACTCGACGACGGTTACTACGCTCAGGAGAACAATATCGGTGTGGGCGACCCGTGGTGGGACGAGTATGCCGTCGACGTGGTACCCGATTCACCAACCTTCGGCCATGCTATCGCTTCGAATCCGGCGAACGAGGCACTGATTCGCCAGCATAAAGGCTGGATGGGGTTCCCGCTGGGGCCGCGCTATCGCATCTACGATCCGATCATCTTCGCCCCAGAGCGCAGCTTGGTGACGAACGGCGGTTTTGATGCCGACCTGACCGGCTGGGGCGGTCTCAATGTCTCAGTGACGATGGCTACTGAGCCGCAGAACCGACTGGATGGCGCCGGGGCACTGCACATCAGCCCACACCAGATACACGCGAAAGCGCAAAACGGTGCGGTCGCCACGGGGCCGACCCTTAGTCTCCAGCGCGACATGGAGTACACGCTGGCCTTCGCCGTGAAGTCCAGCGCCATCCGCACCATCCAGGTCGCAGTGGGAGAACTCAGTGAGCAGATGACGATCCCCGCTCACTGGAGCCGACAAGTGTTTACATTCGTCGCCCCGCGCACCGGGAATTTCCAGGTGAAGTTCAATGTCGGCCGCGAGAGCACCGATGTCTGGGTTGACTCGGTCTACCTGTTCGCCGGCAACGCCGATGTCTTCCGGCGCGATTTCGACAACGCGGTGGTGGTGGTCAATGCGACACCGACAACGCGGACCGTCGCTCTCGGTACCACCCTGCAGCGTATCCGCGGCACCGGCCAGGACCCCATCAATGACGGCGCCGCCGTTACGCAAGTAACGTTACCGCCCTATGATGGCATTGTGTTGGTGCGTCCCTAGACGGCCCAGTTGACCGGTGCCGAGGCGAATGCTGCACCGTCGGCAGCATTCGCCATCGTCTGAACGTCACTCACCCATCATCCGCCCATCCCCCCTCCGTTCATCCTCACCGCGGAACTCAGTCCGCGGTGAGCAGTCCACTCACCGCGCGATGACACTGTTAATCCGGCATCGGCTGACAGTGGGCAGTCGTCTTGTCGCGATCTCGCGAATCCTCCGTAGCGGCGGCCGACAACGACATCCATCCTCGACGATCAGTGCGTGTCGCAACTTGACAAAGTTTGTCACTTTCTGCCGGAGCGACTCGGCTCAACCAGGCGTTTCGAACCCAAGCCCAGCACGATTCAACCGCTCCTGACCTGGATAAGCAACCGCATAACATACACTTGGATAACTCGGACCAGCCCATCAGGGAACCCGAGTCAGTGGCATGTTTCATGCCTTTCATGTGATGAGAGGACCGCGGAAGCCCCGGCACAGCGGCGGCTGTCCGACTCGACCGGCCCACTCTCTTCATCCGCGAGAAGCATCATGAAAAATACACAAACAGGTTTTCGATTGGTCGAAATCGCGATCATGATCGCGATTGTCGGGATCCTGATCAGCGTTGCCGCACCGCTCTATCAGAACCGTGTTGTCGGCGACAATGACGCCGACGTCGCCCCGGCGGTCGACACCAGAGGGCTCTCCGCCACCAACAGCGGTCACTCCGTGTTCTGACATCAGTTGACGGCGGATTGCCGATCGCTCGTACCGCGTGCCAACTCAAACTGCGGCGTCATTCCGGCGGGATACCGGAATCCAGTGCCTCGGACGGTAGCGCGCAGGCACTGCCGACTGACTGGATTCACTGGAACGGGGTACCACAGGTGGATGAGGGGCGACTGAAGTCGCCCCTACAGTAGCCCCTAGAGCCCGCGCGGAGCTTGCGCAGTCGGGATGTGGCAATCGCCTAACGACGCGGCCGCCCGGTCCGCGTCACCGGCGCCGCGGTCAGGGGGTCGTCCGGCCAAGGGTGCTTGGGATAACGCCCACGCAGTTCTTTGCGGACTTCCGGGTAGCCGCGGACCCAGAACCCCGCCAGATCGCGGGTAATCTGCACCGGCCGCCCGGCCGGGGAAAGCAGATGCAGCATCACCGGCACCCGGCCCTGGCAAACGCTCGGCGTCTCGCGGGCGCCGAACAGCTCCTGGAGCGGGACCGGCAAGACAGGCTCGCCCGCGGGCCCGGCCCGGTAATCCAGACGCCGACGGTTGCCGGCCGGGGTCGTCAGCGTCTCCGGCGCCAGCGTGTCCAGACGGGCCCGCTGACCCCGGTCGAGCAGACCGGCGAGCAGTTCCTTCAGCGGTAGGGCGCGCACCTCGGCGAGACTGCGCAGCCCCCCGAGCCAGGGACCCAACCAGCCATCCAGATCCCGACGCAGCCGGTCGTCACTCAAGTCCGGCCACCCCCCCGCCGGATCCATCCGGCACAGCAATGCGACCCGCGCCTGGAACTGAAACGCCGGCTCATCCCACGATAGACTCGCGTCGAATCGCGCCGCCACCTGACCCAGCAGCAGCGCCAGCGTGCGCGCCGGATCGCCGACCGGCAACGCCTGGGAGTCCAGCACCAAGGCGCCCAGCCGGGACTCCCGACGCGCCGTCACCGCTTCGCGCTCGATGTCCCAGGCGACCTGCTCGCCGGTCTGGATGCGCGCGGCCAGCGCCGCGCGCAGCGCCGTCTCTGAAACCGGCAACGCGAGCTGGATGCGCGCGTCCCGCCCGCGGGCATCAAGCTCAGCGGCGACCAGATAGGGATGGACCGCAAGCGCGTCCTCGGGCGGCAGATCGGCCCCGGTGCCGACCGCCAGCAGATAGCGCCCGTCACCGGCACCGCGTCGCTGGGCGATCCGGTCCGGGTACGCACTGGCCAAGAGCGCACCGGGTTCCAGCGCGACGGTGCGCTCCGCCGAGCCGGGACCCGGGTTCTTCGGCGGGCGCACACCGCGCGCCCCTTGCATCGGCACGAGCCGACGGCTCAGCCGATCCGCTGCCGCCAGTCGGGTCCGCCCCATCCCCGCGCTCTGACGGCCGGCCCGGAAGGCATCCAAAGCCGCGAGCCGCAGACCCAAATCGGCCGGGCGCGACAGGCCGGGCGTCGTACTCCAGCCGTCCCGCTCGGCGAGCAGGGCCGCCAGATCGGCCGCCAGGCGCCGGTCCTGTGGCTGCGACGCCTGCGCCAACATGCACCCCAGCCGCGGGTGCAGCGGCAGTTCCGCGATGCGGCGCCCGACCGGTGTGATCGCCCCGTTCGCGTCCAGCGCACCCAAATCCTTGAGCAACGCCAGTGCCTGCGCCCAATTGGGTGCGGGCGGCGCATCCAGCCAGCGCAGCCCGGCCGGGTCACGCAGCCCCCAGAGTGCCAAATCCAGAACCAACTGCGCCAGGTCCGCGTCCAGGATCTCCGGCCGCCGATGCGCCGCCCGGCCCACCTCCTGGGCCCGCGTCCACAGCCGGTAACAGACCCCGGGAGCGGTTCGCCCGGCGCGTCCCGCGCGCTGATCGGCGGAGGCGAGCGGGATCGGCTCGGTGGCCAGTCGGGTCAGACCGGAGCCGGGGTCCAGGCGGGGCTTGCGGGCCAGACCACTGTCGATCACCGTGTTGACTCCCTCGATGGTGACACTGGTCTCGGCGATGTCGGTCGCCAGCACCACCCGCCGCCGGCCCCCGCCGTCCGTGCCGCGGGCGGGCACCAGGGCCCGCTGCTGCTGCTCCACCGCGAGCGAGCCATGCAAGGGAAGCAGGTCCAGATCGGCCCCCAAATCGGGCTCCAGGCGCCGGCGCACCCGCTCGATCTCCGGCACGCCCGGCAGAAAAGCCAGCAGATCGCCGGAGTGTTCGACGAGCGCCCGACGAATCGCCGACTCCATGGCGGCCAGCGGGTCGCGCGGTGCCAAGTCCGCATAGCGCACGTCCACCGGAAAACTGCGCCCCGCGGCCCGGACCACGGGCGCATCACCCAGGAGCGCGGCGACCGGCCCTGCCTCCAGGGTAGCGGACATGACCAGGATCCGCAGGTCCGGACGCAGTGCCTGCGCGGCATCCAGCGCCAAGGCCAGGCCCAGGTCCGCCTGGAGGCTGCGCTCGTGGAACTCATCGAAGATCAGGAGCCCGACCCCATCGAGCCCTGGATCGGACTGGATACGCCGGGTCAGAACCCCCTCGGTGACCACCTGAATGCGGGTGCGCGGCCCGATACAGCGCTCGAAGCGCACCTGATAACCGACCGTTTCACCCAGCGCTTCGCCCAGCAGCGCCGCCATGCGGGCCGCCGCCATCCGCGCTGCCGGACGGCGCGGCTCCAGCATCAGGATGGTCTGGCCGGCGAGCCAGACGGCATCCCGCAGCAGGAGCGGGATGTGGGTGGTCTTGCCCGATCCGGGCGGGGCGACCAAGACCGCGTGACCCAGCGTCAGCGCGGCGCAAAGGGGAGCGAGCGCCCCGTCGACCGGGAGTGGCGGACCCAAATCCTGGGTCGACCCGGCGGGGTTGGGACCGGGGTTCAGCGCGACATCCGGGGCAACACCCGGGTCGCGGCTCAGGATGCGGTCGACGCCTCTTCAGCCGGCGCCTCGGCGGGCGGGGCCTTGGGGGTCATGACCTTGACCAACTGTTCGTCCACCAGGATACGGACCTTGTCCTCTCCGTTCAGCCACTGCTTGCCCTTGGCATTGGCCCGCACCGCATAGCGGCCGGACTTCTTCTGGAACACGGTGTATTCGGCGGTCTGCTTGACTTGCTGCATCAATATCTCTCGAGTAATGGTTGGGTACCGGCGCGGTGCGCGACCGGTGAAAAACGCAACGCGTGGGCTATGGTCGGCGCACGGCCGCTTCAATCGTCATCGCCGCGTCGCGGCAACTTGGGGGACGCGTCCCCGCCGTCCCCCCCGTCGCGCTCGATCTGCACCCGGAAGTCCGCGATCAGCGCCGCCATGGCGCCCACGGCGGCCAACACCGGCGCCATCAGGGTCAGAACACCGGCGATTCCGACACCGGCGGTGAGCGGGATCTCCAGCAGGGCCTCGCCGCTGCGGCGACGCACCACCAGGCGGCGGACGTTGCCCTCCTGGATCAGCGACTTGACCTTTTCAACCAGCTCCGCGCCCTGGACTGTGATTTCTTCGGTCAGCGTACGTGGCTCGCGATCGGACATGGCAGCGTTACCTTGGCAACTGGCTTGGGGAAGGCCTCATAGTTTAATGCAAAACTGCCGACACCATCGGCTCATGTCGTACGTGTATAGCCTTCGTATCTGATATCCGAACAGACCCTTGGTGTCGGGGCGGGCTTGAAACCCGCCCCTACGTCCGGTTATAGCGTTCGTACTTGATATCCAGACAGACCTTCGTGTAGGGGCGGGTTTGAAACCCACCCCTGCGTCCGGTTACCACGTCCGAAGGCGATATCAGGGTCGCCGTCTCGACAACACCCGACCGGCCCGCTACCGTTATGCCCAACATGACACCTAAATCCTCGCAGGCACGCCGTGGAAGCGCAGCGACTGAAGACCATCGATGACCTGCTGGACTGCGACGACGAGCGCGTGGAGCTGATCGGCGGTGCGATCGTCCGGCGGCCAATGGCCCGCTTCGAGCACAGTCGCGCTCAATCGGGTCTCGCGTTCCAGGTGCAGTCCGGCCAGCGGCCCGGCGACCCGGACGGCTGGCTGATACTCACCGAGGTCAGCGTGCGCTACAGCGCGCACGATTGCCCCTGTCACGACCTGGCCGGATGGCGCCGCGCGCGACTCGCAGCCTGGCCGACCGGAATCATCACCCTTCGAGGAATTTGCGATCGATCTGACCGAGCTGTTCGGCACACCCCCAACCCATTGATCATTCAGTCAGGATATCGGAGTCATGAGCGACCATGTTGGCTTCAAACCCGCCGGGAGCGGTCCGGCCGACCCGTCACTGCCGGCCGACTCCCGATCGGCAATCGCCGCGGAATCGGACCAAACCGAGGCCCTGGATCGCCTCTACCAGGAGCTGCGCCGCTGCCGCCGCTGCCCCGGCATGTTCGGCCCGCCGGTGCACGGTCTCGCTGTCCGCTCACCGGTCATGATGATCGGCCAGGCCCCCGGAACACGGGAGATCGAACAAGGACGACCGTTTTGTTGGACGGCCGGCAAAACCCTGTTTCGCTGGTTCGCGTCGATCGGGATCGACGAGGCGGGATTCCGCACGCGGGTCCTGATGAGCGCGGTGTGCCGCTGCTTTCCCGGCAAGAACCCCAAGGGCGGTGACCGGGTGCCGGATCGGGTGGAAGTCGAGAACTGCGCACCCTGGTGGCGCGCCGAACTGGAAACCGGCCGGCCCCGACTGATCATCCCCGTGGGCAAGCTCGCCATCGCTCAGTTTGCCGATCAACTGCCCACCCGGGCACGACTGGACCTGCTCGTGGGGCGCCAATGGCCCTACCGATCCGCTACGGGGCTTGCGGCAGACCTGATTCCCCTGCCCCACCCATCGGGCGCCTCCACCTGGTTCAAGATGGAACCCGGCCTGACCCTGCTGCCCCAGGCGCTGGGCCTGATCGCCGCCCATCCGGCTTGGCGGGACGTCCTGTAGCACGCCCATCCGCCGACAACCACCGCGCCGGCTTTGATCGTTTCGGCCCGAAGGGAGGATCAGACGCGCCGCACGGTGTTTGCAAACCAGCACGTCGGTCGGGCGCGCCGCATCCCCCATGGGTCGCGCGAGGCCCTCAGATGCGGAATCGCCGCTCAAACACCAATCAGCACCACAAAGACACGAAGAACACGGAGATTTCCGCTGCGTCGTCTTGACACTGGATCTCTCGACAGGTGATCGCAGCACAGACGCAACACGGTATTGGTCTGCGTGCCCTTTGTGCCTTTGTGGTGCCAATCATCCAGCCCTACCGACCCCGCGCGACGGGCGCCGCCCGGGGCTTGCTTGGAAGCGCCGGCCAACGTCTCAACTGAAAAAGGTCGTCGAGTTGGGCCTTGAGTCTTGCCAGATATTCTTCTTTTGTCTGCATAGTCTTGATTCCTCTACGTTGAAGCACTCACTGCGACCGACCTGCCGGCCGGGACATCGGCCGCGGTATGATCGACCCGGTGCCACAGTCCGGTCTAGCGTACTCATGTGAACCTGAAGGCCGTCACTTCACGATAGGTCAATGACAAGTATAGCCCCTCGTCCGCTTTGCGCAGGTCGTCGTCGCCGGTTAGCCACAAACAATCCGCTTTCTCAAGGCATCGCAAAGGTCGCGATGCTCAAAAAGTCCGCGGCGGACATTGACGAGAATCTCCGCGCTGTCGTGCTCGCTAATCAGCAAGAGCAGCAAGTCAAGGATCTCGACGTCCCGCTCGACATCGATCCATGCCCAACCGTTTTCAGTCAAAGCCAGCGACTTGTGTTCAGCGGCGCGCATCAGCAATCGGTGACGCGCCTCAACATCCTTCCCAACGCGCTCGACGATGCCACTCTGCCAGACCGCCCAGATCGGCCGGAGTCGGGCGCCAAACGTATCCAGAACCAGATCCTGACCCGGCGAGAGTGGATCGCCCGACAGATGCCGGACAAAAGATTCGCCATCGCCGGTCTCCGCGTCGCTGTCCGCATGATCACGGGTGCGCGTCGCCCAAGCCCCAAGGTCTCCAAGCCGCTGCACAAGCGCTAACGTTTCGCGTTCGATCAGCGCGCGGCAGGCATCGGCTTGATCGGGAAACCGCTCGCGCAGACAAGCAACCACTGCCGCGACGCCGAGTCGATACCGACAGTTGCGCGCACTTGCACCCATCATATCCAGCATGGCGTTACCAAATTGTGAATAGACGCTATCCGGGGTTGCTGTCGGCCGGTCCAGTCGATCGAGCCCATCGACCCGCTGCGGATCCAGCGTTACACCGGTGGTCACCAAGGCCGAAGCCAGTTGGTCTGGTGCCAACTTGGGGCCTCCTGACCTGAAACAGGCCGCATCGATCAGCCCCTCGAGATCACCAACCGCGTTGAGCCAGTGCCTGCAGCTGCGGATAACACCGAGCGTTACCGCGCCCTCGTGCTCGCCGAGCTCCGAGGCCAGCCAATCCAACAGTGTCTCCCGCGCCAGATGCCGCTGGAGCGCCCTGATGCGATCCTCCGGATTGGCACCGGCCGCATAGACATAGCCAACGAGTGCCTCCAGGGAAGGCGCCGGGCCAACCAGTGCCGCATAGAGACGATCAACGTCGACCAACAAAGGGAGCGGGACGCAGATTCCGCATTGCTCATCAAGCGTCGCCATCGCCTCTCGGCATTGGTCCAGGTTGATGTCACCACTGACCAGTGCGCGGCCGGGAAAGAGCCCCTCGGCGAGGATCGCTACAGCCAGCACCGCCAAGTGATAAGGACGGCCCTGGGTTTTTTCGGAAAACACGGCAACCCCATGGTCACCCTCGATCACACCGTGCAAGAGATCAGTGCAGTCATCAGGCTGAGAGGATGTCCGGTAGTGGCCGATATCCTCGTACAAACAGAAACTCTCGGCATTCGTCATCGATGCCAGGTCTCCGCTGATCCGCAGATGACGCTGAGCCGGATCGTCGGGCTCGTGCTCGAGCTGGCGTGAATAGACCAGCCGCGACGCACCCTTGATGCGCTCTCGACGCAAACCGCACAAACGATACGGATGGCCGGCGAAAAACTCCCGTGCCTGGCGATAAAAGTCTTTCCAGGCAGTCGGTTCGATCCCTTCTGGACAAATACTCAGGTGAACATACACCCCCATTGCGGCATCTCCTGCGGTGCGGTTGGACTGTGCGGTTTACCCGCAAAGAAACCCCGGCTACGACGACCCTCTCTCACCGGACCGGTGTCGCCGGTACGTTGACTGACCCGTGGCCGAGAAGCCTATGATTACTCTTTTTGTTTGCTTTATCAACTTTTTGTTTGTTGTCGTCACAGCCGTCGTCCCTGAGACTTCACGCCCATGACGGCCATGCTCAAAGTCGAGACTGAAATCCGCGCGCGTGGTGAATCGCTGACCGCGTTCGCGGCCCGCATCGGCGTCCGCAGCCAGGATCTCAACAACTGGAAGAAGCGAGGCATTCCAAGAAGCCGACAGAAGCTGGTTGCCGACGCGCTCGGCTGGACGCTGGACCACCTGCTTGCCGACGACGATACGGGCTCGATCACCCCGCCCAATGCGCCTAAGGGTTTGAGTTATTTGGTGATCGCAGAGCCGGTGATCGGGTATCCAGCGTCGTCTACGCCCCCCTCGACGACCGCGCGCGCCCAGCACCCGTTCGACCTGCCAACCGATCGGTATACGCTGATTCCCAGACGGAAAATCGGTCTTTCAAAGGATAGCGAAGCGCTTGTGCTCGAAGCGGAGACGCCGCCCTTGGCGCTTGATACCGAGTGGCTGCGCCGATCAGGACTCCGCGCTGAGCATGCCGCGGTCCTCTACATGCAGGACGACAGCATGGAGCCGTCGATTCGTCAGGGCGATGTGCTGCTCGTCGATCTTGGCGAGCACAAGATTCAAGATGGGGGGATCTTCGCCATTCGATACGCACATGAACTGCGCGTCCGGCGGCTTTATCGCCGCTATGATGGAGCGCTCATCTTGCGCTCCGAAAACCGGGGGCGCTATCCGGACGAGACGATCCCGCCCGCAGACCAAGACGTACACGTGAAAGTCATCGGTCGGGTCCTGTGGCGCGGCGGCACGATCTGAGCCATTGGTTCGGCCGGAGCGTCCCGTCATGCATCCTTCATGATGCCTAAGCTGCCTCCCAAGAATTGACATCGCGACTGCGCATGCCCGCAAGGTCCGTAGGAGGCGACCGCAGGGGCGCATGTAGGGGGTGACTTAAGTCGCCCCTACACGTCGGTAGATCCGTTCCCGAAAATCAACTTAGATGACCACCGCACCGGCCAGGCGCCGCGACCCAGGGCCAAATCGGGCAATGGCGCGTTTCCAAGCCACTCCCACCGCAAAGCGGTCGAACCCGGAGCCGCGGGTCTTGCCTGCCGCCGCGGAACTGGCTAGCCTCTCGTCCCATGGACACCATCGCCAA
>JACDZG010000330.1 GCA_013426805.1 Chromatiaceae bacterium
TTCCTAAACGCGTACCCGGACGCCGATGGTCCCGGAAGCTGGATCTTCGGCGCAGCGGAATAAGGTGCGAGGCTCGATTACGTCCAGCGGGCGGCACAGAATCTAATTGAGCCTGGCCTCTTTTCCCTGCTATCCCGCTAAAGCGGCGCCCGCCACGCACGAACCCGCGGATTAGAACGAACGCTCGTGGCGGGCACTCGCTTTTGAGCGGGCTTGCTAGCCCAACAATTGGTCATACTCGGCATGACTGCCAATCCAAAACCATTGCACACCATCGGGGACGGGTACGCCAAGAGCCCGGAAATGCTTTCCCACACGAACGCTTCTATACTGCCCATTCTTGACGTGTTTGAAGCGCAGGGACGGATGCGACGGGTCTTGACGCAAGAGTTCATAGTTCGCTCTTGCCAACTGTTGAATGGATTCTGGAAGATCGCCGAAACATCCCCAGAACTTGGTTGATGCGTAGTGTTTCAAATTTCCCTAGCCGACCCGGAGCGGTACTCGGCGAGCGCTTCTGCCGCTAAGGCGTCCAACTTACCAGCTTTGGCATCTGCCTCTATTTGGCGGTCCCAGGCATCGGCGTCCCACTCCTGAAACCAGCGGCGAAACTCGTAAAGCTCCTTTTCAGATAACGTCTGAACCTGAGCTTCGATTTTTTCTAGTACAGTCATTTCAGTTGCCTCTGATGTCACCTGTGCTATTAGGTGCCTAATGATTTGTAGGACCAAGTTTTCGTAGTCGGATCTTTCTGCCGTTCAAATTTGTCCCGGTAGTCACAGTAGTACGGCTTGCCACGCAAGTTACTAGGATTGCAATTTTCGCTGTCGGTGTATCGGCGACTGAACCATCCGATCATGTTGCCGATATGCGCTCGCGCATCTTTTCCCTGGCATTTCCTCGCCGCCGTTTCAGCGAATGCTTTTCCTTTGGCGTCCGCGTAAACCGCCTCCTCGATAACTTTTGTGGGCACATAAGTGCCGCATACTGAAGCGGCCCGCTGTATTGCCTCTCCAATAATCTGCGAACAAGTCACTTCATCAAAGCATTTGCCCATCGCGCTCCCCGGGTCGTGAAATCCCCTTGCAGGGGCTAACGTTCGGCCCAAGGCGGCGCGCGCCACCCACGGACCCTGCAAACCAGATCGAACCCTGATGGCGCGCGCTCGCTCTTTGGGCGTTCGTTAGGCATTGTCTTGCGGCTCCTGGCTTCAAGAATTAAGTAAACTGTCCCCGGAATTCGGAAAGTAAACTGTCCCCGGAATTCGGAATTCTGCTGGCCGGCTACGACCTGCTGCCGATCAGCCCCGAGCACGCCGCGGCAGTCGAGC
>JACDZG010000151.1 GCA_013426805.1 Chromatiaceae bacterium
GGACCCTACGGTAACACCGTGACCTGTAGGGTCCGCTGTGCGGACCGACGACCGTACCGATCGCGCGGTGGCCGGGTTTATGACCAAGGCCGGTCGCACGGGGCATGTCGGCTCTCCGGACGTACTCACCCAAGATCAACAGAAAGCTTCGATTGCACTGGAAAACAATTGCTTTCTATAATCGCAGCCATTGCGCCTGTGATTAGAGATTCGCCGCTCTTGGATAAAGCCGACGAGCGCGATCTTGGTGTGTGCACCAAGAAGGCATGTGCAACTCGACGACATCACCCGACTCGATCCCCAGCTCCTTGGCGTCTTGTGGGTTGATCTCCAGCGGCGACATGGGGAAGCGGTCGCGCCGGAAGGCCAGGAAGCGGCGACGATGCAGAAGTGGCAGATCATGTTGGTACGCTCTTGCGTTACCGATAAGGTAACGAGGGCTGAGCCTGCCGGCCCGATCGACAATCAGATTTGCTGAGCCAAGGCGTAACGGACGACCTCGCTACTCAACCAGATTCCATGTTCACGCATCCGGTCGATGGCCTCGGGAATAGAGACACCGTAGCCACGGTGCCGGGCCTTGATCAGGACACCGATGGAACCAGTGAGGGTCAGTCCGGACAGGCGTGCAACCCGCCGGCCAACGGTTTCATCGATACAGACCAAGGGAATTTGCAAATCCAGTGCAGTCTGGATGACCGATGCCTCGCCCCGATCCAGCGTATTGCGCAGGTAGGGTGCGATCACCGCCGGCGCAGGGAGTCGCTCCAGCCAGGCGGCACGGTCGAAGGCGGCGACACCCGGTGCGCCGCTCCCAATGGCATGGATCTCCTCGCAGACTTCCAGAGGAACGACGACCCTATCATAAAGCACGCGCAGGATATCGAGACTGCCAACACCCACCGCTAAGGCAATCAATGGCGTGGTGTTGGTGACGAGCGAACGCATTGCATCAGGCATTGGCAAGGTCCGATTCCAAATCAGCCGGGCTCAGGTCGATTACCGGAACACCATAGCGGTGCAACTGCATGAGGAAGGCGACCCGGCTGACACCCGCCAGCGCCGCCGCCATACCGGACGAGAGTCGCTTCATCTCATAGAGCTTGACGGCCATGGCCATCTTGGCCTCTTGAGCGAACGCCTCGGGCGTACACTGCAAGGCATCCGGCAGATTGGGGGGGATTTGAACATCAATATGCATGGCAATACTCCCGGCGCTCAGATCAAATCAGGTTGATGGCCACTTACTCGACTTTGGCCATTTTTGCAGTCGGGCGGCGACCCCGCGCGTGATGCCACGTCGGTGCCGCGGCGTGCGCTGAGCAGGCGGGGGCCGCTGTCGATCACCGCGGCCCGGGGCCGTCCATCGGCGGGCGCGGCCCGCGGCGATGCACAGAGGGAGGCAGGCGAGCCACCAACGGAGTACCGTCCGCGGTCGACCAAGACTGCGGAAGTCCCTGCGGATGCCCCACCTGCCAGCCTCAATTGTACCGATTATGTTCGCGTTTGCGCCCCCGGCCGGCCGATCCTGGTGGTAGTGGACGAGACCCTGGAGCGGCGCAAGGGCGCGCGCATTGCCGCCAAGGGAATGTACCGCGATGCGGTCCGCTCGAGCAAAAGTCGCATGGTGACCTGTCTGGGCCTGCACTGACGTTGGCGCCCGCCCGCGTGATCGGCTGGTTCGTCTGGCGCTGGTCGATCGAGGTCACCTTCGCCGAGGCTGGACCGGCTGTAGCCGCGGGCATCGCGTTCCTGCGCGCCGTTGACCCAACCGCCCATTGTAGCTACAGTAAATCAACACATGTTGATCGAGTTTCATCCGATCGAGAATATTCAAGCTGCCTACCATCATGCCGCCGACCTTGCTCACCGTTCCGGCCAGCGATGGTCATTTGGAGTCCAAGGCGTTAGCCTTGGCTTGCCGATCCAGGCTGCAGCCTTGGACTCCAGGCCGGCGTCTCGGCTGGCCGGAACGATGATCAATGCCTCGCCCGGCATTCGCTTTAAAATCCGAGGGAGAGAGCGAAGCACCGGGCATCGGCGCTCCGGTGACACTCGCACGCAATAACGGGTTCGATGCCCGGACACAGCATCAGATCGCTTCATGAAATCAAATCTCGACTTGAAGACATTTAGCTCACAACTCCGGACAACGGATTGGCGACGCGAACTCCTGAGCGATTTCCAGGAGCGGCAAGACTGCGGTCTCGAGAGCAAGGATTGCAGACTTCTGATCATCAACGCGCGTAGGGAAATCGAGCAGGGTAGAGCTAGGGTGGCCGTTAACTGGCTAAACCTCGGACTGTTCCTGGACGCCGGGCATACCTTGAAGGAAATCCGCCGATCAGGTTTGCTCCGGGCCTCGACTCGACAGTATCGAGCAAAGCCGATATCGACCATCGTGGACTGCCTGATCGAACAGAATGCCGACGGGATGGCTCCCGATCATGCGATCGATTATTTGAGATCAGTCTCTTCCCTGTTAAACATCTGCCCGAACGCACACCGGATCTACCTCGATATCGCTCGGGTCCTGCGCGCTAAGAGCCAGGTCGCACCGAAGACCCTTGTGGCTATCGTAGAATTGATGTTCATGCAATATCGCCTTCCGGATCTGGGTGCCGGCCCGGACGCGATCGAGTACTACCCGATAGAGCAGCATGCGGAAGCCTTATCTTATCTGTTGCACCTGTTCGGCGAGATAATCGGTTTTCAGGACCTACATTCTCTTTTTGTCGACGAAAAGGGTATTGCGGACGGCACGTATAGAAGGATTCTGGTAAACGCGTGCAAACTCATCGTCTATCGGGAAACCGAGATATGGTTGGACACATTCGACTATTCGGCCTGCGTCGACGGCAAGTTCGTCGTCGTCTCACCGAGAGATACAGCGCTCGAGAAATCAATTCGCTTCGGCTATGTATCAACCTTTCTGCAATCGAGAATTGCAGCCGATCGCACTCGTGCCGACGGTGTTGATCGATATCCCTCCCTAGATGCATTCGCTCAAGAGGTCTACGCCGTGGCCGGAGAGCGCATCGCTCAATTAGTCGAGCATCCGGTGCGTCGCTACGTTTTTATTCTTCCAAAGACCGAAGAGTTTTACGCCTTATTCAAAGGCGAAAACCTTTTTCTCGAAGACGCCATGAGCCTGAAGTCGGCGGCATCCAAAGATCTTACCTATGCGTTGCCTCCGGATTTATTATTGCAGCATCGGCTCGGCGAGCATTTGACCTTACGCGACATACTGAAGATTCAGCGGCTGTTGGACTTGATCCGCAAGCTGGTTGACGCAACATTGCGGCCACTGGTCGACTCTGACCTTCAAGTCGTACTAAACTCGATTGTGCCAGTGTTCGAGCGCGCGGACCTTGAAACCCTTCTCTCGCGCTGCGTCGACGAGCGTGCAGCCAAGTCATTTATCGCTTTGATCGACTACTGGAGTGGCGACAAGCGGGACGTCTTCGATATCCAGTATCGACCGATGGTGCGTACCGGAAACGCTTATATGCTCCCGTTAAACATCTTCTGCGGATCCGATCTTGTCAGGAATCTGCTTTATGCGCACAAGAAGAAAGGCGACACAGACGACAGAGATTGCTTAACTCTGGCGCTTGCGGGAATCCTGAAGCAGAAATCCAGTCGCGTAGAAGTGAACAAGAAATTCAAGGCGAACGGTATCTCAATCGAAATCGATGTCGTCGCTCTCGTTGGTCCCTATCTCCTGCTTGGCGAGTGCAAGAGTCCTTTCCACCCATGCGGGGCGCACGAACTCAGAACCAGCTTTGAGCACATAAAGCGCGCACGGGACCAGCTTGATAAGATGAAGGGCCTGTTAACAGATCCGGGGGCGGTAGGCAAACTCCTGCACGAGCTAGGCTGGCCACTACCGCAAAATTTGGAGATTCTCACTTGTATCGTGCTCGGAAACCGTCTATTCTCAGGATACCGAATCGGGTCGCATCCGGTGAGAAACGGCTACGAGATGGTGAATTTTATTGATTCCGGATTGGTTGAAGAGGTCATAATCAGCGGCTCTCCGAAAGTGGCTAACGAGACGACAAGGTGTTATTCGCGCTGGGCAGGAGATGAGTTTGGGCCGAGCGACTTGCTACGGTATCTGCAAGACGATTCAATATATACGCATGCCTTCGCTGCCATGGTGGAGGTGACGTTATCTTACCCATTCGGCAGCCGACGCTTGATGATCTCAACATTTGCGTTAGATCCTGAGTGTTTGTCAGATCTGATGTGTGAAAATCATCCTGTGTCAACTGAGCGAGAACTGAGCGGGTCGCCGGAATAAGAGACAATGGGGCTCCGACCGAGTCGGCGCGAACCGACCGTGCCAAACCTAACCGCATCGCACGAAGAACACCCCAGACCATTGGGTTTTATTGAGTTGTTAGGCGGCCAGCGGTCGATCAGCGATATTTCGAGGATGTGAGGATATGCTTGACCAGGACACCATCAACTCCGCAATCGACCGTCTCGTTGCCGCGGCGTCCTCGCCGCTGCGGGTCATCCTGTTCGGCTCCTATGGGCGCGGTACGGCGAACTCCGGATCGGATCTCGACCTGATGGTGATCGAGCGCGAGGTACCGGACCGGGGGGCGGAATACATGCGCCTGATGGATGCGCTGGGGTCGCTGGAGCCCGGTATCGGCGTCGATCTGCTGATCTATCCGCTCAGCGAGTTCGAGCGGCGCAGCCAAGTGCCGGGTACCCTGCTCCATCGGGCACGACAGGAGGGACGAGTGCTGCATGACTCCCTACATTGAGGAGGCCGAACGGCTGTTACGGCTAGCCGCGCGGGACTACGGGACCTTTTCGATCCTTGCCCATCATCCGGACGCGGATTCCGCCGCAGCCGGATTTCATGCGCAGCAATCGGTAGAGAAGGCGCTCAAAGCCGTCCTGGTCTTAAATCGACTCGCCTATCCCCGCACTCACAATCTGGAGTCGCTCGCCGTCTTGCTCGATAACCAGGACATTACCATACCGATCGAGCCGCGAGAGCTGCGTCGGTTGAACCCCTATGCGGTCGATTTCCGCTACGACGAGCAACCGATGGAGCTTGTGACGCTGGCGAAAGCCGACAGCTTCGCGCTGGCCGTGTTGAGCTGGGCCAAGACATTGGTTGCCCAGGCACATTGCGCGGACGCGCCCTCGCAGTCACCCGATTGAGCCGTTTACCTGGCGCATCGTACTCCGATGCAGGCTTCCCGGGACGGCGGGTAATCGGCGGACTAACCACGGTCGCGAGCTTGCCAGGAGACTCTAAGTTTACCGCCAGCTGCGCTCTGCCGCCCGATCGCGCAAGCCCTTGATCATGGATCGGACGATAGCGCCCGGCAGTATGGGTCACAAGCCGCCCCGCCCCCGGCCGTCCAGCCAGGGGCGGCGGTCGCGTATTACGGCAACACGGCGCCGCCGGTCACCAACACCGATCCCACCGCATCCATGCTCCCATAGCGGTTCCCGTCGGCGGCCTTGGGCAGGACATAGAAGCGCCGCTCCGCCGCCGGGTAGCCGAAGCTCGCCACCTGGCCGGCCGCCGCGGCGCTGTAAGTCACGCCCCAGAGGTCGAAGAAGGGGCGCTGGTCCAGCCCGGTGAGCCACGAGACCGCGATCAGCATGAAGTCGTTGCCGGTCATCGCCGCGGCGGCGGCACGGTCATAGTGTGAGAAACCGAGCTTGGCCTGGTTGGCGGCCCAGGCGGCGTCGTCGTCCAGGACCTCGCCGAACAGCCGCTCCTGGAGGTAGAGCAGCGGGTAGAGGTCCCAGCCGCCATCCCCGAACTGGGGCAGATCATGGGCCTGGAACACGAGCTGCTGATAGAACTGCAGGCGCCAGAAGACATCGCCGTTCACCCACAGCGTCTGATGGGCAGACGCGACCGGATCGGCCTCACCGAGCGCGGTCTTCAGCATGGCGAAGACGCCGTCCTGATCCTGCCTGCGGCCGGTCTGGGGCGCTTCGGGGTGCTCCCGGTTCCATTCATAGACGGTGTGGATGGGGAAGATGTTGTTGCTGACTTCCCCGGAGGCACCATCATAGATCTTGAGCCGGCCGCGTTGCAGCCCGTGCCCGGCCTCGTGGGCATCGCCCCAGCTCAAGGGCTCGAAGGCCCACCAGGCGTCGTAGGGATTGCCCGAGCAACCGGCGCCGCAGGTCGCCTGGTCCGCGTTCATGTGCTGCATGCCGTTCAGGCTGTGGATTGCGGGGTCGGTGCAGTCCCAGCCCTTGGCGGCGCACACCGCCAGCACCTGCGCACTCGGTGCCAGGTCGTCCCCCATGAACCCCGCCAGGTTGTAGATGGCCTGGTGGAAGTAGCGCCAGGTGACCGCGGCGAGCTGCTCCGGGGTGTTGGTCAGGGTCCCGCTCAAGGTCTCCAGCAGATACGCGCGGGTGGAGTGGATCTCAAAGCCGGGGGTGAGAAACTCCGCCCAGTCGTAATCGCCCTTGGTCAGGCCGTCCTCGAAAGCCTGGGTACTGGCCGGTCCGTCCCAGACCGGGTGGTGGCCCACGCCGCTGACGCGCAGTTCGACCGTCGCCGGAGTGGCTGCCCCCTCGAGCTGGACTTGGATCGGACCGCCGTAGGGACTGGTCAGGGTCAGCGTCTGCCCGGGGCGGATCGCGATCCAGGCCGAGCGCAGGTACTTGGGCCGGCTGTAGCCGTAGGCATCGAACTCGTGCGTGGAGCCGCTGCGCAGCGAGTTGATGCCGATCGCGACCTCCTGGTCACTGTCGTCCAGGCGCTCGACCGTGAAGGTCTGGCCCGGGAGGGCATAGACGCCGGCGGCGGTGAAGTGCTCGTCACCGCGGCTCGCGAAGGAGCGAATCTCGGTGAAGCGCGGCACATCAAACGGGATGGGCCGGGAGAAGCTCCCCAAATCCGGCTGGGCGGGGGCGATGGCCCGGTTGTTGTAGACCGCGTGATCGGCGAAATAGGCGCGCAGCCACGCGTCCTGGGGCGTGGTCGCCGCATCCATGGGATAGCGGATGTCGCGCCGGTACAGGTCGCCGAGCAGGACCAAGAGCTGATTGAGGCGCTGGGCTCGGCGAAGAGGTCGAAGCCGCGGCTGTCCAGTGCATTGAGACGGGTCTTGAGGGTCTCCCGGGCTCCGTCGTAGAACGCGGACTGGAGCGAGGCGGAATCGCTGCTGCTGAGATCCACCGACCAGTCGCCGTTCTTGAAGTGCGTCAGCAGCGTCTGGAGCGGGGCATGACCCGAAGTCGCGTCGGCCCCGGCGGCGAGCGCCAGGCCGTCGGACCAGTTGGCGGCGTCATTGTCCCACCAGTTGCCGCCGTAGGGCAGCGCATAGCCGAGCAGCTCGCCCAGACCGTTGCTCAGGGCGTTGCTGCCCCAGGAGTCGTGCAGATGCAGGACCGGGACCCCGCGGGCCAGGGCTGCCTCGACCGCGGCGAGGATGGCCGGGGCCTCGGCATCGCCGGCCGCGTGGCCGAGGATCAGGATCTCCTGGTTGGCGATGCAGGCCGCGACCGTGGCCGGTGCGGTGCAGTCGGTCACGGTCCACTGGTTGGCCTGACCGCCGAAGGTCTGAGCCTTCAGCCAGTTACGGGTGCTGCTCGCCGAATCGGCGAAGACCAGGGCGGCGCGGTGCGCTCCGGCGAGACTGGCGACCGAACCGGGCGAGCCGGTGAGCAGCCAGGCCAGCACCCGCTTGAAGGGCTCCTGATAGCCGGTCTGTTTCCCGGACTGGAAGAACGCCGGCGGCACACTCCCGTAGGCGGCGAAGCGCGTCCCCCGCGCCGTCCCGGCGAGCGCCAGGGGATCGCCCTGGTTGCCGGGGAGCAGCACCTGAATGCTGACGTTGGCGCCCGTCGGAGTCGGCTGCTGGCTGTACTGGCCAGGAGCGTAGGCCACAGCCGTGCCCGCGGGATAAACACTGGCGAAGAAGGACTGGCTCGCGGCGCGGCGCGCGGCGATCTCCGCCAGGCCCGCGTCCACCAGCGCCATGGGGTCCAGGACATAGGCCGGGTTCCCGCTGGCGAGTGCCTGCGCGACGGCGTCCATGGCCTGGCCGGCGTCGACCCCGGCGAGGCGGGTCGGCGGCGAGGCATTGCCGTAGCCGTCCACGGCGATCACCGCGTACTCGTGAACGCCGCTGATCCCCAGGTCCGTAAAGCTGTGCACACTGCCGTCGACGCTGCCGATCAGGACCCCGTCGCGCAGGATGCGGTACTGGATGATGCCGCCGGCATCCGCGGCCTTGCTCCAGGACAGGGTGACGCCGTCGGCATCCACCCGCAGCCGGGCCAGGGTCTCGGGGGCCTTGGGCGGGGTCGCGTCCAGGGCGTCGAAGGCGAGGACGGCGCTGCCGCCGATCAGCGTCGGGGCGGTCATGTCCGGGCCCTGCCAGGCGACCTCGACATGCTCGCTGTACCAACCCTGCTTGTGCAGAACCTCGACGTAGTACACCTGGCCGCGGACCAGGTTGACCGCAACGCTGCGCTGGCTCGGGAAGATCTCCCAGGCGTTGACCGCGGTCGTATCCGGGACGCTGGCGAGCGGGCTCGCGTCCAGGGTGTCGGGATCGGCGTTGGCGGCGAGCCATAGCTCGGCCGCGTCGTCGCCCGAGATCCAGAACCGGTAGGCCCCGCTCTGCGCCGGGCGCAGGTAGGTGCGCAGGCGGTTGCCGCGCTGCGTGGCAGTGTCTTTGGGTGTCGCCAGGTCGGTCAGGGTCGAGACCGTGTCGGGCCGGGTCGGGAAGCGCGCGGCACCGGTCAGATCGGCGATCTGGTCGCCGCTGATGCTCAGCCACTCCTCGCGGCTGACCCCGACATGGGCGAGGCGATCGGCCGGCACCGCGAGCAGACTGAATTGGGCTTGGCTGGCGAGTACCCCATCGCTTGCCTCGACGGTCATGACCCGCTGGGCCCCGTCGGCGAGGCTCGGAACGGCGGTGAGTCGTAGCGCGCCGGTGTCGGCGTCCACCGCGACCCCGGTGCCCGCGACCAGGCGATAGGTGACGGCGTCCCCGTCCGGGTCCACCGCCTTGACCTCGCCCAGGGCGGTGCCCGCCGCGGCGCCTGCGGCGACCGGATAGTGCCCGCCGAGACCCCAGAAGGCCGGGGCCTGATTGGGCAGGGTGGTAGCCGCGACCCTGGTGCTCGCCAGGGTGCGCCCGCCGGGGCCGACCGCCTCCACACGGTAGCCGTAGGCCGTGGCGGGGGCGACGGCGCCGTCCGTGTAGGCGGTCCCGGTGGTCTCGGCCACCTTCACATCGTTGCGGTAGACGCGGTAGACGATGGCTCCAACCTCCACCTGAGAGGGCGTCCACTGGAGCAGGACCCGCTTGGCCTGGGCCTCAAGGGTCAAGACCGGCGGCACCGCTTCCAGGGTCTGCTGGACGCCGAGCGGGATGCCCTGCTGGGCCAGGCGGTAGAGACGCGCTACCTCGGCCGCGCTCAGGGCCCGCGACCAGACGGCCAGGTCGTCCACGGCGGCCTTGGCGGCCAGGGTCCCGGGGCCGCTGGCGCCGACCAGGGTCGGGAAGCCGGCGTTCAGCGACCCGGCACCGGTCCCGTCGTCAAGGCTACGCGTGTCCTGGACGACGCCGTCGATATAGCTCACCACCTGGTTGTCGCCGCGGCTGAACGCCAACGTAGCCAGGTGCCAGGTCCCGTCGGCGAAGGGCGGATTCAGGGACAGGTCGCGGCGGCTTGCGCCCGCGGCGCGCCAGTTCAGGTTCTTGCCCCCGTAGGTGCTGACCACCCAGCCGGTGTTGCTGCCCGAGGCCCAGTTCTTATTGCCGAGGATCCCGGCGTCCGCGGTGGAGGTGGTCTTGACCCACAGTGACAGCGTGAAGTCGTCGGCGTAGAGGGGCTCCAGGTCGCCGAGCGACAGTGCCCAGTCGCTGGGCGGCGTGGACGCGGCGGCGTTGTTGGCGAAGCTCGCCGCCTGACCGAAACGCCCGGCGGTGTACTTGGCGGCCCCGGCGAACAGGGCCCCGTCACCTGGGTCTGTCCCCCAGTTGGCGAGGCTGCCGTCGAAGGGAAGGTACTTGGCGAGGCCTACCGTGAGTGGCGGGGCCGCGTCGCCCAGGAACACGGCCGCGGCGTTGCTGGCGGGCGAGGCGTTGCCGGCGGCGTCGACGGCGATCAGGGTATAGCTGTAGGTCCGGCCGGCCGCGAGTCCGGTGTCGGTGTAAGCGGTCGCGGCGGACGTCCCGATCTGGGTCCCGTCGCGCAAGACGCGGTAGCCGGTGACGCCGACGTTGTCGGTGGCGGCGGTCCAGGTCAGGTTGATCTGAGCGCCGGCGACGGTCGCGACCAGGTTGGTCGGGGCCGTGGGGGCGGCGGTGTCGGGGCCGGCGACCAAGGGCAGACCCTGCTGGCCCTGCTGGTAGATCAAGGCCACCTCCGCGGCGCTGAGCGCCCGGGACCAGACGCCCAAGTCATCCAGGTCGCCCGTGCCGGCCCAGGTTCCGGGGCCGCTCGCGCCGACCAGGGTGGCGTAGGCCGGGGACGGCGTCAGGGAGGCGGTACCCAGCGTCGCGAGGCCGCGGCTGTCCTTGAGCACCCCATCGACATAGCTCATCACCCCGTTGGCGGCGCGGTCGAAGACCAGAGTCACCAGGTGCCAGGACCCGTCCGCCAACGGTGGGTTCAGGCTCACATCACGGCGCGTCCCGCCGCTGGTATTGAAATTGAGGTTCTTGTTCGCGAGGGTGGAGAGAACCCAGCCCAGGTTGGACCCCGAGGTCCAATTCTTGTTGCCGAGCAGGGCGGCGTCCGCCGTCGCGGTGGTCCGCACCCAAAGCGAGACGCTGAAGCTCCCGGCATAGACGGATTCGAGATCGCCCAGGGAGGCGGCCCAATCGCTCGGCCCACTCCCCGTCGCCCCGTTGTTGGCGAAGGCCGCCGCCTGGCCGAGCCGGCCCGGCGTGTACTTGGCCGTGCCCGCGAACAAGGTCGCATGGGCGCCCTGCGGGCTCAAGTCCTGCAGCGAGCCGTCGAACGGGAGGTAGCGGACCAGGCCATCGCTCACACCGGCCAGGGCGGGTGCGGCCTGAAGCGCCAGGAGCGCCGTCAGGATCGATCGACAGGGTCGGGCCTTGCGCAGCATCGGGCGGGTTGGCTTCATGGGCAATCATTCCTAAGCAGGTGGTGGTTGGGTCACGGGGCGGGCGCCGGGGCGGGCCGATCACGCTAGCGATTATATTATCATTGTTAATGACATTGTCAATGTTATAGTCGTTGACATGCCTCACGATCAAGGCATCATCGTGCCATGCGCCTGCAACCACGTCCCCCATCGCGACGACCCACCGCCAAGGACCTCCAGGCGGAGGCCACCCGTGCACGGCTGATCGAGATCGCCGGACGCCTGTTCGCCGCGCACGGCTATCACGCGGTGTCGGTCACGGAGATCGCCCGGGAGGCGGGGGTGAGCCACGGGCTGATCCATGCCCATTTCGAGGCCAAGGCCGGGCTGCTGTATGCCATCCTCGCCGCGAGCAACGCCCGTCAAACCGAGGAAGCCAGGGCCGCCATCGCGACCCCGGGGCCGGTGCTGGAGCGCATCGGCAGACTGATCGGGATCTGGGTCGACTACGACCTGCGTTCCCCCGCCCTGCTCGCCGTCATGCAAGCCTATTACTGGCAGTGGTCACAGGAGACGGAACGCCACAACCGGGACTCCCTGGCCGCGGGCTTGGAACCACTCGAACGCATCCTCGCCGAGGCCCGTGAGGCCGGAGAGCTCAGTCAGGAGTTAGACATCGCGCGTGCCGTCCGGGCCATCTTCGCCCTCTATACCCAGGCCCTGCGCCCCGCGGTCTACGAGGACGCGAGCCCCGCGGCCTGCGCGGCCGAGGCGCTCGCGCAGGTCGGCATGCTGCTGGCCGGGTCAAGGACTACCCAGGCAAGCGTGTAGATCCTCGGCCCCCTTTGGCCACGGTTCAGGAACCCCGATGACCCCCGACCAAAGCCGGGAGAGAAAAGCGAGTGAACGCCACACGCGGCGACGGCGTTGACAGGCTTTATCGATTGCGCCCGCTACAAGGTCTTTATTGAGTAAACTGTCGCCGGAATGTCATGTCGGAGCGGTTATAGCCTTCGGACGTGATAACCGGACCTAGGGGCGGGCTTCAAACCCGCCCCTACACGAAGGTCTGGTCGGAAAAGGTGGCCTGCGGCTTGAGGTACCAGGCGGTGGAGCGCGGCAAGGACGCCCAGCAGTCACGCAGCCGATGCATCATCAAGCAGACGATGGCAAACAACGCCGGCAACGCCGGAGTCCTATCCGAGCGCCGGTCAATACGCGTCGGCGCAGCCGGGGGCCGACACCGGCGGGACACCACTGAGGACGGCGAACGAGTATGCGAATCAGCCGGAATGATAACGCGCCCCCTCTCGTACCTGGGCAGCCCCTACACCAAGCCCTGCCTGGATGCGGTAGTCACCCTGCTTCAGGGCGGTTTGGCGATCCGCAGGGCGGATATCCTGACCGCAACCGACCGCCACGCCCTGCTGTTGGCACTGGAGTCGGACGACAAGGTCGCGGTCAAGTCCGGGTTCACCTCCGGCTACGCCGGAGAAGCCCCACGGACCTTTTCCTACGTCCTTCAACTGCTGCGGGAGCACGGGGCCGAGATCGACGAATATC
>JACDZG010000331.1 GCA_013426805.1 Chromatiaceae bacterium
CGTCGGGTGCGCAATGACTCAGGTCGGCGCTTGTTTCTATTACTATTTAGTCCAAATCAAAGCCTAACCCGGCCCGGCCCCCTAGGACCTAGAGGGCTAGCTCAAATGCTGAGGGCCGGGCTCGGGTTGAGGCGCTAGTTAGGCTTTTTGCCTTTTAACTGAATAGCGCGAACAGGTAGCTAGAAAGGAAATGCTTCGTGGTTTCTGTCCAGGGCGACCAAAAAGAATACTGACTGCGACTGAAAACCATGAACCCTAAGTTTATTTTGGTTTACTCTGAGTTCGAAGAAGTTTATATCTTCAGAAATTTCGCTCTTAACAGCTTCAAGACTACTCTTCATCGCTCTAGACTTTACATCTTTAATTTCGTATTTCGTATATGCCAAACCATGTTTTGGTATTTTGCCGCCACTGCTGTACACTTGGCCCCATGTGTTATTTTGCAGCGACTCTAGAAATTTGGAAAACTCCTTCAACTCACTTGGAGTCCAGTCTGAGAAACACTGCCAGGTGCTTCTAAAGTATTTAAGTGCAACATATGGATGCAGTTCAAGCACGGTCCCGCTTGATTTTGCATCTCCAGCAATTAAGCCAAGGATCTTTATATCTTTTTCGTTCGCTCTGACAGTGAGACTACTAGAAGCCTCGTCCCTAATTTTGCTTTTTGGTATAGATTTCCGGGGCGCAGCCATTCTACAGATCACTTTTATATTTTTCTGAAAAGTATTCTTTTATTCTGTCCTTGGGGATGACGTTAGAGCACCTAGCTTCCGGCGCCAATGAGCCTCTTGCATCTTTCCATGGCTGGTCTTGGTGAGTCATGTGCTCAAGTGTTTTCGCAGATAAACTTCCATATGCGTCTAAAACTTGAACCAATACCGCGGTTGTATCGGGATCTAAGGAAATAATATCGTCCGTGGCGCTTAATGGCCCCCAGCCGGCTCCGTTGAACTCATCAAAAACTTCGCGGACAACAGGGCCGTGCGCCCACGCCTCTAGGTTTTCAGAGAAAAGTTCTTTTTCGAGAATAACCTGGCACCAAGCTTCGGAGAAGTACAAAAGCTTCTGTAACTTTAAGTGGGTTATTACGTCACCCGACTCTATGTCAAACTGGCTTATAAACCAGTTTGCAATGTCAATTGCTCTGTAAGTCATAATTTTGCCTCTTGATCGATATTTTACTTTCAACCGGAAATTTTAGCACTTTTGTTACCGCAGTACAAAATTGTAATTTTTGTGGTAATCTAACGACTTGGGTTCTTGTTTTAGCTGCTAGGTGAAGGTTCACTAACAAGTTACTCAATTTAGCTCAGACGGTCTCTGTCTG
>JACDZG010000152.1 GCA_013426805.1 Chromatiaceae bacterium
CCGTCGCCGAGCTGGCCAGACCAGTTGGAACCCCAGGCCCAGAGGCTGCCGTCGGGCTTGAGGGCCAGGCTGTGATAACTGCCCGCAGCCAGCCGCTGCATCTCCGGATTACTACCCGTGGCCACACTCGCCGCCCAGGGCGAGCGCAGCAGCGCATCCAGCCCGGCGGCATTGACCCGCAGGGTCAGGCGGGCTGACCCGGCGGCGCGCTCGACCCCCTCATAGGACCCGGCGGGCAAGGTGAACAGCAGGTCCTGCGTCGTCTGCTCCAGGTCATCCTGCCCAGCGGCGGGCGCCGCCGCTGCGCCCGGCGCCGGCACGCGCAGGTTCACCCGCACGGTCAGCCAGCCCGCGGCGTCCACCTGCTCGGGCAGAGCGGCAGCGTTGGCCGACGCCGCGGCGGCGGGCGCCGTCAGCCCGGCCGCGGCTTGGGTAATGGTCAGAAAAAGTATCAAATACAGCGCGATGCGCGCCCCGCGCGGTCGGCGCGGCGTCGGACGGTCGTGGTTGGTTGGCGAGGTCATGGGTGTTCCTCCAGTTGGCGGGTGGTGGGGCAAGCGCAGCGATTCCACCAAGCATATACTCATCAAATGCCATTTTTTACGGTACATTTACTCAGATTAATAGTGATAAATAACTGAATATCAAAGTTTTTACTGCCGAATGAGGATTCGTTAAGAAGCGAAAAACCCGTAAATAAGAAGTATAGTATGATTAGCGTATTCCGCTGGCATCACGACTTAGATAGCCCGGAGTTGACGGAGATCGCGGCGGTGCTTGGTCGGCCGGCGAGCCGACCGACCGCTGTCCGTGGTCGGACCGATGATCAAGGCCAGTTTAAGTTAGACTCCTGTTTGCGGAAGGTGCCAAACCCGTTGGCCTGTTTCCCTTGAGAGTGATCTGAGTATCCCTTCATGCCGTCGATTCTTCCGATCAATATCGAAGACCTGCTGCATTGCCGAGGTGTCGAGTCCGCCCGCATCGAGCTGAAGGCAAGCTGGGACGAGCAGACGACCGGATCGCAAGTCATTCGCACGATCTGCGCTTTTGCCAATGATTTTCAGAATCTGAACGGCGGCTATGTGGTGATCGGAGTCGGCGAACAGGACGGTGTAGCGGTGATGCCGCCCAAGGGGCTTGCATCTGGGGATCTCGCGCGTGCTCAACAGTGGATTCGCGGTCGCTGCAATACCATCGATCCCATTTACCAGCCCGTGGTGTCGCCGGAGGTGGTTGGCGGTCGGTCGATCTTGGTGGTTTGGGCGCCCGGCAGTCAGATGCGTCCGCACCAGGCGCCCGCGTCGTCCGAGCAAGGCGTCGCGCGCAAGTATTTTATTCGCTTGGGATCGAGCACCGTCGACGCCGACTCCAAGGCCGAATTGAAGACCCAACTGATGCAGCTCACCGCACGCGTGCCGTTCGATGACCGGCGGGCCTTGCAAACCAGCGTGTTGGATATCCGTGAAACCAAGGTGCGAGAGTTCTTGCACGACGTCGGTAGCGGATTGGTGGATGAGCCGGATACCCAAACGTTGTACCGCAATCTGCGGATTGCCGAACCCGTGAACGGTCATGATGTACCGCGTAATATCGGATTGCTGTTCTTCAGTCAGAACCCGGAGCAATGGTTCCCGGGCGCCCGCATCGAGGTCGTTCAGTTTTCCGCAGATGCCGCCGGCGATTTGATCGAAGAAACGGTTTTTGCGCAGCGCCCCATCCAGGAGCAACTCAGGGAGTGTCTGGGTTACCTGGATAACCTATCCGTCCGGCTCATTCAGAAACTGCCTGATCTGGCACAGGCCGCCCATTGGGTCAGTTATCCCAGCCTGGCGGTGCGAGAGGTTCTCGTCAATGCCGTTTACCATCGCTCTTATGAGAATGAGCCCGAGCCGATCAAGGTCTATATTTACCGTGATCGCATGGAGATCATCAGCTATCCCGGACCGGTGCCGGGTATCGAGCGTTATCATTTCGACGGGCAGGTGTCGTTGCCCCCTGTCCCCGCCCGCAATCGTCGTATCGGGGAGTTTCTGAAGGAGCTGAAGCTGGCGGAGGCACGGGGTACCGGCATTCCACGGGTGAAGCGGGCGATGCAGCAAAACGGTTCGCCGCCGCCGATGTTCGATTTTGATCAGAGCAGGAGCTATTTCCGGACGATCCTGCCAGCTCATCCTGAGTATCTGACGGTTTTGGGGGTGCAGGATATCGGAAACCAGCGCTTTAGGTGAGCGGTTCCTTATCTCCCCTCGGCGTCAGCCCTCCGAAAATCTTTCTCAACGGAATGACAGCGCCGATACTGGTCAGATCCAGCGTTCCGGCATCGACCAGGATTTCCGGCGCCCACTGGTCGCGGCGGCGCCGGACCTCGACGCGCGGCGCATCGTGGGCGACCAGAACCAACTCCTCGAGCGCGGCCATGCGGCAGTAAGCCGGGGCTTTCTCTTCGCGGTCGCGGCACGCGCTCGCCGCCGACAAGACCTCGATGATCAGACTGGGCGCATCCAGATAGTCCGGGTGCTCGGCGACTTCCCCGCAGGCGACGTGCAGATCGGGGTAGTAGAAGCGTTCGTCCGCCGGACCTTGGATATGGACCTTGACCGTCGGGCGGAACAGGCGACAGGCCGAGCCGTTGAGGTGATCCGCCAGGAGCTGGGCAAGGCGCATGCAGATCTGGTCGTGCCGCCGACTGGCACCGACCATGGGCAGGCAGCGGCCGTTAACGTACTCACTGCGCAGGTCAGCGACTTTTTCGTTTTCCAGGTAGGCGGCGACCGAGATCATTGAAATCGATCCTGGTCATCGGTTGACGCCGGCGTGATCACCTCGCGGGCCAGGTAAGGCTCCAGTGCAGTGGGTTCCAATGGCGGGATGAACAACCGCCCCTGGCCGCAGTGGCATCCCAAGGACGCGAGCCGCGCGGCTTGCGCCGAGGTCTCGACGCCCTCGGCGACGGTGTCCAGGTTCAGGGCTGCGGCGACGGCGAGGACAGCGCGCACAATCTCGACGGCGTCCTTATCGTCGAAGATGCCGTGGACGAGCTGGCGGTCGATCTTGAGCGTGCTGACTCCGCCGCGGCGCAGATGGGTCAGGGATGACAGGCCGGTGCCGAAGTCATCCACGGTCAGGTGGACACCGGCATCGCGCAGGGCGGCTACCTGGATGCGATGGTGTTCGCCGTACTCCAGGAGTGCGGTCTCGGTAAACTCCAGCCCCAGCAGGGCGGGCGCGATGCCGTGCTCTTGGGTGGTCGAGATCAGGTCATCCGCCAGGCTGCCGCTGCGCACCTGCTGGGGCGAGACATTGATGGTGATTCGGCCGAACGCGAATCCGGCGTCGTGCCAGCGGCGGGCCTGCGCGGCGGCAGTCGAGAGCACCCAGGCGCCGAGCAATTGAAACAGCCCGCGGCGCTCGGCCAGGTGCACGAAGTCCGCGGGGGGAATGACGCCCTCGTGCGGATGGTGCCAGCGCACCAGGGCTTCCACCGCGGTGATGCGCCCCGAGGCCAGTTCGACCTGAGGTTGGAAGTGCAGGAAGAGTTCGCCGTTGCGCACCGCCTGATCCAGGGCGTCCATCAGCGCGGTGTCCCGACTCACCTGACGGGTCATCTCATCGGTGTGGAAGGCGTAACGCCCGCGCCCGTTGCGCTTGGCCTTGTAGAGTGCCACGTCCGCGCGTCCCAGCAGGGTCTCCAGGTCCAGCTCAGCGCCCGCCACATGCACGACGCCGACACTGGCGCCGCATTGGATCTCGCGGTCGGCGACCCAATAGGGCGCGGCCAGTCCGGTGACGATCTTGTCGGCGAGCGTGGCGGCATCCGTCAGTTCGCGGACGTCCGGCTGGATGACGGCGAACTCATCGCCGCCGAAACGCGCGACCGTGTCGGTCGCCCGTACCAACGCGCGCAGGCGCTCGGCCACCTCTTTGAGCAGGCTGTCACCGGCCGGGTGTCCCAGCGTGTCGTTGACGTCCTTGAAGCGATCCAGATCCAAAAAGTGTAGTGCAAATCCTTGATCGCCCTGGCGGGCGGAGTTCAGGCGCTTTTGCAGGCGAGCTTTGAACAGTTCCCGGTTCGGCAGATGGGTGAGCCCATCGAAGTAGGCGAGTCGGTGGATGCGCTGCTCCTGCCGATCGCGCTCGGTGCTGTCGTTGAAGATGACGGCCGCGCCGACGATCGTCCCATGGCTGCGGATGGGGGCGGCCCGGTACTCGACCGGAAAGGACGTTCCGTCCCGCCGCCACCAGACCTCGTGCGCGACGCGAATGGGCTCGCCGGTGCGCATGACCGCGAGCATGGGGCAGTCGGAGGCCGCGATGGGGCTGCCGTAGCCGGCCTGATGGTGAATCAGCCCATGATTGTCGTGGCCCACCAGGTCGGCTACGGCATAGCCGAGCAGGCGTGCCCCAATGGGGTTGATGAAGGTGATCACGCCCTCCAAGTCGAGGCCGAAGACCCCCTCATTGGCCGATTCGAGCAGCAGACTGGCGCGTTCCTCGGCCAATTGGCGGGCGTTGCGATCCTGGTCATGCTGCAAGGCCAGGGCCACCAGCGAGACCGCGTGATCGATGAAGGCTCGCTGCTGCGCGTCCGGCTTGTCGGGGACCCGCGAGTAGACATCGACGTAACCGAGCATCCGGCCCTTGGCGTCGCGGATCGGCTCGCACCAGCAACTGCGCACTCCGGCCTCTTCGACTGCCCCGGCGATCGACTCCCAGTAAGGGTGAAACAGGATGTCCGCGACCACCAGCCGCTCGCCCAGCGGACGCAGGGCGGCCGGGTCGGCAGGCGTGTCGGTGTCGGCGTCGGTGACCGCGCGGCTGTCGAGTGCGGCGATCAGGCTGTCGGGTAGCCGCGGCGCCGCCCCGACCCGTAAGTGATGGGTTTGCGGGTCGATCAGCATGATCGAACAGACGAGTCCAGGATCCAGTGACTCGATCAAGGAAGCCACTGCCTCCAGCAGGTCGGCCAAGGGTGCGCCATCGGCGATCAGGGCCATCAGGCGGCCCTGCGCCTCCTGCTGCACGGACGCGTAGCGACGTTCACTGCGCTCGCTCTGCTCGGCCCGGTGCTGCGCCGCCGCGCACTCAGCCTCGCGGCGGCGCAAGGTGTCGGCAAGTCCGCGGGCCTGGCGCATCGCAAACAAACCGACCACACTGAACACGAGCAGCAGCAGCCCCACGGCCGCGGCCAGTAGGGCGGGCCAGCCCTCAGTGTCCAGTGCCACCCCGGCCCAGGCCGCGGGCGCACCCGCAAGCAGCGTCACTCCCGCGAGGGTCCGCGCGCTGATGACCGGATGCGTGCGGGCATGAGCAATCTGCCCCAGCCTCCGGTGTGGCGATCGGGCCGGCCTTGCTGCTGAGTGGGTCCTCACGGTTGACCGCCTCTCATCGAAAAATACCGGTCAGCGCGGCGACTGACCGCGCGACACGACGGGCAAGTGCGCCAGACTCACGGTGCCGTACTGACTGGTGAAGGTAATGGATGAACCGCCCCCCTGCTGCTGTGAGAAACCGCCGATCTGATGATCGAGTGTGTCGTAGACCCAGCACTCTCCGCCGGCCTCGACCGCCAGGCGCCGGGCGTTGGCGAAGTAGGCATATTTCACGTTGTTCTGGGCGCCGGTGGCGCTGGGCGAGCCGAGTTCGGCCGGCCACCAGTGCGTGGCCGGGTCCGGTACGAAGAGGCTCGATTGGCCGGGATAGCCGCCGGCGGTTTGGGTCTGGTAACCACTGCCGCCCTGGCTCTGGGATTGGAAGCTGCCGGTCTGGAGCAGCCCCGGCTGGCGGGCCAGAATGCCCGAGAGTTCGTTGCACAGCGCGTCCACGCGGCCCTTGAGCATGTTGTTGAACATGTCGCCCACCATGATCATGCCGCCCTGCATCCATTGCCCCCCGCCGCCGAACTCCGGGTGACTGAACTGGGCCATGGACCCGTTGCCGTTACGCACGGCGACGAGCATGTGGGTGACGGCATCGGTGCTGAAACCGTGGCGGTTCGCCAGGTCCGCGACCAGGTGCTGGCCTTCGGGTGTGAGTTGCTGCATGGAAATGTTTCCGCTGGGGTTGCTAGGGACGAGAGGCTACCATGGGTCGGTGATGAATGGGTGATCGGGGTCCGTTGTCGCGCGCAACCGTGTTCACTTGCGGTCAGGTCCTCGTCTACAGTGCGTCATCCTCCAGCACGCCGGCTGCCGCCACAGCCTCGACGAGGCGCTGCCGCAGCTTGGTCAGCCGCTGGTTGGAGCCGACCCGCTTGACGGCCATCGCCAGCGCCTTGGGCTCGGCGATCAGCACCACCAGGCGCCGGCCGCGGGTGACCGCGGTGTAGAGCAGGTTGCGCTCCAGCAGGGTGTAGTGTTGCATCGCCAGCGGGATCACCACCGCCGGGTATTCGGACCCCTGCGCCTTGTGCACCGTGGTCGCATAGGCGAGTGACAGCTCATCGAGTTCGCCCAGTTCATAGTCCAGCCGTCGCCCGTCGACCTCCACCTGCACCAGCCCCTCCTCCGCGTCGATGGCGGCAATCCGCCCGATGTCGCCGTTGAAGACCTCCTTATCATAATTGTTCACCAGTTGAATTACTTTGTCCCCCGGCGCATAGGTCCAGCCGAAGCGGGTGATGCGCGGGGTGGCGTCCGGGTTGAGGCGCTGTTGCAGCAAGACATTCAGTGCGCGGGCGCCCAGCCCACCCCGGTTCATGGGGGTGAGCACCTGCACGTCGGCCACCGGATCCAAACCAAAGCGTTGCGGGATGCGCTCCAGCACCACGCGCAGCAGCCGGTCCTGGATTTCCTCCGGTGACTGACAGTGGATGAGATAGAAATCGGTCGCGGGCGGCCCGTCGTCCGGCCGTTCGGGAACCCGTCCGGCATTGATGCGATGGGCATTGACGATGATCCGTGAGGCGGCGGCCTGGCGGAAGACCTCGGTCAGCCGACAGGTGGGCACCGCGCCGGAGTTGATCAGGTCGGCGAGCACCGAGCCCGGCCCCACTGAGGGCAACTGATCGACGTCACCCACCAGCAGCACCGCCGCCTGGGTCGGTACCGCGCGCAGCAGTTGGTTCATCAGGGCGACATCGACCATGGAACACTCGTCCACCACCACCAACTGCGCCTTGAGCGGCGAATACTGATCGCGCTTGAAGGCCATCGCCTTGGGATCGAACTCCAGCAGCCGGTGGATGGTGCGCGCCTCACGGCCGGTGGATTCGCTCAGGCGCTTGGCGGCCCGCCCGGTCGGGGCGCACAGCAGCATCTCCACGCCCTTGGCGGCGAGGATATCCAGGATGCCGCGCACCACCGTGGTCTTGCCCACCCCGGGGCCGCCGGTGATCAGCGTCACCTTGCCGTTGACGGCCGCCGCGACCGCGGTCCGCTGGGATTCCGACAGGGCCAGCCCGGTACGCCCCTCGACCCAGGGGATGGCCCGTCCGGCGTCGATGAAGCCCCACACCGGCAGGCGCAGCAGCAGCCGGCGAATGCCGACGGCGATGCCCTGCTCGGCGCGCTGGAGCGGGGTCAGGAAGAGCGCCGGGCGGGCATCGATCGGTTCCTCGATCAGGTGCTCCTCACGCACCTCGGCGCGGATCGCCTGCTCGATGATGGGCGCCGGAATCTCCAGCAGGGCGACCGCCTGCGCGGCCAGGACCTCACGATAGGCGGCGCAGTGACCCTGGCCGGCGATTTCCTGCAGGCAGTGACGCACGCCGGCCTGGGCGCGGATCAAGGAGTCCGCGGCGATCCCAAGCCGCTGGGCGATGGCGTCCGCGGTCTTGAAGCCGACCCCGTGGATGTCGAGCGCCAGCCGGTAGGGATTCTCGGTGACCCGGGCGATGGCGTCGTCCCCATAGGTCTTATAGATGCGGACCGCCCGCGCGGTGCCGACCCCATGGGACTGGAGAAAGACCATGATCTCGCGGATCACCTTCTGCTCGGCCCAGGCGCCGGTCACCCGCGCTTGACGCTTGGGGCCGATGCCGGGCAGTTCGAGCAGCCGCTCCGGGTTGTCCTCGATCACGTCGAACACCCGCTCACCGAAGGCGCGCACCAGCTTGCGCGCGAAATGCGGGCCGATGCCCTTCACCATGCCGGAGCCCAGATAGCGCTCGATCCCCTCCACCGTGCTCGGCGGCACGCAGCGCAGGTCGGCGGCCTTGAATTGCAGCCCGTGCTGACGGTCGTTGATCCACTGGCCCCCGCATTCGATATACTCGCCGGCGGTCACGCTGGCCGCCGCGCCGATCACGGTCACCAGGTCCCGCTGACCGCGCACCTTCACCCGCAGCACGCAGAACCCGCTCTGCTCGCTGTGGAAGGTCACGCGCTCGATCGAGCCCGAGAGATGCTCGGCGGGCGGGTCGGTGTGATAGCGGGGGCTGGGTTCGGTCATCCGCGGGGGTCCGCATGGTGCTGGCTGGGCGCAGTCATCTGTGTGATGCGGCCGGCCGATCATGAACGTGATCTTAGCCAAGACCTGGCCGTTTCCCAAGGGTTATCGCGGTTTGGGGTGCGGTGGGGCCTGCGTTTCGCTGTTCAGACAGCGGTTGACGGCGATGTCCAAGGCGGACGCACTTTTCGTTTCGCATGCAACGCCTGTCGGACTCTAACTTCCGGAAGGGTATTCCGTCCCTTGACCTTCGACATGACCTCCGAGCGCTGCCTAGGTGTCAGCTTGTCCATTGGCTGGAAAGAGCGTGCTCATGGACACGAAACCGACGCCAACCCTGGATAGAGTTGCCCCGAGACGATGGAGGAGGTTCAGAGCGTACTCATAGCGAAGTTGAGCTACGACTGATGCGGAAGAGGCATATAGCCTTAGCTGGGTCCTCTGCTCTTCGCTTTCAGTCGTTACCGTCTCCTCCGCGGCCCGCAGAATTGTCAGCGCCCTGCCCTCCGGTCCATCGAAGACGCCTTGAGCCGCAGCAAACATTTGTTCCCACTTCGGGCTGGGAGTTGCCTCGATCTCCTTGGTGAGGTCCTTCTTGGGCGAAGGTGTAAAGCTGAGAACGCTGATCTGTTCATCAATCTCAAGAAAGAGGTAGTTCCCCGCATCGGCGCGGGCAAGCGCTTCCTTCGGGTTCGCTTGAAACAACTCCACCGCAATGAACGGGAGATGACTTCCCAGCCTGTTAGGCCAACCGGGTCTCGTTCGGTTCGGCTCCAAATCGCACGCCGGCGTGAGGCAAAGCCAAGACTGATCCGCTTTCTTTCCGTCGCCGACGCGCAACACGTGCCCGGTCGCCAAGTGTCCTCCACGAACCGGTTTGCTGCATGCATAGCGGTTGATGTGGCTGGATACGTCTTTCGGATCCAGGGACAAGTACCACCGGCTGACTACGCTGTCGGGATCGTGCGCAATCAAGAACTCACCCAAGCGTTCGGCAAATCCCATGATTTCCTCCCGAATCGCGTCTCCCAGACCTTCCCAATGCCGACTGATCGCATTGTGAATACTCCAGGATCGGCTATTGGTGTCCGCGGAGAGAAATTCCTTCAGCCATCCCACCTGGAGGCACTTGTTGTCGAGAACTTCAGCCTCGGCAAGCACGCCGCGTTCCCCCAGTACGGCTCTCATCTTGGACATCAACAGTCGGTGCGGCTCAGGATCCCAAACTTCCAGTGCGGCCAGAAGCTTTTGCGGAAGTGATGAAGCCTCATCATCGGACTTGCTCACTACAGTAACAAAAAGCCGATTCGTTCTGATCCAATTGGTTCCGGTTTGTGGGTCTGGACCGACAGAGACGGCGGTGTAGTCCTTTGACGCCATCCTATTTCTAAGTGACTGTTGCCTCTCGTGTACCGCCCACTTGGCGAAGAGCTTCATTTTTGAACGGACGGACTTTGGCCCCCCATCGACGAGCCCTTTAAGCTCCTGCATCTCAGGCCACTTACAAACGCTCGTCCACTCGATATCCCCCGGCGGTGAAGTGCGAATCTTAAGGTAAGTCCAATCGTCTATCGCATCCAAGAGTTTCTCTTTGACGTTCTCGTCCTCATCCTCCCACTCCTTCAAGTCCCGCACCGCCATTTCATAACCCGGACCTTCGTAATAGAGGCGCTCGTCCGCCGCGCAGAGACCGATACCAATTTCTCTCACAACCCGTGTAATGTCCCCTCCGGCCTCTTCGTCTCCCTTGGTGTAAACGATGACAAGGTTGAAGTAATCATTATCATCCAGGGGAAACCGGGGACGTACCACGAAATCGATCGCTAACTACTCTCCGGCAAGCGCGAGGCCCAGAGTGTGCTGACCCTCCTTCATCTCCACCGTTCTTGGTTCGGGTGGTGCGGTGGCGTACGGTGGCAAAAGTCGACTCGATCGGCTGGGTCGTATGCAAGTGGACCCAATGCCCGGCCGGGACGCCATAGAGAGCCAGGAGGGCGTCGCGATCCTTACGCCAGTCTCGTCGAGTGGATAAGCGCAGTGCATCCACCATCAGCCGCGCCGCCGGCACACTGCCGGCTGCGGCCACCCAACTGTTGAACTGCTCGCCGACATTTCCGCGGCTGTTGCGGTTGCTCATATAGCCTTCGTACCTGATATCCGGACAGAGCCTTGGTGTAGGGGCGGGTTTGAAACCCGCCCCTACGTCCAGTTATCACCTTCGATGGCTATATCGTTACGCATGGCCCACCTCGTTGGTCGCTGCGTCGGGTCTCGACAACCCTGTTGGCAGCAAGGTCTGCCGTGTGCATTTGGAGTCCAAGGCTTCAGCCTTGGATCGGCAAGCCAAGGTTGAAGCCTTGGCCTCCAGGTCACTGGATGGAACAATGACCTGCCGGACTTTAGATGGCATGATCAGGGTCCATCCCGTCCCCGGAGCCCTTGACGTGTCCTCAACATTGGAATGGTCGTTACTGGCGGGTGCCGGGCTGGTCGTGCTCAGCGTGTTGGTCAGCCCCTTGGCGAACCGCACCGGGGCGCCGATCCTGCTGATTTTTCTAGGGATCGGCATGCTTGCCGGTCAGGATGGACCGGGCGGATTCGAGTTCAACGACTTCGTTCTCGCCTATGACGTCGGCAGCGTTGCGCTCGCGGTGATCCTCTTTGCCGGGGGCCTGGGTACCCAGTTGGCGGATATCCGCGTGTGCTGGGGGCCGGCCCTGGTCCTGGCGACTCTGGGTGTCTTCATCACCGCGGGGGTGGTGGGCATCGCCGTCTGGCTGTTCGGCGTGCCGTTCTGGCTGGCGTTGCTGCTCGGCGCCGTCATCGGCTCGACGGACGCGGCGGCCACCTTTCTGCTGCTGCAAGGCCGCGGTATCCGGCTGCGCGGGCGGGTCACCGAGACCATCGTGGTGGAGTCCGGGCTCAACGACCCGATGGCGATCTTTCTGACCATCGCCCTGGTCGGCTTCGTGAGTGCCGGGGGCGGTGCCTTGTCCTGGACCTTGGCGCAGACCTTCGCCCTGCAACTCGGGGTGGGCGCCCTGGCCGGCATCCTGGGCGGACTGGCGCTGGCGGCGACCATCAATCGACTGCCGCTGGCCAGCGGACTGTCCGCCGTGCTGGCCCTGGCCGGAGCCCTGGCCTTGTTCGGCGGGACCCAGTTGCTCGGCGGCAGCGGTTATCTGGCCGTCTATCTCTGCGGCACCGTCCTGATGGAGCGCACCGCCGCGGCCCATCGGGAGGAACTGCAAGTCACTCACGCCAGCCTGGCCTGGCTCAGCCAGATCGTCATGTTCCTGCTGCTGGGCGTGCTGGTCACACCCCACCAACTGACCGGTGAGGTGCTGGCCGCGGCCGGGGTAGCGGGAGTGCTGCTCTTCATTGCGCGGCCCCTTGCCGTGGCGCTCTGTCTCGCCCCGTTCGCTTACAGCCGCAACGAACCCCCACGCCCAAGGCCCACAGCCCCAGATTCAGCGTCAGGAATGACAGCAGTGTGGCCACCAGCAGCGCCGAGGCGCATTGTTCGCCCTGGCCATAGCGCTGGGCGAGCAAGGGGAAGATGGTGACCATGGGCAGACCGGCCAGTACCAGCGCGGCTTGGGTCAGCTTGGGGTCGAAGGGCGGAACCAGCGCAAGCATGAGGAGCACCGCTAGTGGATGGATGATCAACAGGTCACGCATTGCAGGGTATTTCAGAGCATACCGCCGCCCGTTCGTAACCTCCCGTTTTCGCTCGTTTTGGCGCGTGGACATGGGGCACGGTATGTCATAGTATTGCACCGGCAGCCGCACCAAGAGAGGAACCCCGGACCGGAAGCTATACCGGAATTCTCAGACCTGTACGTGAAAAACCTAGCACCAAAGGCCGCCCGTTACGACGAGCGCGAAGGGCACGGCTTTGGGGTGCGTGAGAGCAAACCGAGTGTTAGCAAGCCATGAACAGCGAGCGGTTTGGACGCGCGATCCAACCATGGGAATGAAGATGAAAACCATCTATTACGCCGACGATGACATACTTGAAATTCGCTTGTCAGACGCGCCCATCGTCAAAGAAACGTCGCAGGGTCGCAGGGGGTGCGGCCTCGACATGATGTGCCTTCAAGGAGTATCTTGTACCCTTCTCT
>JACDZG010000030.1 GCA_013426805.1 Chromatiaceae bacterium
TCGGGGCGGGCGAAGTGTTGGCGGCGCCGGGCATCCTGCGCAATCCGATCCCGGTCGAGGCCCTGTACGATCGTGCCGCGGGGCATCGGGCAACGCTGCGCAATCTGCTGCAGCGCGAGGGCTATGACAGTCTGGAGGCGGTGCGCACGGAAGGGCGCCAAGAGGGACGCGAGGAAGGCCTGGCCGAGGCCATTCTCGCCTTGCTACAGGGCCGCGGCATCCCGGTGGACCCGCCGCTCGAGACCCGCGTACGTGCTTGCCGTGATCACGTCACCTTGCACCGCTGGCTGTTGCGGGCGGCCCGGCTCGAGCGGGGCGAGCAGTTGTTCGACGCGCCGTGATCGGCGCGTCCGCGCAACGGCGCCGTGACTCAGAGGAACCGCAGCGCCTGGTCGACTTTCGAGTGTGCCTGCACGTAGTAGTCATCCCGGTAACGCAACAAGGCAAGATCCGGCTCCGGGGCCGACAGCTCGCCCAGGATGACCGGGTTCTGGGCGGAAACGATGGCCTGACCGCGGACCGCGGCGCTCAGCAGGTCGAGCAGTCGATTGGTCTTGCTCGCATGGGGTGCGCCGATCGGCGGCATATCGACGATCTCCCCCTCGATGAGTTCGACCCGCGCCTGCGGGTCCAAGATGCCGGTCTCGCCCATGCGGAAGTACTCGGTCACGGTGATGGGGTGGCGCCGGGGGACCGCAACAGCCGGCAGTTCAATCGGTAGGGCGACGGCGGTGAGCATCGGAACCTTCTCCCGCTCAAGTCAGGTCAAGTGAAGCAACAACGATTCTGATCCCGCGCACTGCCATCCGGTCGCGACCGATCGCAGCGTCGGGTCGGTTCCCAAGAGGATAGACAAAGACCGCGCCGTGCGGAAGCACCGCGGTCGTCGGCACACCCTGGTCGGAGAACCGAGTCTCCCGTCCCAATGTCACCCATTTCGCAATGGTGAACATTGAGTGTCTTAGCTGTAACAAATCCAATTGCTAAGGTCTGTGCCGGGTCGATACAATGCTGCGTCGCACAACAGCCGTCATCCCCGGACGGCTCCGGGTGCCCTGGTCAGGTGTTCCCCAGGGTTCTTGCGCGTCCCCGACAGCACGCGGGTCATCCCGTTCGAGGCAGGCAGCGTGCCGGGCGACCGGTCTTCGGCGCATTACGTGTGCCGGAGCTTGACCGTCTCCCCGGCCGTTCGTGGATGTGCCGCGCCCGTCGGTCAGGGCGGATGGATCAGGATCGGATGCCTTGAGACGCGGACCACCGGCCGTCGCGGGCCGGCACTCGACAGCCTCACACCACACAGGGCCAAGCATGCAATCGACCAGACCCGTATTCCTGGAACTATGGCGGATCAAACTCCCCGCCACCGGCTATGTTTCCATTCTCCACCGCATCAGCGGAGTGCTGATGGTCCTGTCCATCCCGATCTGCGCCTACCTGTTCGATAAGGCGGTGTCGGGGCCGGAAGGCTTTGCCGCCACCGCGGCCTTTTTCGATCACTGGTTCGTGCGCCTGGGCCTGATCGTGATGGCCTGGAGTCTGCTCCATCACCTGTTCGCCGGTGTCCGCTATTTGTTGCTGGACTTGAATATCGGGCTTGACCGGGCCGATTCGCGCCGCTCTGCCCTGATCGTCATTGCCGCCGCACTGGCGGCGCTGGTCCTCGTTCTGATTTGGTGGGTGGCACGATGAGCCGTCAAGCATCCGGTATCATGGCGTGGGCGGTGCAGCGGGTGACCGCGGTCTATCTCGCGCTCCTCATGACCTATTTCCTGATCCACTTCCTGTTCAACCCCCCGGCGGATTATCTGGAGTTGCGCGCCTGGGTGGCCCTCCCGCTGGTGAGTGTCGCCTTGGTGCTTTTCGTGCCGTTGCTGCTGGCCCACGCCTGGGTCGGCTTCCGCGACGTGCTGCTCGATTATGTGAAGTTGGTGGGAGTGCGGGTGGTCCTGCTCGCGCTCGTCGCATTCATGTTCCTCGGCTCCGGACTCTGGGCCTTCAAAGCGATTGTCATTGCCGACGTTACGGCCGGAATCTCAGGGTAATCAGACCATGTCCATCCCAAGCAGACACTTCGATGCCCTGATCATCGGCGCCGGCGGGGCCGGCCTCAACGCGGCGCTGCAACTCGCAAGCGCCGACGTGCGGGTGGCCGTGGTCTCCAAGGTGTTTCCCACCCGCTCGCACACCGTGGCGGCTCAGGGCGGCGTCAACGCGGCCCTGGCCAATGTCCTGCCGGACAATTGGCACTGGCATATGTTCGATACGGTCAAGGGGTCCGATTACCTCGGGGACCAGGACGCCATCGAGTTCATGTGCCGGGAAGCGATCCCGACCGTCTACGAGCTGGAACATGCGGGCGTCCCCTTCTCGCGGCTCGACAACGGCAAGATCTATCAGCGGGCCTTCGGCGGCCAGAGCCAGGACTTCGGCGGCGACCAGGCGGCGCGCACCTGCGCCGCGGCGGACCGCACCGGTCATGCCATCCTGCATACGCTCTACCAGCAGAACATCCGCGCCCGCACGCATTTCTTCGACGAGTTCTTCGCCCTGGATCTGGTGCGGGACAAGGACGGGGTCATTGCCGGTGCACTGGTGCTGGAGATCGAGACCGGCGAGCCGCTGCTGATCGAGGCCAAGGCGACCCTGCTCGCCACCGGTGGCTGCGGCCAGGTGTTCCGCACCACGTCCAACGCCCATATCAACACCGGCGACGGCTGCGCGATGGCCTTGCGCGCCGGCATCCCGCTGATGGACATGGAGTTCTACCAGTTTCATCCGACCGGTATCGCCGGTAAGGGGATGCTGATCACCGAAGGGGTGCGCGGCGAAGGCGGTTTCCTGGTCAATAAAGACGGCGAGCGCTTCATGGAGCGCTATGCCCCGCGCGCCAAGGACCTGGCGAGCCGCGACGTGGTGTCGCGCTCCATCGTCACCGAGGTCAAGGAAGGGCGCGGCGCCGGCGAGAACGGCGATTACATCCTGCTCAAGCTCGACCACCTGGGGGCGGAGGTCATCGACAAGCGCCTGCCCGGTATCCGCGAGTCGAGCCGCATCTTCGCCGGGGCCGATCCGATCCGTGAGCCGATACCGGTCTTCCCGACCGCCCACTACGCCATGGGCGGCATCCCCACCGACCGCTTCGGACGGGTGGTGGTGCCGGTGGGCTCCGGTTCGGAGCAGGTGGTGGCGGGGCTCTACGCGGCCGGCGAGTGCGCCTGCGCCTCGGTCCACGGTGCCAACCGCCTGGGCGGCAACTCGCTGCTCGATATCCTGGTGTTCGGCCGGCTGGCCGGCAAGGATATCATCGACTTCGTGCGTGAGAACCCCTATCAGCGCAGCGTCGACCCGGCGAGCCTGGAGGAGGCCATGTCGCGGCTCACCCGCTGGGATCAAAAGGGCGGTGGCGTGCCCGCGCACCAGTTACGGGCCGAGTTCCGCAAGTGCATGGAAGACCATGCCGGCGTGTTCCGCACCGAGGAAGTCATGGCGGAAGGCTACCAGCGGCTGTGCGAACTGCGGGATCAGTTCAAAGACGCGCGCCTCACCGACCACTCCAAGGTCTTCAACACGGCCCGCATCGAGGCGCTGGAGTTGCAGAATCTGATCGACGTGGGCCTCTCCATCGCGGTCTCCGCCCTGCATCGCAAGGAGAGCCGCGGTGCGCACTCCCGGCCGGATTACCCCAACCGTGATGATGTGCATTGGATGAAGCACAGTCTGTACTATCGGGAGGCCGATCGGATGGACTACAAGCCGGTGCGCACCAAGCCGCTCACGGTCGAGTCCTTCCCGCCGAAAGAACGGGTCTATTAGGTGGTCCGCACCGCGGACCAAGCCCCGCGGGAAGCCTCGGGCGGCCGAACTCAATCAGGTATCGAGCATGAAGATCAGCGTCTACCGCTACAACCCGGACACCGACCAGAAGCCCCGCATGCAGGACTACGAGGTGCGTCCATTTCAGGGCATGATGCTGCGTGACGCCCTGCTGGAGATCAAGAAGCAGGATGAGAGCTTCGCCTTCCGCCATTCCTGCGGCGAAGGCGTCTGCGGCTCGGATGGGGTCAACGCGAACGGCAAGAACTGCCTGGCCTGCGTCACCCCCATCACCGAACTCAGTCAGCCCATTGTGGTCCGCCCCTTCCCGGGCCGCCCGGTGATCCGCGACCTGGTCGTGGATATGACGCAGTTCTACGAGCACTATCGGGCGGTCAAGCCCTATCTGGTCCGGACCGATCCGCTGCCCGAGCAGGAAATTCTGCAATCCCCGGAGGATCGGGACAAGCTCGACGGGCTCTACGAGTGCATCCTGTGCGGCTGCTGCTCGACCGCCTGCCCGTCCTTCTGGTGGAACCCGGAGAAGTTCCACGGTCCGGCAGCCCTGCTCCAGGCCTGGCGCTTCCTGGCGGATACCAGAGACCAGGCGACTGAAGAGCGGCTCGATGCCCTGGAGGGACCTTATAAGCTCTTCCGCTGCCATACCATCATGAACTGTGTGGAGGTCTGCCCCAAGGGTCTGAACCCCACCCGGGCGATCGGGCTCATCAAAGATCTGATGTTGGAGAAGGGGTTCTGACCGCATGAGCGGCCCGATACGCCAACCAGACCCGGTCACCGACGAGGAACTGCGCCGCCTGCGCTGGCAGTGTCGGCGCGGGATGTTGGAACTGGATCATCTGCTGTCGGGGTTTCTGGACCGCGGTTACCGTGATCTGGATGCACGGGGTCGCACCGAATTCCTGGCCCTGCTCGATAACCAGGACCAGGAACTGAGCGACTGGTTCATGTCGCGGAGTATCCCGGAGGATCCGGTCGTGCGGGATCTGGTGCGGCACATCGTCGCGGTGGTCACCCCGCGGCGGACCTGACCCAGGTCCGGTCGGCCGCTGCCTGCCCGTCCGCCGCATGGGCTCCCATCGTGAACGTCCGCCGCTGCTGATTGAGCCGCGCTGCTCGCGTCGGCTGGTGACTTTCGTGGCGCTCACGCACATCGCCGCCCTGGCCGCGGTGCTGAGCCTCCCGCTGTGGCGCTACCGCCTGCTTGCCCTGGTGGTCATCGGCAGCCTCGTCTATCACCTCTATGTCCATGGCCTGCGCCGGGCGCCCTGGTCGATCCGCTCGGCCGTCTGGCTGGCGGACGGGTCCTGGCAGATCGCTTTGGTCTCCGGGGCGCGAATCGACGCCCGTCTGGCCGCGGCGACCTATGTCAGCGTCCCGTTGGTCGTGCTGAATCTGCGCAGCGGTCGCCGGCGCCGCTGGGCGCTGCCGCTGTTCGCCGATGCCCTGGACCCCGAACAACTGCGGCGGCTGCGTCAGCGGTTGCGCATTGAGGGCGTCGGGCGCGAGGCGACCAGTTCGGCCGCGTGATCGGGTATGCAGCACGGCATACGTTTCACGGTAAACTTTCCGGCGGCTCGGCCCAAGCGGAGCAGTGGTCCGCGACTGAACCGACATAGCGCAACTAATAGGCGAACGACAGGAGAGCGGCGATGCGTGTTCTGGTGACTGGTGGTGCAGGCTATATCGGCAGCCACACTTGTGTGGAGATGCTCGGCAGCGGTCATGAGCTGGTCGTGGTCGACAACCTCTGCAACAGCAAAGAGGAATCGCTGCGCCGGGTGCGTGCGCTCACCGGACGGGACTTCGATTTCGTGCAGGCGGATTTGCGTGACCGGACCGCCCTGGACGGCATCTTTGCTGCGCAATCCATTGATGCCGTGATCCACTTCGCCGGGCTCAAGGCGGTGGGTGAGTCGGTGCAGTTCCCCCTGGAGTATTACGACAACAACGTCTCCGGAACTGTCACCCTGTGCCGGGCGATGGCGGCGGCGGGGGTCAAGAACATCGTCTTCAGTTCATCGGCGACGGTCTACGGCGACCCGGCGTCGGTGCCGATTCGCGAGCCCTTCCCACTGTTCGCGACCAATCCCTACGGCCGCTCCAAGCTTTTCATCGAAGAGATCCTGCGTGACCTGCATGTTGCGGACCCGACGTGGAACCTGGTGCTGCTGCGCTACTTCAACCCGGTGGGCGCCCATCCCAGTGGGCGTATCGGTGAGGACCCCAACGGCATTCCCAACAATCTGATGCCCTTCGTCGCCCAAGTGGCGGTCGGAAAGCTCCCCAAACTGCGGGTCTTCGGTGACGACTATCCCACGCCGGACGGCACCGGCGTGCGCGATTACATTCATGTGGTGGATTTGGCCCGCGGCCATCTGGCCGCCCTGAACAAGCTCCATGATCAGCCCGGTGCCGTCGTCTACAATCTGGGCACGGGCCGCGGTTACAGCGTGCTGGAGATGGTCGCGGCCTTTGCCGAGGCGAGCGGCCGCCCCATCCCCTACGAGATCGCCCCGCGCCGGCCGGGCGACATCGCCACCTGTTACGCGGACCCGGCCAAGGCGCGGGACGAACTCGGCTGGCAGGCGCAGTACGGGATTGCTGAAATGGTGCGCGACACCTGGCGTTGGCAGTCGGAGAATCCCCGCGGATTCGAGTGATGCTCGGCTACCGCCATGCCTTCCATGCCGGCAACTTCGCGGATGTGTTCAAGCACGCCGTGCTGGTGCAACTCGTGCTCGCCCTGCGCACCAAGGACAAACCGTTCTGTGTGATCGACACCCATGCCGGGGCGGGCGCCTATGACCTGGCAGCGGACACCGCACTCAAGAATCGGGAGTTCGACGGCGGGATTGGCCGGCTGTGGAGTGATGGGGGCGCCGCGTCGACACCCGACCTGGCGGTCTATCTGGACCTGGTCCGGGCGCTGAATCCGGACGGGGTATTGCGCTGGTATCCGGGCTCGCCGCGGTTGGCGCGCGCCCTGCTGCGGCCCGCCGATCGGTTGATCCTCTGCGAGCGTCACCCGTCCGACCATCAGATCCTGCACGCGGAGTTCGCCGGTGACCCCCAAGTCGCGGTGCATTTGCGCGACGGCTATGAGGCGCCGCGGGCGCTGATGCCGCCGCCGCAGCGCCGCGGGCTGGTGCTGATCGACCCGTCGTTCGAGCTGGCGGGCGAGTTCGCGCGTTTGACCGCGGCCGTGACGACCATCCAGCGTCGCTGGGCGGGTGCCGTGGTCGCCATCTGGTATCCAGTCATCGAACGCGAGCCCAGTCTGGAGTTTCTGCGCCAACTGAAGCGTCTGGGCAGCACCGGTATCCTGGTTGCCGAACTGGGTCTGCTGCCTTTCCGGGGGACGCGCGGGTTGCATGGGTCGGGGATGGCCATCGTCAACCCGCCGTGGGGGATTGACAGCATCCTGCGGCGCCTCGTGCCCGCGCTGCGCGACCGGCTGCGGGTCGAGGGGGGGCCGGGCGAGACCCGGGTCGAGTGGCTGGTGCCGATGCCTTAGGAACCGTCAGGGCCAGAGCTTGACGGCCGCGATGATGAGCGCGCCGACGCTCACGGTCAGTCCGAAGGACCAGAACATGAAGCGGTCGATACGACGGGTTAGCTCTTCAAAACGTTTGTCGAACGCTTCAAAGCGTTTTTCCATGGCTTCGAAGCGCTTGTCCACGCTATCCAGGCGTTTGTCCGCGAGATCCAAGCGCTTGTCCAGGCTATCCAGGCGCTTGTCCAGGCTATCCAGGCGCTTGTCCACGCTGTCGAAGCGCTTGTCGATGGCTTCAAAGCGTTTTTCCACGCTATCGAAGCGTTTGTCCATGGCCTCGAAGCGTTTGTCCATCTCGACCAGGATGGTCTTGATCAACTCACGCTGGTGTTTCAACTCCTCCTCGACCCGCACCATCCGCTCGCGCAGTTCGATCTCATAGACCGCGGGCGGTTTGCCCAGGGACTGCTGGGCGAGCCATTCGCCCAGATGTTCTTTGATAAATTCGATATCTTCCGCGGCCAGGGCCATGGCGGGTCTCCGTCTGCTTGATTGGATACGAGTATAACCCTTAGCAACCCCTGAAGCCGGTCCCGGCGGCGGATCTGCTGGAGCGGGTACGCGACGGACTGGCGACTGGGGTCCTGGAGGGGAACGTCCTGCGGATCAAGGGTCGTAGGTACCATCCGCCACCGCGGCATAACGCAGCACCGATTGCGCCGCCAGTCGTCCGGTCTGGGCAGCGCCGTTCATGTAGCCGAAATACGCCTCGCTCAGGTGTTCCCCGGCAAACACCAGGTTGTCGAAACGCACTTCCCGACCGGCGGACTGGTCTTCGGGTTCGCTCCAGCGCAGGTCCCCGAAGGCGGTGATCTGGCCCGGCTGGTAATTGGTGTAGGCACCTAAGGCCAGGGGATTCTTGGTCCAGGCAGTGCATGCGTACCGATCGGTGGCGGCTGACCGCAGGCCCGGCAGGCGGGTTTCCAATCGTTCTACAAAGACGCGTCCCTGGGTGGTCCCCCCGTCTGACGAGAGGGGCACGGTGACCTCACGGGCGCCCAGAAAGAAGGTCAGTGCGCCGTCCTGACGCTCGGGTTGGTGCTGACTCGCATCCCAGACTTCGGCGAAGCCCAGGTCGGTCCAGGCCTCGCTGGCGAAACCCTCGGGTCCCTGCCAGGCGCGGCGGGAAAAGCCGGCCAGGATCTTTTCGTTACGGCCCAGGTCCAGCTCGGCCATCGCGCGCCGGAATCGCTCGGGGAGCGCCGCATCGATCTTGATCGAGCGCAGGATGGTGAAGGGAACAGTGATGATGGCCTGGTCGGCGCTGATCGTGCGGCCGTTGCTGAAACCCAGGCGGACCGGTTCACCGGGGACCGAGCGCACCGAGATCAGTTGATGCCCCGTATGGACGCGTGAGCCCAAGCGATTCCCCAAGGCCGCGATGATCCGGCTGTTGCCGCCCTGGATGCAATAGGCCTCATTACTTTCACCCAGCACTTCCACGTTGTCTCCGTCCACCCGCGGCAGGGTATAGAGTAACTGGAGCGCGGATGCAGACTCCGGTTCGCTGCCGAATTCGGTGCGGATGGAGGTCTCGACCAGGCTGCGCACCCAGGGTTGAGGAATCAGGTCCTGATGGCGATCCAGGTAGGCGGTCACCGACGATTGATCGAAGACCGCGAGCTGGCGGTCCGGGTCCTCGTCCACCAAGGTGGCGTCGGCCCCGATCTGCGCCGCCAGGGGCCGCAGCAGTCGTGCCAGTTCGGCCGGGTCGCGGCGTGCCCCGCCGAAAAAAAAGGCGGTGTTGGGGTAGCGGCGGCTTGCCGGGGACTCGGCGCGATTGTAGATCTTGAGGCCGAATTCCCTGGCCAAATCCAGCATGTCCGTGTGATCTGAGTTGATGAACTCGCCGCCGAGCTCGGTGATCAGACCGGTGCCGACCACATCGGCGCGCGACAGAATGCGTCCGCCGAGTCGCTCGGCGGCCTCGTAGAGATGGACATTGACGCCGGCTTTCAACAGCCGGTGCGCGGCGTTCAGGCCGCTGAGCCCGCCGCCGACCACCGCCACGCGATGGACCTTGAAGCCCCGTGCGGACTGCGGCTCGTCCGGTCCGGACGGGTTGCCCAGTGCGAGCGCCGGTGCCGCGAGTGCGGTCGTGGCGAGAAAGCGGCGGCGGCTCCAGCGCGCCCCAGCGCTAGGAGCATCCGGGCGCGCTCCCGACAGGTGTTCGCGACGGGCCGCGTGCAGCGCACGCAGCAGGGTACGGTAGACTGGGGTATGGGCCATGGAAAGGATTCCCCAATGATCAGGCGATCCCGCGGTGCCGCGGCTGCGAGCCCCCGCTCCGGATTATTCGCCGGCGATTGTCATCTCACCGATCAGCCAGGAGCCGGTGCGAGTGCTGCCGGGGAAGTCGCAATCGTTACCCACGGCGACCAGACCCGCGAACATCTCCTTGAGATTGCCGGCGATGGTGATCTCCTCCACCGGAAACTGGATCTCACCGTGCTCCACCCAGAATCCGGCGGCGCCGCGTGAGTAGTCGCCGGTGACCGCGTTCACGCCATGCCCCATGAGTTCGGTGACGAAGAGTCCGGTTCCCATGAGTGCGAGCATCCCCGTCCGATCCAGTTCACCCATGTCGATGCTGAGGTTGCGCACGCCGCCGGCGTTGCCGGTGGTCGGCAGCTTGAGTCGGCATCCGGAATAGGCGTCCAACAAATAGGTGCGCAGCACGCCCTCGCTCACCAAATCCTTGGACCAGGTGGTCACGCCGTCGCCGTCGAAGGGTGCGCTGGCGAGCCCGCGCGGCAGCAGGGGCTGCTCGTGGATGCGGACGAAATCGGGGAAGATGGTTTCATTCAAGTGGTCGAGCAGGAAGCTGGAACGCCGGTAGAGACTGCCGCCGGAGATGGCGGACACCAGGCTGCGCAGCAGTCCGGCGGCCACCTCGGCACGGAACAGCACCGGGGCCTTGCGGGTGTCGATCTGCCGGGCACCCAGGCGGGCGACGGTGCGCTCCGCCGCGCGCTCGCCGACACCGCGGGCCGGGTCGAGATCGGCTGCGGCGCGCGCGCTGGTCCACCAGTAGTCCCGCTGCATGGCGTCCCCGTCCTCACCGACCACGGCGCAGCTCAACCCGTGGCGGGTGCTCGGATAGCCGCCGATGAAACCGTGGCTGTTGCCATAGACCTGGAGCCCCATGTGGGTGCTCAAGGACGCCCCCTCGGAGTTGACGATGCGCGCGTCGTAGGCGCGGGCGGCATCCTCACATTCGGCGGCGATGCGGATGGCCTCATCGACGCCGAGCGGCCAGGGGTGGTAGAGATCCAGGTCGGGGATCGCGCGCGCCATCAAGGCCGCGTCGGCCAGATGGGCGCAGGGGTCCTCCTGGGTCTGCGCGGCGATCGTGCAGGCGGCGGCGACGGTATCGCGTAGCGAGGCCGGGCTCAAATCCGTGGTGCTGGCGGAACCCTTGTGATGGCCGAAATAGACGGTGATGCCGAGCCCGTTATCGCGCGTGTGCTCGACGGTCTCCACTTCTCCCAGGCGCACGGAAACCTCCAGGCCGGCGCTGCTGCCGACCGAGGCTTCGGCGGCACTGGCGCCGCGGTCTTTGGCCTCCCGCAAGAGATCTTCGATGTGTTGCTGCAAGCGCGCCAGGCGCTCGGCCGTGTCCTCGGTGGCGGTGATGGTCATATCAGGTCCTTATCGGTAACTGGTGTTAGGCGGTGGTCCCACCGACCGTCAGGCTGTCGATGCGCATGGTCGGTTGGCCCACGCCGACCGGGACACTCTGGCCCTCCTTGCCGCAGGTGCCGACGCCGGCGTCGAGCGCGAGGTCGTTGCCGATCATGCTGACCCTGGTCAAGACGTCAGGCCCGTTGCCGATCAGGGTCGCCCCCTTCACCGGTCGGCCGATCTTCCCGCCCTCGATCAGATAGGCCTCGCTGGTGGAAAACACGAATTTGCCGGAGGTGATGTCCACCTGTCCACCTCCGAAGTTTACCGCATAGAGCCCCTTGTCCACCGAGGCGATGATCTCCTGAGGGTCGCGGGTTCCGGCCAGCATATAGGTATTGGTCATGCGCGGCATCGGCAGGTGAGCGTAGGACTCGCGCCGGCCGTTTCCGGTGGAACGTACCCCCATGAGCCGGGCGTTGAGCTTGTCCTGCATGTAGCCGCGCAGAATGCCGTCCTCGATCAACACGGTATTTTGACTGGGGGTGCCTTCATCGTCCATGTTGAGCGATCCGCGCCGACCGGCCAGGGTGCCGTCATCCACGACCGTCACCCCGGGGGCGGCCACCCGTTCACCCACGCGGCCGGCGAAGGCCGAGGTCTCCTTGCGGTTGAAATCCCCCTCCAGACCGTGGCCGATCGCCTCGTGCAGCAGGATGCCCGGCCAGCCGGCGCCCAGCACCACGGTCATGGTTCCGGCCGGGGCCGGTTCCGCCTCCAGGTTGGTCAGGGCCAGACGCACCGCCTCGCGGGCGAACCCCAGGGCGCGGTCCTCCAGCAGCAGCCAACCCAAATCGGCCCGCGCGCCGCCGCCGCTGCCGCCCTGCTCGCGGCGGCCGTTTTCTTCGGCGATCACGCTGACGTTCAACCGCACCAGCGGGCGCACATCCGCCGCCAGGGTGCCGTCATCGGCCAGGACCATCACGATATCCTGAACGGCCACGACGCTCGCGCTGACCTTGGTCACCCGCGGGTCCATGCGTCTTGCCTCCGCATCCACCCGTTTGAGCAGCGCCACCTGATCCGCATCGGGCAGGCTCACCAGCGGGTTGATGGGCTCATAGAGCCGATGGACCGCCGCCTGGTTGGCGATGCGCACCTGGGCGTGTTGGCCGGCGCCGGCAATGGCGCGGGCGGCCTCGGCGGCCTGTGCCAGGGCCGGGAAGGTGATTTCATCGGAGTAGGCGAAACCGGTTTTTTCGCCGCAGATGGCGCGGATGCCCGCTCCTTGCTCGATACTGAAATTGCCGTCCTTGATGATCCCATCTTCCAGCACCCAGGATTGCAGGCGGCTGTTCTGAAAATAGATGTCGGCGGCATCCAGCGCCGAGCCCGCGAGCAGGCCGAGCAGCCGGTCCAGGTCGTGCTCGGTGAGTCCGGCCGGTGCCAGGATGCTGTCGCGGGCGATGGTGATGGAATCGTTCATAGGATGAGTCGGACTCGCTGTCGGTAAACTGGTCATGGCGCCGTTGCAACCCGCTCGCGGGGTCAGCCGACGCATCTTCGCTTAACCCTCAATCGTGCGGGTCTGGAGCGCGCATTTCAAACGGCGGTGTTCGATACTGGGAAAGGTGCGGCGCACGGCGGCTTGGTGTTCCGCATCCACGACGCCGTGGACGACGCCGGTGCCGTGGGGCAACCGTGCCGAAATAGTGCCCCAGGGGTCTACGATCATGCTGTGCCCGTGGGTTTCCCGGCCGTTGTCGTGAACACCGACCTGAGCGGCGGCCAGGACATAGACTAGGTTTTCGATGGCCCGTGCCCGCACCAGCGTCTCCCAATGGGCCTGACCCGTGACGGCGGTAAAGGCCGCCGGAATGGCGAGGACCTCCAGACCCGCGTCGAGCATCTGCCGGAACAGCTCCGGGAAGCGCAAGTCATAGCATACCGCCAACCCCAGCCGGCCGCAGGGACTGTCGATCACCAGCGATTGGTTGCCGGGCGCGAAGGTCGCTGATTCCTGGTAACACTGTGCGACGCCGGGCACGGAGACGTCGAACAGGTGAATCTTGTCGTAGCGGGCAACCCGCTGACCGTGCGCGTCGAACACGAGACAGGCCGCGCGGACCCGATCGGCCTCAGGTCCTGCCAGTGGGATGGTGCCGCCGACCAGCCACACCCGCTGCTGTGCGGCGATCCGTGACAAAAAGGACTGGACTGGACCCTGGCCGTCGGGTTCCCGCAAGTCAATTTGGTCCTCCGCGCGCAGGCCCATGAAGGCGAAGCACTCGGGCAGCACCACCAGGTGCGCGCCGGCCGCCGCCGCTTCCTTGATCAGCCGCTCCGCCTCCAGGAGATTGGCCGCGACATCGCGGCCGGTCGCCATCTGGACCGCCGCTACTTTGCATTCGCTACGCATTGGGTCACCTCTGGTGCGCTCGCGGGCATGGATCATCGTTCCGGCCGGACCGGATGGGCCAAGCCGTAGGGTGCGGTGAGGAACGAACCGCACCGCCCCCGGTTGGTGCGGTTCGTTCCCGGCACGAGTGGCGAATGATGCGCCCGCGCTCTTGACTCTGCTGGCACTCGGTTTCGCCGTGCGGTTCGTTCCCGGCACGAGTGGCGAAAGATGCGGTTCGTTCCTCACCGCATCCTACGAAGGTATCAGCGAAGGGTTCCTCAGGGGCCGACCGTATAGACCGCCGTTTTCTGGTTATTGCCCTCGCGGGTTTCCCAGGTACCGCAGTAACTATCCACGAAGGCACGCAGGGTTTTGGTCCCGGCAGCCCCGCCGAGCAGTCCGTCGATGGTCAAAGTGGCGCTGGCGCCCGCCGCCAGGGTACCGACACTGACAAAGGTGTCGCCATCCGCACGACAGGTTTGGGCCGTCGGTTGATCGGCCCAAACCTCCAGGTAGCCTCCATTGCCGGCCCCCGAGCCCTGGTTCTTGACCGTCACCGCGGCGCTGAAGGTCGCGCCGGCGCTCGGGCCGGGTGAGGGCAGGGCGATGCTGGTCACCACGAAATCCGGCGTCGGCCGGCCAGAGACGGTGTAGGCCTTGGTGAACTGGTTGTAGGTCTCATTGGTTTCCGCGGTCCGGCACTGGCTGTCGACGAACACACGCAGGGTCTTGGTGCCGGCTGTCCCGGCAGGCAGGCCGTTGACCGTCACCGTGCGTTTGGCGCCGGGCGCGACGCGCCCCAGGGTGGCCGCTTGGTCCCCGACCGCGCTGCAACCCTGGGTGTCGCCCTGGTTGGCCCAGACCTGCAGGGTGCCGGGCGTCCCGGCGACCGTGCCCTGGTTCTGCACCGTGATGGTGGCGCTGAACGTGCTGTTGGCGAGCGGGTCACGCGGGTTCAGGGTCACACCGGTCACCACGAAATCGGGGGCGTTCGGCCCCAGGAACCCGGCAACCTGCACCGGCCGCGGACGGTCCGTGGTGGTGCCGTCGCCGAGTTGACCGTATCCGTTATATCCCCAGGCCCAGAGGCTGCCGTCGGTCTTGCGGGCCAGCGTGTGTTGATCGCCGCCTGACACGGCCGCGACCCCGCTGAGAACTCGGACCGGCGTATGACGCTCGGTGGTGGTGCCGTCGCCGATCTGGCCGGACACGTTCTGCCCACAGGCCCAGAGGCTGCTGTCGGTCTTGATGGCCAGGGTGTGCTTACCGCCGGCTGACACGGCCGCGACGCCGGTCAAGACCCGGACCGGCGTTGACTGATTGGTGGTGGTGCCGTCGCCGAGCTGGCCGTAGTAGTTGTAACCCCAGGCCCAGAGGCTGCCGTCGGTCTTGATGGCCAGGGTATGGGAACTGCCCGCCGCCACGGCCGCGACGTCGGTCAGGACCTGGACCGGCGTTGACTGATTGGTGGTGGAGCCGTCGCCGAGCTGGCCAGCGTAATTGTTTCCCCAGGCCCAGAGGCTGCCGTCGGTCTTGAGGGCCAGGGTATGGTAGCTGCCCGCCGCCACGGCCGCGACGTCGGTCAGGATCTGGACCGGCGTTGACTGATCGGTGGTGGAGCCGTCGCCGAGTTGACCTTGCGAGTTTCTCCCCCAGGCCCAGACGCTGCCATCGGTCTTGAGGGCCAGGGAGTGACCAGTGCCGACCGCTGTGGCCGCGACCCCGGTCAAGATCTGAAGCGGAACGATTGTCCACGAGGTGTTGCCTAGGTCGTCATTCCCCCAGGTCCAGAGGCTGCCGTCGGTCTTGATGGCCAGGGTATGGTAGCTGCCCGCCGCCACGGCCGCGACCCCGGTCATGATTCGTACCGGCGTTGCGCGGTTATCGGTGGTGCCGTCGCCGAGTTGGCCGGCCGGGTTGCGACCCCAGGCCCAGAGGCTATCGTTGGTCTTGACGGCCAGGCTGTGCCAGTAACCGGCGGACAGCCGCTGCATGTCCGGATTGCCGCCAGCGGCAACGCTCGCCGCCCAGGGCGAGCCCAGCAGCGCGTCCAGCCCGATGGTATCGACCCGCAACGTCAGGCTGGCCGAACCGGCGGTTCGCTGTACCTCGTCATAGGACCCGGCCGGCAAGGAGAACAACAGATCCTGCACCGTCTGCTCCAGTTCATCCGCCGCCGCACTCAAATCCACCCGCACGGTCAGCCGGCCCGCGGCGGCTACCTGGTCGCGCAGGGCCGCCGCACTGGTCGACGCGGTGTTGCCGGCCGCGACCTGGCCCAGGGCCAGACTCAGGACCAGTGTCAAACACAAGAGAAAAAGTGCCGCGCGGTGGTCGCGCGGCCCCGGATAGCGTCGAAGCAGTTCAAAAGACATGCGTATTTCCCTCTGCTGTGAATGGTTTGGCAGGCGCCGGTGGACACTAGCATGGTGGCGTGTTGTGTTCAATCGCTACCGGGCGGATAAACCGGACCAGCGGACGCGGTGCGCGTCGGGCGGTGATCGACCGCGCCATGGCGGGCGCCGACGTGCCGGCGAGATTGACCCGCCGACCGAACGCCTGAACAATACCCAACCGACCCTGGTGTTTCCTCTCCACCCGCAGCTTGACACTGAGCCTGACCCACATGGACGCAACCGACGCCACCCCCCACTGCGCTACTCCGCCGGAACCGGAACCGGAACCGCTGCGCAGCGTGCATACCTCGAGTTTTCCCGAGATCCTGCGCACGCTGAATTGCTCGCTGCTGATCTCGACCTATCAGGCCGGCAAGCTCATCGTCGCGCGCAATGACGGTGGGGTGCTCAACACCCATTTCCGTGCCTTCGCCAAACCCATGGGACTGGCCGCCAACGCGCGGCGGTTCGCGCTGGGCACCGCCCGTGCGGTGGAAAGCTACGTCAACATGCCCGCGGTGACCCGCAAGTTGGATCCCCCGGACCGCCACGATGCCTGCTACCTCCCGCGCGACACCCATGTCACCGGCGACATCGATATACACGAAATGGACTGGGACGCCGAAGGCCAACTCTGGTGTGTCAATACCCGGTTTTCCTGTCTGTGCACCCTGGATCACGATAACAGCTTTGTCCCGCGCTGGCGGCCGGCTTTCGTCTCGGCGCTGAGCCCGGAGGACCGCTGTCATCTCAACGGACTGGGCATGGCGGAGGGGCGCCCCCGCTATGTGACCGCGCTCGGGGAGAGCGATGTGCCTCAGGGGTGGCGCGACAACAAGGCCGCGGGCGGGGTGTTGATCAACGTGGAAACCGGCCAAACGCTCAGCCGAGGGCTGTCCATGCCGCACTCACCGCGGTGGTATGCGGAGCGGCTCTGGGTGCTCGAATCGGGCAACGGCAGTCTGGCCACCGTCGATCCCGACTCGGGCCGGCTTCACACCATCGCGCAAGTGCCCGGTTTCACGCGGGGCCTGGATTTCTTTGGGCCATTTGCCTTCATCGGGCTGTCGCAAGTGCGGGAGAGCGCCATGTTCAGCGGCCTCCCGCTCACGGAGCGGCTGAAAGAACGCACCTGCGGGGTCTGGGTGGTTGACCTGCGCAACGGACAGATCGCGGCCTTCCTGCGCTTCGAGGCGGCGGTGCAGGAGATCTTCGCCGTCAAGGTGCTGCCCGGCATTCGGTTTCCCGAAATCCTGGAGCCCACGGACGAGCGCATCGCGGCCTCTTACATGTTGCCCGACGAGGCGCTCAAGGACGTACCCGCGGAGCGGCTGAGCTAGGGCGTCCGCGCGAGGCTAGGCCAGGCCAGGCCGCGTGCGGGTCGGCAGTGCGCACGCGCGGGCCTTGATCATCGTTCCGGCTGGCCGCGCACGGTCCGCTCAGCGGACCCTACGGTAACACCGTGACCTGTAGGGTCCGCTGTGCGGACCGACGACCGTGCAGATCGCGCGGTGGTCGGGTGTATGACCAAGGCCCACGCGCGGCATACCAACGTCCGCTCCGCAGACCCGCCGGCCGGAGCCGCAACGCGGTCGGCGGTCTGCGGGCGGTTGTCATGAGTGTACCCCTGCTAGAAATCCACCCGATTCAGTAATTGCCCGGTCTTCGCGTCCTTGACGAAGGCGCGCAGTGGCCCGTTGGTGCCGCAGCGCCCGAGGACCACCAATTCCTCGGCACCGTTCCCGTTCAGATCGGCGATGCGCACCATGTCGAGCGGATCGCACGCCTTATCGATAGAAAACCGGTTGACCGGCTGTCCGGTCGCGCCATCCTTGAGCGACACACTCACCTGATGGGTGCCGGGTTCGCGGCTCAGCACCGCGTAGTCCTCGACCCCATTGCCGTTCACATCGGCCAGGACCACCAGTTGCAGCGGGGTGAAGCCCTTGTTGAACCCGTTCAAGGAAGCGAGCTGTTCGCTGGTGGCCGCATCCATCACCCGCACCTCGGGGGTGCCGTCGGGGACCCGGCGCCGCAGCAGCGCCAGCTCGGGCGCCCCGTTGCCGTTGCGGTCGGCGCTCACCTCGGCCTGCAGCACGTCGCGGCCGGCCCAGAGACTCTGCACCAAGGCGCCGGTGCCGGCGTCCTTGATCACCACGCGATCCCCTTGCGCGTCCCCGGCCAGCATCCCCACCCGGGTGCGGCCGTGGAGGTCGGGGAGTGCAAGCACCTGCCGCGGCGTCAACTGCGCGGAGAACCGGACGGTATTGATCGGCCGGTCGGTGACCGCGTCACGCACTTCGATTTGGGTCGAGTCCACGACAGTCGAACAACGGGCGTCGTTGGTGAGCGTTCGAACAAAGAGATCAGCGCCGACGATACTCCTGTCCGGCACCAAATTAGTCGCAGATGACACAAATGCGACAACGGCGCCGTCGGCGCTGATCGACATCTGCCCCAACCCGGCGTCAGACCCACGGTTACCCTCGATCCCGCAGGTGCTGATACTGACGCGTCTGGTTGTTTTTGTCGCGCGGTCGTGGACAAAGACATCGCCTGTACCATTGGTGTCACCGGGCACGAGGTTGCCGGCGTACGACGCAAAGGCTACAAAGCGCCCGTCGGCGCTGATTCCGGGTCGGTAGCTCCAACCGTCGCCTTGGGTTCCGTTCACGCCGAGGCTCACCCGCTCAGTCGTTCCCGTGGCGCGGTCGCGGACGAAGACATCTTCTGTACCATTCGTGTCACCGGGCACGAGGTTACTGGCGTAAGACGCAAACGCGACAAAACGGCCGTCGGCGCTGATCGCTGATCCCCAGCTGGAACTGTTGGCTTGAGCCCCGTTCGCGCCGAGGCTCACCCGCTCGGTCGTTCCTGCCGTACGGTCGCGGACGAAGATGTCCTCTGTACCATTGGTGTCACCGGGCACGAGGTTGCTGCCGTCGGAATAATAAGCCAAAAAACGCCCGTCGGCGCTTAACGGAGAAGGTCTAAGGTAGTTTGGCCCTGATCTCCCGTCACCGAGGCTCACCCGCTCGGTCGTTCCTGCCGTACGGTCGCGGACGAATACATCCTCTGTACCATTGGTGTCACCAGGAACGAGGTTGCTAGCGTCTGATATGAACGCCACAAACCGCCCGTCCGCGCTGATGGTCGGACTATGGATGCTGCCATTAAGCTGAACTCCGTTCGCACCGAGGCTCACCCGCTCGGTCGTCCCCGTGACACGGTCGTGGACAAATACATCATATTCGCCATTGGTGTCACCCGGTACGAGGTTGCTGGCGTTGGACGAAAACGCGACAAAACGTCCGTCGGCGCTGATCGCTGATTCGTCGCTGTAATAGTTGGCTTGAGCCCCATTCGCGCCGAGGCTCACCCGCTCGGTCGTTCCTGTCGCGCGGTCGTAGACGAACGCATCATGCACGCCATTGGTGTCACCGGGCACGAGGTTGTCTCTGCCGGATGCAAACGCCACAAACCGCCCGTCGGCGCTGATCGAAGCAGCATAGTTATATTCGTCAGTTCTCGAATCCCAATCGACAATGCGCTCTGTCACACCATCCACCGCACGGATCTTCGTTGATCCGGTGGCCAGCATGGCGAGATCCTGGATGCCATTGCCGTCCTGGTCGGAGAGCACGGTCAGGTCCACCGGGACGGCGCCGACGGCAAAGTTCACGCTTCCCAGCACATCGCCCGTCAGGGCGTTACGGGTCTCGGCCTGGGCTGGGGTCCCGCCGAGCAGGACGAGGTGCGGGGTTTGGTGTTGACCGGAGGCCGGCAGCGTTTCGACCGCCACCGGATGCAGGGCCGCGCTGAACTCAAACTGGCTGATCAGCGCCCCGTTAGCGGCATCTTTCACCGTCGCCAGGTTCCGACCCGCAATCCGCGCGACGGTCGCGATCTCGGGCCTGCCGTCGGCGTTGATGTCGCCCGGCGACTGCAGCCAGACGCTGACCGGCGCCTCCACCGCGCCCATGTCGATGCGCGCATTGATCCGGCGATCAAAACCCGGGCCGCGCTGGTCGAAGTCAGGGGGCGGCGTCATGTCCGGGTCACCCCGGTCGATGGCGGGGCTGCCCCGCCGTAGCGCGTGGGTTTCGGTGGGGCCGCCATTGTTCGCCAGGGCATCGAGCAATGGGTCTTGGCCGATGATGTTGGTGCCGGGGGCCGCATCTTGGATCGCGGATTGGCCTGGGTCTCGAATCAGTGAATAGGTGACATCGGAATAATGAACCGCCAAGTCGGGGTCGGCGGCTGCCTGGTTGCCGGCAATGATGGAATTGCTGATTGTGCTATATGAATAACCGTAGGAGGTGTAATATGAATAAAGGGAATCATAAAGACCGCCGCCGCTCCCCTCGGAAACATTCCCTGTGATCGTGCTGTTCGCGATGCCGACCCACCCGAAGTTGAGTATTCCTGCGCCATTGAATGGACTGCGATTGTTCGTGATGGTGGAGTTCCGGATACGCGCATATCCATTGACTTCCATGCCTCCTCCATTTTCTTTGATTGTCGAGTCGCTGACGTCCGCTTCACCCCAATAGTAATGAGAGAAAGCTGAGACGTTGATGCCTCTCCCGGAGTTATTGGCAATGGTGCAGCGCTGAAAATTCAAGTATGTCCCATCCACCCCATGGCCGCCGTTTCCGGAAATAACACTGTCCTCGACGTAGAGTGATCTTGCGTAATAACCACTTGTTGAGATGCCGCTGTTCTCATTGCCGGATACGGTAGTGTTATCGATATAGACATAGGCAGAGGCGCCATCTACATAGATACCTCCGCCGGTATTTCCGGATATCGTCGAATTGTCGATCGCGATCTCGTCAGTATATCTGCAAAAGATGCCATCGTCTCCGTTATCCGCAATAATCGAATCGCTGACGCTCAGGCTGGGGCTTCGCATCCAGTAGGTGCCTTGCAACAAGATACCCCGGCCGTTGCGCGTGATGATGCTGTTCGCAATGATCAGGTCAGCACCATGGGCGTCAAGTGCCGCCGCGGTGCTGCCTTGAATCATGCTGTCGACCAACGCAACCGGCTGACCTCCATCCGTTGATGCGTTGATTGCATCGCCGGCCGCGTTGGCCAGCTTCAGGTGCGCGATGGTCAGGGCGTTCTCGACCTGAAGGATGCTAGGCACGGCGCTGCCGTCGAGCGTCAGCAGGTCTCGTCCAGGGCCATCCAGGGTCAGCGGATTGGTGACAATGAGGGCTCCGGAGGTCAGTGCGATGGTACCGGTGACGCTGGAGTCGAACCGGATGGTGTCGAGCCCCGGAGTGGCATTGGCGTCGAGCACCGCCTGACGCAGGCTGCCGGGGCCTGAGTCGTTGCGGTTGGCGACGGTGAAGTCGGCAGCCGATGCGGCCATGGGCACCGCCAGCAGTAGGGCCAGGCCGGCGGCCGAGGTGGTCTGCGTCATCGCGCGTGACCCCAGAGCGGCGCGGATCGCCTGGACCAGCGGACGGGGTGACGGTGAGCAAGTGTGGGTTGCGCGGTCGATCATGGTGGCTCCTTAGTCGGGTTGATGGTCGTGGCCCCGTCGGTGCGGATGGCCGGGCCGGGGCTGGGGTCAAGCAAGCGAGTGGCGTGCGGCGCAGTCCGGCGGCGGGTCCGCGGCGCGGCGCTTGGGCTGCCGCCCGACCCACCCGCCACGCGAACCCCGCCACCGGCCACCAGGCTAGAAGTCCAGCCGCCGCAGCACCTGACCGTTCTTGGTGTCGTTGATGACGGCGCGCAGTTGTCCGTCGGGACCGCAGCGGCCCAGCATCACCAGTTCCGCGGCGCCATTGCCGTTCACGTCGGCGATGCTCACCAGGTCCAGCGGCGTGCACTCTTTGCTATACCAGATCCGGTTGACCCACTGGCCGGTCGCGCCGTCCAGGAGGGTTGTGCTCACCTGGCCGGTGGTCGGTTTGCTGCCCAGCACGGCATATTCCTCCACGCCGTTGCCGGTGATATCGGCGACCACAGCCAGTTTCAGCGGGACGACACCCTGGTTGAACCCCGCCACGGCAGCGAGCCGCTGGCTGGTGGTGGCATCGGTCACCCAGACCTGCGTGGTGCCCGCGGCCGGGTTGCGCCACAGCAGCGCCACCTCGGGTGCACCGTTGCCGTTGCGGTCGGGGACCACCGCGGCTTGAACCAGCCCCACGCCGGACCACAGGGTTTGCACCAGGGCACCGGTGGTCGTGTCTTTGATCACCGCGCGATCGGCCTTGCCCGCCGTGGACAGCAGGCTCACGCCCACCTCGGCGCTGCCGTTGCCGTTGAGGTCGGGCAGGGACAGCACCTGCCTTGGGTCAAGCTGGGCTGCAAATGATAGGGTGCCGGTCGCCGCGTCGCGGATCTCGACACTGGTCAAGTCCGCGGCGACCGGGCAAAGCACCGGGGTATCACTGGAGTTTGGCGCGCGCACGAAGATATCGGTATGACGGTTGGTGTCGTCCGCAACCAGGTTTTCGGCTCTGGATCCGAATGCCACGACGGTGCCGTCGGCGCTGACCGCCGGTTGCCAGTTGGAGTACTTTGTCTGAGCCCCGCACGAATCGATGCTTAGACGCTCGGTCGTCCCTGTCTCGCGGTCGTGAATGAAAATATCGTAATCGCCGTTGGTGTCATCCGGAACGAGGTTGCTGGCAAAGGAATAGAACGCGACGAAGCGCCCGTCGGCGCTGATGGCAGGAGCGTCACTGAAACGGCCGCCTTGAGTCCCGTTCGAGTCGAGGCTCACCCGCTCGGTTGTCCCGGTCTCGCGGTCGTGAACGAAGATATCGGCATTGGCGTTGGTGTCGCCCGGCACGAGGTTGTCGGCAGAGGATCGGAACGCCACGAACCGTCCGTCGGCGCTGATCGCCGCAGCGGTGCTCTCATCGTTGCCTTGCACAGCGTTCGAATCGCGACTTACCCGCTCGGTCACCGCGTCTGCAGCGATGAGTGTGGTCGATGCGGTGACGAGCGTGGCAAGGTCCTGGACACCGTTGCCGTCCTGGTCGGGTAGGACGGCCAGATCGACCGGGTCAGCGCGGGGATCGAACGTCACGGCGCCGAACAGGTTCCCCGTCAGCGCAACGCGGGTCTCGGCCTGGGCCGGCGCGGTGCCGAGCAGCACGAGCCGGGGACCGACTCCGGGGTCGCCGCCGGCCGGCATCATCGCACTGCCGATCACTGGCCACACGCCGGCGCTAAAGTCGAACTGGCTGATGAGCCGTCCGGTGGCGGCGTCCTTGACCGTCGCGCGGCTGGTGCCATTGACCTCGCTGACCACGGCGATGTCCGGGGTGCCGTCCGCGTTGGTGTCACCGAGGGCGTGCAGCCAGGCGTGTGCAGATCGCACCTCACCCGCTTGCGCCTCGACCGCGCCGATGTCGATGCGCCCATCGACCACACGGTCAAACCCCTCCCCGCGCTGGTCGAAGGCCGGTGGGGGTGTGAAGTTCGGATCGCCGCGGCCGAGCGCCGGGCTGTCGGGCAGTAAGCCGTGGGTCTGGGTGAGACCGCCATTGTCCGCCAGCGGACCGAGTAATGGGTCGAGGCCGAACAAATTGGAGCCGGGAATCGTCTCGGTCAGCAGGGCATACCCCGGATCCAGAATCAGTGAATAGTCGACTGCAAATGGAAACGATGTCGACAGGTCCGGACCGGCGCTGGCCCGATTGCCGGCAACGATCGCGTTGGTCAAGGTCGTAACCTTCTCGCTGCTGTTATAGGACCAATAGTATCCGATGAAAGCGATACCGCCGCCGCTGCCCTCGGCAGTATTCCCGGTGATGGTACTGTTGCTGATCCGCAAGGCGTCGGGCGCCGGCAGCCACTGGCGCGTAGAAATCGCGATCCCGGCACCATCTTGGGGACTCTGATTACCTGAGATGGTCGTGTTGGTGATCTCGAGCGAATAGTATGCGGAGCCCGTCTCGCCTCTCTGGAGTATGCCCCCATATTGATTTCCCGTAATGGTGCTGCCGGAGATGGTCGTTGCGCCGCCGCCGTAATACGAGGCCGCGCTCACGATACCAGTGCCGCGGTTGTTCGCTATGGTGCTGTCGCGCACGTCCAGGTCCGATCCGGAAATGCCGTCGTCGCCGTTGTCGGCAATGATGCTGTTCTCGACAGCGGCCGAGGTTTGCGGGTCATACCATGGTTTTTCGCCGGACGGAGCGAGAATGCCGTCTCGGGTATTACCGGAGACGCGGCTCTGCTTGATTTCCAGGCGACCGCCGTAGCCGTCGACGACAATGCCGACACCGCCATTTTCAGTAATAATGCAGTCCTCAATGCGCAGGGCCGGGCCGAAGTAACCGCCGATCGCGAGTCCAATGTCGCCATTACCCGAAATTGTCGAGCCGCTGACCTGCACTGACATCTCTTCGTAAGACCAATAAGAATTAAAGGCAGAGAGGCCGCCGCCGGCGTTTCCCGTGATGAGACTGTTTTCGATGATCAGCACCAGCGGGTTACCCGTTTGGTCGCTGTCATCCACCGCGGCAATTCCCGAAGCCGAGCTTCCTTCAATCACGCTGGCCCGTAACGTGACGGTGGCGACCGCTAATTTCGGCGCGATGTTGACGGCGTTGCCGCCCGCGTTGGTCAGTTTCAGCCGCGGACGGTCCGCACAGCGGACCCTACGGTAACACCGTGACCGGTAGGGTCCGCTGTGCGGACCGGCGACCGTGTAGATCGCGCGGTGGCCGGGTTTATGGTCAAGACCGCCTCGACCTCCAATGCACGAGGCCGGGCACTGCCGGATCGATGATCAAGGTCCGCGCGGCGGACGATCGGAAAATCCTTTCACAAATTGAGTTTCGTGTCACGCAATTGGCGATGGATGTTGTGTTATAGGCGACGACCGGCGCCACACGGCCGATCAACGACGTATCACGCGGCTTCGCGCCAACGCCGGACTCATTCGAGAAAGGAGTTATCACCGTTCGGGCGCGATGCGGCCGGCGGGCCTGGGGCAGGCGTCGCCGCGGGGGCGTCAACCGGCCCGCTGGTGCCGGTTCCGGGCCCCACACCCCCCGCAAACGGCTCCCACCCGATCCGGGTGAATTGCGGCGTGTCCCAGGGACCGGTCATCCGGTATTGGTAGCTGCCCAGACGGTCAAGGGCGCCGCCCGCGACGCGGTCGAGCAGGTAGACGGCGGCTCCCACCACTGGACCCCCGGCCAGGGTGCTCGCCAGGGCAACACTGGTGCCGATGCTGGGTTCGACGGTGACCGTCTGATCAAAGGTGCGGGCGCGCAGATCGGTGAAGCCGCTGACGCGGATATCGCTGGCCGGGCCATTGATCTCAAAGCGTTCCAGTCGCGCCTGGGCGTCGGCGATGTCGATGCGGCCCAGGATGCGTTCGAAGACGAACCCTTGCTCATAGAGATCACTGAAATCCAGCGTGAGACGGCGGCCGAGCTCCCCCAGGTTGAGAAAGCCGAGCACCCGGCCGACGCCGGGCTCGACCGCGAGCAGCCGTCCGGGGCCGATCTCCAGCTCGATCCGGCCCTGGGAGCGCGCCAGCTCGAAGGATTTGAAACCGCCCGGCCAGCCGAGGCGTAGGCGTGCATTCACGGCGGCCGGGCTCAGTCCGGCCGCATAGTCCAGGGCGCGCAGCAGGGGGCCGGTATCCGCTGCTGCGAGGTCGAGTGACAGCCGGCTGCGACCGCCCTCCGCACTTTCCATCCAGTCGGCATCCCCGGTCACCTGGGTCTCGCCGAGGCCGTCGAAGCGGATGCGCGGGCAGCGCAGCCCGGCTACGTCGGGCCGCACGTCCAGGCTCAGTCGACCGAGCTGGGCCTCGCCCCAGCGCAGCTCAGCCACCCGCAGATCGGCCGCCGGCAGAAGCCGGGTCGGGGTCGCGGGGCCGGTATCCTCCGCCGTTCCGGCGGGTAGCAGGGCCTTCAGGTCCAAACGTTCCAGTTCCAGCTCCACGGGGGCAGCCGACCCGGTGACCGGCAGACGGATGTGCCCCGCGGCTTCCTTGGCGTCCACCCGCAGGTCCCAGTGTTGGTCGGCGGGCTGAGCGGTCTGGATTCGGGTGTTGGTCAGACGCGGCCCGCCGAGGTCCAGGGTGGCGATGCGCAGATCGACGGACAGCGGGTCCAAGCGCAATCCGGCGTCCGCGTCCGGCCGGGCGCCGAGCGTCGGGCCGACCCGCTTCCACCAATCGGACCAGGTTGGCAGGCTCAGCTCCGTAACCGTGCCGTCGATGAGCAGGCCGCGGGCCGGTGTCGGCGGTTGATCGGTGGCGGACGCCGCCGCGTCCGGCAGCGTGCTCAGGGTCACCCGAGCGCGTTCGAGTTGCGGTGCGGCTGGCCCCAAGCCCAGGTCGAGGTCAAGGGCCAGCCCATCCAGATCCCCCTGGATGGTCAGACTGCGGCCGGGGATCAGCGCGCCGGTCAACTCCAGGACGCGCGGCTGCTCCGCGGTTTTGCCGAATGGCGGCGGCAGGTCCAGCCCGAGGCCGCGCAGGTCCGAGTGCAGCCGCAGCGCAAGCGGCAGGCTGGGTTCCTGGAGATCGGCGTTGCGCAGAGCGACGTCCAGGTCCCACGCCAGGTCGCCGGAGACCAGGCGCCAGGCGGTGCTCGGGAACCGGGTGGCCAACTCGGTGACCGGCATCCGCGCTTGTGCACGGATTGCGGTGGCGGCCGACGGGGCCGTGCCGGGGTTGCGGGTGGCGATGGCGACAGTGACCGGCCGTCCCCACAGTTGGGCGCGGATGGCCTCGGCGTGCAGGGAGTTGCCGGTAAAGCGCAGTTCGCCGGTGAGTTCGCTCAGCGCCACCGGGGTGCCGGCCAGGCTGAGGCCGGCCGGCTCCGGCCAGGACAGACGCCCGTCGACGCCCAGGAGTCCGCCTTTGACTAAGGGGACGTCCAGGTCCAGGACGAGTTGCGAGCGGCCCTGGACCGCGAAGACGCGGGCGAGCGGTCCCAGGCGTTGTGCCAGAGGGCTTTCACCGAGGATGCGCAGGCCGTCGGCGAAGGGTCCAGCGCCTTCGCCGTGGATCAGCAGCCGGGTCGGCTTCCAGAGGTCGGGGATAATGGTGCGTCCCTGGCGCAAGGCGGTGTCATAGATGCGCCCATTGTCCGTTCGGATGTCGAGCCCCTGATTCAGGAACCACAGTTCCCCGGCGGCCGCGACGATGGGCGGCCAGCCGGGTTGGTAGTCGAGCACCAGGTCGTGGTAGTCCAGCAGCAACTCGAAGCGCCCTTCCTGTTCACGAAAAGGGTATTTGTTGAGCGGGCCGCGGACCAGAAAGTCGGCTTGAGGCACCCGTCCCGCCGCCAGGGCGCGGGTGAGCCAACGGGTGAGTGCCGGTTTGAGCACGCCGACCGGCAGATAGCGCCGCACCTGGGCGACATCGGCGTCGGACAGGTGGGCGCGCAGGTCGAGGAAGGGTCCGGTCGCGGGGTCGGCGGCGGGTCCGGGCCAGTCCAGGGCAAGGCGGGCGCGCCCGGCCAGGTCGGCGTTCTCCAGCACCAGATTGCGGCCTTGCACCCGCATCCCACCGTCGGGGTCGCGCTGCCAGGTCAGGGACCCGCTGAGTTGATCGAGGTGGATGGGTTGGTCGAACCGGGGCCGCAGGTCAAGGTCCAGCGCGGTGCTGCCGAGTTGCAGGCCGCCGCTGTCTTGATCCGCCCGCAGTCGGGCGCTCAGGCCGGCGAAGCCGGGGAGGCGCGCGTGCTGGTCAAGGGCGAGTCCATGACCCAGTGCGGCTGTTTGCCAGGTCGGCGGCTCCCCCGGCGCGACCGCGAACTGCACGGCCAGGCGTTCGATCCGGCCGCGCGGGTTCAAGGCCGCGAGTGGACCGGGGTTCAGGGGGGACTGCCACGGCCAGGCGCGCAGCAGGTTGCTGATGGATGCCAGTTCGAACTCGGCGGCGGTCAGGTCCAACGCCGACAGGTTGCCCTGAGCGGACAGCCGCAGGTCGAGGTCCAGGTCGTGCAGCGCGGCTCCGTCGACCCGCAGTTCCAGGTCGGCCACCCCGATCCGCCAGCCGTCGGCCAGCGGGGCGACGCGGATCAGTCCGCCGAGTTGCTCCACGGTGACCGCTGGCGCTCCAGCCGCGGACCGGCGCGCGGGATTGGCAGGCGTTGACGCCGGGTCCGGGTCCGTGCGGATCGCCGCGGGGGGCGTCAGCGTGAGGCCGCTGACGTCGATGCGGTTGATGCTCTCGGTGAGCGCGCCCGCACGAATCTCGTTCCAACTCTCCAGTTGGACGTCGGCGGTGTGCACCAAATCCGGATCGACCAGCGTCCAGGGCAGCCAGGCGGCCGGATCCGCCGCCGCCAGGTGGAGATAGACACGACCACCCCAGCCGCGCAAATCCCGCGCATCGCCTTGCAGGTCGGCGAGTACCCGCACGCGGGTGGCCGGCGGATGCGCCGCGCCGGCGTCCGCGGGTGCGGGCGGTGCCTGAGCGATCAGTTCCAGTTGGTGGGTCAACCCCGTGTTGTGCAGACGCAGCCGCACGTCGGTGAGGCGGATCCCCTCGCTCCCCAGTGCGTCGTCGCGGATCTGGACCTCGCTCGCGGTGAGATTGAGCCGTCCCTGGTCCAGGAACAGTTCCAGGGTCCGCGGGTCATCGGTGTGGAGCGCGCCCAGTCCAGCCACGCTGACCCGCCCGTCCGGCGTGCGCTCGATGATGAGCCGGGCGCCCACCAGGGTCAGCGAGCGAATTTGGGGTTTCCCGGTGCGCAACGACGCAATGGGTTCCAGGTCCAACTCCAGGGCCTGGAGACGCAGGAGGTCGCTGCCGTTCTCCGGGCAGGTGAGCGCGGCGTTGCCGAGCACCAGCCGGGGAAACCAACCGGACAGACGCAGAGTCAGCGTCTCGACCCGCAGCGGGTAACCGAGCCGCTGCGACAGCGTTTGTACAATCGCGTCGCGGTAGTGATCGGTGATCGGCAGGGCCAGGCGCAAGGTCGTCATCAGCAGCGCCAGCAGGATCAGGCCGGCCAGACCAATCCACGCGAGTCGGGTGAGCAGGTGGTCAGTGAAGTGCATCATCGGGGCGGGTCGCAGTTCATCACCGTGCGGTGTCGGGTGGCCGGGAGGTCCATCATCGATGGGTACCGCGCGCCTCATCAATAGTCGAAATTCCAGTCAACGCGGCGCTCGACCGGGTCCAGGAGGACACGTTTGGCCCCCGCGTTCTCCAGCGGGCCGGACCCCACAAGCAGTTGGATATCAGCGCGCCGCGCGAACCAGCGCGCCGGTTCGCCGGGGGCCGGCAGGCTGATCCGTCGTTCCGCGCGGGCAATCAGTTCCAGCAGTTCGCGGCGGGCGGCGTCATCGGGTTGCGCGGCCAGGGTGTGGGCGATCGGTTGCGGGCAGAGCAGGAACAAGCCGGCCGCGGCGCGGTCGAGCGCGAGACGGGTGATCAGGCGTGCGCCAGGCTCGGCGAGGGTGGCGGCAAACACCAGCGTACGATCCGGATAACGCGCGGCCAGCCGGTCCAGCACCTGCTCGGCCAATCGCTGCAAGCCGGCGGCGACGGCATCCGCGGGGAGCGCCGTGGGCGGCTCGGGGATGCCCAGGATCAGCATGCGGACCACCCCGAGTTCGGAGCGGGCGAGCAGGGTCGGTACCCCGCGCACCGCGAATCGGTCCAGGTCTTTCATGGGTTCGCTGAGATCCCGGTAGGGGATCAGTTGCGGGTGATGTTTGCGGGCGTTATCGCGCACCGGGGCATAGCTCCAGCCGTCCAGGTGGCGATCCGCGGCCCAGCGCAGATGCTCGATGACGGCCAACCGCTCGGCCTCCAACGGGGCGAAGGCGAAGGATCCGACCCGCTCTTCGGGCACGGCGCGGCAGTCCATCACGGCGAGTTTTGCCCAGATATGATCCGCCTGATGCCGATTGGCATCCCGGTAGGAGGTGGTGAGTGTCGACCAGGGCCGCCCGGCCGGCTCGCGCTCCGGATCACGTCCTTGCGCGGCAATGCTGTCGGTGTAGTGTTCGTGGATGGTTTGGGCGAGCGCGTCGCCGCGACCGTCCAGGAGCACCTGGGGGCGGCAGGCCTCGGCGAGATAGGAAAAGGGAAAGGTCTGGCCGTCCCAGTCCGCCGGACGGCCGGCCGGGATCGCGTCGCCGACCTCCAGCAGGATCGGCGGGGAAACCCCCTGGTCCGCGGCGAGCCGTTGCGCGAGGCCGATGGCGATGGCGATGGCGTCGTCCGGCCCGGCGGCGGACGCAGCGGCGCACACCAGGACTTGGGTGACCGGCGGCAGCGCGGCGAGACCCTCCAGGTCCGCGGCGAGCCAGCGCAGGTCCGCTACCTGGCCGGCCTGCGGATAGGCACCGGTGAAACGCGCCTGGACCGCGGGGTCAGTGCCGATGATGGTGATCGCGGGCCGCTCCTCGCCGTAGGGCATCAGCCGCAGCGCCTGTACCACCAGGGCGCGTGCCGGCGGCGCGAACCCGGCGACCAGCAGGTGGGGGCGCTGGTCGCAGCAGGGGTCCAGGCCGCAGTGCAGGGGCCAGCGCTCCAGCAGCACCCGCGCGGCGCGATCTTCGATGGCGAAGGTCTCCAGCGTGATCGGCCCGGCGGGGTCTAAGTCCGGCAAGAGCGGCGGCGGGTCGGCCTGAACCATGAGGATCAGCCGCAGCGGGGCGGGCCGGCGACCGCGCCCGCTACCCTGCCGACGGATCAGGCCGGCAACCAGGCTTTCCGGTTCCGGCGGATCGGCCAGGACCAGGGTCCGGCAGGCGCCTGATTTGAGACCGGCCAGTTCGGCGAGGGCGACGACGCGGACGCGCCGCCCCGCGCGGCGCAGACTCGCGAACACCCGGCCGGCCAGGGGCGAGGCGCCGGCGACCCACACCGGCGCCTCACCGAAACGCTGGAAGAGCTTCATTGCGTTGGCTTGGTGCCGCGGTGTGTCGCGTCCTCGGCACGCGCCCGCGGTGACGCGGTGACCTGGGTCATGGCCGTGGTCGATCGGCGGGGGCGGTTCTTGGCGTCGCGGGTGCGGCGCACACCAGCCGCGCGGTAGGAGTCCGGATCGGCGGCGAAGGCCCGCCAATCGCCGCCCTGGATCACCCGCCGATCACGCCGCCGTCCGCGGTACAGATAGCACCAGGCGCGGCCATAGGCGGTTGGGATCAGCTGGCGGTCGTAGAGCCTGGGATACTCCTCGAGCCGGTCGAGCCGATGCAGCGCGGCGGTGTCGACCCGAAACACTTCGCCCTGGATGGCGCTGCCGCCGCCCCGCACCGCGCCCGGATAGGCGCCGACCCGCAGCAGGGTGAAACAGGGTGCGGTGCGGTGCGGGCCAAGCCACTCGGCGCCGCTCAGCAAGTGGTGATTGACCTCCCCGCGCAGCAAGGTGCCATAGACGAATACTTGGTGATCCATGAGCGTGCAGTAAGCTATTGATCGGGCCATTGACAGCAATTGCCCGAGTGGTCACTCGGTCAGGTCTCGATGCGCGTGCCCAGGACCTCCAGGAACTTGCGCATCCACTCGGGGTGGGCCGGCCAGGCCGGGGCGGTGACCAGGCGGCCGTCGGTATAGGCGTTGGAGAAGGTCTCGTTGACCTCGCACCAGAGTGCGCCGGCGCGCTCCACATCGGGTCGCACGGCCGGGTAGGCGGTGCAGCGCTTGCCGTCCAGGACCCCGGCCGCCGCCAGAATCTGTTGACCATGACAGACCGAGGCGATCGGCTTATCCGCGGCGGCGAAATGGCGCACGATTTCGATGACCCGCGGGTTCAGCCGCAAGTATTCGGGGGCCCGGCCGCCGGGGATGACGAGCGCGTCATACCGGGCCGGATCGACCAGCGAGAAGTCCGTGTTGATCGCGAACAGGTGCCCAGGCTTCTCGCTGTAGGTCTGGTCGCCCTCGAAGTCGTGGATGGCGGTGCGCACCCGATCGCCCGGCTGCTTATCGGGACAAACCGTGTGGACCTGGTGTCCGACCATCTGCAACATCTGGAACGGGACCATCGCCTCGTAGTCCTCGACGAAGTCACCGACCAGCATCAGTATCATTTTCGCCGCCATGGGACTGTCCTCCGGGTTGCGTTGGGTTGGCTGCAGCGAAACTATAGCATCGCCTCCCGCCTCGACGCTGGATCGGCGCATCGGCGCAGGCCGCCGTCGGCAGCGCGGCTGATGGTGGATGCGCTGCGCTGATCCACCCGACGAAACCGGCTCCGTTGTAGGGTGGATCCGGCGCCCCGCTCGGTGTCAGGGATCCGGCACGTCGGTCGCGCGCGCCGCATCCACCAGGGGGCGCGCGATGCGGCCAAAATTTGCAATCGCCGGCGCCCGTCGCAGTGCCTTGTAGGCCGTCGGAGTGAGGCGTAACATGGTCTGAGGGTATGGAGTTCGTTATGATTCTATTGATATTTATAAGAGGCAACACCTGAGTGAGCACGCCGAACAAGTCCGGCAAGAGCGAGCGCCCGCTGCGGGTCGACGGCGAATTTTGGCTCGACGTGAATGATGTTGCCTTCCTTGGGGAAGCGCGCATCGCCCTCCTGGAGCAGATCGGTGAACGCGGTTCCATCACCCAGGCGGCCAAGGGTGTCGGCGTCAGCTACAAGGCCGCCTGGGACGCCGTGGATGCGATCAACAACGCCTCCCCCAAACCCTTGGTGGAGACTGCCACCGGCGGCCGGGGCGGCGGCGGTGCCCGACTGACCGACGAGGGCCGGCGCCTGATCGCGGCCTATCGCAGCATTGCCGGCGAGTACCGGCGCTTTCTGGACGGCATCAACGCGGCCATGGGCGACTCGGGCGCGGCGCTCGACCTGCTGCGGCGGCTCGCCATGCGCACCAGCGCCCGTAACCAGTTGTTCGGACGGATCGTCGCGGTAACCGCGCGCACCGTGGATGCGCAGATCGAGATCGAGATTCAGGGCGGCGACCGCCTCAGCGCGGGGGTCACCAACGAGAGTGTCGAATCCCTGAGCCTGCGTCCGGGGCGCGCGGTCTGGGCGCTGATCAAGGCGGTCGCCGTCGGCATCGGCCGCGCACCGGACCCGCAGGCCCGGCCCGGCACCAATACCCTGTGCGGCCTGGTCCAGCGCATCACCCGCGGGGACGGGCCGGCCGAGGTCGTCATCGCCTTGCCGTCCGGTGTCACGGTCCGCGGAGTAATCACCGCGGACTTGCTCGACCGCCTGGAAATCGCCGAGCAAACCCCGGCCTGCGCCATCTTCCCGGCCTCCAGCGTCATCGTTGGGGTGGATAACTGAGGTTGCCGCATCCCCTTCGCTTTTCAGAACCAAGGGCTGTCCAAGCATCGGCGCAAGCAGTACGCCGACCTCACGCCGGCCGCGGCGGTTGATGCGATGGAGGCAGCAATATTGGTGCGACTATCTGCGGGTGAACTCGCCGGGGCTCATCCTGCCAGGCAGGGTCCCAAGCAGGAGCGTTAGGCTGCATAAGTCTTTGTGTAAACCTTGTTTTCAACGAGCGTCCGAAAATACTCCATCAGAGCGAGTATCGTCGCAACAAAATCATCAATCTCATCAGCGTGAATATCCTCTTGCTGACCGTGCGCGATGTTGTTTCGACGTTTCAGCAAGAGAACATCAATGAATGCCCTGTTGGTCTCGAAGTGGCCCGAGTCCACACCACAGATCAGGCAAATGTCATTCATTACATCGGTATTGAGGTTGGATCGCGTATCGACCAACTCATCATTTACGAAGGAAAATCGCTTTGTTGCTCCATCCAGTATATCGTTTACCAGCTTACAGCGATCTTTGACGCTGGCGCGACCACGATGCAGCGCATCCAATCTGCCCAGAATACTGTTAACGTATATCTGGCGCTCGAAATCGGAGAACGGTCTCTTTCGCAGTGTCAGATGCTCGAAATACCGGTTTGCGCATGTTCTCACATAGCCTTCCCAGTGAGCATAGCTCATCGCAACAATGGCTTTGAGCAGAGGAGTCTGGGAAAATCGGTCGGCCGCCTTAATGGCCGCCTTAATGTCGGACAATTCTTTTCGCCGCCAGGTCATTTCGGCGTCAAGAATCCGGGAAAAATCATCCTCGCTGTACGGCTTGCTCATATTGAGAACCAGTTCTCTCCAAATGGCACCGTGCGCTTTATCCGTAATGTCCCGTTCAGGCCCGCCGCAAGAAAGTCGCTTATCTCGGAGGTTTTCCAGAATTCCGCTATCCTTTCCTTCACATAGTCAACCGGGCTTCGCTTTTTCTCAATCTTCTTAAGATTTTTCGCAATTCCGATTGCTATGCATTCAAAGGCCACAAGGCCTACCCGCCCCGAAGGTTCCCCGTCCCGGAAACGCCGTAGTGCGTTACTTCCATGCGCCTGTTCCAGCAAACTAAAAGTAGCGTTGAAAGCAGAACCCGAGATCTTGGTCTCATTGTCCGTAGCCAGGGTGATGATAGCTTTATCGAGATACTCTTCAACATCGAGTTTGCCGTCATAAGGCACATAAGTGTAGGCCAGAAAGCGCGACACAAACTCCATGTCTCGTTGCTTTTCGATTTGGTCATCACTGGCGGCTAAGACCTTTCGAAATGACTCGAGTTCCGCCATTTTCCGCATGAAGTTCGCATAACTCCTGTTGACCATAATAATGATGCAATTACGCAGTTCCTGAGCATTGGCGGCAATGCCGCCAGCATTCAAGCGCTGAAATAGATCATACTTTGTTGAATTTTCGCTGGGACGTTTCAAGATCTGCACGCTCAAGCGACTTCGCTTGATGGAGAGCTGCTGGGGAATCGACAATGGATTTTGTTGCTCCGGGGGAGTGTCAGGGATTGCATCGGACCTTTCCCAGACCGAGTTATCGAGAGATGGCAAATACTTGGTTGCCACGAGTGCGGTCGGCGGCCTCAATTCGCCGGTGACGGGATCTTTAAGCTCACCCATGAATTCCAACAGAGTCGAAATCCTTTGGAGCCCATCAATCAACTCCCACTTCGCGTCTTCCTTCTCGAAGACAAAGATCGATGGTATCGGTATTCCCAACAAAAGTGATTCAATCAGCTTGGACTTGTGGCCGATTTCCCACCTAAACAGCCGCTGAAAATCCGGATTGATTATGAATTCATCGTCTTTGTACATGTTGATGATTTCGCCGACTGACATCTGGTATGCGTCAGTCTTTACCAGGCGTTGGGCATTTTCAATCTCTTCGTTCAGCATCTCAGGGTTACCTCATCGGGCGCAAAAAAACAGCATTTCAGCAGATGTTCGCGACGACGACACCGTAACCGAAGCCTTCGATCAGAAGAAGGCATCCAGCAGTTGTTGGGGGTCGAGTCGTTCGTCCGCGGTAAGCCAGGTCGGGCTGATCTGCGGCAGCGAGACCTGCGACGAGAAAGCCAACGTCCGCGGGAACACTTCCCGATAGATGGGATTGGCCACCACCAGGCCGCCGGTGCCGTCCTGGCGCACCAGGCCCAAGTCGATCAGATAGCGAACGTCCTCGTCCATCAGGTGGTCTGCTGCCAGGCCGGCCAGCATGACCTTCCGCGTGTGCTATCGGAACGCCTACAGGGTAGCATCTGCGAGACCTGCCATCTCGCACCGGCGCGGGCGGCGGTGGGGATCAGGATCTGCGCAATGTCCTTGCCGTCCCGGTTCAGCAATTCGACATCCATATCGCCAAGCATTCGTCGCGCACCTGGTTTGATTCTTGTATCGTTTTTGTCGGCCGCGGTCGGCGACTGACCCCGCGGCGGTGTCCTGCAACACGAGGCCAGCGATGCGCTGATGACTGCGTCGAGCACGGTGCGGCTTGCGCGAGCAGTGCGCCCCGGCCAGCCGCTGCCGCGGGGCGGCCAACAACCAACGTCAACGAGGTCTAGACCCCATGGAAATGCAAGCGCGAGCAACCGGGTTCGTCAGTCTTCCCGCGCGGGCCTCCTCCACGACCGCTGCCGACACGGCCTTTGAGCCCGCGCCCGATTGGGCCGCGGCGCCCTCAGTTGGTGCAAGTCCTTCGGCGCAGGGTGAGCAGACTCTGCTGCGGGTTGCCCGCGACCCGACGGATCCGCTGACCCTGGCCTTTGCGGGTGTGATCGGGCGGGCCTTGGCCGCCGGTCAGTGCCCGTTGATCCGCGGGTTGTCGGAGTCGGATTTTCGCCGACTGCTGAACACCTATTTTCCGGCAACCGAGCTGACGAATGGCGATTCCGGCCGGGACCCTGCGGTGCTGGACGAGCTTCAGGATCTCCTGGATCTGCTGCTGGAGTTCCGGAGGGAGCCCAGCGAAACCTTGGCCTGGCTCAGTCACGCGATTGCGTCGGCGGCCATGCGCGACAATCACCTGTGGCAGGATATGGGGTTGCCGAACCGGCCCTTGTTGACCCGGCTGATGACCGAGAACTTTCCGGAACTGGCAAAGCGCAACGTCGGGGACATGAAATGGAAGAAGTTTTTCTACCGCCAACTGTGCGAGCGCGCCGCGGTGCCGATCTGCAAGTCGCCCAATTGTGCGGACTGCGTCGATTATCAGGTGTGTTTCGGCCATGAGCAGGAACCAACCTGAAGCGTGCCGTCAGCCTTGAATCGGGTCGTCAGCCCTGGATCGGTTCGCGCAGCGAACCCTACACCTTCGCTTTCACCCGGAAACCGCGATAATCGCCGAGAGGATCGGCCGGCTCCGCTCGACCACGCGGGAATCAAGGTATGCGATCATCCTTTCGCGTTAACGCGCGCTCATGCGCGGCGAAACGTGCTTCATCCGGTGTTCAGGTGCATTTTGTCGGAGGTCGTATGCGACTGTCGGGACTGCTGCGGACCAAATCGATCAACGCGGATCACCGCCTGGGCGGGCCGGCGCTGCGCCCGGTGCTCGGTCCGGTGGACCTGACCCTGCTCGGGATCGGTGCCATCATCGGCGCCGGTATCTTCGTGCTGACCGGGGTCGCCGCGGCGACTCAGGCGGGACCGGCCATCATCCTGTCCTATCTGGTGGCGGGAACGGCCTGTGCCTTCAGCGCCCTGGCCTACGCGGAACTGGCCGCGTCCATCGGCGGCTGCGGCAGCGCCTATGGTTACAGCTACGCGGGCCTGGGCGAGATCGTGGCCTGGATGATCGGCTGGGACCTGATCCTGGAATACGCGGTCGCGACCTCGGCGGTCGCCATCGGCTGGTCGGCCTATGCGGACAATGCACTGGAGGCGGTCGGGTTGGCGCTCCCCCCGGCACTGCAGCAAGGTCCGCTGGAGGGCGGTTGGATCAACCTGCCGGCCGCACTTATCGTGCTGACGCTGGGCGTGCTGCTGAGCATCGGGGTGCGCGAAAGCGCGCGGGTCAACGCCGTGATGGTGTTGGTCAAACTGTCCGCCATCGCGGTGTTCGTCATCGTCGCCGCATCCCATGTGGAGCCGGCCAACTGGAGCCCCTTCATGCCCTTCGGCTGGAGCGGCGTGATGGGCGGAGCGGCGCTGATTTTCTTTGCCTATATCGGCTTCGATGCGGTCTCGACCGCGGCCGAAGAGGCGCGCAATCCCCAGCGTGACCTGCCGATCGGCATTCTGGTCTCGCTCGCGGTGTGCACCGTGATCTATATCCTGGTCGCCGGACTGCTGACCCTGGTGGTCGCCTACCCCACGCTGAACGTGGGCTCACCGGTGGCGGATGTGATGCTGCGTCTCGGCTATCCCTGGGCGGCCGGGGTGATCGCGGCCGGAGCCATTGCCGGGCTGACCACGGTGATGCTGGTGCTCTATTACGGGCTGACACGGGTGTTTCTGGCCATGTCGCGCGACGGGCTCCTGCCCCCGCTCTTTGCCCGGGTCAACCCGCGCACCGCGACCCCGGTCCGCGTGATCCTGATCAGTGGGTTGTTGATGGCGGCCATCGCGGGGTTCACCCCGATCGGGCAGGTGGCCGAGCTGGTCAATATCGGCACCCTGGCCGCTTTCTTTTTGGTGTGCCTGGGCGTGATCTGGCTGCGTTATACCCATCCGGACCTGCCGCGCCCGTTCCGCACTCCCTGGTCGCCGCTGATCCCGCTGCTCGGCGCCGCCGCCTGCCTGTACCTGGCCATGCAACTGCCGCTGATCACCTGGCTGCGCTTCGGTCTGTGGTTGGCGCTCGGGCTCGTCATCTACTTCGCGTACTCGCGTCGGCATAGCGCGCTGGCGGTGGCGGAGTCGGGCGCGTAGAGCCGTCGTACCTGATTTGGTGTAGGGGCGGGTTTGAAACCCGCCCCTACGGCCGCAATGACGATCGCGGCCGCCGCGAGGACGCCATCACCCCGCGCTTTACCGCGACCGCGCCCTGAGTCCATCATCGCCGCTTGGCGCTGGGTCGGCCGCGCGGAGCGGCCCCGCGCAATCCCTTTCGACCTCAAGAACATCTGGAGAATCCGTATGCTGGACAAGAATCTGCTGGAGATACTGGTGTGCCCCGTGACCAAGGGGCCGCTGATTTATGATAAGGCGCGCTCGGAGCTGATCTCATGTTCCGGCCGGCTGGCCTATCCGGTGCGCGACGATATCCCGGTGATGCTCGAAGAAGAGGCGCGTCCGCTGACCGCCGAGGAGGCGGAGGCCTATCGTAAGGGTGGGGTCGCCGAGGCGGGTTGAGGGCCCGGCAGCCGCGCTGGGCGGCTTCTGCATTGTCATCGCGGCCGTGTCGGATCAGCGGTGTGGGCTCCTCAATGCACGGTGCAAACCATGCAGGGATCGAATGACCGAACGATATGTTGGACGCTGATGGGGGTGCGTTCGCCCGGGCGCACCGGGGCGCCGATCAAGGCTTGTTCGAGCGCGCCGGGAATGTTTCCCCGGTCGCGGGGTGAGAAATTCCAGGTGGTGGGGGCGATGATCTGATAGGTGTGGATGCGCCCCTTGCGCACCCGCAGCCAGTGACCCAGGCTGCCGCGGGCGGCCTCCACCAGACCGGCGCCCTCCGCCTCGTCGGGCAATTCGCCGTGGCTGCAGAAGGGTTCGCCCGGCACCAGCCGACGTATCCAGTCGTCCATGGCCAGAGTCACCCGGGCCGTTTCCAGCAGGCGTGCGATCACCCGGTTCTGCACATTGCCGCCACTGTGCGCCACCAGATCGCGGATCAGCGGATGCCCGTCGACCATCTGGCGGGCCAGGGCGCCGACCTCGACCACCTGTCCATCCAGCCGCGGTGCCTTGCACCAGGTGTAGCCATCCGGGCGGTCCAGGTCCGGCAGAGTGACCCCCTGGGACGGATGCAGGGGCGCCTCGCCGCCAAGCATCCGGCTGTGGCTCAAATCCTCGGTGATGGCCGCGAGATCCAGGTGCCGCGGGCGTTGGTCCCACAGGCCGTAGCGCAAGAGCCGCCGGGCGCCGATCAGATAGTTCCCGAAGCTCATGAAGCGGTCGGTCGCACGGCCGAGCCGGTCCAGGCCGAGCTGCTGCGAACAGTGCAGGAAGTGTCTGAAGTCGCTGCTGTGCGGTGGCCGGGCGGCGGCCCAGCGTGCCAGTGCCGCGCCGCTGTCCAGGGCGACGATGGCGTCGAGCGTATCACCGAAGGTCCGGGTCTCCAGGAACCGGCGGAAGGCACCAAGGATAGCCAGTAGCCGGAGGCGCTCCTGGGCCTGGATCGGCCGAGTGGAGCCGCCCGGTTGCAGGCTCAGTGAGTGCGGCCACTTGCCGGCCAGGAGGCCCAGCAGGTGCAGGAATTGCGCGCGCGCGGGCGGCCACTCGCGGGCCGCCGTGCCGCTGTGGGCGCGGAAGCGCGCCGCCGCTGGTCCGTACCAGGACTCGGCGGCATAGACCGCGCGCGCGAAGTCCGGCATGAAGAAGAGATAGAAGTGGGTCAGGTGATCGGCCAGGTTCTCGGCGGCCAGCATGAGATTGGTGGCCAGTTCGCCGTTGGGCGGCATTTGCAGGTTCTGCGCATCGGCCAGGGCATAGGCGGCGGCCATGGATTGTGAGACGGAGCAGATGCCGCACAGGCGCGGGGTCAGCACCAGGGCGTCGCGCGGGTCCTTGCCTTGCAGGATCTGCTCGAAGCCCCGGTACAGCGGCGCATTGGCCCAGGCTTGGGTGACCTGCCCGTCGGTGATCTCAAGCCGGACCTCCAGGTCCCCTTCGACGCGGTTGAAGGGGCCGACGGTGATCAATGCCACGCGGGGTCACCGTGATGGCGCGGTTTGTCCATTAGGGAACGCCTTTGGTGTCTTGGTCGTAATCGTTGTCGTAATCGAGTTTATCGCAGCGCCCAGGATGCTCTCGCAGGCGTTTATCATCGTTGCGACCAGTGTTCGGGTGTCGTATAAGATATCGAGGCTTGACGATGAAAGTCGCGCAGCGACCCTGTGGGAGCGGCGTCCCGCCGCGATGGGGCCGGGCGCGTAGCCCTACCGTTCGAGGTCTCCGCAGCACCCATCGCGGCGGGACGCCGCTCCCACGGGGGACGTTCATCTTACTCGTTGCGGGCGCCGCCGTATTCGCGACTATAGCGGCAAGAATCCCGAACTGGTGGCTCTGGCCGCCGCGCTGGAGACCGGTCGAGCGTCACCGCGAGCCGTTGGGCAGCCGCGGCGTCAAGGCGGCCGTGTATGAGTCGGGTAATGCCCTGCGCAGCCGCGGGGGAAGTGGTGACCGCATCCGGGATCGAGCGACACCAGAGCAATCGCGGTCAGTAGAGCCTCCTGTGCCGCTCCAGCGCGCTCTTCGCCACCCTGTCCGCTGATTCCATGTACGCCGCCCACGCCGCGCGGCCCCTGCCGGACTCGACCGACTGGGCGATCCTTTCCCCGGACGTGCCGGTCTTGCGCCGATGACGGCACGCCGCTGGACCAGCCCTGGCCGCTCGGTATCCTGACCTGCGCCGCGCCCTACGGGGCCAGGAGGCCGCTGCCGACTTGATGCGGACCCGCATCCGCCGGGCGTTGGCCATCGCCGGTCGGCAACCGCCGCGATCACGATGCCAACGAGGACATCATGAACGAACTCATTCTGTTGCCTTGTCTCGATTCCGAGGAACGGGCGGCCCGCTGCCGGGAGGTCCTGGACATCCCGCGGGCACGCGCCGCTGCACTGGGTCGCGCCGCGGCGCAGGCCGCAGAGACGGGGGGCTACGCCAGCGCTGAGGGCTATCCCGTGCAGTGGCAGGCGGCAGTCGCCCAAGCCGTTGCAGCAAAGCGCAGCCTGTCTCCGGATACCGTCCTGCCGATACCCGCGGTTTTTCGGAATGCCCAGACCAGGGTCCAGGTTGCCAACAAACCCACCCTGGCGGCCGCCCGCCGGCTGGTCGACGCGGGCGAGCGGGTGCTGGCGCTCAACTTCACCAACGGACTCCACTCTGGCGGCGGCTTCCTGAGCGGTGCCCATGCTCAGGAAGAAGTGCTGTGCCGGTCCAACGCCCTTTACGCCACCCTGCGCGGCGATCCCATGTACGCCGCACACGCGGCCCGGACCTTGCCGGATTCGACCGACTGGGCCATCCTCTCCCCGGAGGTGCCGGTCTTCCGCACGGACGATGGCACCACCCTTCCGGCGCCTTGGGCGCTCAGCGTGTTCAGCTGTGCCGCACCCTATGCACCGGGCATCGGCCAACCGCTGGCAGGTGATCTGTCGGCCGTTCGCATCCGGCGCGTCTTGGCGATTGCCCGGGCTTACGACTATTCTGCACTGGTCCTGGGCGCCTGGGGCTACGGCGCCTTTGGCAACGACCCCGCCCGCACCGCGCGCGACTTCCATGCTGCGCTTGCCTGAGAGTTCGCCGGCACCTTTGCGCAGGTGGTCTTCGCTATTGCTCATTGGTCGCCGGATCGACGCTATCTGGCGCCGTTTCGAGACTGGCTTGGGTCTTGACCTCCGCCCTCAATCGTGGCGTCATTGCCGCAATAAACGCCAGAAAGCTCGCCTAGCACCGACAGACAGCGCCGTCAGACCTTCCGCTTCGACCTGATCGAAATGGTCATCTGGCAACTCTCGCAGGCCGACGCGGAGCGCCCGCACGGGCTGAAGTACCGCCTGGCCTAAGTCCGGGGACCGAGAGCGTATCGTTGGCTACGACAACGCGCGCGGCAAGGGCGACCACAAGCACTTGGCCGGACGGGAAGAACCTTACACCTTCGACAACGTCCGGACTTTGCTCGACGATTTCTGGGCCGATGTCAGGATCCTGACCGATGACTGAACGACGTATCCTTCGCATCGAGATCTCAACGCCGCAGGCCGCGATGGAGGCGTTCGCACGAACCTGGGAACGATTGGAACGTGGCGAAGCGATTAGCCCGGTGGAATCCATTGGCTTCGAGAGCCTGTCCGAATTACTGAGTACCCTGACGCCAGCGCGTTGGAATCTCATCCAAACGAGCAAGCGCCGCGGGCCAACATTTATTGGCGACCTTGCCGAGTCCGTTGAACACGACGGGATCACTGGCCGCACCGATATCGGAACCTTGATCGATCTTGGTATCCTGGAAATCGACGAAGACCAGCGCGCCTTCGTCCCGTGGGATGAGATTGATCTAAGGGTGCCGCTGGCGGCTTGACGTTGTCGAGCATTTGGTTTATCGGAGTTAGGCGGCTCGGCAGCCGCGGCCCAACCGGACCGCATCTACCGGCGATCCAACCGCAGTGGAGCATACAGTTCCCCGAAATTTGATTCCTAGTCTTTGTCCACCCGAATGTGCCATTAAGGAGCTTCACTGGTTGTGTCTACCCAACGTTACTCGGTTGCCCCCCACCCGATCGAAACCCTGCTGACTTGGGTCAAGTCCGGCGATATCGCGATCCCGGAGATTCAGCGTCCCTTTGTCTGGGATGCCACCAAGGTGCGAAATCTACTGGACTCTCTTTATCAGGGGTATCCAATCGGATATCTTATAACCTGGCGTAATCCGACCATCAGACTCAAAGATGGAACTTCGGCCGCTGGCAAGCGCATTCTTATCGACGGCCAGCAACGGGTCACCGCGCTGATGGCGGCACTGCTCGGGCGGGAGGTCCTGACCAAAGATTACGAGACCGTGCGCATCCGCATCGCTTTTCATCCCCAGGAGGAACGTTTCGAGGTCGCAAATCCAGCGATTCGCAAGGATGCAGCTTGGATCGATGACATTGCCGATGTCTTTTCGCCTGAGGCGAAAATTTTCCAACTCGTTGGGGATTACTGCGGCAGAAATCCGGGAACGACTCAGGACGCGGTTTTCGGGAGCATCGGGAAGCTGCTTAAGATCGTCAACAACCATGTTGGTATTATCGATCTTGCAGACGATCTCGATATCGAAACGGTCACCGAGATTTTCATCCGGGTGAATTCGGCGGGGGCCGAGCTCTCTCAGGCGGACTTCGCGATGTCTAAGATTGCCGTCAATGAGAGCTACGGCGGCAATCTACTGCGCAAGGCCATCGACTATTTCTGCCACCTGGCGGTTGCCCCCGAGTTCCTGAGCCGCATCGAGAAATCCGACAAGGCCTTCGCGCAATCGGAGTTTCTGCCCCAAATGCGATGGCTCAAGGATGTGAGCGATGATCTGTACGACCCGACCTACACGGATATGCTTCGGGTAGCCTTCACGTCAGAGTTCGGTCGCGGTAAGCTCCAGGATCTGGTCGCCCTCCTATCCGGTCGAAATTTCGAGACCAAGCAGTTCGAGGAGTCGATTGCCGAGGACGCCTTTTCCCGGCTCAAGAAAGGCATCGTGGCGTTCATCAACAAGAACCATTTTGACAGGTTCACGATGATCTTGCGGTCGGCCGGTTTTGTGACAAGCGACCTCATCGGCGGCCGGAATGCCGTCAATTTCGCCTACATTTTGTATTTGCGCGGAAGGGCCGAAAAGTTGCCAGCCGCAGACCTTGAACGCATCGTAAGACGCTGGTACGTCATGTCTGTCCTGCGCGGTCGCTATACCGGGAGTCCGGAGACCGCCTTCGATCTCGATATCCGGCAGGTGGCGGCACGCGGCCTGCTTGGCTATGCCGAATCGGTTGTCGAGAACGAGCTCCCCGAGAGTTTTTGGATCGGTATGCTGCCGCAGTTGATGGATACCTCGTCGGCCCAGAGTCCCTATTTTCTCGCTTATAAGGCAGCGCAGGCGAAGCTGGCAGATAAAGGCTTCCTTTCGAAAGACATATCGGTGCTTGACTTGCTGTTGAATCGCACGGACGTGCATCATGTCTACCCGCGTAATCATCTAAAGAAGCAAGGTCTGTCGCGTGGACGCTACAATCAGATCGCCAACTTTGTTTTGACGCAGAGCGAGATCAATATCGCCATTGGAGATAAGCAGCCCGAGCAGTATTTCGACGAACTCGCAGAACAATGCAAGGGCGGCAAGAGGCGCTACGGGGGGATTGTAGGCGTTGATGAAATGAAGACCAATCTGAGAATTAGCTGCATCCCTGAGCGCATGCTGGACGGCGAGATACCAGCTTATGACGATTTCCTGGAGGAACGCCGCCGGCTGATGGCGTTGAAGATCAAACGGTGGTTCGATACGCTGTGACGCAGCAAACAGGGACAAAGGGGCCGGGGTCGAATAGCGCTACTGACGGACGCTGCAAAACCATTGCTTGGTAATGCGTAAAGCTTTCAGCTTAATGCGCTTCATTACGCCGATTGCGGGCAACCCTTGTCACACATTTCCCTCGCTTAGCAGTGCGTTTATGCAATGGCAAGAAATCCGCGGCCACTACCCGCAACAGTGGCTTCTGCTGGAGGCGGTCAAGGCTCATTCCGAAGGCGACCGGCGTATTCTCGACCAATTGGCGGTGCTTGACGCCTTCCCCGATTCGGCGACGGCCCTGAGCGCCTACGCCAGGATTCATCGCGAAGTCCCGCAACGGGAGTTTTACGTCTTCCACACCAGCCGGGATACGCTGGACATCCGGGAGCGGCAGTGGCTTGGCATCCGGAGCGCGTGATGAATATCGAGCTGCGTCTTGGTTTGCCTTATATCAGCGCAGACATTGAGTACCGCGGACGGCAGGTCAAGATCGAGAATGTCTTACTGGATACGGGCTCGGCCGGATGGATTTTCGACGCGGACCGATTGTCGGCTATCGGGCTGCACTACGAGCCGCATCATTGGCGCCGAGTGGATCAATTCGGGAGAATCAACTATGACTGTTGCAGAGTTGGCATACGAACAGATCAAGACGCTACCCGAGAACCAGGCTCGGGAGGTACTGGATTTCATCGGTTACCTAAAGGAAAAGAGCGAGCGGGTGGAGTGGGAGGATCTGATGGGTGCCCAAGCGGGTTCGCTCGCCTCCGTCTGGGATAATCCGGAAGATGAGGTGTGGAATGATCTATAGGCGCGGCGCCTTAGCCCTGGTACTTTTTCCGTTTTCACCGGGCGCGACTGAGTCCCCATGTCCAGCTGTAATGCTGATATCGCAGCCGTTGCCACTCTGACAGAGAAAACATATGAATTTTCCGGAACTAGAGCGAATCACGATCAACCCCAAGGTCATGGGCGGCAAGCCTTGTATCCGCGGCATCAGGATAACGGTCGGCACCGTCACTGGATTGCTGGCGTCAGGCGAAACGATAGACAAAGTCCTTGAACTCTATCCCAGCCTGGAACGGGCGGACATTTATGCGGCCCTGGCCTATGCGACCTGGCGGGCCGAAGAATATGACGTACCTCTCCAGGCATCATGAAGATCCTCTTGGACATGAATATCCCGGAGACGTGGGAAGACTTCCTCAATCGGGCCGGTCATGACGCGATTCACTGGAGCAGGATCGGAGACATCCGCGCGGAAGACACCGACATTATGGCCTGGGCGCGTGACAACGGCTATGTAGTATTTACCCACGATTTGGATTTCGGCTCTTTGCTCTTTGCGACGAACGTGGCAGCTCCCAGCGTCGTTCAGCTTCGGTTTCAGCATATCCTTCCCGAAGCGATTGGCTCTGCGGTGTTGGAAACGCTGATGACCGCAGCGCAGATGCTGAAAGCAGGAGCTTTGGTGACAATTGATCCAAGGCGTCATCGCATCCGAATGTTGCCGCTAAGTGGTACCTAATCACGTCCACCTCGAGTAAAGACGCAGCGATTTGAAACTCGGCAAGAGCGGCAACAGGGTTGGTGCACCGAGCAGTCGCCGCTGGCCGGGATGCCGCGGTGCCGCGCCTCGGCCAGCATCTCCGCGCCGCGGGCGCTGGAGAGTCCGCGGAAGTGGATGCGCGCGCCGGTCTGTTCGGCCAGGGCCAGGGCCAGGGCGCGGGCGACGGCGACGGTCTCGGTGGCCTCCGGCGGTGATATGGCGGCCTTCCCGGCCCTGGATGATGGCCCCGACCGGCAGCACTCGCGCTAGCCCATGGCGTTGTGCGGTGCGCAGGATGAGTTGGGCGACCGCCGGAGTGTCGATAATGGAGAGCAGTCCCGGTGACAGTTTACCTAACCGGAAATCTCAGGGTTGAGAAAACGGTTATGCCGGGATTCCCGAAACGTCGGCTGCCCATTCACGGCTGTTGGGCTAGAATCGGACCCATGCACACCGACCCGCTCTTCTACCGGATCTTCCAGGAGCGTCCGGCGACCGTCTTTGAACTGGCGGGCCTTGCGGTCCCGCCCGCGGGGGTCTACCGGATGCATGCCGAGGAGATGAAACAGACCGCCTTTCGGCTCGACGGGGTGCTGTTGCCCGCTCCGGGTACACCCGGCCTGCCGTTGGTCTTCGCCGAGTCCCAGTTCTATGCGGACCCCTGGTTCTATGCCCGCTGGCTGGCGTCGATCTTTCTGTTTCTATTTCGGCACCAGGTGATCGGCCCCTGGCGGGCAGTGGTGGTGTTTCCCGAACGGTCGTACGACGTCGGCGATACCACGCCCTACGATGCCTTGATCCGTTGCGGCGGCCTGCATCGGGTCTATCTCAAGGACCTGCTCGGCCGTCCCGGGCTCGGGCCGGGGGCGCGGCTCGCCCGTCTGGTGGTCATGGACCGGGAGCCACTGCTCACCGAGGCGCGTGCCTTGATCGATGAACAGACCGCGGCCGGGCAGCGCGAGTCGACCCTCGACCTGATCGAGACCGTGCTGGTCTACAAGTTTCCAGAGCTTTCGCGAGAGGAGATACAGATCATGCTCCATTTGCCTGAAACCGATTTGAAAAAGACCCGCTTTTACCAGGAGGTATTCCGTGAGGGCGAGGAGGCGGGAGAGAAACGTGGAGAGAAACGCGGCGAGAAACGCGGCGAGAAACGCGGCGAGAGGCGCGGTCTGGTCCTTGGCCAACTGGGCTTGGTGATGCGCTTGTTGCGCCGTCGTGTCGGCGAGCCGACCGCCGATCAGCGCGCGCAGGTCGAGCGCTTCTCCGCCGACGAACTGGCCGCCTTGGGTGAGGCCCTGCTGGATTTCACCGGGACCGAGGACCTGGAGCGCTGGCTGCGGGGATCAAAGGGCAGTGAGGCTCGCAGTGACGTCTGATCCGGTTCGGATTCGTTGTTTGGGGTTGCTGTTAACGCGGCTTGGTACCCCGCACCGCGGGCGGTATAACGAGATGGTCCGTCACCGCATTGCGGCGCAGGCGCTCCGGGGTCGCCGCCTTGGACAGTGAGGCCAGTGCGACGAACCAGGCTTTGGGCATGTCGGTGGGCAGGCCGATGGGAATGCCGGCAATGCTGGGGGTGTCGGCAAAGGCGTGGCCGGGCTCCTCGAATTCGGGGGCGGTGCAGTTGATGCACGCATAGCCGCCGCGGGTGCAGGAGCCCTGTCCATTCCAGAGTCGGGTGTTGCAGTCGCCATGCGCCTGGGTGCCCAGGCAGCCCAGGTGCTCCATCATGCAGCCGGTCGGAGGGGCGGCGGGCGCTCGCTTTGTATTCATAAAACTCGTTGCGGGTACAGCCGTGATGCACCAGGTGGTCCGCAGACATCCGCGGTCGGCGGTAGGGGTCCAGGTCGTCCGCGGTCAGGCCGTCCAAGGTCAGGGCCATGAGCGTCTCGGTGACCCAGTTGGGGTGGGTGGGGCAGCCGGCGACATTGATCACGGGCAGGCCGGAACCCGCGCGGTAGTCCGTCCCCAGCAGGCCGCCCGGACGGGTGCCCTCGAATTGCAGGCCGCAGGCGTCGGTGGGGTTGGTGCCGGCGGCCGTCACGCCGCCGAAGGCGGCACAGGTGCCCACCGCGACGGTGTAGCGGGCGCGGGCGGCGAGCTGCCGCACCCAGTCGATCAGCGGCCGGTCGCTCCCCGCCAGCACATGAAAGCGGCCGGTACCCCGCGGTCCGCGGAGCATGGCGCCCTCGATGCACAACACGTCGAATGCGATGGTGCCGGTGATCGCCCCATCCACCAGATCCAACACCTCCTCGCCGCTCGCTTCGCTCAAGGACGGATGCCAGAGCAAGCGGACGCCCGCGCCGTCCAACGTGGCAGTCAGGTCCGGTGACTCGGCGCCCAGCAGCGACAGGGTGCAGCCGCCGCAGCCGCCGGACTGGAGCCAGAGGACCGCGAGTTCCTGCCTGATGGGGCTGGTGTCGGTGTTGGTCATCGTGTGAGTATCGTCCGTCAATGAACGCAAATAAACCCGGAAGGTTACAATCCTGAACTTAGGTGGTATGTCGCTGCCCTCAGCCAAGTTAGTGGCTGCTGGTTCCTGCACTGGATTCCGATCCACGCACAGGAAACGTGACAGGTCCTGAATGGCTCAGGTTTAAAGGACATACCTGACCGACTTTGCAACTCTCGACAAAGTGTTCGCTGTATACTTTGGGTACGTTACGTGTGATCGCCTGCCAGTCGTCCCTGCAGCCACTGCCGGATCGAACTGGCGAAGCGCCCGACACCATAGCGTGGGCAGGAAAACCATGGGTTTGGACGGAGACGCAGTATGGAGTGGTTGCGGGATGTGCCCGGATTTGGGGCTTTGGTGGATGGCCTCACTTGGGCCATCAGTCGATTCGATAACAAGGATCTGGCGTTCGCGATTGCCTTTGCTATCCTTGTGTTGGCCTTGGGGATCTGGGCTTTTTTGTACCTCCGGCGCCATCGCCCCTGGCTGCGACCGATTCGCCGTCTGTCCGCTGAGTTGCGGAGGCTGCGCGGTTACAACCTGGACGCGAGCGAGCACCTGGCCAGAGCGGACGGGGTCTTTGAGTCGGAACCGGCGATTGCTTCGCTCTGGCGGGAGTACCGCAAGAATCTGAAACCGAACCCCCAGTCCAGACGGCTTCCTGAACCTGATCGATCCGCGCCTCTGGTTCTCGGTCGAGTCGCTGCCGGGGCGCGGCTACGAACAGTGGTGCGCCACCTGGGCCGGGGTCTTTTTGACCGTCGGCCTGCTCTTCACCTTCATCGGCCTGTCCGCGGCACTGCTCAAGGTGGGTAATATCAGCTGGAAGGACTCCACGGCGATAATGGCTGCCGTCGCCGGCATCCTGGCCGTCAGTTCAGCCAAATTCATCACCTCTATCGCCGGGCTCCTCGCTTACATTGGGTTCAGCCTCGTCACTCGACACTATCTGTCCACCCAACATGCCGCTGCCCGCGATCTGGCCGACGCGGTGCAGCATCTCAGTTTGCCGCTGACGCCCGAATTGCTCTTGTACGAACAGAACGACACCGCCCGCAGGCAACTCACGCGGATGGAGCGCTTGACCGACGATCTGGCAGTCGCGATCGACGCAAAAATGGAACAGCGCCTGAAGACCCTCGCCACTGACTTTGGTCAGCATCTTGGGACGATGCAGAAGGACCTGCCCGCGGCCACAGCTGCGCCCATCGTGGACGCGATCCAGAACATGAGCCAGGCCGTAGCCCAAGAGTTTTCAAAGCAGGTTCAGCAGACGGCTGGTGGCGAGATCAACACGGTGGCCGAGCGATTTACCGCCGTCGCCAATGAACTGGCAAGTATCAAGGGCGATATGGGCGCTGCCGGCAAAACATTTGGTGAGGACATCAGCGAAGCTGCGCGGGTTCTGCGCGAAGCCGCGGGGAACATGGGCAAGGGGCTCGATGACCGCTCGCAGAAATTGGCTGAGACGATCAGCCAATTCGGGGGCAAACTCGACAACATCTCATCCACCTTGAGCAAGGTTCCGGAAAGCATCGACAGTGCCCTCAAGGCGACCCTGGATAAACTGACCGACGCGATCGGAACTCTGGTGAACCGCTTGACCGAGGGTGGCGAAAGCGGCGCATCGGCATTGACTGCCGGCGGTGAGGAGGCTGGGAACAGGCTCAAGGCGTCCGTTGGTCAAGCCGGCCAGGACCTGCAGGAAAGGATCGGCGAGGTCAGCGGGAAACTTGACAGCATCACCAGTGTCTTGGGTCAGGTTCCAGCCGACATCAGCCGCGCCCTCAACGAAACTATGAACAAGCTCGCCGGGGCCATCGACTCCTTGGTGAACCGCCTCGGTGAAGGGAGCCAAAATGGCGCTTCGGCATTGACTGCCGGTGGCGTGGAAGCCGGGAACAGGCTCAAGGCGTCCGCTGGTCAAGCCGGCCAAGACCAGCAGGCAAGGATCGGAGAGGTCAGCGGGAAACTCGACAGCATCGCCGGTGCTTTAGGTCAGGTTCCAGCCGACATCAGCCGTGCCCTCAACGAAACCATGAGCAAGCTCACCGAGGCCATTGACACTTTGGTCAACCGGCTCACTGAAGGGGGCCAAAGCGGCGCATCGGCGTTGACTGCCGGCGGCGAGGAAGCCGGGAACAGGCTCAAGGAATCCGCCGGTCAAGCCGGCCAAGACCTGCAGGCAAGGATCGGAGATGTCAGCGGTAAGCTTGACAGCATCGCCGGTGCCTTGGGTGAGGTTCCAGCCGACATCAGCCGTGCCCTCAACGAGACCATGAGCAAACTCACCGCGGCCACCGCCGAGTTGACCGACCGCTTGGCGCTGGGAGGAAGAGACGGCGGAGATGCCCTGCGTGAAGGCGGCCAACAGGCCGGGGCGGAGATCGAGCGGACTGTTGGGCGGGCCGGCAACGAGTTCGACCGATTGGTCACACAGGCTACCGGCAAGCTGGTCGAGCAATTTGACGCAGCGCAGGCAGGGCTGCAAGCGACCATCAAGGACCTCGCGAGCCGACTAAAAACGGTGGAGGCGAGCCTTAAGATGCTACCCGCCGCAGTGGCCGCCCAAGTCCAAAACCTCGATGCGGCGGGCCAGACCTTCAAGGCCGCGGGACAAGTTGTCGCTGGTGCCAGCGATGCCTTGGAGCGGGCCGCTCAACCGTTGCAACAGACTGCCACAACGATTCGGACGGGTCTGGAGCAGGTCCGGCAAGGAGTGGCTGAGTCTGCGGCCATTCACCAACAAGCCAGCCAGTCGGCTCAAACGGCCCTTGATGGACTTAAAAAGGCCGCCGCTGCGGCCGAGCGCACCTTCAAGACGCATGACGACCGCTTCGGACAGGCCGACGAGTCGCTCGCTCAGGCATTGACAACGCTAAGCGATGGCGTGGAGTTGGTCGTCAATACGAGCGCCAAGGTATTCACGGACTTCGACGGGCACATGACCAGCGCCGTCGATAATCTGCGCAATTGGGGCGAGGGTCTTGAGGAGAACATCGAGGAATTGGCGGCATCGGTAGGACAACTGGCGGAGGCGGTGAAGCAGCCACCGCGCCGATCGCTCTAAAGCCGGAGTTTAGTCAGCGTGTTCCGACGTTCACTCCCCACTGCCCAAGCCGGCGAAGAGCGTAAGGACCTGTTCGGCCCGGTGGCCGACCTAATGGTCGGCGTGATCTTCATCTTCATCATCCTGCTGATCGGCCTTGCCCTACACCTGCAGCCCGAGGAACTGGCAAAGGAGAATAATAGCTTGAAGGCATTCGCCCGCTATGTGCGCGATCAACAGATAAACGGGCTGTTCAAGCGCATCGCCGCCGCCAACGAAACCCGCGCACAGATGTTGAAGGACATGCAAGACCGGTTAAAAGACCGGGGTATCGAGGTCACAATTGACCCCACCAACGGTACCCTGAAGTTGCCGGCCGGTGGTCTCTTCCTCCCCGGGCAGGCTGAGCCCACCCCTCAGGGCCGGGAGACGATCCGTAAACTCGGCGAAGTTCTCACGGCGACCCTGCCCTGTTACACCAATGTGCGCGCCGCCGACCATCCCCCGGCCGGATGTCCGGAGATCAACGTCTACAGCACCTTGAGTTCTGCCTATATCGAGGGTCATACCGACGTCGTCCCATTCAGTGCGTCTTCCGGACGCTTCCGCGACAATTGGGACCTGTCCGCCGGCCGCGCCATCGAGACCTTCAAACTCCTGCGGGAGACCAATCCGCTCCTGCGCGACCTGCGCAATCAGGATGGCGATGCGCTACTTGGGGTCAGCGGTTATGCCGAGACCCGTCCTGCTACCCACGCTGAAGACCGTTACCAAGAGTCAGTGCGTGACCTGGATCGGCGCATTGAGGTCCGATTGACGATGACCGCTAACGAGGCCGCAGTGGGCGAGGCTTTGAAAGAACTGAGCCGGCAACTGGAGGTGGTCAATGACCTTATCCGATGATCATGCAGATGCTTCCCAGTGCAGCCTCAAGGCTGCCCTGAGCAAGTCCGGTAAGCCGGGGCGTTTTATACCACCCCGGAGCTTTGCGATCGAGCCGGTCGTGCGGGCGCTGGAACAGAGATTTGGAGGAGTCCCCGTGGACCTGTCGCCGCCGCGCGATTTATTGAAAGAGACCGAGGAACGCCTCATCGCTTGGGAAGGCGACATCTCCCGGTTGGATCTGAAGTTGGATCCGAAACAGCTCAAAGCCGTCCGCTACCGCCTTTGGGCATCGCCTCGGGAATGGTCCGAGAACGACCGATTGATAAACGATTACTTGCACTGGGTGGATCAGAAGTGGCGTATTGGACCCCGACGCTTGTGGGTGCATTACCTCTTGAATATGGACCCTGGCTCACTCGCCACGCGACGATTAGGCCCCTGGCTTGGAACCAGGGCAGACAGGCTTACGCCTACCTTGCGTGACTTTTCGGAGAAATGGACGCTCTTTGAACCGCATCACGCAATTGCCAAGCTGGCACAGTCTCTGCTGACGGGCGCCGAAGTCATTCCGGAAATCGAGGGCTTGAGGATCGGCCGCGAGACACTGCTTAAGTCGGCCTTCCTGCTGAGCGTGTTGGAGTCGCTCGGCCAACAGTTACGGGGCTATGATCAAGCATCCGGTATCGCTGGAACTTTGAAATCGCTGCTCGCCGACTTGGGCGAGACGCCAACCTATAAAATGCAAGGTTCAGCGGATCTGCGGCAAAGCGCCTTGAAATCGCTGGTGGAGGGGTTGGTCGCCTGGACTGAGCGACAAGGCCAACCGGCAATTGTGCAGACACTGGACCTGCTTTATTTCTTGATTGGCGATCCGCGCTTACCTCAATGCCAGGGACGCTGGAAGCTCATCGCAACGGCGGTGCGCGAAACGGTTGAGCGATGGCTGACCAAGATTACTATCGATGCCTTCTTCCGCGTCATGCTGGAGATCGATGCAAGTAAGCCGTGGATGGTTTCGGAGCGCGAGCATTTCTGGCGTCGCTATCAAAATAGTATTTCTAACGCCTGGCTCATTACTGGAGTGAAAGGCAGAGCAACTAAAGGGCAGGCCGTTGCGCGCAAATTACTGGGTGAGTCCTTTTCGGCATTCGAAAGCGGGGCGCTCGCCGACCACTGCGCACTGAGGATACAGTTGGGAAGCCAGGTGATTCTTGAAATGAATTATGACGGCGGAACCCTGTTCTGGCCCGCTGGGGATGGGGTCATGCCAAGGTTCTATGGCGACAGGTATGATCGCACCAAGTTGCGCAATCTGTGCAATGCAAGATGGGATAGCGATGCGCCCCGGTTCCGAATGACGCATCAAGGAAAATGGCAAGAGAGATATCGCGACAAAATACGTGATCTCACAGGAATCGACCCGTGATGACGGGCGTCAACGATAGTGATATCGCATTTGCGCGATCAACATAGCATCGTATCGGGCCTTGCAGACCCAGCTATGCTCACCGGTCATCCATCGTGAGCAGCACTCAGGACCGGATATGGTCTTGACGCTTCGGGTAACGGACAATCCTCACGCCGCCGCCAATTCCCGCAACACTTCGGGATGCCTCTGCGCCACCCTGAGCAGCGTCTTGGCCGCACCGCTCGGCTGGCGTCGGCCTTGCTCCCACTCCTGCAGCGTGCGTACCGACACGCCCAAGAGTAACGCGAACTGCGCCTGCGACAGGCCGGAATGCTCGCGGGCGGCGATGATCGGCGAGTACACCACTGTTCCCAGGCCAGCGTTCATCTGGCGGATCGATTCCAGCAGGTCTTCGCCTAGGTCGCGGCCTGCTTCAAACGCCTCCAGTTCATCATCGGTCAGGGGTTGCGTGTTCGATGGCATGTTTGATCTCCACAAGTTGCTTGGCGGACAGGTTTCCCCGCTCGGATTTCGCGTACAGTACCAACAACATGAGTGCCCCGGAGGCGAATCGCGTGTAGTAGATTACCCGTACCCCACTGGATTTGCCGGACCCGGCCCGGCTCCAACGCACCTTTCGCAGTCCGTCCGTGCCCGGAATCACATCGCCGGCCTCTGGGTTTTGGGCCAGGAATGTCGCGAAGGCACCCCGCTCGTCTTCGTGCCAGTAACGCGGCCAGAGCTTTGTGAACAGTGGGGTTTCGACGACGGTGTACATAGGGAGAATAATACGTCTTTGACGGATATTCGCAAGCAAGCGTTAGCCGTCAAAGCCGGGCGGGAGCCCAACTCATCAAACCCACTTTCGAGGTGGGTAAGTGGGACCAGACGAGTGCCAACCTTCACCCTGAGAATGGTTCTGTCAGATGATGCGATTTAGACTTGCCGGCGTACTGGATGACGCCGGATAGCGCTTCGAGTTGTTCCGTAAGGGCGCTCTTCCCTTCGCCCGCGAGGCACCGTTTTCCCTGTCCGATTGGCCGCAGGCCGCCCCATCGCATCCCGGCACAGCCCTGTTGTTGGCCCTGCTGGATACGCAGGAGGCTCAGTGTGAGGGCGAGTCGCTGCGCCTGACCCACGACCGAGTCGCGGGCCTCAGCCGACCCGAGGCGGTCCGGCTCGGGCTGCCGCCGGTGGTTCCCTGGACGCTCTTTCTGTCGCACGACGCGCCCATCGGCGAGCCCTCCTTCGCGTTGCGTATCGAGTGGTTCCAACGCGGCGGAGCGCCCATCTTCGGCGCGCGCCGCACGGGCACGGGGCTGACGGTCACCGCCGGGCGCTTCCTGATCCTGGAGCCGCTTTACTCGGCCCTGGAGGCAATCAATGCAGTGAACGCGGCGAGCGGCGACGCCTCGCCGCAGGGGCTGGACCGGCGCATGGCCGCCTATGCCCGCTTTAAGGGCCACCTGATCCGACTCACCGGCGACCTGCGCGCCGATGAGTATCTGCGGGGGCTCACCATCCATCACGCCACCGGGATCGGGATCGACCTGGAACCCGGCGATGCGACGGCGCCCTTCCTGCCGACCCTTTACGGTGATCGCCCCGAGGATGCGACGACCGCCGACCCGCAAGATCAAGGCCCGCTCCCTGAACTCGGCCGGGAACCCGACCGGGAGCCGCTGCTGCCGCAACACCACGCCAAGCAATTCCAGAAGCGCTTTCTCGATCAGGGTGCACGGAGTCATTTCACCCTGGGCAACGGCGTCTACACGGTGCTGGATACCCCGGTCGCCGCGGCGCTGGAAGTCCTGGAGCGTGTCAACCGCGCCGACGCCACCACCCGTCAGGCATTCCGTCAGGACCCCTTGGCCTTCCTCATGTCAGCCATTGAGGAGGCCGGGGGTGACTGCGGCGTCATCTGCGACCTGCGGGGCTATGGCGAGCGGGTGGTCGGTGTCGGGGACTGGGTACCGCCGAGTTTCTCCTTTCCATTGGCAGTGTCCCGTGACTGGTTCCCGGCCGAGGAGTCTGAGGTTTTCACCATCCAGATCCCTGGCGATGTCCCTTTGGTGGTGCGGGCGGAGGAGATCAAGGTTCTCAAGGATTTGATGGTTCAGGCCCAAGAATCAGGCGACACGGCCTGTGAATTTAATGGACGGTCCTTACCGCTTACGGATGATCTGGTGCAGACCGTTCAAGGTCTTGCCGGGCGGATGTCGCCGGTAACCCGTGATATTGCAGAGGAAGGAATGGGGTCGGGGGAGTCCAAAGGAGCCGCTATCACTAAGGACAACGAGGAACTGCTGACCTTCTTGGCAGAGCAAAGTCGTCAGCGCGGCCAATTCACACCGGGTCTTCCCCGGTCTCTCGTCACCGTCCCGATGCCCCACCAGACATCGGGTCTTGGCTGGCTGCAAGCGGGTTATCTCGCGGGCGCGCCTGGGCTCTTGCTGGCCGACGACATGGGGCTCGGCAAGACCTACCAAGTCCTCGCTTTTCTACGCTGGCTGCGTGAACAGTCCCTCGACGGTCGGCGCCCGGCGCTGGGACCCTTCTTGGTCGTCGCCCCCAAGACCCTATTGGGTAACTGGCGCGATGAGGTGAGCGCGCACCTCGGCGCGGCTGCCCTGGGTCGCGAGGTGCACGCCTACGAACGCGGCCTGCGCGACCTCAAGCTGCATACGGGCGCCGGCAACGATACGACCTTACGGCGCCAAACGCTGGACTGGAAAACGATCGAGTCCGCCGACTTGGTGTTGACCACCTACGAGACGCTGCGCGATTACCATCTTTCGTTCGGTAAGGTGCGATTCTCGGTGATCGTCTACGACGAGGTGCAGAAGCTCAAGAACCCGGCCTCGCTGATGAACCGGGGCGCCAAGGCTCAGCAAGGCAAATTCACGCTCTTGATGACGGGTACCCCGATTGAGAACAGCCTGCTGGACCTTTGGACGCTGCTGGATATCGCCTGGCCGGGGTTCCTGGGGTTGAGCGCGCGGGAGTTCCTGGCTCACCATCGGGGCAACGACCCGGAGCGACGCGAGGAACTGAAGCGGCGCCTGGTCGAGCCCCCAGTTTTTTCGGGCCAGGTGACGCCAATTCCGGCCATCATGCTGCGCCGCTTCAAGCAGGACATTCTGGAGGGGCTACCGGAGCGGCGGATCGAGGCGACCCAGGACCTCATGCCCGCGGAGCAGCAGGCCGCCTACGACGCTGTGCGGACGGCAATCCGCGCGCGCCCCCAAGGTACGCTTGAGGGGCTGCAACAACTGCGGGCGATCTCGCTGCACCCGCGGCTTGGCCAGCCGCCAGAATCCGCGGTGGAGGATGGGCCATTCATCGCCGCCTCGGCCCGGTTCACGCGCCTGTTCGTGATCCTGGACCGGGTTCATGAGCAGCGCGAAAAGGCCCTGATTTTCGTGGAGCTACGGGAAGCCCAGCGGGCACTCTACGATTTGATCCGCCGTCGCTACAGCCTTCCCTCACCCCTTCCCGAAACGATCAACGGCGCCACGGCGAGCCCGGTGCGCGACCGTATCCGGCGCGAGTTCCAGAGCCGGCGCGGCTTCGATATACTACTCCTCGGCCCCAAGGCCGCGGGCTTCGGTCTCACTCTCACGGCCGCCAATCACGTCATCCATCTCAACCGCTGGTGGAATCCGGCAGTAGAAGATCAGTGCAGTGACCGGGTCTATCGGATTGGCCAGGACAAACCCGTGACCATCTATCTACCCCAGGCGATTCACTCCGAGCTGGGCGACCGCTCGTTCGACAGCTTATTGCACGGGCTGCTGGATGAGAAACGATCCTTGAGCCGGGAGATCGTGATCCCGGTGCAATTCAATGACCAGGACTTCCGCGCGCTGTTCGAGAAGAGCTTGAGTGATGGCGAAGCCGAGCCAGCAATTTCTGATCACATCGACGGCATGGATTGGCGGGGTTTCGAGTTGTGGGTTGCCGATGAGCTGAAGCGCGCCGGATTCAGCGTTGAGATCACGTCGGGGAGTGGGGACGGCGGGGTCGATGTCATTGGGGTTCCGCGTAATGGGGGAGGACGCCCGCTGTTTGTTCAGTGTAAACATACGGGGCAGGGGATGCAGGCGATGATCGACGAGCGCGCGGTGCATGACCTCGTGCGAGCGCGTGTGACTCACTGCCATACCTACCCCGATCCGATTCTTGCGGCAGTGACCAACGGCCGATTCTCTCTGGCGGCAGAGCGTCTTGCCTTAGAGAACTGCGTACGGCTGTTTGACTCGGCGCGTTTGCAGATGCTGGGACGGGTCTTGGTCGAACTCAGTGATGGGGCGGCTCGATAAATCGAGTTGGTAGCGTGCCCAACGGTCAGCAGTTCCAGGGCCGGGCGACTTTCCAAATCGACTTTGACCATTCTAGGCGGATCTGATCAGCAGTGTCGTTTCGGTAAGCCTGCTATTCTTGATCAAAATTTACCGGGGGACTATTAGTATCATCATCAAGGCTACGGTAATCGACGTCGTAGCGTTGATACTGCCGCAGAATACCCAAGGTTAAATCATCTTCGCTCATGACTCTGACGTCTGGGTTTTCGCCGTCATCGCACTCGAATACGATGAAGGGGCGATTGGCGAAGACATCGATCAGTCGCTCTTCAAAACTGTCGATCTCACTGCGCTTCTGCGGATCGGAAAGATGGTCGGTGCGGACGGCGAGGATGACGGAGATACGATGATCAAACGCTTCTTCGTCAGGATTGTGCAGACGGATAAAAATGGTACTGATGAGCTTCGCAGCCTTGCTCTTGAACAAGCTCTTGACGCGGCCGTCGGTAGATCTCAGATTTTCTTCAAAGCGGTCCGGAAACGGCGAGGAAGGTTGCGTCAGAACAGGATCTCGCGAGATGGTCAATGTTGGCATTGCAGAGACGTTCAGCGTGTTCCGGACCGATCAGATCGCCCTGGCTCCATCCTGCAATGCGTAACTGCTTCACGATATCCGCTGGCACAGCACTGCCTCCTGCATGTGCTACCCCAGGCCCAGTGATATCAGATTATCGCTCAGGATGCTGTCTTGGTCAGGCCGGCCGGACTCTGGACGGTGTTTGCCAATCCCCAATCTTTGATCGCGCTCCGATGTCAGGCCACGGGCGCGTTTGAGGAGAACAAGCAGGCGCGGTTCGTCCCACGTCTCGCACCGCAGGAGGCTCATGATACTTTCGGTTTCGCCTTCCAGAGGCGTCTCGACAAAGCGGTGGTACAGCGGGCGCTCCGTATCGCGACATACCTCAGCCACCAGGCATCCCAACGCCGCCAGGCGTTCCGCATTTCTACCCTGCGGCTCGATCTCGCCTTTGATCCAATCGTAGAGGGTGACGCGCGAGACGCCCAGCAGCCGGGCGATCTGGCTCTTGCCTAAACCCAAGATGCTGCTCACGCGGGCGGCATGCTCGCGCGAGGGGATCGATTCGCGCGATAGAGGTCGCCGGTTTTCGTCGGTGTAAGTCCAGCTCGAATGCGGTTCGGTAATCGACCACGGGATGGTCTGATCGGCACTGACGGTACCGGTGTCGTCACCCAGAAGATGTGTATTGCCGCAAAAATACATACACATCACTGCCGGCGCGGCGATCGTCCCGCACATGACGGTTCTCGGTATGGCCACCATCAAATAAGGGTCGAAATGGGTATCAGGAGCCGGCTGGAACAGGCGCGCCTGCTGTTGAGACAGAGAAAGTGGTTCAGACCGTAACACGTTCGGCTCCCCAGGCTTCAAGTGCATGCGGGCTGATGATGTCTTCAAGCCATGCCTTATTGATCCCTGCGTGCAGCGTATCGAGGGTCTCCAGGATCGATGGCAAATCGTAGTCCCAGGTGCCCTCCGCAAAGTGGTCGCTGTCGACCAGTGTCAGCAGCTTACCTCGGGCGACCTGTTGCTTGTGGACCATCGGCCGCAGGTAGATGTCGGGTGGCACGAGGACACCCTGGTCGTTTTGGGTGATGCGCAAGATGAAGTGTCCGGCATCAGTACGGCCGATCGATTCCAGGTGCATCAACTGGTCCGGACCGGTGAAGACAGAACTCCGCGGGCCGTGCAGGCTGCCCTGGAGGTAATCGCGGAAGGTCTCGCCGGGCTCCGGATCGATCACGTCAACGTAGCGCAGACCGACACGGTGAACCTGACCGTGATGGATCTCGGCGATCTCGTCTACAATTTGAAGAGCTTCCTCCAAGTGCGCAAGGAAATCGGCGAAACGATCGTACGCCGTTGTCACGACAGCAATCATGTCCTCGGCGACGGTTAGGCTCCAGCGATTGTCTTTGGATCGAAACTCGTCACGTTTTTGCTCGGTGATCTGCGGCTGACCCGGTTGACCAGGTTCTACACGCAGGGAAATCTGCTTGAAAACACCGCTAGCGTCCTCGGGATAGCCGGCGCGGCGCAGGCGGTTCTGGATCGTTGGGATAAACTCACCCATCTTCCGCACACGGCTGAAGCGAACTTGGGCGAGCACTACGGCGAGTGGATCTTTGTGGAGCTTGTAGTGGGTGTAATCGTAGATCATGTTTGGGGCGCAACCTTACAGGTTACCTTACACTCTACAGAATAGCTGATCTTGAGACAAACAGCGGGAATTTAGATCGCCCCAGCTTCCTAACGAGACATGTCCTATTAGGACACTACGGCTAACGCGGCTTGGTACCCCGCACCGCGGGCGGTATAACGAGATGATCCGTCACCGCGTTGCGGCGCAGGCGCTCCGGGGTCGCCGCCTTGGACAGTGAGGCTAGGGCGACGAACCAGGCTTTGGGCATGTCCGTGGGCAGGCCGATGGGAATGCCGGCAATGCTGGGCGTGTCGGCAAAGGCGTGGCCGGGCTCCTCGAATTCCGGGGCGGTGCAGTTGATGCACGCATAGCCGCCGCGGGTGCAGGAGCCCTGTCCATTCCAGAGTCGGGTGTTGCAGTCGCCATGCGCCTGGGTGCCCAGGCAGCCCAGGTGCTCCATCATGCAGCCCAGGTCGGAGGGGCGGCGGGCGCTCGCCTTGTATTCGTAGAACTCGTTGCGGGTACAGCCGTGATGCACCAGATGGTCCGCAGACATCCGCGGTCGGCGATAGGGGTCCAGGTCGTCGGCGGTCAGGCCGTTCAGGGCCAGGGCCATGAGGGTCTCGGTGACCCAGTCGGGGTGGGTGGGACAGCCGGCGATGTTGATCACGGGCAGGCCGGACCCCGCGCGGTAGTCCGTCCCCAGCAGGCCGCCGGGACGGGTGCCCTCGAATTGCAGGCCGCAGGCCTCGGTGGGGTTGGTGCCGGCGGCCGTCACCCCGCCGAAGGCGGCGCAGGTGCCCACCGCGACGGTATAGCGGGCGCGGGCGGCGAGCTGCCGCACCCAGTCGATCAGCGGCCGGTCGCTCCCCGCCAGCACATGAAAGCGGCCGGTGCCCCGCGGCCCGCGGAGCATGGCGCCCTCGATGCACAACACGTCGAATGGGCGGGTGCCGCTGATCGCAGCATCCAGCAGGTCCAACACCTCCTCACCGCTCGCTTCGCTGAAAGACGGGTGCCAGAGCAGGCGGATGCCCGCGCCGTCCAGCGTGGCAGTCAGGTCCGGGGATTCGGCGCCCAGCAGCGACAACGTACAGCCGCCGCAGCCGCCGGACTGGAGCCAGAGGACCACGAGTTCGGGTGTCATTGGGATCGTGTCCGGGTTGCGCATCGGGTGAGTATTGTCCGTCAATGAACGCGAATAAACTGGTAAAGCGTGCGTGTTGGATCTCATAGCCAAGGTTGAAGCCTTGAACTCCAGGGGGTTCAATCGTCGGCGCCGGGGTTGCGGAGGTGAGCCATGGGATTTTTCGTCCCCTCAGCCCATCGGCAATTCCATCCGAAAGGCGGCGCCGCCTTCCGCCGTAGGCTCCAGGATGAGTGTGCCGCCGTGGTCGGTGACGACGCGCAAGCTGATGGAGAGCCCAAGTCCGGTGCCCTGACCGACCGGCTTGGTAGTGAAGAAGGGGTCGAAGACACGCAGGCGGTCGGTATCGGAGACGCCCGGGCCGTTGTCACATACCCGCAGCACGGCCGTGGCGCCGCTGGTGGTCAGCGCCACGCCAATGCGCGGCTCAGGGCGCCCCCGCACCGCGTCCAGCGCGTTCTGTACCAGGTTCATCACCACCTGATGGATCTGACCCGGATGGCCGCGCACGCTCAGGTGCGGCGGCAGGTCCAGGGTGATCGCCAGGGTCTGCCGGCCGGCGTCCTTGGCACCACTCTGGGAGACCCAGTGCACCGCGGTGCGAACCACATGGGCGAGATCAAAGTCCGTGTGTTCGCCCTGCGCGCCGGAGGAGAAGCGCCGCAGATCCTGCACCAGATCGCGCACCCGCTCCGCGCCCTCCAGGGTGCCTTTGAGCAGCGGGTCCAGGTCGGTGAGGATGCGCCCGATGCGCAGTTCATCCCACAGGGCCTGGAGCTCGGGCGACAGCCCCGCGGCCTCGGCCCCGGTGATGAAGCGGCCCAGCCGTTCACGATAGCGGGCCAGGGCGTGAATGTTGCCGTAGACGAAGCTGATCGGGTTGTTCAGCTCATGGGCCACCCCAGCCACCAGTCGACCCAGCGAGGCCATTTTCTCCGCGCTGATCAGTTGCTGCTGGGCCTGCTTGAGGTCCGCATGGGCACGGTTCAGGTCCTCATAGGCCTGACGCAGCTCCCCGACCGGTCGGCCGATCAGGACCATGCCAACCAGTCGACCGCGGTGGTCGTAGCGCGAGGTGCAGTTCATTGCCAGGGGCGCGGGCTGTCCGTCGCGACCCGCGAGGAGCAGTTCACAGTCATGGATGGCCTTGCTGCGGATTTTCTCGCCGAAGGTTCGCGCCAGCGGCAAGGACTCCGGCGCGAGCAGGGACAGGAAGGTCCGTCCGCGCAACTGCGCCTCGGGCACGGCGACCAGTGTCTCCAGCGCGGCGTTGACCTGCTGGATGCGTCCGTCTACGTCGCAGACGATCAGCACGTCCGTCATTGCCGCCAGGACGCTCGCGATGAACTGCTGAGCTTCCTCCAGTGCGCTGTTCTTATCTTCCAGCTCGACCTGATGGCGGACCAGGTCCGCGTAGGTCTCGTCCATCTTGCGGATGACCTCGATCCACAGGGCCTCTCCGGCCGCGTCCTCGTGTTGGACGGCAACGGTCGGGGCCGTGTTCGCATCGGCATCGGCTTTCGGGGTCATGTTACACTCGAACCCATGCTGCTCTCAGTCAAACACCACTTTCTGTTCGTCCATATCGCCAAGACCGGCGGCACCAGCGTGCGCGCCGCGCTGGAGGGGCTGCGCTGGGCGGACCCCTGGTATTGGCCGATGTTTCTGTGCAGCCGCTTCAGTCACCTGAGCGGCCACCGACTCGCCACCAAGCTGCCGCGCCACGCCAAGGTCATCGCCGCCAAGGAAATGTTGCCCAAGGAGTTTTTCGACCAACTGTTCAAGTTCGCCTTCGTGCGCAACCCCTGGGACCTGCAGGTCAGCTCCTTTCACCACATCCGCCGGGAACGCCCGCGCTATCTCGGCGGCAACGCGACCTTCGACGCCTTCCTGCGCTGGAAGCTGGACCCCGAGCGTCCTTACCAGTATCACGTCGACACCTCGATCGAGTTGCAGAGCGATTATCTGATCGATCTCCACGGCCGGACCATCGTCGACTATATTGGCCGGTACGAACGTTTGCACGCGGATTTCGCGACCGCCTGCGCCCGCATCGGGATCAAGACCCCCGCCTTACCCCATGCGCGTGAGGCCAGTGATCGCCGTAAGGACTATCGCAGCTACTATACCGCGGAGACCGCCGAATTAGTCGCTCACTATTTCAAGGCGGACATTGAGATGCTTGGCTACTCATTTGATTCTCAAGAATAACTCATCGGGCGTATCCGTCGCCTCATCAAATTCACCGAAGGCGAATCGTCGCCGGTGAAACGCAGATGCGCTTTGACGAATGTGACGTGCAGGCCCCGCGCACCAGACGGCGCAGGCCGTCGAGGTGGCGCGCCAGGCGCTCCATCCTGTGCACCAGCACCGTGTCGCACTCGCGCAGGAAGTTCGGCACGATCTGCAACACCGTCACCGCCCCTTGGACCTGTTCAAGGGGGGAACAGTTACGGTCGCATCAGAATAATCCTATGCGGGTTTCGTTGTTCACCTATTCCTGAGCGATTTCCTAATACGCTATCCTTACCACAGTGATGCTTGTCGTCGCCAGCTCCACGGCAGCAGCCTTTGATGTTGTGAGCCAATTCGGCGAGATGATCAGAAGCCCCCATTTTTCTTTATTGATGTAAGAGCGAGTGTTTCATGGGCGTTTAAGGCATATGGAGGTTTGATCTATGCATTGCGATCACTTGCGAATGTCGTCAGGCCGAGCGCAACCCTCCGTGCCGCAGGTTGCTGTTGACCGGATCGGCCTAGCCGAGATCAGTCGTACGGCCGCGACGGATGGCCGCGTCTCGTCAATCGGGGTCATTGTCGCCGATGACCACACGATGTTTCGCCAGGGGTTGATCGCCCTGTTACAGGTGGGCACTTACCGTCAGCGATTGATGGATAAGCTTGGGCTGCATTCGCTGGCCGACGTGGTACGGCATGCGGTGCAAGCCGCGCTGCTGGAGGGAGGGTCCCTCGCATCGTTCGCGCGCAACAATTTGGAGAGGATCGACCGCAGAGTCAGCAACTAGTGCAGCAGAGTAAACGTTCTAACACAAATTGTGATCTATGTGAGTGATAGCTGTCAAACGCGATCAGCGGCTGTAGCGGCGGATTTCTAACCCGCTCTTGCATTAGGTGACCGTCAATTTTCCTCTTTGTGCCAATAACGCCTCGCAGAACCGTTTTCGGCCCCGCGGGGCGTTTGTCACCACTCACCACTCACCACTGTGTGGTGGGTGGTATGTCACTCGGGTGCGGATACCGTTCCGACGCCGGGTGTCAACACGGGCTCGTTCATGCTCTCCATCTTCATCGCCGCACTTGCGGCGAAGGCTGGCACGGTAGCGCTGGAACAGTTCGCGTTGTTCAGGTTGTAGCGCCCGTACATCAGCACGAAGTCGGCATACGAGGCTGAGCCGGCATATTGATTGATGCTGACGGTGTACCAGCCGGCCGACGGTGTCCCGTTGATCTTGACCACGGGGTTAACGCCCACGCCGCCTCCACTACCGTCGTCGTTGCGATAGACGCTGCCGTTCGGTGCGGTAACGGTCGTCTCCAAGTCAACGCCTTGAAGCGACGACGTTACGTCGAGCCGAACGCACTGGCTGGCGGAGGCGAAAACCTCAATCACAAAGGGGTCGTTGTTGCTTGCGGGGTTCGTGACCGTGCCTGGAATGGTCAGTGACGAACAGTTGGTGGTGGTGCATGTGGAGATGGTGTTATCCCAAATGCGTGCGCCAGCGAGCGCTGAACCCGCGGAGAATGCACATGCTGAAAATAGGGCGATCCCGACCAGCGAATGTTGCTTAATGTTCATAGTCATCGACTCTCCAATTGCGAAGCATGATGTCGAATTAGCTTGCCCTGAACCATAACGGTACGCGGAGAACCACGGCTGCATTGTGCACTCTTTGGAGGGCCTGCCAGTCGCTTACCGCGCAATTTTCGCTCTAGCCCATGCGGTTCCTCAAGCTGTATCCCGCGATCCCGAAAACAGGGCACCGCGTGAGACAGAGTTTAAGTCGTCGACTGAGAGCCGGATGTCCGTATATCGTCGGACAGGGATGTCCGCTGAACTGCGGACAAGTCGCGGGATGAACGGTGCAAAGCGAGCACATCTCGTGGCGACAGAGTCGGGGCGGCGGCCGACAGATGGACCTGGGCTCCGTGTATGGGCGGCTCCGGCGTGTAGACGATGGTCCCAACCTGCGCCGAGGGCGGCTCAAGCTGCGAGCGTGGCTCTTAAGTGATGGACAAATAAAGTATGTACGCTGACTAATTCTACTTCGTCACATTGGCAGTGTTTAGCCCGATCGCTCACGCCGTTGTT
>JACDZG010000153.1 GCA_013426805.1 Chromatiaceae bacterium
GCGGAAATCACCTTACGTTAGATTGTGGAGCAACAAAAAGCCTTTATGTTGACTCCTACCCTAATCCTAGGGGCTAAGTCCGACAGGCTGCTAGATCACGGTTCCGGCCGCGCGGCCTCGTAGGGTGGACAAGCGCAGCGCAGTCCACTAGCGACGGCGCGGGATTCGGTGGACTGCGCTAGCGCTTGTCCACCCTACGGCTGAAACGACGATTTGAATCGCTTATCCGATTACGACACCGACACCGACAGAGAGCCCAATTCACCAAACCGGGCACTCAATGCCCGTTCTCGGCGCCCTCCTCCGGCTGGAAATCCAATCGCTCGACGCTGAGCAAATGCACCCGGCGACTGTCGGCGCGCATGACCGTGAAGCGGAACGGACCGACTTCGACCGACTCACCCCGCTTGGGCAGGTGGCCCAGGGCGTTGAGCACCAGGCCGCCGATGGTGTCGAACTCGTTGTCCGGCAACGTGCTGCCGAAATAGCCGTTGAAGTCGTCGATGGGGGTGCGCGCCTTGGCGCTGTATTCATTCTGACCGCGCCGGAAGATCTCGGCGCCCTCGTCGTAGTCGTGCTCGTCCTCGATCTCGCCGACGATCTGCTCCAGCACGTCCTCGATGGTGACCAGACCAGCCGCGCTGCCGTACTCATCGACGACGATGGCCATATGGTTGCGGCTGGCCCGGAACTCCTTGAGCAGGACGTTGAGCCGCTTGCTCTCGGGAACGAAGACGGTGGGGCGCAGCAGGTCACGAATATTGAATGGGCGTCGGCCGCTCTCGACGCAAAAAGTGAGCAGATCTTTGGCGAGCATGACGCCCACGACCTCGCCTTTGTCATCCCCGGTGACCGGGAAGCGCGAATGCGCGGACTTGACCGCGATGTCCAGAATGCGATCCAGGCTATCGTCGCGGCGGACGAACACCATCTCCGCCCGTGGGATCATGATGTCGCGCACCCGCAGCTCCGAGACCTGAAGGACGCCCTCGATCATGCTCAGGGCTTCCGTGTCGAGCAGGGCGCGCTGCTTGGCGTCTTTGAGCAGTTCGATCAACTGCTCGCGATTTTGCGGTTCACTCCCGAATAATGCGCTCAGTCGGTCGAACCAGTTACGGGGGTGTGTGTCCTCGGTAGATCGATCGCTCGTCATGGGCTGGCAGTGGTCTCCTCGTAGGGTGGCGGAAATCCTAACTTGACCAGGATGGCGGTTTCCAGTCCCTCCATCACGACCGCAGCGGACTCCGTGACATGATCATAACCAAGTAAATGCAGCACGCCGTGGACGACGAGATGGGCCCAGTGCGCTGACGCTTCCTTCCCCTGCTCCAGAGCCTCGCGCCGCACCACATCGGCGCAGATCACCAGATCGCCGAGCAACGCGTCCAGGTCGTCGACTCCGCACAGGCCAGGCGGCGCATCGAAGGGGAAGGAGAGCACATTGGTCGGCTGGTCGCGGCCCCGAAAGCGCAGGTTGAGCGCCTGCCCCTCCGGTGCAGCGACGATGCGGATGGTCAGGGCCGCGCGCTCCCGGCGACCCGCCAGGGCCGCCGCCGTCCATCGGGCAAAGTCCGGCTCGCCCGGCAAGTCGGCAGCCTCCACGGCCACCTGAAGGTCCAGATCGAGGTCCACGGTGACCGCCTGAGCATCCGTTGTCATCCCGCGTGCGCCTGAGTCTCATCGGGGACCCGCTGCGCTGCATCCGCCGGGGCCTGCACGTCGACCGCCGGCCGCACGGTTTGCGACCCGGACTTGCGCGGGTGACTCAGGGGTTCCGGCCGCTCGAAGGCCTCATACGCATGGACGATGCGCTGCACCAGCGCATGACGCACCACGTCGCGGGCGTTGAAAAAGGTGAAGCTGATGCCGTCCACGTCCTTCAGCACCTCCACCGCCTGACGCAGCCCGGACGGCTGGCCGCGCGGCAGATCGACCTGAGTCACGTCGCCCGTGATGACGGCGGTCGAGCCGAAACCAATGCGGGTCAGGAACATCTTCATTTGTTCGGGCGTGGTGTTCTGTGCCTCGTCCAGGATGATGAAAGCATCGTTTAAGGTACGTCCGCGCATGTAGGCCAGCGGCGCGACCTCGATCACGTTGCGCTCCAGCAGCTTGTTGACCTTTTCGAACCCGAGCATTTCAAACAGCGCGTCATAGAGCGGACGCAGATAGGGGTCGATCTTCTGCGCCAGGTCGCCGGGCAGAAACCCCAGCCGCTCTCCCGCTTCCACCGCCGGGCGTACCAGCAGCAAGCGCCTGACGCGATCGGTCTCCAGGGCTTCCACGGCGCAGGCGACCGCCAGGTAGGTCTTGCCGGTGCCGGCGGGCCCGACCCCGAAGTTGATATCGTGGCGCTGGATGGCGTGCAGGTATTCCTGCTGATTCGGCCCGCGCGCCTTGACCAGACCGCGTTTGGTCTTGATGAGCAGCTCAGGCAAACGATCGGCCGCGGCGACCATCAGGTCGTCCGCACCGAGTTCGCGCAGTGACAGGTGAATGGACTCGGGGCTGAGGACCTCGGCCGCCGTATCGGCATAGAGGTCACGCAGCAGTTGATCACCCAACCGCACCGCCGTCCCGTCGCCGATCAGGCGAAAGGACACCCCGCGGTTGCTGATCTCGATGCCGAGCCGGCGCTCGATCTGCCGCAGGTGCTGCTCGAACGGGCCGCAGAGATTAGCGAGCCGCGCGTTGTCCGCGGGGCTCAGTTCCAGGTCGAGTGATTGGGGTTGGGTAGACAAGCGGTTCAGCACCCGGCAAGAACATGCAGCATGGACTTCATCCTAAAAAGTAGAGCGCCGAGATTCAGTGGAACCAGGCGCTTTGACCACCCCGCGCAGTGAGTTCGGCAGCGCCGCCGTAATGGTCAGATCAACGAACCGACCAATCAGCGAGGGGTCTCCGGCGAAGTTGACCACCCGATTATTCTCGGTACGGCCCGCCAATTCAGCCCCGTCCTTGCGCGACGGCCGCTCGACCAACACCCGCTGCACCGTGCCGACCAGTTGCCGGCTGTAGCGCTGGGCATTGGTCTCGATGCGCTGCTGCAGACGCGCCAGACGTTCTTTCTTGACATCCAGCGGGCAGTCGTCCGGGTAGTCGGCCGCCGGGGTGCCGGGTCGACGACTGTAGACGAAGCTGTAGCTCTGGTCGAAGCCGACGGCATCGATCAGGTCCAGGGTGGCGGCGAAGTCGGCCGCGGTCTCACCGGGGAAGCCGACGATAAAGTCCGAAGAGATCAGGATATCCGGGCGCACACGTTGCAGTGCTTTGATTTTGGAACGGTACTCCAGCACGGTGTGGCCGCGTTTCATCGCCGCCAGGATGCGGTCGGAACCCGACTGGACCGGCAGATGCACGAAACTCACCAGCTCCGGGACCTCGGCGTAGACCGCGATCAGGCTGTCGGAGAACTCCACCGGATGGCTGGTGGTGAACCGGATCCGGTCGATCCCGTCGACCGCCGCCACATAGCGGATCAAGAGCGCCAAATCGGCGACAGCCCCGTCGTCCATGCGCCCGCGATAGGCATTGACGTTTTGGCCCAGCAGATTGACCTCGCGCACGCCCTGGTCGGCCAGGCCGGCGACCTCAGCGATCACATCGTCGAATGGCCGGCTGACCTCCTCGCCGCGCGTGTAGGGCACCACGCAATAGGTGCAGTATTTGGAACAGCCCTCCATCACCGAGACGAAGGCGCTTGGACCGTCCGCCCGCGGGGCCGGCAGACAATCGAACTTTTCGATCTCGGGGAAAGCGACATCCACCTGCGGCTGACAACCGGCCGCCAGATCACGCAACATTTGCGGCAGGCGGTGCAGCGTCTGGGGGCCGAACACCAGATCGACATAGGGCGCCCGCTCGCGAATCGCCTCGCCCTCTTGACTCGCTACGCAGCCGCCGACGCCGATCACCAGCTCCGGACGCTGGAGCTTCCACGGCCGCCACCGGCCGAGTTGGGAGAAGACCTTTTCCTGGGCCTTCTCGCGGATGGAGCAGGTGTTGAGCAGCAACACGTCCGCATCCTCGGGGCGCAGGGTGAGTTCCATGCCATGCGACTCACGCAGCACGTCCGCCATGCGCGCGGAGTCGTACGCGTTCATCTGGCAGCCGAAGGTTTGAATGTAGAGTTTCTTGGACATACGTCTTAGGGTAACGAAAGGGGGGCGGATGGTCCAGATTCAAGGCATTGAGGTTCACGACTCCACAGTCAGGGCTCTCCCGATTATGCGCAGACGCATCCTACCCTGTTCCGCGGCTCTCGCCTGCCTCCTGCTGCTCGCCGACACGGCCTGGACCGCAACACCCGGCCAGACGCACTTCAGTGCGCATCAGGAAGGCCCGCAATGGCGGTTCGACTACGGCTGGATCGACCAATCAGGCAGCCACACCCTGCGCTTTCGGCTGGACGCCGACGCCATCGCCGCCGCCCGTCGCGGCTTTCGCGCCTATCGCCGGGCGGATCTGGAGGAAGCCGCCAACGCCGAACGCGACCGCCAGGCCACCCGTGCGGTCGCCGACCTGGAGCGGGCGCATCCAGGCATTACACTCGAACTGCGGCCAAACGGGTCAATCCAGTGGCGGACCAATCCGCCGCGGGACTTCGCCGATCGCCAACAAGACCTGTTCAGAACGCACCTGGACCAGGCCATCGCGGCGATCCAAGCCGACTATCCCCGAGCGCGCATCAGCCGCGGGGAAGATGGCGCGTTGGACCTCAGTGCCCGGTCGAAACAAGACCTGGCGGCGATCCAGCAACGACTCGCGGCCGCCCAGAGCGCGGCCAACCAGGCAGTGGCCGACTACGCGGATCAGGTCCAGACCCAGATCGAACGCCGCTCGGAACGGCTCGGCCAGGACCTGCGCAGTGAGTTCGCCGCGGTCCAGCAGCGCATGGATACCTTCAAACTGGCCTATTTCCGCGAGCGGCTCTATCGACTCGATGAATCCGGCACACTCTTCCCGGACCATGCGCGCATCGGCGAGCGCGCCTTACCCGCGCTCGCCCCCCTGGCGCAGGCCATGGGCGCCCAGGTGCAGGGCCTGTCCACCCGCACCGCGCTGAACACCGCACTCGCCTTCATCCAGACCATTCCCTACGACCGGCTCCTGGATCGCGCGAACGACGCGGGCTTCCTGCCTCCGGTCGTGATGCTGGCCGACAATCGGGGCGACTGTGATACCAAGTCGGTGGCCTTCGCCGCCCTGACCCACCTGCTCTACCCCCAGATCCCCAGTGCACTGGTGCTGGTGCCGAGACACGCCTTCCTCGCCCTGGGGCTCGACCCGGCCCCCGGCGATCGACTGATCCGTCACCGCGGACGCGACTGGGTCCTGGCCGAACCCGTCGGGCCGGGCACGCCGCCGGTGGGTGAGATCGGTGCGGAATCCAGTGCGGCCCTGGACCAGATCACCGCGGTAATACCCCTGTTTCCCTGAGGTTTGCCGGCTGCATCCGATGCCGCTGCGCCAGCCGGACGTAATTGGCGGCTGAATACTCCAGATACTCCAGCTCGCGATCCGTCAGGATGCGCACCCTTGTTGCCGGGGCACCGACCCACAGATACCCACCGGTCAGGACCTGGCCCGGCGTGACCAGCGACCCGGCGCCGAGCAGAGTCCGGGGTTCGATCAGCGCCCGGTCCAACACCCGTGAGCCGATGCCGATCAGACAGTGATCACCGATCTCGCAACCATGCAGGACGACCTGGTGTCCGACGGTGACCTGTTCATGGACGATCAGCGGGGCGCCGCCGGGCATGAAACGGCTGTCGTGGGAGACATGCAGGATACTGCCGTCCTGAATGTTGGTGGCGGCGCCGATGCTGATCCGGTGGATGTCGCCGCGCACGACGCATAGCGGCCAGATGGACGCGTCGGCACTTAGCGTGACGTCGCCGATCACCACGGCGGTGGCATCCACCCAGGCGGTGGGGTCGATCGCTGGGACCTTTCCCTCAAAGGGGCGGATGGGGTCCATGGCAAGCTCCGTTGGTGAGTTCGATAAACGCAAGACTGGGGGCGACAGCCGCTCAACACGACACCCCGCCACCCGGCCCTTCCCTGGCGTAGAATGCGCCATCCCAACGATCGGAGCCTTAATTCCATGGAGACCTTCCACGGTACCACCATCCTCTCGGTGCGCCGCGCCGGCCGGGTCGTCATCGGCGGCGACGGCCAGGTGTCGCTCGGTCAGACGGTGATGAAGGGCAATGCCCGCAAAGTGCGCCGACTCTACAAAGACCGCGTCATCGCCGGGTTCGCCGGAGCGACCGCGGACGCCTTCACCCTGTTCGAGCGCTTCGAGGGTAAACTGGAGAAGCATCAGGGCCACCTGGTGCGCTCGGCCGTGGAACTCGCCAAAGACTGGCGCACGGACCGGATGCTGCGCCGCCTGGAAGCCTTGCTGTGTATCGCCGACAGCCAGTCCTCGCTGATCATCTCGGGCACCGGCGATGTCATCGAGCCGGAGCACAACCTGATGGCGATCGGCTCCGGCGGCGCCTTTGCCCAGGCCGCGGCGCGGGCGCTGCTGGAAAACTCCGAACTCTCGGCGCGCGAGATCGTGGAGCGCGCGCTGCACATCGCCGCGGATATCTGCGTCTATACCAATCATAATCTGGTGATCGAGGAACTGGACGCCCCGTCCTGAGCAGCCGCTGGGATAACCGGGTTGCCCTTGCGGAATCCCGGCCCGACCCGCACCTTCCACCGCTTACGCCGTGCCGTCCATCCGGGCGGCCAACCTGCAGACGCGTACACCATGCCGGAAATCACCCCCCAAGAGATCGTCGCTGAACTGAACAAGCACATCGTCGGCCAGGACGAGGCTAAGCGCGCGGTCGCCATCGCGCTGCGCAACCGCTGGCGGCGGATGCAGATCGCCGAGCCGCTGCGCTCGGAGATCACCCCCAAGAACATCCTGATGATCGGCCCCACCGGGGTCGGCAAGACCGAGATCGCCCGCCGACTGGCGCGTCTGGCCAATGCCCCCTTCATCAAGATCGAGGCCACCAAGTTCACCGAGGTCGGCTATGTCGGGCGCGATGTGGAGTCGATCATCCGCGATCTGGCCGACATCGGCGTGAAGCTTTCGCGCGAACAGGAAATGGACAAGCTTGGCGACCTGGCCGCGGCCGCCGCCGAGGAGCGCATCCTCGACGCGCTGCTGCCGCCGCCGGCCAACTTCGAGGAAGAAACCCGCAGCAGCACCAGTTCAGCGACCCGTGAGAAATTCCGGACCAAGCTGCGGGCGGGTGAACTGGACGAGCGCGAGGTGGAACTCCAGGTCTCCGCCGCCCCCTTGGGCGTCGAGATCATGGCCCCGCCCGGCATGGAAGAGATGACCAATCAGCTCCAGGGGCTCTTTCAGAACCTGGGTCAGGGTCGCACCAAGCGCCGCAAGCTGCGCATCAAAGACGCCCGCAAGCTGCTCACCGATGAAGAGGCGTCCAAGCGGGTCAACGAAGAAGAGCTGAAGCTGCGCGCCATCGAGAACGTGGAACAGAACGGTATCGTCTTCCTGGACGAGATCGACAAAGTCACCCGCCGCGCCGAGGGGATGTCCGGGGCCGATGTCTCCCGCGAGGGCGTGCAGCGCGACCTGCTGCCCCTGGTCGAGGGCAGCACGGTTTCCACCAAGCACGGATCGGTGCGCACCGACCATATCCTGTTCATCGCGTCCGGCGCTTTCCATCTGGCCAGACCTTCAGATTTGATCCCCGAGCTGCAGGGCCGCCTGCCGATCCGGGTGGAACTGAAGGCACTGACCACAGAAGACTTCGTGCGCATCCTGACCGAGCCGGATGCCTCGCTGACCGACCAGTACCGGGCACTGCTCGCTACCGAGGGAGTGAATCTGGAGTTCACCGCGGACGGCATCCGCCGGCTCGCCGAGATCGCCTGGCAGGTCAACGAACGCACCGAGAACATCGGCGCGCGGCGCCTGCACACGGTCCTGGAGCGGCTGCTGGAGGATGTTTCCTACAACGCCTCGGACTTGGATCGGGTCACGGTCACCGTCAACGCCGCCTACGTGGACCAGAACCTGTCGCAACTGGCCGCGGATGAGGATCTGTCGCGCTACATCCTGTGATAGCAATCACCTGAGTTGCCACCGAGGTCCCGACACGCCGCGAGCGGCCGCGGGACCGATCAATTGTTACCGGAGACCACCATGCCGACACCCACTGAACTCAACCTGCATCAACAGTCACGGGTGCTGGAAGTGCGTTACGACGACGGCTCGCACTTCAACCTCCCGTGCGAATATCTGCGCGTCTTCTCCCCGTCCGCCGAGGTCCAGGGCCACGGCCCCGGCCAGCGGGTGCTGCAACTCGGCAAGGAAGATGTCGGCATCGACAAGATCGAACCGGTCGGCAACTACGCCATTTGCCTGCACTTCGACGATACGCACAACACCGGCATCTACTCCTGGGAATATCTCTACAATCTCGGTCTCAACCAGGAACGGCTGTGGCAGGAGTATCTGGACGAACTGCTCAAGGCCGGACAGGCGCGCAAGAAACCATCCTGAGCAGAACGTCGCCCGACCCGTGGGAGCGGCCTCCGGCCGCGATTCCCCCCGCGCACCCGGCACCGCATCGCGGCGGGACGCCGCTCCCACGGGGTCAAAGCCACACTTCGCATCCCACAATGGGTAATCCCCCAGACGCCGACACAAACCCGCTCGCAGCGGATTGGCGACGATGTAACGCGCCATGTCCTTGAGGTCCTCTTCCGCCCGGAGCGCACGGTCAAAATACCCGTCTTGCCAGACCGGACCTGACGAGCACCGCCGGGAGCGGCTCGCCATCGTGTAGAATTACGCCCATTGCGAGCAGAGAATCAGGCTATGACCGACAAAGAGACGACCCATTTCGGCTACCGACAGGTGCCGATTGATGAGAAGGCAGTGCGCGTGCGCGAGGTCTTCGACTCGGTGGCATCGCGCTATGACATCATGAACGATCTGATGTCGTTGGGGATCCATCGGCTGTGGAAACGCCACGCCATCGCCCTGGCCGGGGTGCGCCGCGGCCAGCGGGTTCTGGACCTGGCGTCCGGCACCGGGGATTTGGCCGCGCGTTTCGCCGGCATCGTCGGCGCCGCGGGCGAGGTCGTGATGTCCGACATCAACGAGGCCATGCTGACCCGCGGGCGTGATCGCCTCACCGATCAGGGCCGCCTCGGCAATCTGCACTATGCCCTGGCCAACGCGGAGCGCCTGCCCTTCGCTTCCGATCACTTCGACTGCGTGACCATCGGCTTCGGGCTGCGCAACGTCACCCACAAGGAGTGGGCGATCACGGAGATGTTTCGCGTCCTGCGCCCCGGCGGGCGGGCGCTGATCCTGGAGTTTTCGCACCCCACCAGCAAAGCCTTCGGACGCGTCTACGACCTTTATTCATTCAATGTGTTGCCCACCCTGGGTCGGCTGGTGACCAACGACGCGGAGAGCTACCGCTATCTGGCGGAATCGATCCGCATGCACCCGGACCAGGAGACGCTGCGCGCCATGATGGAAGACGCCGGGTTCGAGCGTTGTGATTTCTTCAACCTGACCGGCGGGGTCGTGGCCATTCACCGAGGGTACAAATTGTGACCATCGACGACACCTACGCCAGCCACCATCCGCAGGAGACCGCAGCCTTCGAACTGCCCGCGGCCCTGTTGGCCGCTGCCGAAGCGGCGCTGAACCGGTATATCGCACTCGACCCCGAGGGCGCCCGCGGTTTCGAACCCATTTATGGCCGCATCTGCTCCATCCAGATCGAGGGCATCGGCACGCATCTCACTCTGATCCCGGGACCCGATCGGATTCAGGTCTTCGGCAACTATGATGCCAAACCGGATTGCATGATACGCGGCGCCCCGCTCGCTCTGGTTCGCATGATGACGGCGGAGCGCAAGGACGAACAGATCCGCTCCGGGGCGGTGCACATCGAGGGCGACACCACGGTCGCCCAAGCCTTGAGCGATGCCCTGGCCGGACTGGACGTCGACTGGGAGGAACAGCTCGCCCAGGTGCTCGGCGATCCCGTCGCCAACCAAATCGGACGCGCCCTGCGCTCGGCACAGGAGTGGGGAGACCGCACCTCACGCGCCGCACGGGCCAATCTCAAGGAATACCTGGAAGAAGAGTCGCGTCTGCTGCCCAGCCGCTATGAGCTCGATGAGTTCCTCGGTCAGGTCGATGACCTGCGCGATGACGTCGAGCGCTTGGCCGAGCGCATCACGCGACTCGCCAACCGGGCGCCCACGGCCGGCGCGGAGCATGGCGGCCGACAATGATCGGCCCCCGCCAGGCCCTGCGCCTGTTTCGTATCAACTGGGTCCTGTTGCGCCACGGCCTGGACGAGGTCATCCTCGCCACCCACCTGTTCCGACCCCTGCGGTGGGTGCTCTATCTCAGCCCCTGGTACTGGCTGCGCGGCGAACTGCCGACCTACCCGGTGCGGGTCCGCCTGGCCCTGGAAGACCTCGGGCCGATCTTCGTCAAGTTCGGTCAGATCCTCTCCACCCGCCGTGACCTGCTGCCCGATGACCTGGCGGTGGAATTGGCCAAGCTCCAGGACCGGGTGCCGCCCTTCCCCGGAATCCAGGCCCAGGCGTTGATCGAGAAAGCCTGGGGCTGCCCGGTGGGCGACGTGCTGGACGCCTTCGACGTGGTGCCGCTGGCCTCTGCGTCCATCGCGCAGGTGCATACCGGCCGACTCAAGGACGGCACCCAAGTCGTGGTCAAAGTGCTGCGTCCGGGCATCGAAAAGACCATCCGGCAGGACATCGATCTGCTCTATACCATCGCCCAGATGGCCGAGCGCTACTGGCCGGACGCGCGCCGACTGCGCCCGGTCGACGTGGTGCGTGAATACGAAAAGACCATCTTCGACGAGCTGGACATGCAGCGCGAGGCGGCTAACGCCTCCCAACTGCGGCGCAACTGGCTGCACAGCGAGATGCTCTACATCCCGGAAGTCTATTGGGACTGGACCCGCTCCGGCGTATTGGTCATGGAGCGCATCTACGGCACCCCGGTGAGCGATGTGACGCGGCTCAAGCAGCAAGGTGTGAGCATGAAGCTGCTGGGCGAGCGCGGGGTCGAGATCTTCTTTACCCAGGTGTTTCGCGACAACTTCTTCCACGCCGACATGCACCCCGGCAACATCTTCGTCGAGCCGAGCGGACGCTACATCGCCATCGATTTCGGCATCGTCGGCACCCTGACCAGCGAGGATCAGCGCTATCTGGCGGAGAACCTGCTCGCCTTCTTCGAGCGCGACTACCGGCGGGTCGCCGAGCTGCACGTGGAATCCGGCTGGGTTCCGGCCGGCACCCGGGTCGACGAGTTCGAGTCCGCCATCCGCACCGTCTGTGAGCCGATTTTTGAAAAGCCGCTGGCCGAAATCTCATTCGGTCATTTCCTGGTCCGACTGTTCCAGACCGCCCGGCGGTTCGACATGGAAGTTCAGCCCCAGCTCGTCCTGCTGGAGAAGACCCTGCTCAACATCGAGGGCCTGGGCCGGATGCTCTACCCGGAACTGGACCTCTGGACCACGGCCAAACCCTACATGGAACGCTGGATGCGCGACCAGATCGGCGTCAAGGGCCTGGTGCGGCGCACCCGGCGCAACCTGCTGACGATCGCCGACCAGATTCCGGATTTGCCGCTGATCGCCCACCGCATCATCACCGCCTACGACCGGCAACTCCGCCATCCGGTCACTGCCAACGGAACCAATGGCGACCGGGGCGATGACGCCGCCCGTATTGCGTCGGTCCGCGCCCTGGCCGGCGCCGCCCTCGCCGTCTGCGGCACCCTGGTGCTGACCCTGGGTCCCGGCCCCTGGCTCCAGCCCCAAGAGTTGAGCCTGGCGCTGGTTGGGCTCTGCTATCTCAGCGGCGCCTGGTTGTTTGTTTCAGCCAGTCGTTGACTCTAATTCGTTATCGCGTTCGCACCTGATATCCAGACAGACCTTCGTGTCGGGGCGGGTTTGAAACCCGCCCCTAGCAGCCTGTCGGACTTTAGGCGATTTCCGAATAAGACGCTATCAAGAAT
>JACDZG010000154.1 GCA_013426805.1 Chromatiaceae bacterium
CTAATAAATAAAAAATCAACCGAGGTTTTTATAAATATTCAAGTAGATGTACTTACGAGTTGTTGATGCGGAACTCAAAATTCGCTCAGGTAAAAGAAAATGTGATCCGCTTTCGCGAATTGCGCGACCAATTGAATAGCCGAACCAAGCTCGTGGTCTCGGCGGTGGATCAGCCACTCTTCCAACCCGATAAGTTCGCTCACCAAGTCTTCTGGAACCAATATGCCGACGAAGTGATCTATCGCCCCTACCACAGTTGGGGCAACCGCCTTGACGGCGCCCGCGCCGCCCCGCCGCAGTCCCGCCATGCCTGTCCACAATTGTGGACGCGCTGCACCGTGGGGCCGACGGGTAAGGTGCTGGCCTGCTTCAACAGTTGGTCGGAAGCAAAAGAAGATGTCTTGGGTGATTTGACCGAGCCGGACGCGACCATCGCCAGTATCTGGCAGTCATCCCACTTCGATCTTATCCGTGCGGATCATGCGGCCGGGCGCTATAGTCTGCAATGCTGCCGGGAGTGTTCTGATTGGCAGGGTAGTTCTTGGGGCGCGAACAGCTACGAAACCCTATTGAAGTCGAAATTGCATGTGAGGGATCATTGCTGATGACAAGGCAATCATGACCCGTGCCGAGCCATCTGCTGTCTCGCCACCCAGCTTTACCAATCCCTTATATGATTCCACCGCCAACTATGCCAAGCGTGATCTAGTTGTAGGCAACAGCATTTTCTAACCAATACGAGCGATTTCACAACCTCCCGAGAGTAGACAATAATGCCATACCAAATATTCATCGTTTATCCGAAACAAATTGCGGATCTTCGAGATGAGTTGATTGGGCACTTCGCTGCTTTAGAACGGGCAGGGGAGGTTGAGTGCTGGTATGATGAAAAGATACGCAGGGGAGACCCCGTGCATGAAGAAATCATGCGGCACTTGGAAGCAGCCGACATGGTGTTGTTGTTGACTTGTGCTGAGTTTTTCAGTTCGGATTATATCCAAGACAAGGAGCTTCCTCTCGCGCGTAAGCTGCACGACGAAGGACGGGCAGTGGTCATTCCGATTCTCGTCAAACCTTATGTGGCGACTGGGTTTATTACGGAACTTGCTGCACTGCCAAACAATCGCAAACCCGTGACTGCTTGGTCTGATCGTACGGAAGCATGGTGTGACGTAGTAGGTCGTTTGAAGAAAGATTATTTTGATGCGAGACCAACGAACGCTAATGATAGCAAAACTTCTGCGCGGACCTGGGCGCAGGACACGACTAATGCGTGTTTGGAGCTTAGACCCTTCAACTCGATAAGAGAACAGGTTAGGGAAGCAATCGGAAAGGCCGATTCGATATGGGTGCTATGCCGCACCGGTCTGGGCCTATGGCAAGACTTCGGTGACAAACTGGGCAGATTCTATTTGCCTCATTCAAGTAGCCGTTTAATTGTCATAGATCCGCAGGGTGAGGCTTTTCGCAGTACGCGTCACGAATGGATTCCATGGCATCTTAAGCCTGGGCAATCTTTCGATAACTATCAAGATCGTTTTGAGGGGCGTCTGAAAGAGCTATGTCCTAATTCGCAGAAAGAGATTATCATCAAGAAAATTAATGTCTTGTTGCCGTTGCTGGTCTTGATCGTAAATCCGGGAGTACAAGAAAAAACTAGAACAGTGATGTTTATCGAGTATCCGACCAACGGATCCGCTGGCAAGTTCACGCACGGCGGATATCAAGATAAGCCTTGGCTCAAAGTGACTCCGCAAGACCACCCCTTATTCTTTGACGGTTTTTACCGTTCGTTCCTGGACTTCTGGGATAAAGCGGAACCGTACTGTCCAGAATAGGTGAGGCAACTCCCCGGTTCACCGGCTGCAGGGCGGAGTCAGGGATACGGCGAGTCTCGAATGGCATCGGGGATGTGCAGAGATCTGGTTAATCGTGCACTCGCAACTGAATTGGCGTGCGATAAAGGGTTGTGCTGCAAGGAAGAAACGCATGGGTGCCAGGGGGAAAGAGGGCGCGTACCACGATATCCTCCGCCGACACCCCCCATACGATACCGCATCCATGAGACGGGTCCTTTGCTCTGTCTCAGAACTCCCGGCACCTCCAAGCCTGGACTCGCGCGCTGACTGCCGGGCTCGGACGGATGATCCCCGCGGGCAGACAGGTCTGGCGGTGTCTCGCAGGTGCCGCTCGCGGCGACTCTGAGGACGGTCTTGCGGGTTTGTCTCGCCGAGCACCCTGAACCGAAACGAGCGCTCAGCACATATGTTGCCGGTCTTGATCCGTATTCGTTTCCCGCATTCCCCCCAAGAATCCGCACCTTCAGCGCTCACGCTCCCCGCCCCCCGCGCAGCACACTGCGCCCATGGCTGACCCCACCGAAATCCCCAAATACATCGACGACCCGCCGCTGATCCTCTTGTGGCGCGTCGACGACCTCGTCCCGATCGTGCTGTGTCTGATCATCGGGATCTTCACCGGCAGTCCCAGCACGCTGTTCAAACTGATCATCCTGGGCGTGCTCCTGGTGCGTCTGTATTCCAAGTACCGCGAGCGGCGTCCCGACGGGCACGCGCTGCACGTCCTCTATTGGTATGGCCTGCTGCCCCTGCGCGGGCGGACCACCCCCAATCCGTTCTGTCGGCGGTGGCTCCCATGAACCTCCAGCGCTTTCTCGCCACTTGGGCCGGGCTGACGCTGGAGAACCGGGTCAACCGCGTCATCATCCTGCTGCTGATCGGCGTGAACTGCGTGCCGGCGGTGACGATCAACCAGACCGATCGTACCGTGGTGCTGGTGCCGCCGGTGCTGGAAGGGGCGGTCTCGGTCGCCCGCTCCTCGGCCAGTCAGGAGGTCCGGGAGGCCTGGGCGCTGTTCGTCGCCGAGCTGCAGGCATAAAAAAACCGGCCTAAGCCGGTTGTTTTCATGCGGGAAATTTGGTCGGGGTGACAGGATTTGAACCTGCGACTTCTGCCTCCCGAAGACACACGCCCGCTAAATAGTATTTATTTATCAACATCTTGTGCCGCCACCCCTGGCTAAACGAGGCACGGAAGTGCCAGCAAGTGCTGGATCTGGGCTCTCAGTTGTCACGCTAGTGTCACGCTAGGGCACAGCGTGTCAGGGCGCCACGTGCGCACGCAGTACGAGCAGGATCGCGATGTACCCCTCCTTGGTTAGCGGTTCCGGCGTGGTCAGCGACCGCAAAGCACCCCACTCCACGGAGCGGATGCTCAAGATGTCACACAAGGCGGCGTCACCAGCGAGCGTGGCGAGTCCCGCGGGCGTCTTGGTATCGGCGAGTAAATGCTCCGTGCCGGTTTCCCTGCTTGCCAGCGTGGCACTGCTGTCGCCGCCGATCAACCAGTGTACGCTGACGCCCAAGGCTTGCGCTAGCGCTTTGGCCATTTCGATCGATGGCGCGCGCTTGCCCCTTTCCATTCCGGAAATATGGCTTTGCGGGGTGCCGCAGAGCCGGCCAAGCTCCGTCTGGCTCAAGCCAGCGCTCAGCCGCGCAGAGGACAGGCGTTGACCGACTAAGACGGGTGTTTCGGTATCTTCGTTCATACCCTCTAAGGATGGACGAAAACGGCTGTCTGAACATAGCGGAAAGCACTTTATTTCTATGTGCGTGCTAAAAAAAGCCTGAAAGAGTTTCTATAATATCTATGAAATGTATATTTCGTGAGCAATAACGCCAATGAACCTGCGATACCCCACCCGGCGTGCGAGATCGTCGGTCGCAACGTGCGACGGATGCACGACCTGCGCGCCTGGGTCTGGAACTACCCAGTTCTCGGCAAGAAGGTTGGCCTAGGGCAGGGGACGATCTCCGGGATCGAGTGCGTTGAGCGCTGCCCGTTCGTTCGAGCGGTGTTCCGGCTGGCCGCGGCGTTCAGTGTCGAAACTGAACGGCTCGTGAGGGTCCTGCTGGGGAGGATGACTAGGAGGGGCAAGGCACCATGACAATCGACGCATCCGCCCCGAAGCCGCGGAGTCGGCCGCCCGGGACGCGACCGGGAGGTGCTCCGGACACTCACCCTCCCGGCGCGGCGCCGCCTGGGCCTGACGCTAGCTTGAGTACAGACGCGCACAGTGCGACGCAAGGCAAAAGCCTTGAGGCCCTGCTTGAGCGGATCCAGCGCAACGGAAAGGCCAGGACAACGTCCGCAGTCGACGAAGCGACAACATCCGCTGTAGCAGCCTCGGTAAAGGGGGCGCGGGCTGAAGAACGCAAGAAGCGGGTGGGGACAGGGCGTTCGAGCAAGGTATTGGTCGCGGCAGCCAATCACAATCTGGAAACGCTCGTCCATCAACGGGGATTGGAACAAGTCGAACTCTTTCCCTCATCCGAATATCCTACGCCACTGACAAGGCTTCCGCTATTCCCGCCGGTGACGCGCGAGACTGCAATTGAGATGTTCAAACGAGGATGGACGCCCCTGGCTTCACGGTGGGATGGTGAGGGTGTGTTGCGGTCCGGCCCAGCGCTGAATATCTATGATGAGGACACCTTGCTCGGTCTCATGGTACTGCGCTCGCGGCGACTGAAGGGGCTCCCTGATCATCTGCCAGTTCCTCTGCGGTGCCATGATTCAAACGACCGTACGCGGCCGGCAGAGGTCGTGGAAGTAGATACATTGTATTTTAGAATGTCACAGTTGGAGACCGCAATTCGTGGTGAGACCCCAAAGGGTGGTTGGAGTGGACCCGAGTTGGCGCGGCGGCGTCAGAGTCTTGATGATCTCTCTGGACTCAGGCTTCGCTTCGAATTGCCACGTGGTGGTCATGAATACTCGAGAAAAACGATCTCTCTGTTCGATACACCCGGCTTCTCGAAGGAGAAAGACGCCTGCTACTACGTCCAATTCCATCCTCTGGTGTCGCAGTGGCTGGAAAGTTATCGCACGTACATCGACTTGGCCCTTCGAAGGAAATTCTCCGATCTTGGACGGGCAATTCACCGTTTCCTTGCGAGCCAACGCAGCAATCAAATCTATGTCATCGAACTGACAGCAATGTACGATGCAATCGGCGCACAGGAACGGGTGGGGAAACTGAATCATCATGCCCGAGTTCAGCTTGGGATCATGCAAGAGAATGGATTCCTTGAATCTTTCTCGATCACCGGTACAGGGCGTTCCCATCCGTTTGTTCTTGCGGTGACGTTTCCCGCCAAGGCGAGCTAGACGGTTGTCCTGCTCCAGTTCTTGCGGCAGCGAGGCCTGCTTCACATGGACCCGGGCGTCGGCGGTGAGCGCCACATCACGCGGCTTCGATCCCTCAAAACACGGTGCTTTGCACCTCGATCAGCGGCGGCACCGCCATGTCAATGGGTGGGAAGAGATACCTGAGTTATCCACAACGATCCACAGGACCACCGTATTTCCAGGGACCGAGCACCGTGTTTTGAGGGATCGAAGCCCTTGGCCTGAAGCATCCAACAATATGATATATATTATAAAAAAACGCACCCGCCAGGCTCTTAGTATTTCTTAGTGCTTTTTAAGTCTTAAGAAGAGTATTGCGGCAGTGGCCGCGCGAAGATGTTCAATTGACAACGCAGAGGAAGAAAACACAGGTGCCGGGCAGGCGCTTTTTTGTCAGATCATCACGGGATCGTCGGACCGAGACGGTGAGCACCAGAATTCGTCCACCGGCCCGTCTGCAACGTGTAACCTACACTGTCAACCGATACGCAAGGTGAGGTATCCAAGGCGTCCATGTCTCCAGACTTCAACCTCGGCGATCTCGCCATCCTGCAACGCTCGGCGTTCCACCCCGAGTACAACGGTGCCCTGGCCGAGATCGTCGCCCCCGAGCAGTGGCGGGGGTCGCTGACGCCTTCTCGATGCCCCAGGCCCGTCCAGCGGCTCTACATGGTCCGGCTGATCACGCCGAAAGATGGCGAACTGGTCTTCTCAGCGGCCCGTTACCAACTCCGCCCCCTTGATGGCGTGGAGTTCGAGCGCGCCTGGCCGCTCGCGGCAACCGCGAGCCGGTGTCGTCGCGCCCTGGTTCCGCCATCCGATCGCGACATTGACGACCAGTGCCCGCGGGCAGGCGCTGTAGCGGAGGTCAGTTCATGACCCTCCCGGCCAACATCGCTGATTTCGTCTGGTTTAGTGCGGGTTACGCCGTGTTCGGAGCCGAGACCAGTGATCGCGCTTTCTACCCGCCACTGGATGATGACGAAGCACAGCGTCACTGGCTCGCCGGGTTCGGCGCCGCATGGGTGGAGTGCCCCGATGACGCAGCAATCGAATCGATCCTCAACGGCGACTGGCTGGGCGGGGAGTCGGTCGATGAGGCGTTGGTGCGGATTCTGGAGGGCCGGATGGAACTCCTGCGCCAGCTGTGGGTGCATGGCCTTGGCAAGGTCGCGCGGGCGATCCACTGATGGCTCGCCTTGGCGGTCATCGGGAGTCCTCGGGAGAGCCTGGGATCGTTTCGCCGCTGCAGGATATCCATCCATTCCCGTCTCGCCGTAGCGACGTTGGTCACGGTGCGTGCTGAGTGACAAGGGCTTCGAGGCAACTGAGACCCCGCTGGTTATCCGCGATGTTAGAGTCGGTCGCCAAGCCCCCGCGTGCCTTACCTTGGCCTTGGGACCTGAATCATCTGGTGTCGTATACGTGAACTTGATCGAATTCCGGACCATTGGCCATGACGTGCACCGCGAAATCGCGTGGGTGCACCAGGGGCACCCGCACGGTAGGACCGGTCGCGTCGTCCTGGCAAAGACCGGAACGACGATTGAAGCCGACCCGCATCGGCGTTGAACCATCGACGAAAGACCGAACAGCCATGTCACCCGACCCTGCTATCACCTTCGAGGCCCTGCCCGCCAGCTACGGCGATGCGCTGCTGGTAACCTGTCCGGTACCCGGCGGCGTCTGGCGGCTGCTGGTGGATTCCGGCCCGCTTGCGTCTTGGTCGAAGGTGCGCCAGCGCCTAACCAAGCTGCCAACTGCCGCCGACGGCACGCGGTACATCGATGTGGCGATCGTCAGCCACATCGACCATGACCACATCGGCGCCGTGCGGAGGTGGTTCGACGATGCCAAACTGGCGCTGCGTTTTGGCGACATCTGGTTCAACGGCCGGCGACATCTGGGCGCCGTACCCCGCGCCGTCGGCGAAGGTGAAGCGCTCGCCGCCCTGCTCGGTGCTGCCGACCGCGAGCTACCCTGGAACCGTGCCTTCGGCGGGGATGCCGTCTGCATCTGCGGCGACGGCGGCTTTGTCGAGATTCCGGGGCCGCCCGACCACCCACGGCTGACACTGCTCTCGCCCACGCGGAAGCAGTTGGCGAAGCTGGCCACTGTTTGGGACGCCGCGCTGGAGCGACTACGCCGCGGCGAGGCCGACACCGAGTCCGAACGGACCCGCGGTGCCGACGCCCTCGAACTGAGCCGCGGTGTGGCGACCCTGGACCTGGAAGCCTTGGCGGCCCACCCGTCGACCATGGACACGACGCCACCCAACGGTTCGAGCATTGCGCTGCTGCTGGAGCACCGCGGCGCCTCATTGCTGCTGGCTGCCGATGCCTTTCCCAGCGTGCTCGCCAGCGCCTTACGGAAGTTGGCCAAGCATCGCCGGGTGCAGGCGCTTCAAGTGGACCTGTTCAAGCTCAGCCACCACGGCAGTCGCGGCAATCTGGTAAGCGAGCTGCTCGGCGTCGTGCAAGCCAAGCACTACGCGGTCAGTACCGACAACACCCACTTCGGTCACCCCGACGACGAGACGCTTGCCCGGGTCGTGCTGCACGGCGGACCGCAGCCGGTGCTCTGCTTCAACTACGCGACGGCGCGCAATCTGCGTTGGGCCGACCCAGAGCTTCAGCAGAGGTACGGATTTACGACCCTGTACCCGGTCGCTGCCGCGGCGGGCGCGGTGCTGCGACTGCGGGGCTCACCGTGAGATGGGACCAGGAACCTGGCCGAGCAGCGCCAAGCCGTGCTACCAGCCCACTGGTTGAGACGCACGACCCGGGTATGCCGTCATGCCGTCGGCATCTCTTCGACCCGTCCGCCAGACCCGGCAGGCACATCGACGCAGGAGCGCCAAAGGTTTACACTTCGTAGGATTACCGAGAATTTGTAAACTTACGAGGCCGAGCGACATGATCGGACAGCGGCTCTTACGCGCCCGCAAGGCGGCTGGTCTCTCGTTGCGCGAGTTGGCGGAACGGACCTGCGTGAGCCACACCGCCATCAGCAAGTTCGAGAAAGGGCTGCTGACGCCATCCTCGGGCCAGTTGATCGAGTTCGCCAAAACCCTTGGCGTACGCGGCGAGTTTTTCTTTCGCCCGATGCAAGCGGAGATCACCGGGGTCGAGTACCGCAAGAAGGCATCCATGCCGAAACGCCTGTTGGATCGCGTCCACGGCGATGTCCTGGACCAGGCCGAGCGTTGGCAGGAACTATTGAGTCTCTATCCCGATTCGCCGATCGAAGCGTTCGCGGTGCCGCGTGGTCTGATCGACACGATCCACGAGGAAGGGCAGGTCGAGACGCTCGCCGAGGGACTGCGCCAAGCCTGGTCGCTTGGCACGAACCCCATTCCGGACTTGATTGACACCCTAGAATCCAAGGGGATTCGGGTCATTGGGACCGATGCCGATGACCAAGGCAAGTTCGATGGCCTGGCCGGAACGGTCGATGGCGTACCGCTGATCGTCGTCGGGCGCCACTGGCAAGGGGACCGACAGCGCTTCACGCTTGCCCATGAACTGGGGCATCTGGTCCTCGCTGGCCGCGTCGTCCTGGAGCGACCAGTCGTTGACGCCGATGCTCGCAGCCGTGGCGATCCGCTGGAGCGCCTGTGCAACCGTTTTGCCGGCGCCTTTCTGATGCCGCGCCAGGCAGTCATCGGGCATCTCGGCGCACAGCGCCGCCGCTTGGAGCCGAATGAACTGGTGCTGCTCAAGCATGAATACGGCCTGAGCATGCAGGCTTGCCTGTTCCGCGCCCTGGATGCAGGAGTGATCGACGCCGCGACGCACCAGGCGCTATTTCGCCTGTTCAGCGAGCGGGGCTGGCGCAAACAGGAGCCTGGTGCATCCTATCCGCCCGAGGAGACGATCCTCTTCAAACAGTTGGTCTTCCGTGCCTTAGGCGAAGACTTGGTCGGTGAGTCGAAGGCGGCCGAGCTCTTGGGAGTACCATTAGGGCAGTTCCACCGCCAACGCAAACTGGAGGCGGCGGGTGCGGCTGCTCATTAGCGACGCCAATATCCTCATCGACCTTGAAGACGCTGAGCTGACCGCGCTGTTGTTTCGTCTCCCGTTTCGTGTGATGGCGCCTGACCTTCTGTACTTCGACGAACTCGCCGCCGAACATCCGCACCTGATCGGCATGGGGCTCGAGCTTGGCGAGGTCAAGCCAGCAGCGATTGCCGAGACTCAGGTCCTGGTGGCCCGATATCGGCGCCCAAGTCGCAACGACTGCCTCGCGTTGGCGCTGGCCAAGCAGGAGCATTGCCCGCTCGCCACTGGCGACCGCGACTTGGCTGAGGCAGCCAGAGCGGAAGCCGTGCCGGTCGTCGGGACGATCTGGCTCATCGAACGCATGGTGCTTCATGGGCTGATCGTACCCACCGCGGCGCGCGACGCGTACGAGCGGATGCGGATCTCCGGCCGTCGGCTGCCATGGCAGCAGGCCGAGCACCGCTTGCGGGAGATCGAGGCAGGCACCTTCGAGGTCAGTGATCCTTTTCAAGAGAAAAGCGTGCGCTGCAAGGGGGGCTGACCGTGAGAGTGTCGGCCAAGATCGCTGATTTTTGGTGGTTTGGTGTGGGTTATGCCGTGTTCGGAACCGAGACCGACGATCGCGATTTCTACCCGTCGCTGGACGACGATGAAGCTCTGCGTCACTGGCTCGCCGGGATCAGTGCCCGCCTGGGTGGAGTATCCGACGACGCAGCCATCGAATCGATCCTCAACGGCGACTGCCTGGGCGGAGAGTTGGTCGAGGAGTCCTGGCGTGTGAGGATCTTGGGAGACTAGGTAGAACTCCTGCGCCAGCTTTGGGCGCGTGCACTGGGCAAGGTTGCACGGATGACCGACTGATGCTCGCTGTGAAGGTGTCGGGCGACACCTGCGTCGCCTGGTGGATTTCCGCCCGCAGGGGGTGTGGCTGACGATGGGTGTTGGCGGAACTGACGACACATAGTACATCGACCTGGCCGTCGTCACGGCTTCGTCGAAATCCCCAGGACCGCCTGGCTACCCACGGCTGACACTGCTGTCGTCAGCACCGAGGCGGCTGGATAAAATGGCCCCCGTGTGGGACGCTATGCTGGAGCGGCTGCGCCGCGGGGAGTCCGAGCAACCCCGTGGCGTGGAAGCACTCGACCTAGAAGCCCTGCTGCCCATCCGTCGACCAGGGACGCGGCATCGCCCAACGGTTCGAGCGTTGCGGTGCTGCTGGAACACGGCGGATCCTCCCCCAGTGCCGCTGGCCGCCGATGCCTTCCCTAACCTCATGGACTGCCCGTTGTTAAAACCGGCACAGAAGCGCGGCGTGCTGCCGCCACTAGCGTTAGAATTGCTCACGCTCAGCCACAACGGTAGCCGCTGCAATCTGATCTGAGAAATGTTCGGCGCCGCAGGTTAAACACTACGTCGTCAGTATTGACGAACCCACTTCTGTCATCCACGTGACGAGACGATGGCCTGCGTTGTGCTGCTCAGGAGTGCGCGAGCCAACTATGGAAACCCGCGCAACCTAAGTTTGAGCGATCAAAGATCGCTAGCAGAAATAAGGATTTACGATCAGCTAGATGCGGCAGCGGGTATGGCAGCTGCGGTTGGGTGACTATCATTGAGCTGCCGACGCGGACGCGGGGTCGATAATGCCACGGTAACTCCCTTGTCCTGTGCTGAATGTTAATTCTCCTAGAGATCGGGTATCTTTCCCTGGCGATGTCATGAGAAATGGCTGTATCTGGGTTCACGGTTGAAGTAGTGTAGCCTATTAAGTCAAAGAAATGCCGCTTCTGGCGGAGATAGAAACACAGATGATATAGCGTCCTGATAAAGTATCCGGACAACTTCGCTGACGTATGCCTTTGTTATGAAATGCTAAAGTTTTTCGCCTTGGCCTTGATCATAAATCCGGCCAAGACCCTGTCTAAGGCTTGGTTAATCGCCTGTGGGGGAGTGGCAGGACCCCCGAAATTGCGTACCCTTGGAAGTGCAAACAAACCGAGGGTAACGGAACATGATCGAAGGTCCTGCCGGGCTTGACTGTAGCGCAGACACGGGGGTCGATGCCATCGGGCGCGACCCGGCGGGCGGCCCGCGGGTGGTCGTGAAGCACCGCTCGCGCCTGGAGCGGGCCGAACAGCGGGAGGTCGCCGCCGCCCGGTTGGCGAAGGGGCAGCCGCAGCGCCACGTCGCCGCCGCGCTCGGCGTGGCCCGCAGTACCTTGCAGGACTGGTGCAAGCCGACCCCGGTCGGCGCGGCTCCGGCGATGTTGGCGGCCTTCGTGGCGACCCCCGCGGGCGTGCAGTGGCTGCACCAGATCGTGGTGGCGGCACATTTCATCATCACGCTGCAAGGTGGTGCCGGGGTGCGGCTGGTGTGCCAATTCCTGGAGTTGAGTGGGTTGTCGGCGT
>JACDZG010000155.1 GCA_013426805.1 Chromatiaceae bacterium
CGCTCCTGCCGGTGGCGGCCTAGCGGGGGGTGGCCGGAACGATGATCAAGGCCGGACATTTCGTATGGGGTCCACCGAACGATAGGTGTAAGATCGATCTTGGGGGGAGTGTCTTCTTGATGCACCAGTAAAGGATGCTAAGAAACTGTCCATCAATTGTTTCCCGCTTTGAACGCCAACGTCGGCCAACCATCGGGAAGTAGAAAATGGACAGTTTCTAAGGGCTGTCAGGCGCTGCTGGCCGTCGATTATAAAACGCATATTCTCATGCCGGTGCAAGAGCACCGTACCCATGTAATACTTTGCCGGCGTCTTTGCCTGCTTCGACGACTTCCAATAATCCTGCAGGTCGCGGATCAATTGCCGAACCTTGTCCTCGCCCCAGATAAATCCCCGCTGGTAATTATCGATCGAGAGTGGGGGGTCATCTTTCCGTTTGATCAGGTCAACAAAGGTTTCCACCCGGGGTGGGCTGATCTCTACGACAGGTAATTCCTCGTTGGCCTCAAGCTTCATCGCGATAAGCTCATCGTAACTGGGACACGATCGAACGCGGGCTCGTCAGGTGCAGACCAGCCCACACGCAAGGAGATTCATACACACATGCGAGCAGTTCGACGAGGAAATTCACGCCCAACTGAGCGCCCTTAAACACAGGGTCCGCGTAGCCGATCACTCGTGAATGATCAGTAAGTCACGATGCAACTCGATGAAACGATGAGATTCCAGCGCGGCTTCCACGGCCTGGATATTTTCGCACAGCAAACGCTCCAGATCCGCATTCCCCAAGTTTCCAGTCGCGATCGACAATAACCGGGCCGGACGCCCTTGGAGAAGGTGTGAATTGACAAAATCGGCGTCCTTAGTGACCACGATCCGATCATCCCTGCAGGCGAACTCAGTGATCGCAGCGTCCGAAGTCCGATTTCCTCTAGCCAGATCGAGCGTGTGCAAGGCGTCGTGACCGCGTGCCGCCAGCCAGCGCGCCAGACGCTTAGGCAATTGGGCATCGACGACGAATCTCATGCGGCCAGCGGGACGAGGTGTTTAGTATGGGCAATCCGAGCGGCAAAGGCCAAGGCGGCAAGGATGTCTTCGCGGGTCAGATCCTCGTAGTCGGCCAGGATGTCGTCGATGCTCATGCCGCCCGCAAGCCACTCCAAGACCGTCTCGACCGGGTAGCGGAGTCCTCGGATGCAAGGCTTGCCGTGGCAGATGGCCGGGTCCATGGTAATTTGCTCGATCATCGCTGGACTCCGGGGACCTCAGACTCACTAGCGCTTGAGGGAATGGTGGGCCGTCAAGGATTTGAACCTTGGACCAAGGGATTATGAGTCCCCTGCTCTAACCGCTGAGCTAACGGCCCGTAAAGCAGTTTGGCTGACCGTCCATGGTGCATCGATTATATCGGCATCCCTGCCATCTTGGATTCTCCACGATAATTTTCGTGGTCCTCTCTAGGCGCCCAGCACGACAACCGGATGTAGGGGCGGGTTTCAAACCCGCCCCTACGCGGTGTCCGGCTATCAGGTGCGAAGGCGATAGCCACGAACATCACTCGGTATCGAGAAAGCTCTTGAGCTTCTCGGAACGGGTCGGGTGGCGCAGCTTGCGCAGTGCCTTGGCTTCGATCTGACGGATGCGCTCGCGGGTGACGTCGAATTGTTTGCCGACTTCTTCCAGCGTGTGGTCGGTATTCATGTCGATGCCGAAGCGCATGCGCAGGACCTTGGCTTCGCGCGAGGTGAGGCTGGCCAGCATGTTCTGGGTGGCCTCGCGCAGACCGGCCATGGTGGCGGACTCGACCGGTGAGATGACGCCGGAGTCCTCGATGAAGTCGCCCAGATGCGAGTCCTCGTCGTCGCCGATCGGGGTCTCCATGGAGATCGGTTCCTTGGCGATCTTGAGCACCTTGCGGACTTTGTCCTCGGGCATTTCCATACGCGCGGCCAGCTCTTCCGGGGTGGCCTCGCGGCCCATTTCCTGGATCATCTGCCGGGAGATGCGGTTGAGCTTGTTGATGGTCTCGATCATGTGCACCGGGATGCGGATGGTGCGCGCCTGATCCGCGATGGAGCGGGTGATCGCCTGGCGAATCCACCAGGTGGCATAGGTCGAGAACTTGTAGCCGCGACGGTATTCGAACTTGTCGACCGCCTTCATCAGGCCGATGTTGCCCTCCTGGATCAGGTCCAGGAACTGAAGCCCGCGATTCGTATACTTCTTGGCGATGGAGATGACCAGACGCAGGTTGGCCTCGACCATTTCTTTCTTGGCGCGGCGGGCTTTGGCCTCGCCGATGGACATCTTGCGATTGACTTCCTTGATCTCGCCGACGGTCAGGAAGTTTTCGCGCTCGACTTCCTGGAGCTTGCGCTGGGCACGGCGGACATCGTGAGAAAACTCCACCAGACGCGCGGCGAAGGGCCGCGTCGCGGCGAGCTGCTGCTCCAGCCACCGGGGGTTGGTCTCGTTATCCGGGAAGCTTTCGATGAATTCCTTGCGGGGCATGCCGGCCTGGTCGACGCAGGCGCCCATGATGGCCTTTTCCTGCGAGCGGATGCGCGCGATGGTACCGCGCAGGATCTCGGCCAACTCCTGAAAGACGTTGGCGACCAGTTTGAACTGCAGGAAGACCTCGGACACCTCGGCCATGGCGGCCCGCGAGCGGGGGTCGTCCCGTCCGTACTGTTCGAGGTTGATCTTGAGCACGTCGAAGCGATCACGCAGCAGTTGCACCCGGCGCGCGACTTCGACCGGGTCCGGCCCGGTATCGGCGACGGCCACCGCTTCCTCATCGTCTTCGGAGGCCGGCTCTTCGATATCCGACTCGGCATCCGCTTCGGCCACGACCTCCGGAACCGGTGCCGCCACCGGAGCCGGCACCGGTTCGGTATCGGGGTCGTTGAACCCGGAGATGACATCGGCCAGCCGGGTTTCTTCGCGTTCGACCCGGTCGAAGATCTCGATCAGTTTCTGCACCGAGCGGGGGTAGACGGACAGGGAGGACAGGACCTGATTGAGGCCCTCCTCGATGCGCTTGGCGATCTTCAGTTCGCCCTCGCGCGTCAGCAATTCGACCGTGCCCATCTCGCGCATGTACATGCGCACGGGGTCGGTGGTGCGTCCGAACTCGCTGTCGACACTGGCCAGCGCGGCTGCCGCGGCCTCGGCGGCGTCGTCATCCGAAACGGCATTGTCCGTCAGGGTCTGATCAATGATGTCAGGGGCGGACTCATGGACCATGATCCCCATATCGTTGATCATCCGAACGATGTCTTCGATCTGCTCGGGCTCGACGATACCGGGGGGCAGATGGTCGTTCACCTCGGAATAGGTCAGGAAACCCTGCTCTTTGCCTTTGGCGATCAGTTGCTTCAGCTGGGACTGGTGCTGTTCTTGATCCATGGGTTACCTTGCCGTTCTCTGGGAGAGTTATCAGGCAGACTTGAGGCCGTGCGCAGAACTCCGCATTCTAGCACAGAGTGTCAAGCTCTATTAAATTTTTCAGCGTTCTAGCGAAGACGCGTCCGCGCCTGGGCGTGGTCGCGATCCATCTGCTCACGTATCTCTTCGCTCCATTCCGCGGTACTGCGCCGATTCAGCGGCTGTAGCCGCTCGGCATCCCGCACGTCTTTGCTCAGCCCCTGCAGGGAGCCGATCAACTCGGCGGCGAGACCGTCCTCCGGGACGTCGCGCAGGAAGGGCTCCACGCTCAGTCGCTGCAGGTAGGCGAAGTGCGGATGGTCGCGCCAACGTTCCATCAGGGTCGCCTTGTTGATACCCGGATACGCGGCGATCTCATCGAGCAACTGGACCAGGACAGCGACTCCCGGATTCTCCGATCGGCGCCAGTCGTCCGGCTGCAGCGCGGCCTCGGCCGCCAATTCAGGGTGATCGAGCAAAAGCGCAATCGCCTTGGCGACCCGGCTCAGACGAGTCGGCCGCTGGACCGAGGGCACCCTGCTTCGCGGACGGCTGCGACGGGTACCGGTGCTCGGCGCCATCCTCGCCTGCGCCTCATACTCCGCCAGCTTACCGTCCAACTTAGCCCGATAGATGCCGTCGCGTACTTGCGCAATCAAGGGTTTCGCCAAACCCACCAGACGGGCGCGACCATCCCGGCTGACCATATCCAAAGGAGCGGACAGGTGCTCGAAAAGATACTCGTCGAGCGGCTGGGCGAGGGCGAGCCGCTGCTCGAAGGCTGCCAGGCCCTCGGCGCGGATCAGGGTGTCCGGGTCCTCGCCATCCGGCAGAAAGAGAAAGCAAAGCGACTGACTGCCGGTCACCAAGTCGTGGTGCAAGGCCGTTTCCAGTGCCTTCCAGGCCGCGTCGCGCCCGGCACGGTCGCCGTCGAAGCAGAACACCAACTCCGGCGCCGAGCGCAGCAGCACCTTGAGGTGATCCTCGGTGGTTGCCGTGCCCAAGGTGGCTACCGCATAGTCGATGCCGAACTGGGCGAGCGCGATGACATCCATGTAGCCTTCGACCACCAGCAATCGTTCAAGTTTGCGCCGCGCCTGCTGGACTTCGTAGAGCCCATAGAGTTCGCGCCCCTTGTGGAAGACCGGTGTCTCCGGGGAGTTGAGATATTTGGGCTTGCCGTCACCGAGCACCCGCCCGCCAAAGCCGATCACCCGCCCGCGGCGGTCGCGAATCGGGAAGATCACGCGGTCGCGAAAGCGGTCGTAGCGCTTGCCGTCCTGCTCTGTGATGAGACCAGCCTGCAACAACCGCTCGCGCTGCGCCGGGCTCTCACCCAACCGCGTCAGCAGCAAATCCCAACCGGGCGGCGCATAGCCCAAGCCGTAGCGCCCGGCGATCTCACCACTGAGGCCGCGGCCCTTGAGATATTCGATCGCGCGGGAGGCGTCCGGATGCTCTCGCAACTGCAGGCGAAAGATCTGGGCCGCCTGCTCCAGGATGTCGTACAGGGGCGCATAATCGGGACCGGCCGGCGCCGCTCCCGCCTCGCTCGGCACCTCGAGCCCGGCCTTGTGGGCCAGTTCCTCGATCGCCTCGCGGAAACCGAGCCGGTCGTAGTCCATGAGAAAACCGATGGCGCTGCCATGCGCACCACAGCCGAAACAGTGATAAAACTGCTTCTCCCGGCTGACCGTGAAGGACGGCGTTTTCTCGTCGTGAAAGGGACAGCGGGCCTGGAAGTCCTTACCCGCCTTGCGCAACTGCACCCGCCCGCCGATCAGCTCGACAATGTCGGTGCGTGCGAGCAGATCATCGATGAATTGGGATGGGATCCTGCCGGCCATGCACGCCGCCGGCTTCAGGCACCGAGCCGCCGCTTCACCATGGCACTGACCGCGCCCATGTCGGCACGTCCTTGCACCTGAGGCCGCAGCACGGCCATGACCTTGCCCATGTCGCTCATGGCCGCCGCACCGCTGGCGGTGACCGCGGACTCGATCAGGGCGGTCAGTTCGGCCTCGCTCAGGGCCGCGGGGAGATAGCCTTGGATGACCTCGACCTCGAAGCGCTCCACGTCGACCAGATCCTGACGACCGGCCGCGCCGAACTGCTCAATGGAATCACGCCGCTGCTTGACCATCTTGTCGAGCACGGCCAGCACCTGGGCGTCATCCAGCTCGATGCGTTCGTCGACCTCGCGCTGTTTGACGGCCGCGAGGATGAGGCGAATCACCCCGAGCCTGACCTTGTCACCCGCCTTCATGGCGGTTTTCATGTCGGACTGGATTTGCGCCTTGAGCATGGTCTCGACCTACTGCGGCCTGATGCCGCGACCGACTGAACTTCCGGGAGGATGGCAGGGCTCGGACTGCGGCCGAAACCCTGGGGGCCAAGCGACCGTCAGTACGGGCGTTCCCAGCGCCGCGATTCGCGCTGCAACTTCTTGTGATGACGCTTCACGGCCGCTGCCTTCTTGCGCTTACGCTCGGAGGTGGGCTTTTCATAGAACTCACGGCGACGGACCTCGGCGAGCACCCCTGCCTTTTCGCAGGAGCGCTTGAACCGCCGCATGGCGACCTCGAAGGGCTCGTTATCTTTGACGCGGACGCTGGGCATAGATGTCCTTCAGACTCCAGACGATAGGTTAGGCGAAAATAAAGACCGCTGATTTTAGCTGAAACGCGGGGGTGATTGCAAAGGGTGTCGTCGCGCAACAGCAATTCCACCAGCCGCGCGGGTAGGTTATCTTGCGAGGTCAAGAATCTTCGGAGCAACCTGACGATGCGGGTACTCGGGATCGAGACCTCCTGCGACGAGACCGGCGTGGCGGTCTACGACTCGACCGCCGGGCTCATGGCTCATGCGGTCTACAGCCAGATCGCGATTCATGCGCAGTACGGGGGCGTGGTCCCCGAACTGGCCTCGCGCGATCATGTGCGCAAGACGCTGCCGCTGATCCGCGAGGTGATGGACACGGCCGGGCTGACCGCGGGGGCCATCGACGGGGTGGCCTATACCGCCGGACCTGGGCTGATCGGCGCCTTGCTGGTGGGGTCCGCGCTGGGACGCAGCCTGGCCTGGGCTTGGGGGGTGCCGGCCATCGGGGTCCACCACATGGAGGGCCACCTGCTCGCCCCGCTGCTCGAAGACCCGGCCCCGCCCTTCCCTTTCGTGGCGCTCCTGGTGTCCGGCGGTCACACCCAACTGGTGGACGTGGAGGGGGTCGGGCGCTACCGCATCCTCGGCGAGTCGCTGGACGATGCCGCCGGCGAAGCCTTCGACAAGACGGCCAAGATTCTCGACCTGCCCTACCCCGGCGGACCGGCACTCGCGCGCCTGGCCGAACGCGGCGACCCGCGGCGCTTCCGCTTCCCCCGCCCCATGACCGACCGGCCGGGGCTGGACTTCAGCTTCAGCGGGCTCAAGACCTTCGCACTCAACACCCTGCGCACCACGCTTCCCGACGCGGCGGACCCCGCGCAGACGCGCGCCGATATCGCCCGCGCCTTCGAGGAGGCGGTGGTGGAGACGCTGGTCATCAAATGTCGGCGCGCCCTCCAGACGACCGGGCGACAACGCCTGATCCTGGCGGGTGGGGTGAGCGCCAACCGGCGCCTGCGTGAGCGGATGAACGCGGCCATCGCCGCGGTCGGGGGGGAGACCTTCTATCCCCGTCCGGCACTGTGCACCGATAACGGGGCCATGATCGCCTATGCCGGCTGGCAGCGGCTGCGCACCGGTCAGCACGAACCGCTGTGCTTCGCCCCGCGGGCGCGCTGGGCGATGGAGTCGCTGCCGCCGCTGGCGCCCCAACCATTGGCTGCTGATCCATAACAGCCGCGGGGCAGCCTTGTTCTTGTGGGAGCGGCCTCCGGCCGCGATGGGCCTCGCGGAGTTTTGCCGACGTTGACGTTCACGGTCGCCCCCATCGCGGCCGGAGGCCGCTCCCACAGCGGGATGTCGCGACGCGCGCGCCAGGCGAGCAATAACAGACTCAGGTCAGTCCTGATCCGACCCGCCGACCTGATCGACCAGCCGGCCTTCGGACCCGGTCAGCAGGTTCTTGATGTTGCTGCGATGACGCCAGACCAGCATCCCGGTCATCACCAGCTGCATGCCGATCAGCACCGGATCGGGCCAGAGCAACCAGACGATCAAGGGTGCCAGCGCCATGGAGACGAGCGCCGACAGGGAAGAAATCTTCAGCACCTTGGCGACGAAGAGCCAGATGAGCGCGACGCACAGCCCGATCGGCCACCAGAGCCCGAACTGGACGCCCAGCGCGGTGGCGACCCCCTTGCCGCCGCGGAAACCGAAAAAGACCGGGAACAGGTGACCGAGAAAGGCCGCCAGGCCGACGGCCGCCAACACCCAGGGGGCGACCCCGAGCAGGTGCCCGGCGAGCATGGGGAAGAGCCCTTTGAGGCTGTCGCCGAACAGGGTGATGGCCGCGGGCTTTTTCCCGCCGATGCGCAGGACGTTGGTCGCCCCCGGATTGTTGGAACCCTGGGTGCGCGGGTCCGGCAGGCTCATCAGTCGGCACACGATGATGGCGCTGGACACCGAGCCCAACAGGTAGGCGGCGAGAATGAGCAGACTTGCGGTAATCATGGGCGCGCATTGAAACCGGGTTGACGCCACCGGTCAAGGACCAGCGGGATATCTGTCACGCCGCCCCCGGCTTGAGGCATCATCGACCCACCGATAACGACGGAGCCCTACTCATGATCCACCCCCTCCAGGACATCGTCTTCATCCGCGGCTTGACCATCCAGACCACCATCGGCGTCCACGACTGGGAGAAGCGCATCCGCCGCCCGGTCATCCTCGACCTGGAGTTGGCCAGCGACTGCGCCCGCGGCGCGGCCACCGACCGCATCGCCGATGCGCTGGACTATGACGCGGTCACCCGCCGTCTGACGCAGTTCGTCAGCGAGAGCCGGTTCGAACTGGTCGAAACCCTGGCCGAGCGCTGCGCCACCATCCTGCGCGATGAGTTCGCCGTGCCCTGGGTGCGCCTGACCCTCAACAAGCCCGGCGCGGTCGGCGCCGGGGTGGACGTGGGAGTCGTGATCGAACGGGGGCGGCGCGGCGCTTGAAACGCAGCGGTTGGCGCCCGCGCTTCGGTGATTGCCGGGACATGATCTCCCGACGTGTAGGGGCGACTGAAGTCGCCCCTACAGACGCCTTTATCGCTCAACGAATTTCGCCGGCATGCGCAATCGGGAGGTTGCTTCCTGGGAATCGCCTCAGGTACAGTCCGGATGAAGATGCACGCGCGCAACAGACCGGAGGTCGAGGCTTCAGCCGGACGCGGCACCGCCGCCCGCTAAAGCGTCGGCCTCCGGTCGCGTCGCCCGGGTACCCGGAGGTTGAGCCCGAAAAAAAACCGGCGAATGTAGCCGGTTTTTTTGGCTGGCCCCGCACGCGGCGGGACGCGACCGAACGGTGTCAGGCCATCGCCTTGATATGAGCATTCAGCCGGCTCTTGTGACGCGCGGCTTTGTTGGCGTGAATGGTGCCTTTGTTGGCGGCGCTGTCGATCTGCGGTACGGCGGTCTGATACGCCTGCATCGCCGCCTCCTTGTCGCCTGCTTCGATCGCCTTGACGACCTTCTTGATGAAGGTACGCAGGGTGCTGCGTTGCGAGGCGTTCTGCCGACGGCGCTTCTCGGCCTGGCGGGCGCGCTTTTCGGCTTGTGCTGAGTTGGCCAAGGGGTTCTCCTGGAAACCTGAAAGGGACGCACCCGTTTCGGGCGCCGGAATAAAGACCGCGTATTCTGCACAGCAGACACACGATTGTCAACCGGTTTGCTCGCTAGCTCGCTATACTCCCCGCTTTTTGCGGAGTCAGCGTCCCCGTGTCCAGCCTCGCCGCGTCCATTGCCAAAGTCGGCAGCAACACCTTCGTGTCACGGCTGCTGGGCTTTGTGCGCGATCTGGTGATCGCCCGGATCTTCGGCGCGAACGCGGGCACCGACGCCTTTTTCGTCGCCTTCAAAATTCCTAATCTGATGCGCCGACTGTTCGCGGAGGGAGCCTTTTCCATGGCCTTCGTCCCGGTCCTCAACAGCTACCGGGAGCGGCGCAGCCAGGCGGATCTGAAGCGCTACCTGGACGACATGGCCGGGGTGCTGGGGGCGGTGCTGCTGGTGGTGACGCTGCTCGGCTGCCTGGCCGCCCCGCTGCTGGTGCTGCTCTTCGCCCCTGGGTTCAGCGCCGCGGCGGGTCAGCGTGAACTGGCGGCGGAACTGCTGCGGCTCACCTTCCCCTACATCCTGTTCATCTCGCTCACCGCCTTTGCCGGCGGCATCCTCAACACCTACGAACGCTTCGGGGTGCCGGCCTTCACCCCGGTCTTGCTGAATCTCATCCTGATCGCCTGCGCACTCTGGCTGGCGCCGCTGATGGACCGCCCGATCGTCGCCCTCGCCTGGGGGGTGCTGATCGGCGGCGTGGTTCAATTGGCCTTTCAGGTGCCCTTTCTGCGGCAACTCGGGCTGCTGCCGCGCCCGCGCCTGCGGTTTCAGGACCCCGGCGTGCGGCGGACCTTCCGACTCATGGGGCCGGCCCTGTTCGGCGCCTCGGTCGGCCAACTCAATCTGCTGCTCAACACCATTCTCGCCTCCTTCCTGGTCAGCGGGAGCATTTCCTGGCTCTATTACTCGGACCGCCTGATGGAGTTTCCCATGGGCGTGCTGGGTGTCGCCCTGGGCACCGTGATCCTGCCCAAGCTCTCGCAGCGCCACGCGGCCGAAGACCCGGACGCCTTCTCGGACACCCTGGATTTCGGGCTGCGCTGGCTGCTGCTGCTCGGGGTACCGGCGGCCGTGGGGCTCCTGGTCCTGGCCGGACCCATCATCGCCACCCTGTTCTTCTCCAGCGATCCGGGTGCCGCCTTCGGCGCTCAGGATGCGCGCATGACCGCCCTGAGCCTGATGGCCTATGCCCCCGGCCTGGTCGGTTTCATCGCCGTCAAAGTGCTCGCGCCCGGCTACTACGCCCGCCTGGAGATGCGCACCCCGGTGCGGATCGCCGTCATCGCCATGGCAGCCAACATCGTCTTCAGCCTGGCCCTGATGTGGCCGCTGGGACACACCGGATTAGCCCTGGCGACCACCCTGTCGGGGCTCGTCAATGCCGGGCTGCTGCTGCGCGGACTGCGTGCCGAGCGCGTCTATCGTCCCCTGCCCGGCTGGCCCGCCCTGCTCGCCAAGGGGCTGGGCGCCAGCGTGCTCATGGGGCTGTTACTCGCGCTGGGCATCGGACCCATCGACGACTGGCTGGTACAGAGCGGGGGCGAGCGCGCCCTGCGTTTGGGGCTGTGGATGATCGCGGCCGGCGGGCTTTACGCGGCGGTACTGCTTGCCGTCGGTATTCGGCCGCGGCATTTGCTGCGGGTGTGAGTGTATTCGACGTAGTCGACCGTGCTGGTTGACTCCGGGATGGGTATTTCATCTTCACGAAGTCCATCTTAGTGAAAAACGATGGCCTCCCGAATTTCTGCTCGGACTTCCTCAACTGTGGCACCAGTTGCGACACATCCAAAAAGGTCAGGAACATAAGCCGAATAATTTTCTTCGGCCTTTTCTATTACATCGGCGTACTGCATCGTCACCTCAACGTTCCACACCAACGGCCCGCGGTGCGATGTCACGCAATGTACCCCCATTGCCTAAACGGCTCTTGAAGTTCTGCGTCGCCCTTAAATGCTTGATAATAAAGATACTCAGGAGCAAGATCAGCGCCGTTAGGCCAGACGACGGTTTCGAGTTCCGCGTCTACGCAAAGCTTTCCGAACTCCTTCAGATCCCTCAGCGGCTCAAACGTTTGTCCTTCTGGGTTACGGCGACTCGCTATCACGGCCGAGCTGCAAAATTTTGACATAGTGGACATCTTCTGAGCGAAATTCTGACTGAGGTGGAAGTGAGACTCTTCATGATCAAGGCCTGCATGTCCGGCACCTGCTTATTGTGACCCCATCTTCTCGTGTCGTCGGCCCATCGATCAACTTCAGGGCTTTTCTGTGCTGAGGCTGGCGTATATCCTCGTGTATGGGACTCTAGCAGCCTGTCGGACTTAGCCCCTAGGATTAGGGTATGAGTCAACATCAAGGC
>JACDZG010000031.1 GCA_013426805.1 Chromatiaceae bacterium
ACGGAAACTGCATGAAAGGGAATTGCGATATATCTGGCAGATTGAACACCCTAGGCGATGCGCGACGCCTTGAGCAGTTGGTAGAAGCGTTCCTGATTGTCTTCATCCAGTGCGCTGGTGGCCTCGTCCAGGAAGGCAAAACCGGGGTTGCGCAGGAACAGTCGCGCGAAGGCCACGCGCTGCTGTTCTCCCATCGACAGGACGTTGGTCCAGTCGAGCACGCGCTCCAGATCGCGGTCGACGCGATCCAGCACGTCCGCGAGATTCACCTTATCGGCCACCGCGATGATCTGTTCGTCGCTGAAGTCGCGATCAGGATAGGGATAGAGCAACTGATCGCGCAGATTGCCGTCGATCATATAGGGGCGTTGGGGCAGGAACATGATGTCGCGCAACGGCGGGCGTTCGAGCGAACCGGCGCCGCTCGGCCAGAGCCCGGCGATGGTGCGCAGCACGGAACTCTTGCCGGTGCCGCTGGCGCCCATGATCAGCAGGCTCTGATTGCGGCACAGTTCAAAGGTCAACTGGCTCACCAGTGTCTTTGCATGATCCGGCGTGCGGACCGTCAGTTTATCCAACTTCACTTTGCGACCGTCGTCAGCCCCTTCCGGGCGATCGGCCGGAGCCGCCTGGTCTTCTTCCGCATCGAATTCATCCAGATCGTCCCACAGGGTGCCAAGCCGCCGGACACCGGCCAGGTAAGCGCTCAACCGTTCAAACTGCGTGATGATCAGCGACACTGCCGCCAGCACTTGCGCAAAGGCGCCGGCCGATTGAGTGACCACGCCGAACTCCACCTCTCCGCGCATGAACATCGGCGCCACGATCACCACCGGCAGGATGATGGCGGCATAATTATAGCTGTTGACGAAGAACGCCAGGTTGCGATTCCAGCCGATGATGCTCAGCATATTCAGGACAGCCGCGCCCAGGCGCCCCACCAGATCACACCGCTCCCGCGCCTCCCCGCGATAGAAAGCGATGGATTCGGCGTTGTCGCGAACCCGCACCAGGCCATAGCGGAAATCGGCCTCTTTCTGATATTGCGAGTAATTGAGGCCGATCAGACGCCGGCCGATGAGAATGCTGATGCCGGTGCCCGCCACGGCATAAACGAGGAGCACCCCGACCAGGCTCGCTGAGATCGCCCACAACACGCCGATGAACGCAATCAAAGTCACCACTGCATTCAGCATGATGAGCAGGAAGGACAACGAGGTGCCGGTGAAGTTGCGCACATCCTCGCTGATCCGCTGATCCGGATTATCGATGTTGGACGCGCTGCGCAGCCGGTAGTACGCGCGGTTGTTGAAATAGCGTTTGATCAGGTGCCGCGCCATCCATTCCCGCCACAGCACGGCCAGACGCTCTTCCGTCCACCGGTAGTAAACCCCCAGCGGGACGGCGAGCGCAAAGGTCCCGAGATACCACCACAGCCATTGCCAATAGGCCGACACGTCTTTAATGGCGATGGCCGTCATGAAATACCTCGCCACATAGCTCATGAGCACCTGCACGCCGCCGACGGACAGGGCCAGCGCGAGCAGAACCATAGTGAAGCCGAGCGCCTTATACCGGACCTCCGAACCAAAGAATGCCCTGGAGATGGTCCACAGTTGCCGCACGAGTTCGCCGAAAGCGCGGGGTTTTTCAGGTTGCCGAGCGGCAGTTGGGGCCATCGTGGTCAAACCCCGGCGTCCAGTCGCGCCGGAACAGCAGCGCTCGGGGGCGGCTCGGCGGTCACTTCCAGTGCCGCGACGGCGCGCGCGACCACCGCCGACAGCGGCTCGCCGGGCCGGGCCAGGGCGCGCAGACGGGCGATGAGGTCATCCGACAGCGGCACGTCGACCGATGCCGATCCCCCGATCGGCACCGCCCCGGAAGTTCCTGCGCAAGCATCGGCGCGCGCTGAAGTGAGCCTGCGCAGCCCTCGCCAACCCCCGCGTCGGAGTCCCCACCCGGCCTGCATTCGCCGGGCGAACACCGCGAGACCGCGACGCGAGGACGCGCCGACCCGCCGGCGGTCCCGCCACATGAACAGACCGAACGCGATGACCAAGGCCGCCAAACCCAGCAGGACGCCGGCCCCGCTCTTGACGAAGGCGCCCGGGGACGTCCCGTGCGGAGCATCGCCGGTCGGGGCTCCTCCCGCTGCCGAGGTCGGCCCTTCCGGCAGCGGCAGCATCGGTATGCCCGTTTGAGCGCTTGGTTCCGGCAATGTCAGTGCCGGTTGGGCCATCGGTGTCGGCTCAGCAATCGGTTCCGGGATCGGTTCCGGGATCGGTTCCGGCGACTGCAGCGTCGCCGTTTCAGCCGCGGTCGGCGGCGCCGGGCGGCGCGTCGGCTCGCGGGCGGCATCCGGCGAACCGGCCACCGGCGCGACGGCAGGGACACCGGCGGACGCGGTCGCAACCGCCAGCGATTCGAGGGAACGAATCCGCTCGGCATAGACCGCGCGTAGACAGTCCGCGTTGTCGCAGGTGTTGCGTTGGCCGAGCAGCCAGGCTTTTTGCAGCCGCTCGGGCAACCGCCCGCGCGCCTGCAAGTCGGCGTAGAGCGCCCCCATCCTGCCATCCTGGGCACGCACATCCGGGTTGGCGCAGATCAGGCGCTCGACGGCGGTTCTCGCCTTCCCGCAGTCCCAGTCGACCACGGGACTCCAGGACTTGGCCGGAGCCGGTGGGCGCAGCGCGCTGTTGGTGTCGGCGGTGTTGTTCTCGTCGACACAACCGTCTTTATAGGCATAGCGATTGCCGCCGCCGTGCCTGGCGCACCAGGCGTCGCCCGCGGGGTAACGGCAGGCACTGGATGCGCGGTCGACGCTCGCGCATTCCGCAGCGACCAATCCGTAATACACAACGCCGGAGAGCGCGACCGCTAATTGGCCGATCACCTTGTTTTTCATGGCAACCCGAATCGTTATTCAGCAGAGTCAATGGGCAGACCGCGAGTATGCGCCCCCGATCGTCGCAGGGTAACGGTGACCTGAGGGTCCACAAGAGCGCGCCGAACAAGTTTGCGCACGATTCCGCGGCCAAGAGGAGACGCCCTGCGCCTGACGCTCGTCCTTGTAAATCGAAAACACTGCTTTAAAATTGCAAGGATGTTTCCCCGCCACGCACTCCAGACCATCGAGCACGCGCTTGCCCGCCAGGCGTCGGTCGCCTTGATCGGGCCGCGCCAGGTCGGAAAAACCACGCTGGCCTTGACCATCGCCGAGCAGACGAGTGCCCTGTACCTTGACCTGGAGTTGCCCCAGGAGCGCGCCAAACTCGCGGACCCGGCGCTGTTCCTCGCGGCCTACGAGGACCGGCTGGTGATTCTGGATGAGATCCACCGGGTCCCGGAACTGTTCCAAACCCTGCGCGGGCTCATCGATCAGGGGCGACGCGTGGGGCGGCGCACCGGCCGCTATTTGGTGCTGGGCTCCGCCTCGATGGATTTGCTGCGGCAGTCGGGGGAAAGTCTGGCCGGGCGGATCGAATACGTCGACCTGGCCCCGCTCGATTGCCTGGAGGCGGCACCGGACCGCGCCGCGGTGGATCGGCTGTGGCTGCGCGGGGGCTTCCCCGACAGCCTGCTGGCCGCCTCCGATGCCGATAGCTTGATCTGGCGCCGGAACTTCGTGCGGACCTACCTGGAGCGCGACGTCCCGCAGTTCGGCCCGCGGATACCCGCTGAGACCTTGGGGCGCTTATGGACCATGCTCGCTCACAATCAAGGCACCTTACTGAATGCCGCGCGGCTGGCCGCAGGTCTGGGGATCAGCTCGCCGACCGTCGCGACCTACATCGACCTGCTGACTGACCTGCTCCTGGTGCGCCGCCTGCCGCCATTCTTCGCCAACACCGGAAAGCGTCTGGTAAAGTCGCCAAAAGTGTATGTTCGCGACTCGGGACTGGTCCATGCCCTGCTCGGGATTGCCGACCACAATGCGCTGTCCGGACACCCGGTGGTCGGCGCGAGTTGGGAAGGGTTCGTGATCGAGAACCTGTTGGCAGTCGCGCCCCCCAGGACCCGGGCGACCTTCTATCGGACGGCGGCCGGCGCCGAGGTCGATCTGCTGTTGGAGGTGCCGGGCGGACCGGGGCTCTGGGCAATCGAGATCAAACGCGCGCTGACCCCGCGGGTCGAGAAGGGATTCCACAGTGCGCGGGCGGACCTGGCACCGACGCGCAGTTGGGTGATCTATCCCGGCGAAGACCGCTTCCCCCTGGCCGCGGGGGTGGAGGCCATCGGTCTGCGGGCCGCTTTGACGGAGCTCGCAGCCACCGCCGACCCTCAAGGCGCTCCCTGGCGACCCGAGGGGGCCAGGTAAAAAATCAAGAGTTTGTTTTACAACGCATACAATCGTTATCGTTATCGTTATCGTTGTCGTTGTCGTTGTCGTTGTCGTTGTCGGAGAAGCAATTCAATTACGACAACCAACGACCGGCCTTGATCGTAATCCCGGCCAGCGGCGTGCGTCGTCAGGGTTTCCAGCCCTGACGGTGTCAGGCCAGGATGGCCTGACTACACGCCCGGCGACCCCAAGTGGCCGGAATCTTGATCGAGGCCCAACGACTGAAACGCCAAAGCGTTCCGCCTATTGCACGTGTTTCACTGAGTGATCCGGCCCCCGCGCTCCAGCCACTGCTCCAATTCCGATGGTCGTAGCGGTTCGGCATAGAGGTATCCTTGCACCTCGTCACAGCCCATGTCCCTGAGCTCGGCGGCCAGGTCGGTGTGATCGACACCCTCCGCGACCGTCGTCAGGTTGAGGCTGCGGGCGATCTGAATCATGGCCAGGACGATGGCGCGGTCCTCCTCGCTCTGCAGGATGTTGCTGACGAAGGAGCGGTCGATCTTGAGCTTGTCGACCTTGAAGCGTTTGAGGTAAGCCAGGCTGGAATAGCCGGTGCCGAAGTCGTCGATGGACAGACGCACGCCATGCTCCTTGAGCCGGCGCACCGCGGTCAGGACGCGCTCGACGTCGTCGAGCAGGATGCTCTCGGTGAGTTCCAGCTCCAGGCAGCCGGGGTCGAGACCCGCTTCATCCAGAGCGGACAGGACCAACTCATAGATGTTGCCGCTGTGAAACTGCACCGCCGACAAATTGACCGCCACCAGCCGCAGGGGTCGGCCCGCGGCAATCCACACCGCGGCCTGTCGGCACGCCTGACGCAGCGCCCAGGCGCCGATCGGCACGATCAGACCGCTCTCCTCGGCGACTGCGATGAATTCACCCGGCATGATCAGACCGCGTTCCGGATGGTGCCAACGAATCAGTGCCTCCGCGGCAACCGGCTGATCAGGCTCCCCCGCGCGGCCCAGGCGCAACTGCGGTTGGTAGTACAACTCAAACGCGTCGTGCTCCAATGCCCGTTCCAGCGCCTCCTTGGCCGTAGGTGTCATTCACCAGTTTGAACTTGTCCAAGTCCATGAGCAGCAGCGCCATGCGGCTCGCATGGCGCCGGCCGTGCGCGATGGCCCACCCGATCCGCTCCATGGTCAGCACCCGGTTGGGCAACTGAGTCAAGGCGTCGTGGTAGGCGAGGAACTCGATCCGCTCCTGCGCGGCCTTGGGTGCGGTGATATCGGTGAAGGAGCCCACGGACTGCACGGTCTCGCCGGCCGCGTTACGCACGGCCGAGATGGTCAGCCATTCAGGGTAGATGTCGCCGCATTTGCGGCGGTTCCAGATCTCGCCCTGCCACTGCCCCTCATGCAACAGGCGTTGCCACAGTTCGCGATAGAACCGCGGTGACTGTCTGCCGGACTTCAGGAGCCACAAGGTCTGACCGCGGGCTTCCTCGACGCTATACCCAGTCACCCGCGTGAAGGCCGGATTGGTCGACAGGTCAGGCAAAAGGTCAACCCTTCGGGAGTCACGCCTACCGAATCACGCCGCGGGTGGCGATCTCGATCATCTCATCGACCTTGACCACGGCAACGACGAAACCAAGATGCGCAAGCGACTCCGGGGATGCGCCGGCGGTCGCGGCGGCGATGGGCAGGAGTTCCAGCAGTCCGACGCGCTTTTCCTGCTCCTGCACCAGCAGGATGGGAGCGGTCACGGCCATGGCGTTCGTGCGTCGCGCGCGTTCGATCGCGGCGCGGCGGATCGGTTCGGAATGGATGTCGAAGCCCACCGCCGGCTGGTTCTTGACCAACGGGACGATATAGCGCACCGCGACGTATTCGGGCCGGGTCCCGACCCGCACCAGGCGTCGCTCGGCATCGCGTTCAGTGATCTGGAACGGCCCGAGGGGCGACAGGGCGCTGATGCGCTTTTCGTAGTCCAGGCGCTGCGCATCGCTGACCAGATCATTGAAGCTGAGCGCGAAAATGTCGGGGTTGGCTTGCAGGGTGATCCGCGTGAAGCGCTCGAACTGGGCGAAGCTGAAATCGGGTGTCGCCTCGATGAAATGACTGATGGCAAGCAAGAGGCCGGCGGCACCCAGCAGCACGTAGGCCAGCGCCAGTGCAACGACGAGGTGGTGACCGGCAATTCCAGGGGCTCCGCCGCCTGGTTCCCGTCGCGCGGACAACAGGGCGCCGCGCAGACCGCGAGCCAGGTGCTAAATGACCTTATCGAGCGACATCAGTAGTGGTATCGACCTTGGAGGAACGCAACGCGATCCTGCTTCACCAGATAAACGCACCGATGTTCCCGAGTGACGCGCCGAGACCAGACGTCGCCGCCCGGATACTTGAGCGGCTCCGGTTTACCAATGCCGGAGAACGGATCCCGCAACACCGCCTGCACCAGTTCTAGGAACCGTTTGGCCGTGGTTTCGATCATGGGGAGACCAGAGCGTTGTTGGACAGGAGCTCTGTACAGTATAGGACCGAAACACCGGACAGGCATTCGCCAGTCACCGGCACGGCGCCACCCGCGTCCTTTGCTGCGACGCTGGACTATGGACGGGCACTCTCCCGTCACCCTCCTGAGTCGGCGCGGGACCACCGAGCGGCCCATACTGTCGGTCAGTCCAACCCGGCGAGCACGATCCCATGCAACTGAATGACCCCACTCTGCTGCGCGACCAGACACTGATCGACGGTCGCTGGACCCAGGCCGACGCCGGCGGCACCTTCGCCGTCACCGATCCCGCCACCGGCATGACCATCGGCCAGGTCCCCGCCATGGGCGCCGCCGAGACCCGGCGCGCCATCGCGGCCGCGGACCGGGCCTGGCCGGCCTGGCGGGCGCTGACTGCCGCCGAGCGCGCGGCGATCCTGCGCCGTTGGCATGACCTGCTGCTCGCCGCCCAGGACGATCTGGCGCACATCATGACCGCCGAGCAGGGCAAGCCGCTCGCGGAAGCCCGCGGGGAGATCGCCTATGCGGCGTCCTATTTCGCATGGTTCGCCGAAGAGGGTCGGCGGGTTTACGGTGAGTTGATCCCGCCCCACCAGCCGGACCGGCGGCTCCTGGTCATGAAGCAGCCCGTCGGGGTCTGCGCGGCCATCACGCCCTGGAACTTTCCGGCGGCCATGATCGCCCGCAAGGCCGCCGCGGCGCTGGCCGCCGGCTGCACCCTGGTGGTCAAACCGGCGGAAGACACCCCGCTCTCGGCCCTGGCGCTGGCGGTACTCGGCGAGCGCGCGGGGCTGCCGGCCGGGGTGTTCAATCTGGTCACCGGGGCGCCCGCGGCCATCGGCGCCGAACTGACCGCCAATCCCACCGTGCGCAAGCTGAGCTTCACCGGCTCGACCGCGGTCGGGCGGTTGCTCATGCGCCAATGCGCCGAGACGGTCAAGCGCTTGTCGTTGGAACTGGGCGGCAACGCCCCCTTCATCGTCTTCGACGATGCGGACCTGGAGCGCGCGGTGGCCGGCGCCATCGAGTCCAAATACCGCAACAGTGGTCAGACCTGCGTCTGCGCCAACCGGCTGCTGGTGCAGTCCGGGATCCATGACGCCTTCGCCGCGCGCCTCGCCGAGCAGGTCGCGGGGCTCCGGGTCGGCGCCGGGATCGAAACCGGCGTGGTCCAGGGACCGCTGATCAACGCGGCAGCACTCGTCAAGGTGGAGGCGCAGATCGCCGATGCCGTCGCCGGCGGTGCGCGACTCCTGACCGGTGGGCACCGCCACGCCCTGGGCGGGACCTTCTTCGAGCCGACCGTGATGGTGGGGATGCAGCCGGGAATGCGGGCGGCCCGCGAAGAGACCTTTGGCCCGCTGGCGCCGATCTTTCGTTTTGACACCGAGGCCGAGGCCATCGCGCTGGCCAACGCGACCGAATTCGGCCTGGCCGCCTATTTCTATACGCGCGACCTGGGGCGCGCCTTCCGCGTCGCGGAGGCCCTGGAGTATGGGATGGTGGGGCTCAATACCGGGCTCATTTCGACCGTGGTGGCGCCGTTTGGCGGGATCAAACAGTCAGGGTTTGGCCGCGAGGGGGGACGGCAGGGCCTTGACGAGTATTTGGAGGCGAAATATCTCTGTGTGGGTCTGTGACAGGGGTGGACTGATGGAGAAGCGACGGTCGCGGTTGGTCCTGAGGGGTATGGGTTGTTACCCGCGCCCGCCGGGATGAACTGGACGACGAGGACCAATCCTGGAGGATTCTAGCGGGCGCTCAGGAGCATCCGTTGAAGGTCGGGTGCCGGCAGGTCACGACCCGGACCGGTCTCTCAGCCGGGAGCGGCGCGCGACTAGGATGTTCAATCTGACCCAAAATGGCGCCCAGTACCCCATGCAAGAACCGTCTTGCCGGGACGCACCGGCAGTCGAGGTTCGGCGCACGGGTGGTTATGATGACGCACGCCGCACGCGCTCAGACTCAGGCATCGACAAGCGCCCAACCGGTAGTCACACTGCAGGGGCGGTGACATGACCCTGGCGGAGAGCGCACGACGTGATGAACGCATTCAAGAGCCCCGTAGCCCGTTTGGCCCACCTGTTTCAGCAATCACGCGATGCCTGGAAGGCGAAAGCGTTGGAGCGGCAGCAGCGACTGCGGGCCGCACAGGTCAAGATCCGCGATCTGGAGCACAGCCGCGCGCACTGGAAGGCGCGTGCGCTGAAGGCGGAGCGGGCCGCGGCCGCGGCGCCCAGCGATGACGCGCCGCGCGCGGTGCGACGACTCCCAGAGGACGTGCCCCCTGTCGGTCATCACTATTCGGTCACGGTCATGCAGTTGACGATGCGGATGTATCTGCACGCGGGGTTCGGCAGTCGCGGCGTCGCGCGGGCATTGACGCTGTTCGGCGCGCTGCTCCCGATGGCGACACCGGCCCACACCACCGTGCTCAATTGGGTCTATCGCTGCGGTCTCGCGATTCTCACGCGCCCACTGGAGTGGCGCACGGATTGGATCTACGTCGCGGATCATACGATCGCCTTAGGCGCATCGAAGTGCCTGGTGATTCTGGGCATCCCGGCGGCGGCGCTGCGCCAGACCGGTTACAGCCCCCGTCACGACGCGATGCAGGTGCTGGCCGTGGAGATCACCACCCACAGTACGGGGGCGTGGGTCGCGGCGGTGCTCGGGCGCGTGGCGCAACGCACCGGCACCCCGGTGCAGATCGTTGCCGACCACGGCAGCGACCTGCGCAAGGGGATCGCCTTGTTTCAGGAGCAGGCCCCCGCCTGCGTCTATACCTATGATATTTCGCATCGGATTGCGACGTTGCTCAAGGCCGGACGGGGGCACGACGCCCGCTGGGAGTCGTTGCTAGCGCACTGCCGCACCGCCTGGTCCTCTTTCCAGCAGACCGATCTCGCCTTCTTGCTGCCGCCCCGGCAACGCACCAAGGCGCGCTTTATGAACCTGGATATCCAGGTGCGGTGGGCCCAACGCCTCCTTGCCTATCATGATCGCGGCGACTTCAGCGCGATCTGCGCCCAACAGGTGCTGACGTGGCCGGCCTGGGAGCATCTGCGCGCGCGCTTTGGCACCACCCGTGCGCACCCATTGCGGGCCATCGTCGGCATTCGCTATCCCGACAAGGCCGCGTTTTGTCAGGCCCTGCAGACCCATGCCGACCTCGCGCGCGACGCGCTCGATGACACGTTTTGGCACCACACCGACACCGGGTACGGCCGCTTCATTGAGGGCTTTGCCTGGCTACTGCCCTACCGCGAGGACCTGGTGGGCTATGCGCAACTGATGGCGCAATCCAAGCTGATTCAGTCACACCTCAAATCCACGGGTCTCCAGCGGAGTTCCCCCGAATCACTCCAGGCCGCGCTGCCACTGCCGTCAACGCTCACCCCACGGACGGCGATCTTCACCCAACAGGTGCTCGCGCACGTCGCATTGGAAGCGGCGAAAATCCCGGCTGACAGTATCTGGTTAGCCACCTCTGATATCATCGAATCGGTGTTTGGGAAATACAAATGCTTCACTGCCAAGGGGCCGCTTAAGGAGATCGGTAAGCTGGTACTGGCGATTCCTGCCTTCATCGCTGACCTGACGATACCATTGATTCGGGAGGCGATGGAGTCAGTACGCACCATTGATGTCGAGCAGTGGGCGGAAACGCACATCGGCACGTCGATGCTGGCCCGGCGTCGGCATGCGCTGATCGATTCAGTGCCAAACACGAAAACTGCATGAACGTTTATTGCGATATATGAGGCAGATTGAACACCCTAGCGCGCGACTGCTTTGGCAAACGCACCGGACGCTGACTCACCGGCTGAAGGCTGACCACAGATGCAGATGATTGAACGGTGTCATGCTTGCCTCCCCCCGCAGATCGCTCGATGCAGCAGCCGAAGAACAATGTGCAATGACCGACCCAACCGTACTCCTCCTGCTGACCTCCCTCATGTGACCCCAATCTCGTGCTTCGGACTCCGTGCCCCATCCCTGGTCTTGGAGCCAGCTTCAGCGTAGACTAATCTTCGGTATATCCACCCCCGTTGACTGCGAACCAAACATCGAGGAATCAGAAGGATATGCCAGCCCTTCGGGCCGCTGCCGCGGTCCGGAAATCAACATTAGACCCTTGCATACATGTTTCCAGCCTTTGCCGTAGTCAAAGAGTTCCTAGAATCCTGCCTCGCCCATTCGCCGGATCGCAGCGCAGATGCAGCTATCCCGGAGTGGTTTGCGATGCGTACCCACCAGGGCAGCGTGCGTTCCGATAACCAAGACCGGGTCTTAATGGCCCGATGGCAAGACGGGGGTCAGACCGCGTGGGTGCTCGCCGTCGCGGACGGGATCGGAGGCGGCAGGGAGGGTGCGGCGGCAGCCGCCAGCGCCCTGTCGGTATTCATCGCGGACTTGCTGGAACTCTCGGATGTTTCACTCCCCACGCAACTTGAGCGGGCCTCCCTGCGTGCCAACCAAACCGTTTATGAGCGCTGGCGCGGCAAGGAGGGGAGTACATTGTCGGCAGTCGGGGTTCGAGGCGAACAGCGGGCCTGGGTCAACGTGGGCGACTCACGCATCTACGGCATCGACGCCCATGGGGATGTCTCACAACTGACCCAGGACGACTCCCTGCCGCTCGGGCGAGGATTGGTGCAATTCATCGGCATTGGACAGGGTTTGGTGCCCCACATCGGGGTGATTTCCCCAACCAATCAGCTTGCACTGATTACTACCGACGGTGTGCACCAGTATGTCGATCCCCTGCTACCGGCCTTGGCGAGAACCGCCCGACGTAATAATTCGGCGCTGGTCGATCGAATGGTTCACCTCGCACTGTGGTGCGGTGGCGAAGACAATGCAACCACCGCCATAGGGGTGCTCGATAGTTCGCAGGATGGCAGCCAGGCAGCCTGCGATGTTTGGACGCCTGGACAGCGTCATCGCTTGGTCCTGGGGTCCCTCGGCGCGCCGAAGGCAACCACCTCTGTTAGTGGCTCCCGGAAACCCACCAAGCCGCGCCGCGCAACCTCGAAACAAGGCAATACTCCTGCCGTAAGTCGCTCCAAGTCCGAACCGGGGAAGGTAGTCAGTACAACTACCTCCCATCCGGTATCCGACTCCGGGGTGCCCCCGAACGATCCCAGATCGCATCCCGACAAGCGCCCTGACCTTCTGGTGACCTTGGAGCCAGTAACCCTAGGGCAGGATTCCCCGTCGTCGACACAATCGGATTAATGATGAGTCAGGCAGGCCGCTACGAATTCGACCCTCAATACATGGACTATAGCGTTCGCGCCCGCGACTCCCACCTTGATCGACACGTCATGGTGAAGCGGGGGTGGACCGAACAGCACCGCCCGCAGCTTCAATCCCAGATCGCTACTCTATCAGCCAGCCAAAGTCGTCATCTCGCAGACGTATACGACCTATTGTCGCTCCCAGACGACAAGTTGGCCATCGTCGAGGAGTCTATCGAGGGCCAAACGCTCATCGAATGGATGGCCGCCAGGCCAACCGATGAGTGTAAAATCCTCCGTACCCTATTGCAAATCGCCAATGCGCTGCTCGCCTTGGAGGCCGCCGGGCTGGTCGCCGCATCGCTGGGCGCCGAGCACTGGCGCTTCGATGACGAGGGGATCTTAAACCTGTCGCTCTATCCGCTCTCCGATGAACGAGTCCTGGAGCCTCAATTCGGGTCGGCAAACCGTTTACTCGAACTGTCCGGATACGCCAAGGAATTGGCTTTGCGATATACCCAAGCTACGGCCAAGCCACTCGTCGCGATGAGCGATCCTATGCTCACGGGTTTCCTGAACGGAGCTCCGAGCTCGGGCTCTTCCATCGCGCACTATCGCGAGCGAATCCACGCCCACTGCCTGCGAGATCGGCATCGGGCAGTCGCGGTTTATCGGGGTCAGCCGACCGAGATGAACCGCGCTCAACCCACTCTGCGGCTAGCCCATCCCACGCCCGGCGTGGCGACCATCGTCCTCCATTACGATGGTCTGCAGTTCTTCGTTCACGAGTGTGTCGGCGAGGTTTATATCAACAATCTGCCTATCCCTGCAGGATCTGTCATCGCCGGCTCCTGCGTCATCACCTTGGGTGCATCGCCCCGTCCGTGGAGTGAACGCTATTTCGTGACTCTTGATATCACCCATCCGGAAGTGGTGTTCTGATGTCTATCCATACCCCTCAGGACGTTATCGCTGGTCGCTATCGTATTGACGCCTACTTGACCGCCGGAGGTATGCAGGAAGTCTATTCTGCAACCGATGAGGTGCTGAATCGGCCTGTCGCCCTCAAGACCCCCTTCAACACATCGGGGGAAAAGCGGTTCGCCCGCAGCGCGAGCCTGAGCGCGCGGATCAACCACCCCAACGCCGCCCGTACCTTCGATTACCTGGTAGACAACCACCGCCAGTATTTGATCGAGGAGCTCATCGCTGGACGCAATCTGGATGCCCTGTTGGATGAAATTCCGCAATTCGACCCTGACGCCACGGCTTGGGTGCTCCACCACTTGGCACGCGGACTGGCGGCGGTTCATCGGCACAACATCGTCCACCGCGACCTCAAACCCGGCAACATCATGGTGCTGGGGGGGTGGGGCTTTACCGGACTGAAGATCACCGACTTCGGGGTGGCGCAGATGGCGGCCCACGAGATCGAGGAAGCAGCCCGTCTGGGCACGGTAACCACCTCCAAGACCGCCATCGGCGCGCTCCCCTACATGGCACCTGAGGTTATCGAGTCCCCGACTTCGCCCGAGCCACCAGCCGATATCTGGGCGGTTGGGGCGCTGGGGTATCAGCTTCTGACCGGGGACCTCCCGTTCGGGAAGGGTTTGCCTGCTGTGACGCGCATTCAAACCGCGGCGCCCCCACCCATGCCGCAGGCGCTCCAGGTACACCCCCAATTCCGCCACCTCGGACGTGAGCTCTATGGCGTTATCCTGCAGTGCCTGCAGCGCGACGTGAGTCAACGCCCGGACGCGCTCCAGTTGGTCGAGTTGTGCGATCGCCTCTGCTATAGCCGCGTGGAGGAGCGGCGGATTGGTGTCGTCGAGGGGTATCCGGGGCGCAGCTTTGGTTTTCTGCGCCCGAAAAGGGGAGGCGAGCCCATCTTCTTTCACACGGAGAGCGTGGTCAGCCGTCTGCCGATGGTCGGCCAAGAGGCCTGGTTCCGCTCCTACGCAGGCCAGCCGCGCGATCGGGCCCACCCCGTGGTTCCCAAGAGGGCCCAATGAGCAATATCCGTCTGGTGGACATCGAGGTATCAGGTTTTCGCGCTTTTCAGACGTCCTACAAGGTATCGTTCCGAAGCCCTCTTGGCGGCCCCACCGATGTGGTCGTTATCGCTGGGCCCAATGGCGCTGGAAAGAGCTCGCTCTTGGAGGCAGTCTTGATCGCGATGGGGCGGGAGCGGCTGATACGCAATTCGCTCAGCCGTGAGTCCGGCGACGACCATTGGCGGACGTTGATTCCCGATATCGCATCGATTGCACTCACCTTTCACATTCGCAGTGCCCCGGGCACCGAGCTTGGCGCGTACGCCCCTTGCGATGTCCGGGTGGTGCGCACAGTCGCCGAATGGCGACTCGATCTGCTCAAAGGGGCTGAGGGACCTAGGCGCTTTTCCGAGCTGATTCGCCGTCAATTCGTCGACGAGCGACCTATTAAGTACCTCTCCTCGTGGCGCACCCCCTTCCAGCTCGGTGGGGTCAGGCTTTCGGGGCTGGCGGGGGAAGAAGTGGAGGACGAACGGTACCGCCTCTATCGACTGAAGCAGCGCATCGTCAGCGAACGAGCCAAGCGTGGCTTTTCGACCGAAGACGCCTCGGATCGTCGGTGGCTTGATCGCTTGAATGATATCTGGCGCGATTGGCACGACTCGGGAGATACGTGGATCGACGCGCTCCCGACCGGGGAGATCTCGCAACCCTACGACCTCTTCATCCTGCGTGATACCCCTGGGATTGGGCCGCAGACCATCTGCGAGCTTGATCGTGCCAGCTCTGGTGAACTGGAATTGGTGACGCTGGCAGGACAGCTTATCGTGGATGACTTTGACGGCCTCTTGCTCATCGATGAGCCGGAGCTGCACCTCCACCCGCAATGGCAGGCAAGACTCCTGCCTAGCTTGCGCAAGCTCGCCCCGCAAGCTCAGATCCTGGTGGCAACGCACTCGGCCTACCCTTGGGATCAGGCGCTGCCGTTCCAGCGGGTGCTCCTACTGCCTGAACATGACCCGCGTGACCCGCGCCGCCGCGGGGAGGGGTTGTGACCGCCCTCTCGGCGCTCTATGCGGCCCAGCCGCTGGTGGTCTGGGGGGAAATAGGGGACGTACCACCATTCGCTCGCTTGAAATCGACCCGTTCGGGTCTTCACCCGAGCCCAGAGGAAAAGCACTCGGCGTCAGGATATATCCCCAATTCCAGCGTCCGCTTATTGATTCCTTTGCTGTCGGCTCGCCACGGAGCGCCAATGACCGCAGCTGGCCGATTGGTGACGGCCAGTGCCTCTAGCTCCCACGCTCCCGCGTGGGAGCAGGTGCGGGCGCTCGGCGTCCATGCGGCAGACCGGACGCGGAGCGCCCGCCCGACACTCCCACGCTGGAGCGTGGGAGCGAGAACGGAGCCCGCTGGCCCTTCCGGCCCCTCTGGCTCCAACGCTCCTGCGTTGGAGCACGCGCGGGCGCTCCCGCGTCCGGAAAGCTCACCATGCGATCGTGACCTCGATCAACCCCGCCTGTCCCGCATAATTGCGCGCACTGGAATACCGCCAATGCAGCGGATCGTCCACATAGCCCCGAGCGACCGGATTGTTGTGAATATACTCGAGCTTCTGCCGCAGCATCGCCTCCCCCTCGACCTGCTCCGGATGAGACCCCTCCTGCCACACCTGATGCTCCCGGTCGGTCTTGTGCCGCGACTTGTGCCAGGCCAGCAGGTCCAGCACCGGGGAGCGGCGCTCGGCCAGCCGCTCGACCATTCGGTGCGCCGTGAACGACTTGAAGCTGGCCAGCGCCTGGCTGAGGTCAGGGGCCTGCGCCAACAGGTGGCAGTGGTTCTCCATGATCACATAGCCGTATAGGACCAAGCCGCGCTCGCGCTGTAGAAAGGCGATGGAGTCAAACAAGATCTGTACGTTGGCGGGCTGGGTAAACAGCGGCAGCCATTGCACGATGATGCAGGTCAGAAAATGCGGCGCCTTGGGGTCCAGGATGCGATAACGGTCGCGGCCCATGGGCTTGGTCTCCGGGGGGTTGGCGGATGGGGCAAGTTTCGCATCGGTGACTCCGGCTCCCATACGACTCTACTCTGGCTCCCACGCTCCTGCGTGGGAGCAGGTGCGGGCGCTCTGCGTCCATGCGGCGGACCGGACGCGGAGCGCCCGCCCGACACTCCCACGCGGGAGCGTGGGAGCGAGAAGACGACTTATGCAATTATTGAGCCTAAATGATTGGAAATAAATGAAAAGGGTAAAAGAATAGAGAAAAAAGGGTCAAAGGTCCTGGGCGAGGCGGAAACCGAGGTTGACGTACCGGGTCGACGGCCTGTACCCGTTACGGTCCGCGGACCGCAGCCACGCAGGCTGGTTGTTCCACGCGCCGCCGCGGATCACCCGGTACGGCCCAGTATTGGCATCATTCTTGCTTATACAAGCCGTCTCTTTGCCATCATAAGGGTCGGCATAGGCCGAGCAAGTCCACTCCCAGACGTTGCCGGCCACCTGATACAGCCCCCAGGGGTTGGCCGCCAGGCTGTCGACCGGCAGCGTCTGTTGTCGGTCGACCCCGGTCTTGGCCCCGCAGCCGTTGTAATCGTAAGTCCCGTTATAGTTGGCCTGGTCGGTGTGGATGCAGGCGCCGGTCCAGAAGGGGCTGTCGGTGCCGGCGCGGGCGGCATATTCCCATTCGGCCTCGGTCGGCAAGCGATAGGGCCGGCCGGTCTGTTCGCTGAGCCAGGCGGCATAGGCGGTCGCGTCATCCCAGGAGACATTGATCACCGGATGATCGCCGCGGCCCCAGCCCGCATCATCCGGCAGCGGGCGCCCGGTGGCCGCGGCGAAGCGGTCGTAATCGGCGAAGCTGACCTCGGTTTGGCCGATGGCGAAGGGGCGAATGCTGACGGTATGCTGCGCTTCGTCGGTGTCGCGCTCCGGCTCGCTCGCAGGCGAACCCATCCGGAAAGTCCCGCCGGGCAGGGCGATCATGGCCGGGCCCGCGGCGCCCGTGGTGGTCAGCCAGACGCGGAGCAGCGGACCCGCCGGCGGGCTATCAGCCAGCACGGCAGCGGCACCCGGCGGCGGTGCGCTGAGCCGATCGGCGATGACCGGCAGGTCGCCCCAGGCGAGGTACTGGAGCCGCGCGGCGACGAAGGCGCCGGCCGCGACCGTCGCCGCGCTGCCGATCTGGACGGTGTTGACCGGGCGCGGCGCCGCCGCGGCCTGGGTGGGGCTGGTTTGCGCGTCCGGCCTGAGCTCGGCAGTCGTCATCCCCGGCGCCGTGAAGCCGCTGCGCGTCAGGACCGCGGCCAGGTCCGCCGCCAGCCGGGCCGCGGCGGGGACGTGGATGATCTCGACCCGCAGCTCCCGACGCGATCGGGCCTCCGCGGCCAGTGCCGCCGCGACGGCCCAATCCCGCAGCCCCGGCCGACCCAGCCCCGCGCCCCCCTGCCAGGCCAGATGCATCCCGGCCGCGAGCAGCAGGGCGGCGACCAGGGGCGCCACCAGCCCGCCGACCCCGCCCGGCCGCCGGGGCAGCCGCCGCGCGAGCCAGCGCGGCAGCGGGAAGTCGAGCAGGCGCGGACGCAGCACGGTGTCGAGAAAGATGCGGTCCTGCCAGGCGGCATCGGGGCCGGCGAACCCGGCCAGGTCGCGGATCCAGCGGTCCAGGGGCCAACCGCGTTCAGGCAGGGTGCGCAGGCGCGCCGGCCAGGCACGCGGCTTCCCGGCGACTGCGACCGGCAGCCGTACCGCCTCCTCCCCGTCGACGCTGGCGCGGTCCAGCAAGGTCCGGTAGATCGCGCCGATGCGTTGGCTCTGGGCACGCTCGGTGCGGTCGGTGAGGGTCAGGCGCAGCCAGTCCGGCAGGTGTCCGGCGCGCAGCCAGGGCAGCCGGGCGAGGCGCAGCAGGCGCTGGGCGCGGGTCGCCGCGGGGTCGGCCGGGAACAGCGCCTGGTCCAGCACGCGGGTGAGGCCGGGGTGCAGTTCGGGGTAGACGGCCGCGGCGGCGAGCAACAGGCCGCCGCGGGGACCCAGCCAGGCGTCCAGGTCCGCGAGCAGGGCGCGCCGGTCGGCCGCTTCCGGGGCCGGGTCCAGGGCGGCGGGGCCGCCGAGCAGGCCCGGCAGGACGGGTTCGGGCAGGTTCCCGGCCGCCGCCGGAGCCTGGGTCAGGTGGCCGGCGAGGCGGATCAGTCCGGCCTCGCCGAAGGGGGCGAGCGCGAGCCCCGTGCCCGCGAGGGCGGCGCGCCAGGGGTCGGGGACGGTGCGGGTCGCCAGCAGGGCGCGCCACGGCCACAGGGCCAGGACCTCGGTCCAGGCGGCGGCGGACCCGGCCCAGGGGTCGATGAAGGCGGCGGGGTCGCCGACGATCAAGAGGCGCGCCCCGGCGTGGCGGGAGGCCAGTTCCGCCAGGCCGATGGCCTGCCCCCGCCGACCCAGGACGCGGGCCGGGTGGCGCTGGAAGGGGTACCGATGGACTTCGATCTCGGCTTCGCGCAGGCGCCGGACCAGGGTCTCGGCAAGCCCGGCCAGGTGGTCGGCGCGGTGCTGGAAGTCGACCAGGACCACCAAATCCGGCACCCGCGGCAGGTCGCGGTAGACCGGGGCGAACAGCCCCTGGCTGCGGGCGGTGCGCTCGCAGGTGGCGCGCTCATCCAGGCGCGCGGTGGGCACGCGCACCGGGGTGTGCAGCCGCCGCAGCGCCCCGCGCAGCGCGGGGTCGGTGAAGAGGTCATCGTCCGCACCGGCCAGGGTCAGGTGACGTAGAGGCGAGTCCGCATCGCCCTGGCGATAGCGCAGCACGTCGCGGCGGCGCAAGGCGCGCCAGATCAGCCAGGCGAGCAGGGCCAGCAGCGGCAGGGCGGGCAGCAGCCGGTCGCCGACCGCGAGCCAACGCAGCGCTTCCGGGCCCGGATCGAAGACCTCCGGTGGGGTGCGGGGACCGATCGGTGCGAGCGGCAGCCGCTGCAGCGCGTCGTTCGACCCTTGAAGGGGCGCCGGGGCGGTCGGCGGGGGTGTGGGCGGCGGCGGGCCGGGCGCGACCGGGGTCGGCGGGAGCCAGCGAAAGAGCCCGATGGCCAGGGCGATGACCAGCACACCGAGCCCCAGCAGAATGGGCCACCGCGGGGTCTGGGGCGGCGGCGTGCGGGGGCTTGGCACGTGCGTGACCGGCGCCGGGACGGCCCCGGCGCGGCGGACGCCGCCCTGGCCCAGCCATTGATCGAAAACCTCGGCGAAGCGCCGCTGCTCCTGCGGGGAGCGGCAGAAGAGCGGCGCCAGGCAGGGCCGCGCCAGTCGCGGATCGGCTGGCAAGCGGTGGGCGGCGGCCAGCGCGGCGAGCAGATCCTGGGCGTTCTGCCAGCGATCGGGGCCGGTGGGCAGCCCGGCGGCCTGGAGCAGCCGGTCCAGTTCACGCAGCCGCGACCACGGCTCCGACCAGAGGCCCGGACCGGTCGTCTCGGCAGAGGGTCCGTCGGGGGCCGCGGCGGGCACGCAGGGGGTCATGGACGGGGCGTCGGGGGTGTGTTGCGGCCTGGGCTCACCGCCCCTGGGCGCCGGGGCGCGGCGCCCGCGACGCGCGCCAGCGGTCCAACAGCGCTTCGGCCTGGGCCTGATCCGGCTGGTTCTTGAACAGCAGACCGCGGGTCTTGGCGAGCAAGTCGGCCTGATCCAGCGCCGCCGCCCCACCCGGCGCGACGCCGTGCCCGGGCGCGTCGGGCACCAGGGCGTCGAGCCAGTTGAGCAGTTCCGCCAGCGACGGCTGGTGCCCCAGCCCCTGGGTGTCTTGGCGCAGGAACCGGTAGAAATCGAGCAGGTCGTCGAAGAGCCGATCGCCGCCGCCGGCGAAGCGGCTGCCCAGACGCGATTTCACGATGTCTTCGATGGTGACTTGGCCAGCCCGGCCGGCGTCATCCAGGTCGCGGTCGAACCGCGGCAGTTCCAGGTGATGGTAGACGCAGCGGCGCAGGAAGGGCTCCGGCAGGGCCTTCTCGGAATTGCTGGTGATCACCACGATGGGCCGGTAGGCACGTTCGGCCAGGGTGAGTTCCACGGTCGGCAGGGGGTCGGTGTCGCTCGCCAACTCCGGGATGGGGAAGCGCAGCCGCTCGAGCTCCACCAGCAGGTCGTTGGGCACGTCGCGCGGGGCCTTGTCGATCTCGTCGATCAGGACCACGGTGCGGGTCTGGCGGCCGGGGTGACCCACGGCGGCGTCCGGCAGACGCAGGTCGTTGCGGGCGTACTCCGGGAGCTTGGCGTGCAGCAGGGCGCGGCCCAGGGCCTCGAAGCAGATGAAGCGCCGCGCATCGGCGGCGCGGCCCTCGGTCTGGCTGGCGTGGAAGCGGCCCACGGTATCGAAGCGGTAGAGCAGGTCGCGGGCCTGGGTGTCGGACTTCACCACGAACTCGGTCAGCGGCAGATCGAACTCGTGGGCGATGCTGTAGGCCAGCCGGGACTTGCCGGAGCCGGGCTCGCCGGTCAGCAGCAACGGCATGCCGAGCGTCAGGGCGGTGCCGACGGCGGCCTGGAGGTCGGGCCCCGCGCGATAGCCCTCGGGCTTGCGCAGGGCGTCCGGGTCGATGTCCGGCAGGTCGCGGACGGCCTCGGGGCGTTGTTTGCCGTCGCCCAGATACAGTGGTTTGCCGGTCATGGTCGGGCTCCCGGGTGGATCGCGGTGAGGGTGGCCGCGGCGAGGATCTTCAGGGCCTGCCGCTGGACCACTTGGTAGCGCCGGCGGACGCCATCGTCGGGGAATAGTGGTTCCAGTTCGTCACGCAGGCGCTGCAGGGTGCGCCCGTCCAGGCGCCGGCCGCCGACACCCGTCTGGGTGGTTCGGCCGAGCCACTGCTCGAGGTCCGCGAGACTGACCTCGGGCAGCGTTCCGAGGGCGGCGCACGCGGGTGCGACTCGCGGCGCGCGCAGCCGCTTCAGGAAGCTCCAGCGGCCCGCCTCCTCATAGACGCACCCGAACAGGAACAGGAGCCGCGCCTGGGGATGGACGCCGGACAAGGCACCGAAGTCGCGGATGGCCCCGGCGATGAAGTCCGGGATCTTCGCCCGCTTGGTCGCCACCCTGAGTTGGCAGTAGATCACCCGCAGCCCGACCGGTCCGGCGCCGGGCCCGGTATTGATCCAGTTCAGGATACGCTCGGTCTCGCTCCCATCCGGGGCGCTGCCGGGGGTGATCCGCGCGGCCAGGGTCTCCCACAGGCCATGCGCGTGATAGCGGTCCGGGAAGAGTTGCGTGACCAGAACCTCGAGCGGGTGCTCGTAGGGCGAGAGCCCCCGGAAGCGCTCGGCCAGGTGCACGGCGAGGTGCTCGGCCAGCGCCCGTGGACAGTCCGCGAGGCAGGCCTCGAAGGCGTAGAACCAGCACCCGGGGTGCGCGGCGCCCCGCCCCTCAGCCAGGTCATCGGTGACGCGCTCTTTGGGATCGTCGTGGTTCAGGGTGCTGGCCAGCCAGTCGAGGACGCCCGGGGCCAGGGCTTGGGTTGCCGGGGTGTTCGGCCTAGCGGTCGTTCGGTCGCCCACCGACAGGTCAGGCTCCTGCATCGGCATTGCGCTTGGCGTGGCCGTCAGGAAGCGCAGTAGGCCGACGCGCCGGCGGGGGCGGCGCCGGGGCGTCCCGACCGGACCGGGCTCTACGCCGGCCTGATCGAGGAGGGCATCATAGAGGGCTTGGTACGCCTGTTCCCCATCAAGGCAATAGACGGTATGGATGCGCACCGGTTCGGGAATAGAGTCCCGATCGCCCGGGGCGAAGCACACGGGGACGAAGCGGGTGCCGACGCTGCACGTGTCGTAGATCGCCTGCGTGATGACGGCGCCCTCCCAGTCGACCCCGCGGCCGCTGCCGACTTCCTCGTGACCCCGAAAGCGGCGGTAGTAGGTCGGGGTGCAGACCAACAGGCAGCGATTCGCCGAGTCGAGCTGGTTGAGCATCCAGCGCGGCCAGCCTTCCGCCGGCGTGCCGTTCACATACTGATCAAGGCGCGTGTCGATCCCGTCGGCGCGCAGGCGCTCGGACAGGGCGAGGACCCGCTCCCGATGTGCGGGGCCGTCGTGGCTGTAGCTCAAAAAGACCTGTGGGTTGCTACCCATGCTGTCGCTCACCCGTTCGCGTTTCCCTAATCCCTGGGGGGCAACTTAGCTGAGACGGGCCTTGAGGTAAAGGCGGGACGGGGGTCGCGATAGGTCGAACCTGGGGCGGGGGTCAATCCAAGCCGAGCGCGAAGTCCGCCTTGAAAGGGTTTTCCAGGCGCATGGCGCCAACCCGGCGACCATCTTGCATGTCTTCAGTCAGGAAGCGCGTCACGCCGGCGACTCTGGCGGCCTCCACCAACATCGCATCCCAGAAACCGAACCCATGCGCCTGCTTCAGGCCGATGGCGTCGCGCAACGTACGCCCGTCAGCCGCGGCCACCGGGAACAGCGCCACCCAGTCGTCCACCAAGGCTGCAGCCTCGTCCGCGGGCATCTTCGCCTTGCGCGTCACGGCATGGAAGAACTCGCCAAGTGACTGGAGCATTAGGACGCAATCGGCGTCGGCCAGGGCGTCCATGAGCGCCCGCGCTTGTTCGTGCCGCGGGCCGGCGTCCTGGTCGATGCTGTAAATGAGGATGTTGGTGTCGACGCTGAAGCGCTGGCGGGTCATTGCCCGCGCTCGTGGAGGTCGTCGCGGTCGCTACGCATGCCACCGAGGGCGTAGCCACGGTTCATGCGTTCGCGTAACCGCTCGCGGGCGGCGCACTGGGCGTCGGTCAGGAGCGGTTTGTCCTCGACGATCGGCAGCAGTCGGGCGATCGGCTTGCCGCGCCGGGTGATGACAATCTCGGTACCCTGCTCGACGCGTTCGAGATAATGGGATAGGTGCTGGTTGGCGTCGCGGATGGAGACGATCTCTTGCATGACCTGGCGTCTGTGGGTCGTTCTACATGTTTTGAACGTTGAACTTTAGGCCGTTCCAACCGCGGCGACAAGCTGCAAATCAGTTGCACGAATTGCTAGGCCAGCACCGATTGGAGTGTCCCCGCGGTGCCTTCGGGTTGCCAACCGCCGCCCCCTCAAAGAAGGTGTTGGTCAGATCATAGAGAGTAACCGTCCAGGCTAGCCCGAACAGGTCACTGACGCGCGTAAAGACCGTCTGCTCGATCACTGCCCGGTGCCGCATCAGCAGGTCCGCCGCGCGGTAGAACGGTGCCAGGGGGAGGGTCGCGAAGTCGGGTAACACCGTGACCTGTAGGGTCCGCTGTGCGGACCGACGACCCCGCAGATCGCATGTTGGCCGGGTTTGTGATCAAGACCTCATTCAGTGTGGGTGCTCATACGCCTGCAACCCTGCAATCTCCCGCCCTGACGGCGACTGTGCGCCTGACCGCGCGACGATGGCCTTGAACAGATTGCCGCTGCGGTCGTCGATCAGCTCAATGGCTGGATAGGCCCGCAAGGCGCGCAGCAGACCGCTGCCCAGTCCGCGGTAGGGTAGGAGCTTAGCGGCGAAGGACGCGAGGATGGGGTTGCGGATGTTGGAGTTGCCGGCCTTGATGTTCTCAATCGTCAAATTGTTTGGGAGATGACCGGGGCTGACGATCTCCACCCGATCCGCAAACACCAGTACGCGCACCGGGGCGCTGATGAAGTAATCGCGGTGAACGAGGGCATTAGCCAATAGCTCCTCCCAGACGATGCGGGGAACTTCCGGCTCGCCGAGCGAGTTTACGGAACGACCATTCTGAAGGGTGCGGGTATTGCCGATGAGGAAGCGCATCCCTTGCTCAAAGATTTCGGCGAGGGGACCGGTGAGGTCGCGACTCTCCAGGTAGGTTTCATCGGTAATATCCGTGCCGGAGAAGGCGACGGCCTTGACGATGAAGGCGGGAAGCTTGGCCTCGGGATGCCTGCCAAAGAGGAGTGCCCCGGCAAGATTCAGGCAACCGGACCGGGCGAGATTCATGTTTTCCAGAACCTGGCCGATGGGTAGACCCTGCTGGTCGAGCGTTTCCCCCACCACCTTTTCCAGATACTGATCGAGCAGGGCGACATTGACCTGTGCGATGGGCATCGAGGGGATGCGGGTTTCATCACCATGGAGCAGACCTCCTTGCTGGAAGATGCGCTGCATTTCTTCGATGAAAATACGCCCGCCGGCGGTATTGCTGAACGCCACAATCTCTGCCGCAAGGGCGTCTGCATTCGTGAAGTTGGCTTTAAACTGGTGGCGGCTGTCTTCGCCCCGGTGGAGCGCTGCGATCAGTTCTGTGGTTTCCATAGGTGGTGATGCGCTGGTGCGGTTTTCAAAGAGTCAGGATGCTCATGGGATTCGGCAATACGGCTACTGCCCAATGACCGTGCTGAGCGTTCGACAGTGAGGCCGTTCCAGCCGCGGCGACACGCTGTAAGGTCGATAGGCACCGCTCGCGGACGCCTCCGACGCCCACTGAGCGCCCCCAAGCTCAAAAGAGCCCGGACAGGTCGGCGGTCTGCAAACCGGCCAGCGGCAAAGGAACAGCGCCCAGACCGCTCGGGGTCATGACGTCGGCATAGCCGAGCGGCCCCGGTCGGCGATGGATGGTCAGCCGCCGGCCGCCCAGGTCCACCAGCCAGACCTCGGGAATGCCGGCGCGGGCATAGCGCGGCAACTTGACCTCGCGGTCGTAACGCAGGCTGCCGTCGGCCACCTCGATCAGCAACAGCACGTCGGCCCCTTCGGCACGGCCGACCCGCGCGCCATCAATGCCGGGGTGCAGCAGCGTGATGTCGGGCCGGGGTTCGCTGTGCTCATCGAGCCGCACGGGCTCATGCAAGGCGACGACGGCGGACCGCTCGACGGCTTCCCGCAAGCGGTCGGCGATCAGCGCGGCGCTGCCGGCATAGGGCTGACCGATCGGCGGCAGCTCGATGATCTCCCCATCGATCAACTCGGTGCGCAGTTCGGCGGCGAGGATGCCGAGTTCGCCCATGCGACGGTAATCCGCGACCGAGAGACGATGGATGCGGGCGAGTTGGTGGGCGATCCTGTTCATCGTGTTCCACGCGTCACAACGCGTCGACCGGCATTAAAAAAGACGGGTCAAGTCGACCGTCGCCGGCACGCCGACGGGCACGGGCACCAGGGCAAGATTGTCGGGAATGGTCGCATCGACGTAGCCGTGCGGCGCCGGTCGGCGATGGACCGTCAGGCGCCGGCCGCCCAGATCCACCAACCAGACCTCCGGGATGCCGGCGCGGGCGTAGCGCGGGAGCTTCACCTCGCGGTCATAGTGCAGACTGCTGTCGGCGACCTCGATCAGCAGCAGCACGTCGGCGGGACCGGGGTGGCCGGTGCGGTAGTAGTCGTCACGCGGACGCAGCAAGGCGATATCGGGCAGGGGTTCGGAGTGGTCATCGAGCCACACCGGGTCTTGCACGGCCACGATCGCGGCGGCGCCGACCGCTTCCTTCAAACGATTGGCAATGAACTTGACGGTCCCGGCGTGTGGATGACCAATCGGCGGCATCTCCATGATCTCCCCATCGATCAACTCGGTGCGCAACTCGGGACCGAGGATGCCGAGCGCACCCATGCGGCGGTAGTCATCGACCGTCAGACGATGAACCCGGGCTCTGATCTCTGCGGTGACGCTCATCGTACTTCACCATGTATCGCTGTCGGACGTGATAATCGGATGTCGGGGCGGGTTTCAAACCCGCTCCTACAAGGGTCTGTCCGGATATCGGGTCCGAAGGCTTTAATGCGATTGCTGTGCTGCTCAGATCTTGCCGTAGATGGCGTTGGGGTCTTTGAGCACCGGTGCGATTTCGGCCCAGGTGCCGTCGCCGTCGAGTTGCCGATAGAAGCAGTTGTGCCGACCGGTGTGACAGGCGATGCCGCCGCGCTGTTCGACCTCGAGCAACACCACGTCGGCGTCGCAATCGATGCGGATGGCGTGCACCACCTGCTGATGGCCGGATTCCTCGCCCTTGTGCCACAGCCGCTTGCGTGAGCGCGACCAGTAGACGGCGTGGCCGGTTTCACGGGTCAGGGTCAGTGATTCGCGATTCATCCAGGCCATCATCAGGATGGTGCCGGTGCCGGTCTCCTGGGCGATGGCGGGCACCAGGCCGTCGGCATCCCATTTGATGGCATCGAGCCAGTCTTCGTTCATTGGTGGCTGTCCGTTTCAGGGGTTGGCGGCCGCGATCTCATCCGCCAGGCGCTGCCCGGCGGCGAAGTCCAGGGTGCCCTCGTAGATGGCGCGGCCGGTGATGGCGGCGACGATGCCGCGCTCGGCGCCGCGGCCGGCGACCGCGGCCAGCGCGCGGATGTCGTCGCTGTTGGTGATGCCGCCGGAGGCGATGATGGGGATGGCGACCGCCCGGGCCAGCGCGAGGGTGGCCGGGATGTTGGGGCCGGTCATCATGCCGTCGCGGCCGATATCGGTGTACACGATGGCCGCGACGCCGTCGCCCTCGAAGCGTTTCGACAAGGTCTCCACCCGATGCCCGGTGAGTTCGGCCCAGCCTTTGATGGCGACCTGGCCGTCTTTGGCGTCCAGCCCGACGATGATCCGCCCCGGAAAGGCGCGGCAGGCACGGGCGACGAAGGCCGGCTCCTGCACCGCCTGGGTCCCCAGGATGCAGTAGCTCACCCCAGCCGCGAGATAGGCGGCGATGGTCGCCTCGTCGCGGATGCCGCCGCCGACCTGGATCGGCAGGTCGGGAAAGCGCGCGGCGATGGCGCGGATGGCCGCGCCGTTGACCGGCTCACCGGCGAAGGCGCCGTTGAGATCCACCAGATGCAGCCGGCGGGCGCCCTCCCCCACCCAGCGCGCGGCCTGCTCCACCGGATCGTCGGAGAAAATGGTCTCGTCATCCATGCGGCCCTGGCGCAGCCGCACACAGCGGCCGTCCTTCAAGTCAATGGCGGGGATCAACAGCATTGGGACTCTCCCTTGAAATCGGGGCGGAAGGCGGATCGGTTCACAACGGGGGTCACAAGGCACCCTTGGTCGACGGCAGGATGCCGGCCATGCGGGGGTCCGGTTCCACCGCCATACGCAGCGCCCGGCCGAACGCCTTGAAGAGGGTCTCCGCCTGATGATGCGCATTGTCGCCGCGCAGGTTGTCGACGTGCAGAGTCAGACCCGCATGATTGACCAGACCCTGGAAGAACTCATGGAAGAGATCGACGTCGAAGGCGCCGATCATGGCGCGGGTGAAGTCGCAGTGGAAGGTCAGGCCCGGCCGCCCGGACAGGTCGATCACAACGCGCGACAACGCTTCATCGAGCGGCACATAGGCATGACCATAGCGGCGGATGCCTTTCTTGTCCCCCAAAGCCTGAGCCAGGGCCTGACCCAGCGTGATGCCGATATCCTCGACGGTATGATGGGCGTCGATGTGCAGGTCGCCGGTCGCGATAATGTCCAGATCGATCAAGCCGTGGCGTGCCACCTGATCGAGCATGTGCTCCAGAAAGGGCAAACCGGTCTGCAGGCTGGAACGTCCGCTGCCGTCCAGGTCGAGGGCGACCCGGATCTGGGTCTCCAGGGTGTTGCGCTCGACGCGCGCGGTGCGGTGGCTGGTCTCGGTGGTCATGACGGCAAGGCTCGACCTGGGCGCCGCGGGGCGCATGAGGCCGCTATTTAACCACAGGCGGCGGATGCGGTGTCTTGCGCAGTCACCCCGACGGCGGCTCGATCGCGATCCCCTCGGCCGCCACGACCTTCGCCAGGGCGGCCTCCATCGTGGCCCGGGCATGGGCGGTCGCGGCATGCAGATAGGCGTGCAGGGCCGCGTCATCGGCATGCCGGACCTCGCACTCCTCGCTGTAGGCCTCAAAGGCCGACAGGGCCGAGACCAAATCCACCAGATGGTGCGGACACTCGCAGCGCACGGTCGGTGAGGCCATGGCGATGCAGGCCAACTGGGCATCGGCGAAACGCCGGGCGGGGATCGGCTGGGACAGATCGACCTCCAGGCCGACGGTCCCGTCGGCCGGACGCTGCGCGCCCGCCTGCTGACCAGGCTGCCCCTGATGCAGGGCGATACACCAGCGCCGCAATTCGGCGAGTTCGAGCGGCGCTCGTTTGGTCGTGATGTGCCGCGCCTCGAGGCGCTCCAGGGTCCCGCGCGAGGCGAAGTGATAGACCAGCAGCGCCCGAGTGGCCCCGGACCGGGCCAGCAGCTGGCCGATCTCGCGCACCTGATCCGCGTGCACCGTGGGATACTCCAGCAACAGCAAATCGGGCGCATCCGCGCAGACCCCGGCCAGCAAGGCTTCCGGCCGCTCGAACAGGCCCAGGATTTCCACCCCCGCAAGGTCAAGATCCCCGCCCCGTAGTCGGCCTGCCAGCCCCGCCCCCATGACCGCGATCTTGCAGGGCCGCTCCCAGGCCGCCTCAGCGGTCGACAGGTCCGCCCCGCTCACCCGCTCACGCAGTTGGGCGAGGCTCAGTGAAGCGACGCTGCTGATTGCATCGCCCCGCTCCACCAGACGCTTGATCAGGGTCAGGCGGCCCACATCCTCCGCGGCATAGAGCCGCGTCCCGGCCTCCGAGCGGATTGGTGTGACCACGTTGTAGCGGCGTTCCCACACCCGCAGCGTATCAGCCGGAACCCCGGTCAAACGCGAGACCGTGCCGATGCGATAGGTCGGCGAATTTTGCATATCCTTCTCAGTCAATCGGCCAACCCCCCGGTGTTCGTGATTCTGTGGCCCAATATTCGGCTAGATGTCCAAGCCTTGTCCAGGCATTTGTCGGACATTCGGTCGAACCATCGGTTAAGCACTCCGGGAGACCCGTGATCAGCGAGATATTCGCGCGCCGCGTTTTGCAGTAGGATCGCGATCTTCCGCGCACACGCCCGCGCGGCTTCCATGACGAACCGTCCTTGACCTCTGACCCTTTGACTTGGGAGATACACAGTTGCCGAAATTCACCGCCCTGCGCCTCGCTCTGCCGACCCTGATGGCCGCTCTGCTGTCCGCACACACCCCCGTCAGCGCCGAAGAGACGGTTCATCTGTACAACTGGAACGATTATTTCGCCGAGGACACCCTGACCAAGTTCCAGGAACGCACCGGCATCCGGGCGGTCCTGGACCTCTACGACGCCAACGACGTGCTGGAAGCCAAACTATTCGCCGGCAGCAGCGGCTATGACGTGGTGTTCCCCACCGCGCGTCCGTTCGGCGCACGCCAGATTCAAGCCGGGATTTACCAGCCGGTCGACAAGTCCAAGCTGCCGGGCCTGGCGAAACTGGACCCGGCGGTCTACGCCACGCTGCAGGACATCGATCCGGACAACAAGTACCTGGTGCCCTACCTGTGGGGCACCACCGGTCTGGGCATCAACGTCGCGAAGGTCAAGGAGGCCTTGGGTGCGGACGCCCCGACCGACACCTGGGCCATCGTCTTCGACCCCAAGCAAGCCGCCAAGCTTAAAGAGTGCGGCATCAGTATGCTGGATGATGCGACCGAAGCCTTTTCCGCCGCACTCGCCTATCTCGGCAAAGACCCGAACAGCCGTTCGGACCAGGATCTGGAAGCCGCGGCGCAGGTCCTGAAAGACGCGCGCCCGCACATCCGCTACTTCCATTCGTCGCAGTACATCAGCGACCTGGCCAATGGTGACCTCTGTGTTGCCCACGGCTATTCCGGGGACATCCTCCAGGCCAAGAGCCGTGCGGAAGAGGCCAAGAAGGGCGTCGAGGTCGGCTATCGTATCCCGCGGGAAGGGGCGGTGCTGTGGACCGACGTGATGGCGATCCCCAAGGATGCCCCGAACCCGGCGGCGGCCAACGCCTTCATCGCCTACATCCTGGACCCGCCGGTGGTGGCCGACATCTCCGACTATGTGATGTACGCGAATCCCAATCTGGAGGCGACGGCGCTACTCGACGAGGCAGTACGTACCGATCCGGGCGTCTACCCGTCGGCGGCCGTGAAACAGAAGTTGTTCGTGCTCAAGACCCCGACCGACAAGGCGCAGCGCAAGCTGAACAATCTGTGGACACGGATCAAGGCCGAGCGCTGATTCGACAGGAATCCGGAAGCACTATGACGAACCCCGCGGAACGGCGCAAACTGGAACCCTGGCAGGACCCCAAGGCCGCACCCTATGTGCGGATCGACCATGTCACCAAGAAGTTTGGTGACGTCTACGCGGTCGACGATGTGTCGCTGGACATTTTCCAGGGCGAGTTCTTCTCGCTGCTGGGGAGTTCCGGTTGCGGCAAATCCACCCTGCTGCGCATGCTGGCGGGGCTGGAGCGGCCCTCGGCCGGGCGTATCTATATCGACGGGGCTGATGTGACCGATATCCCGGCCTATTCCCGGCCGGTCAACATGATGTTCCAGTCCTATGCCTTGTTCCCCCACATGACGGTGGAGCAGAACGTGGAGTTCGGCCTGAAACAGGACCGCATGCCGCGCAAGGAGCGCGCGGAGCGGGTCGGCGAAATGCTTGCGCTGCTCCAGATCTCGGAGTTGCGCCGGCGTAAACCGGATCAGCTTTCCGGCGGTCAACGCCAGCGCGTCGCGCTGGCCCGCACCCTGGCCAAACACCCCAAACTCCTGCTCTTGGATGAACCCTTGGGCGCACTGGACAAGCGCCTGCGCGAAAGCGCTCAGTTTGAGTTAGTCAACCTTCAAGAACGCATCGGCATCACCTTCGTGACCGTCACCCACGATCAGGAAGAGGCGATGACCATGTCCACACGCATCGCGGTCATGAATGCCGGCCAGATCCTGCAAGTGGACACTCCCACCGCCATCTATGAATATCCCGAGTACCGCTTCGTCGCCGATTTCATCGGCCTCGTGAACCTGTTCGACGGCCGGGTGATGGAGACGCAGGACGACCAGGTACTGATCGAGTCCAGCCTGGGTCGGCGACTGCACATGCGCGATTTGCACCCGCATGCCATCGGCACCCCGGTCACGGTCGCGATCCGTCCGGAGAAACTGCAAATCTGCTCGACCTATCAAGAGAATGGCACCAATCAGGTGAAGGGTGTCGTCGAAGACATCGCCTACTTGGGAGACGTCTCGATCTACCGCGTGCGGGTGAGTCCGGAGATGCTGGTGGAGATGACCCTGACCAACGTCCACCCGCGGACCGAGCAAGCCCTGACCTGGGGGCAAGAGGTCGCGATGGAGTGGTCACCCACCAGCGGCGTGGTCCTGACGGAGTAACGCGAATTGTTCGCGCACAAGAAGCATCTCACGCCAAGGCGCGAAGGGAAGAACACTATGATTCAGGAGCTGTGCAAGCGGCTGCGCCTGCGCGACCGGCAACTGGCGCGGGTCGTGAACATCGGCACGCCCTATCTGTGGCTGGGCCTGTTCTTTCTGGCACCCTTTGCGATCGTGCTGCACATCAGCTTGGCGGAGACGGCACTGGCCCAACCCCCCTACACCAGTCTGTGGGAATGGGTCGACGATGGCGTGTTGCAGGTACGGCTCAACCTCCAGAACTTCGTCACGGTCTTCAGTGACGAACTCTACCTGGCCGCCTTCCTCAATTCACTCTGGGTCGCCCTGGTCTGTACCATCCTGTGCCTGCTGATCGGCTACCCCATGGCCTATGCCATCGCCACCGCGCCGGAGCGACGGCGGGTCATGCTGCTGATGCTGATCATCCTGCCGTTCTGGACCTCGTTCCTGATTCGCGTCTATGCCTGGATCGGCATCCTGAAGCCGAACGGTCTGCTGAATAATCTGCTGCTGTCGCTCGGACTCATCGATCAGCCTCTGACCATCCTGCACACCCAGACCGCGATCTATATCGGGGTGGTCTATTCGTACCTGCCATTCATGATCCTGCCGCTCTTCGCCAACCTCACGCGACTCGATTTCAGTCTGCTGGAGGCGGCGGCCGACCTGGGATGTCGCCCCTTCAAGGCGTTCCTGAAGGTCACGTTGCCGTTGTCGCTGCCCGGCATTGTCGCCGGTTCCATGCTGGTGTTCATCCCGGTGGTGGGCGAGTTCGTGATCCCGGATTTGTTGGGCGGCCCCGACAGCCTCATGATCGGCAAGATGCTCTGGACCGAATTCTTCAGCAATAAAGACTGGCCGCTCGCCGCCGCGCTCGCGATCTGCTTGCTCGGCGTTCTGGTGGTTCCCTTTGTAATGATGCAGCGCCTGGAGCACCGCATCGGAGGCGACGAGCGATGAACCGCAGCCGCTGGAAGCTGTATCTGTTCCTGGCGCTGGGCCTCGCCTTCCTGTATGTCCCGGTCCTGCTGCTGGTGATCTATTCGTTCAACGAATCCCGGCTGGTGACCGTATGGTCCGGCTTCTCCACTAAATGGTATGGGGAGCTGTTGCACAACCGGCAACTGCTGGACGCCGCCTGGCTGTCCGTGCGCATCGCCGCCACCAATGCCACCTTTGCGGTGATTTTGGGGACGCTCGCCGCCAACGCCCTGGTGCGGCATGGCAACTTCCGCGGCCGGACCGGATTCCAACTGCTGCTGGCAGCACCCCTGGTCATGCCCGAAGTCATCACCGGTCTGTCGCTCTTGCTGCTCTTCGTCACGATGGAGCAACTGGTGGGTTGGCCGGCCGGACGCGGCTTCACCACCATCACCATCGCCCACATCACCTTCAGCACCGCCTTCGTGGCCGTCGTTGTGCGCTCGCGCCTGTCGCAGATGGACCGCTCCTTGGAGGAGGCGGCGATGGATCTCGGCGCCCGCCCGCTGCGCGTCTATATGAGCATCACCCTGCCGCTGATCGCCCCGGCGCTGCTCTCCGGTTGGCTGCTGGCCTTCACGCTGTCATTGGACGACCTGGTGATTTCAAGCTTTGTCGCCGGCCCCGGCTCCACCACGCTGCCCATGGTGGTTTATTCCAGCGTCCGCATGGGCGTCTCACCGCAGATCAATGCGCTGGCCTCGATCGTTGTCTTGATTGTCTCGGTGGCGGTCCTCGTCGCCGGGCTGTTGTCCATGCGGCAGCAGCCGACGGCCAAGGCGAACTGAGCGCAGGAGTCCAACGCTTCAGTCTTGAATTGACGTTTCGCGTGTTCCGCTAAAGACTCAGGTGTTACTTTGCGCCCCTCAAGCCGGCACCCCACAACCGGCGCCATCCGTTGACATCTCCGGAGAACGTCCATGAACTATGTATTCGGCGTAGAAATCGACCTGCCCTTCGACGCTGCCCTGGAGCAGGTGCAGACCGCCCTGGCGGCGGAAAAGCTGGGCATCGTGAGCGACGTGAATGTCGCGGCGATCCTCAAGGCCAAACTCGGCGAGGAAACCGGCGCTTACCGGATCCTCGGCGCCTGCGCCCCAGGGTTGGCCAAGCGGGTGATCCAGTCCCAACCCGCCGCCGGGGTGCTCCTGCCCTGCAATCTGGTGGTCCGGGAAGTCTCCGCCGAACGGACCGCGGTGGATTTCATGGATCCGATCACGGTCCTCGGGCTGGCCGACGATACGGCGACCAACGAAGTTGCCGCCGAGGCGCGTATCATCCTCGACCGTGTCGTCGCCCGGCTCGGCGGCTGACCCTCAACCATACTCCCGCATCATCCGCGCCAGGGTCTCGCCCAGGACGCGGGGTTTGACCGGCTTGGTGATGACATCATCCATGCCGGCCTCCAGGCACAGTTGGCGATCGGACTCCAGCGCGTGGGCGGTCATCGCGATAATGGGCAGATGCCGCACGCCGGAGGTCGGCTGGAGCGCTCCGGTCTGCTCCGCCGCGCGGATGCGCCGGGTGGCCTCCAACCCGTCCATCTCCGGCATCTGGATGTCCATCAGCACCAATCGATAGGTCTCGCGGCCCACCGCCTCCACGGCCAGGGCGCCATTGTCCACCGCATCGACTTGGTAGCCCAGCTTGTCGAGCATCGCGAGCGCTACCTTCTGATTGATCTTGTTATCCTCCACCAGGAGGATCGACGCACGCTCATGGTTTGACAGCTGGGCGACCGGATCCGCCGCCGGCGCCTCCGGACGGCGCAAGCCGAGCGCCTCCAGCAGGGCGGCCCGATGCACCGGCAGGGTCAGGACGCGCACCGGAATCGCTTCGTCAAACCGCAGGTCACGACGCCGGGACTGCGCCACCAGCACCAACACCCGCAGGGGATGTTGCCAGGGCTGCTCGGGTAACACCTCCAATAGCCGGTCAGCCTCGCCCTCCGGTTCCCGCAAAACGATGACGACGTGCTGATACGCCTCACCGCGATCTTCCGCCAGCAGCAGTTCATCCATCGCGCCCGCGACATCATCCACGGCGACGGCCGGGATCTCCTCATAGGCGAGGGTCTCGATGACCGCTTCGCGTGAACTGGCCAGCGGGTCCATGACGAGAACCCGCGCTCCTGCGATCGGCGGCGGCAGCACCAGGCTGGAAGCCGTGCCCGGCCGGCTCGGTAACTCAAACCAAAAGCGCGAACCCTCCCCTTCCCGACTCTCCATGCCGATGGTTCCGCCCATCAGTTCCACCAGTGCCCGGCAGATGGCGAGCCCCAGGCCGGTACCACCGTAGCGGCGGGTAAACGACGTATCGACCTGCGAGAATGACTGGAACAGGAGCCCCTGGCGATCCGGGGCGATGCCGATGCCGGTATCCCGCACCACAAAGCGCAGACGCGACCCGTCGCCGCCATCCGATGAGAGGGTCACCCGCACTTCGACATCCCCCCGCTCGGTGAACTTGACCGCATTGCCGATCAGGTTGATCAGCACCTGGCGCAGGCGTCCGGAGTCCGCGTGCAGCCAATCGGGGACCCGCCGGTCACAGATGCAGGCAAAGCTCAGTTCCCGACCCTCGACCTTGTCGGCGAACATGTCGGCCAGCTCCTCCATCAGGTCGCGCAGACTGAAGTCCGACGCGTTCAGGCTGAGTTTGCCGGCCTCGACCTTCGAATAGTCCAGGATGTCGTCGATCACGTTGAGCAAGGCGTCCGCCGAGTTGCGGACGACGTTGACGTATTCCTGCTGCTCCTGGTTCATGCGCGTTTCCAGCAGCAAATTGGTCATACCCACGACACCGTTCATCGGCGTGCGGATCTCGTGACTCATGTTGGCGAGGAACTCGCTCTTGGCCCGGTTGGCTGACTCGGCGGCCTCTTTGGAGTCGCGCAGTTCACTTTCCACGCGCTGCCGTTCACGGATTTCCTGTTCCAGTTGCAGGTTTTTTTCCTGCACCGCCCGCTCACGCAACCCGCTCTCGCGCAGGTGCGCCTGCAACGCCACCGCTCGGATGTTGAGCCGCAAAATGATAAAAACCCCGAGCAGCACCACCACCGCCAGGCTGGCCATTCCGAAGAACAGGTGCCAGGGCTCCAGCCGGCCGTGAAGTCGGACCGCGGACATGATATCGAGCAGTACGAAGTCGGTGTTGGGGACCAGCCGGGCCAACGCAATCATGCGCTCACCCTCGCCCGCCGGGCCGTCCCTGAACTCGAATACCTTGCCGTCCGCCAGGGGAGTCAGCACGAGGCGGCTCAACTCGGGGTTCAGGGCACCGCCCAAACCCTGCAGGGTGCCGTTGACGATCGTTGCCACCGAGGTATCGTCGCCGCTCCGACCCAGGTTGAGGACCTCGCGAACCACCAGACCGGCATCGAGAAAGGCGAGAAGCTGCCCTGCATACGCACCTTTGAACTCATGAGCAAGGGACACCACCAACGTCTGTCCGTCGTCCAGCACCCGGATGTCCCCATGCTGGTGTCCAGGGCTGAGCAATGACTTCCAAGAGCGCTCGGGCGGGTCACCCGCACTCTGATCGACCGCATCGACCAATACCTCACCGGACTCATCGAGCAGGACCAGCCGCTGGTAAACCGCTCTACCAACGATTCGTTTACGATCGATCAGTTCGGAAAACCGAGTGTTGATGGGGACCAGACTCTGGCTGAGGCCATAGCGCATGCTCATCCCCAGGGCCCGATTCTCGAAGAATCCGGCCACCTCGCGGGACAGAGCCAGATTGACCAGATCGTCGCGCCGTTCGCTGAAGAAATACTGAAGAGCCGCCACGCGGCGCCCGCTCTCGAGGCGCCGCTGCTCCTCCATCGTCTGGCGCAGGTTGGTGGCTGACCAGTAGTTTGCCACCAGGAGAAAACCGACATAGAGCGTCAGAACGACGCTGATCAGGATCGTGGCAACGCCATACCTGGGTCTCAGATGACTCAACGGACCCCGTAACTTGGGCTCGCACATACTCGTTGTCGCACTCCGGCAGGAATTGCTGTTCGTCGTCGCTGAACGCGGGGCAAGCACGCGCGCCGCGTCGGACCGGCATCCACCCGTTGATGCCGGGGGGCGGGCGACGACAATAGGCTAAAGCATAACCTCAAGCGGCGGCGATCAGGTGCCGGATTGGCGGATTCTTTCCCATCAGGACGCGGCGCGCTGAGGCGAGCCCGTGATCACGGGACGCCGGCGCACGCGGGAGTATGACGGACAACCGAAAACCGGACCAGGGCCTGATGTGAGCGCAACGGGCGGAGCATGACCGCGAAGGTCGCGTCAGAATGCGATCAGAGCGGCCGGCAGCGACGATGGGCCAGGCCGCTGACCGCGGACTCCGCGACCCGGCCGCCGCGCTGGCCTAGAGCATCGCTCCAGCCCCTGCCCGGGTGTCGCGCACGGTCGAGGCTTCAGGCGATTTCCGGAAACGCTCTATCGGGCTGTAGGGGTTACTTGGGTCGCCCCTAAAGCGCCGGCGGATCAGTCGGCAATCGCCGCGGACGATTCCGGCAGATAATCCGGGAAATAGTCAACCACAAAGGGGTAGTAGGCCAGTGCGATCCGCCTGAACTCCCCGCTCGCCTTCAACTGTGCCAGGAAATTGTTGAAGGCGTTGCGCAAATCGTTATCGCCGGGCCGAAAAGCCGGCGCCATGTCCTGACGCTCACTCACCGGTCCGATGACCTTGATCTCCCCTGGCCATTTCTGGAGGGCGACCAGCGCATCAGGGACATCGAGCAGGGTCAACTCGGACTCGCCGTTGATGACTGCCGGAGCCAGTTCGTTGAGGGTGCCCTTGAAGAGCGAGACCTTCGCGCCGGTCGCCCTGATGTCGTAGAGGTCCGGATCGAGGCAGGTATTCGACATGCCGAGCAAGGTGCGTTGGGGCATCAACGCTTTGGTGGCCAGGATATCCTGATCAAGGATCGGGCCAGGCGCAATGGGTGACACCGGCAAGTCCGCCCGCGACACCAGCCACACCTGGGTTGGGAAGGTCGGCGCCGCAAAACGGACCACCTTGGTCCGCCAGGGGATCACGGTCATACCGTTGGCGATCACGTCGCCACGGATCGGGACCTCACCGATGACCTCAAAGTCGTCACCCTTGCTCTTGACGGCACGCCCGGTCAGATCGCCGATGATGTCGGCCCAGTCGCTTTGCACGAATTCGTAACGCACCCCCAGGTGCTCCGCAAAAGCACGCATCAGCTCGACATCCATGCCGTCCCCGGCGCCGGTAACGAAGTTAGCATAAGGGATCCCTAGATGGCGCAGGACGCCACGCTCTTTGACCTGCGCAAGACCGTCCGCGGCGGCGGCGGCGGCGAACAAAAGCAGGAGGGCCACCCCCCAAACCCGGTGGCGCGGGACAGCACGACGTAGTAAACAATTCAGCGATGGCCGGATCATGATGGGTCTCCGCTTCGGGCCTGCATTACGTTAAGCTTAGCTTAGTTTATATGCAAGATGCATCCCGCGGCGCCTTTCCCACGGGCCACTGAGCGCAAAACCCGTCTGAGATCCTCTACGCGGACGACCCGGGCCAGGCTAAATCCGCCGACTCTTGCACATTGCAACGCAAACCGAATCGCGATTTCAGAAGTTCGGGGTCACGCATGGGCGACGCGCCGCGCGCCGCACAGCTTATCCGTAAACCGGTATTCACGTCTGTCCACGATGCGCCGCAAATCTGCCGAGACCTCCCCGCCACGAGTAGAACCCCAGGCGGTCGCATTTCGGTCAGGCGGCAACGGCTATCCGGTAACGACGCGTGGGTTCCAAGGCCGTGACCAGCGACTCGAATTCCTGCGGGACGCGCAAGACCCAACCGCGGAATGGGTCATCCAGGCTACCGACGCGCAGCCGCGGCGGCCGATCGTGACTCACCTCGACAAGGATGAGTCCGAATTCGCCCACCAACCCGTCCGATTCGACCAGCCGCGCGTCCTTGGCCAGGACGCCCAGCCGACTCAGCGTATCGGACTCAAGGCGGTCCGTCCCGACGAGCTCCGCCAACAGACCGATCAGAAGCAACTGCTTGTAGGCGGCCTCCGGATCGAAGGAGTCGTCACTCAGCACCAGTGAATCACCGTGCAGCCGCACGCTGCCGCGCATGACCAGATAAACAAACAACTCGTGCAACGACTGCCATGCGCCCACGGGCCACAAACGGCCGGCGCGAACCGCGCAGAGGATCTGGCGGCCAAGGAACCGAAAGGCATGACGTACGGCCCACTGACGGGACTGTACCAGACTGTCGGCATAGCCCGTGTGACCACGACCGAGCTCGTGCATCAAGTGCAGACAGTTGCTCGCCATCGCGGCATAGAGCCGCTGCTCCAGCGAGAGACCGGGACCGGGATCCGGATCGGGACCGGGACCGGGACCGGGACCGGGACCGGGACCGGGGGTCGAGCCACCCGCCTTTGAGTGTGTCGTTGGCCGCGTTTTGGCCAGGGCCGCGGCGACATGGAGGACAGCTCGCTTCAGCACGCGCAACATCGCGTAACGGGTCTCCGCACTCACTGTCGAACGCTGAAGATGCTCCAGTTCAAGGATCAAGCCGGTCACGGCCCGGCTCAGATCCAAGTCGCGCAAGCGCTCGATCCGCTCCGCGAAGGCCGAGCGAGGCGTTAGGCCATCGGCACCATAGACGGACGCTCCGGAACCCGCGTCATGCCAGTCGGGACGGGCGCTGTGGTACATTGCTGCGATCTCCTAGCTGGTGCGAGACGCTGACGGCGTCTTTTTTCGGTCTCAATTACGGTATGACGATTTCCTTCTACCCTAACGCTATCAACTGGCGCCGAAATAGCCAGCGTCCCGCGACGAACGCGTCAAAAACCGCGACGAACGCGACTGCGGCACCCCGGTCAGGCCAGCGCGCCGACCGCACGGCGTGAGTATGACCAGGACTTGCGCAACTCCATGCAGTCCCATGACAATTCGCGGCGACCTCGGCTGGACCGAGCACCGCACCACTCCGCGGCGACTGAACCCGTCACGCAGAGCGCGGCGGTCACCGCCTCGCGCATGGTTTTCCACCCAGGAACCCCTATGTAAAAGCGAAGTCGAACCACGCGGTGAACAGTCGACCGGAGCATCGCAACGCTCACCGGCACCGCCAAACCCGAGTGCCGCGGCACCCGGCAACCGCCGTATGACATGGCACCTTTGTCTTAACTTCAAAATGCCACGCACAACCTCCCATCCAACCATCCGGAAACCTGAGACGGCCATGAAGCTCAACACACTCCTCTCTGCCGTGCTGACACTGATAGTCGCCGGCTTCCTGACCTTGCCCCAGACCGCGGACGCCCGGCGCATGGGCGGCGGTGGCAATGTCGGCAAGCAGTACAGTACGCCGGCCCAGACCCAGACGCCTGCGGCGGCAGCCCAACGTCCGACCCAAACCCAATCTCCGGCGGCAGGCGCCGGGGCGCGGGCCCCGCAGGCGAGCGGTGCCAGCCGCTGGCTCGGCCCGTTGGCGGGTCTCGCCGCGGGCGGACTCCTCGCCGCCATGCTCTTCGGCGACGGCTTTGAAGGATTTCAGATCATGGACTTCCTGCTGATCGCCGCACTAGTGTTCGGCGGCTTCATGCTATTTCGCATGCTTCGCCGCGGCCGGGCGACCCCGCTGCCGGCCGGGGCCGGGGCCTACGCCCGCACCGCCGCGGGCGGCAACGTGCGCGAGACGGGCGGCGTGGCGGCCCAAGCATTCCGCGGCGGCGCCGCACCCGCGGGCAGTGCGACCCCTGATCAGGCCCCGGCATGGTTCAACGGGGCCGAATTCGTCGCCGGCGCCAAGGGCCACTACGTCAACCTCCAGGCGGCCTGGGACAAGGGCGATTTCGCCGATCTCGAGGAATATCTGACCCCTGAGCTGACTGCGGAACTCAAGCGCGACCGGGCGCGGCTGAGCGGACCGCAGTTCACCGAGGTCGTTCGTCTCCAGGCGGAACTGGTCTCGGTGCGACGCGACGGCGACCAAGTCGTCGCGAGCGTCCTGTTCTCCGGACTGATCCGCGAGGACCAGCAGGGCGCGGCGCAAGACTTCCGCGAGATCTGGCATGTGCAGCACGGCTGGGCGAGCCCGAACGGCAACTGGTACGTGGCCGGCATCCAACAGGCTTAACGGAGTTGCGTCCATGTCTCCCAACAACCCCCCGCGCCACGGCAAGACCGGCAAGCCGATCGACACGGCGAAACTCGACCGCGTGGTCGCGGAGGCCCGCAAGGCCACGGAAGAGCGGGCGGCCGGTTACCGCGAACAAGCGCTCAAGCTCTACCCTTGGGTCTGCGGACGCTGCAGTCGAACCTTCGACCGCGGTAACCTGCGTGAGCTGACTGTTCACCATAAGAACATGGACCACGACCACAACCCGCCGGACGGCAGCAACTGGGAGCTCCTGTGTCTGTACTGCCACGACAATGAACACCAGAAATACGAGGAGCACCTTGCCGCCCTGGCCGCCGGTCGCGGCGGCCGGGCTGCGGGGGGCGCCGGCAGCGTGAAGCAGACCACCCATCATCCCTTCGAGGCGCTGGCGGACCTGTTGAAACGAAGTCAATGAGCACTGCCGATGCGGGGACTCCGTCGCGTTACACCTTTTTCGCGACCGCGCCGCTCCACCTGGGCAGCCTGCTGGCCGATGAGTTGGATCGTTTAGGTCTGGCCGGGGCGGCGGAGGCGCGCGGGGGTGCGCGCTTCACCGGCACCCTGGAGGACGGTTATCGAGCCTGCCTCTGGTCGCGGGTCGCCAACCGCATCCTGCTGCCCCTGGCGCAGTTCGCGGCACATGGCAGCGAGTCGCTCTATGCCGGCGCCATCGAGATTCCCTGGGAAGATCATCTCACCGTCGAGCGGACCTTCGCGGTCCGCTTCGACGGCATCCTGGCCGGGGCCAACAACAGCCAGTTCGCGGCCCTCAAGGTCAAGGACGCCATCGCCGACCGTTTCGTGCGCCGCTGCGGACGCCGCCCGAGCGTGGACCCGGATCGCCCCGATTTGCTGATCCACTGCTATACCTTCCAGGATGCCGCCACCGTCGCCTTGGACCTCTCCGGCGGCTCCCTGCACCGTCGCGGCTACCGCGAGGAAGGGGCTGCCGCCCCGCTCAAGGAGAACCTGGCCGCGGCCATCCTGCTGCGCGCCGGCTGGCCAGCCATCGCCGCCGATGGCGGCGACCTGCTCGACCCCATGTGCGGATCCGGCACCCTCGTCATCGAGGCCGCGTTGATCGCCGCGGACATCGCCCCTGGCCTGCTGCATCAGCGCTTCGGCTTCCTGGGCTGGTCGGGTCATGACCCGGCCATCTGGGCGCGGCTGATTGAAGAAGCCGAAATTCGGCGTGACGCCGGACTGCACCGCCTGCCGTCACTGCGCGGCTATGACGCCAATCCAAGCACCATCCGCGCCTCGCTGGCCAACCTCGAGCGGGCCGGTCTCGCCGGGCGCGCCCATTTCGAACGGCGCGAACTGGCGGAGTGTTACCCTGGGCGGGAAGGCGACCGGGGTCTGGTGGTCATCAACCCACCCTACGGCGAACGACTCGGCGCGGACACCGACCTGCCCGCGCTCTACGCCCGCATCGGCAGCACGCTCAAGGAGCGTTTCACCGGCTGGCGCGCCGCCCTGCTCACCGGCAATCCCGACCTCGGCAAATACATGGGCTTGCGCGCCACCCGCATGCACACCCTATACAACGGCCAGATCGAGTGCCGACTGCTGCATTTCGATGTGGATCCGCGTTATTTTGTCTCCAATCGGCCCCGGGTGCTGGCTCCGGAGGAACGGGGTGAAGGCGCGGCGATGCTCGCCAATCGCCTTGTCAAGAACCTCAAGACCCTGCGAAAATGGCGCGACCAGCAGCACATCACCTGTTATCGTCTCTACGACGCCGACCTGCCCGAATATGCCGTCGCCATCGATGTCTACCAGGGCGAGCAGCGCTGGGTGCTCGTGCAGGAATATGCGGCCCCCGCCACCGTCGACCCGCGCGACGCCCGCCGCCGCTTGCGCGAGGCCCTGAGCGTCATTCCGGAAGTCCTGGAGGTTCCCGAAACGCAACTCTTCTTCAAGGTGCGTCGACAACAGAAGGGCGACAGCCAATATGAGCGCTTGGCTGAGACCAACCGCTTTCACGAGATCGCCGAGGGCGGCCACCGCTTCCTCGTCAATTTCGAGGATTACCTGGATACCGGACTGTTCCTGGACCACCGCGACACCCGCCGGATGCTCGGCGAACTGGCCGCCGGCAAGCGTTTCCTCAACCTGTTCGCCTACACCGGCACCGCGACCATCTATGCCGCCCACGGTGGTGCAATCACCACCACCACCGTGGACATGTCACGCACCTATCTCGACTGGGCGCTGCGCAACCTGGAACTCAACCAGATCCCCACCGTCGGCCATGAAGTGATCCAGGCCAACGCACTCGACTGGCTGCGCCAACTCGAGGGCCGACGCCGTTTTGACCTGATCTTCCTCGACCCGCCCAGTTTCTCGACCTCCAAACGCATGGACGAGACACTCGACATCCAGCGCGACCATGTGGCCCTGCTGCGCGCCACGGTACGACTGCTGGAACCCGACGGGCTCCTGATCTTCTCCAACAACCTGCGGCGCTTTCGGATGGACTTGGAGGCCATGCCCGAATTGGACATCGTGAATATCAGTCCGGACACCATCCCCCGCGACTTCGCCCGCAACCCGCGCATCCACAACTGCTGGCGCATCCGGGTAAGAAACAGTTCTTGACTATTAACCAAGGGTGATTACGACAATGCCAGTCCCGCGCTCCAGCTATCTGTCCATCGACGGCCACGAGGTCCATCTGACCACCTGGGGTGATCCCGCGGCGCCCGCCCTGGTGCTGTGGCACGGCCTCTCCCGTACCGGCCGCGATTTCGATTCGCTGGCCCGCCATTTCGCCGACCGCTACCACGTGCTGTGCCCCGACACCATCGGCCGCGGCCTATCGAGCTGGTCGGCGACACCCGATGACGATTACACCATCCCCGCCTATTGCGGCCACGCCATCGCCCTGCTGGATCAATTGGGCATCGCCCAGTGCCGCTGGGTCGGCACCTCCATGGGCGGACTGATGGGCATGGCCTTGGCCGGCACCCCTGAGACGGCGGCGCGGATCGAGCGACTGGTGCTGAACGACGTGGCGCCGCGTCTCAACCAAGCGGCCATCGAGCGTATTATGGCCTATGTCACCATCGTCCCCGAATTCGCGCGCATGGCCGAACTCGAGACCGCCTTGCGCACGGTCCATGCCCCCTTCGGCCACCTGACCGACGCCGAATGGCGGCACCTGGCCGAGACCTCCATGCGCCGCCGCGACAACGGGCGGATCTCGTCGCATTACGACCCGGCGGTGATGCGGGTCTTCGCCGAACAGTTCCAGGACTTCGACATGTGGACGGTCTTCGACGCCATCACCTGTCCGGTGCTGGCCCTGCGCGGTGCCCGGTCGGACCTGGTCGAACCCCAGGTCGCCGAGGAAATGACCCAACGGGGTCCCAAGCCGCGGCTGGTCACAGTGCCCGACTGCGGGCACGCCCCAGCCCTGAACACGGCCGAGCAGATCGCGGTGCTGGACGAGTTCCTGGCGGGAACCTGAGTCAACGCCAACGTCTCCGGAACATCCGGATCGAAGCTGCGGAAGTAGCTGAAAAATAAATAAAAAGCAGGAAACCGGGTCCGGCTCCGCGCGCCGCCCCGGGCGCGGCGTCACGATTGTTTCATTTGAACTGCACGGCGTTGTCAACTATCGTACCTAAGATAATAAAGAGGTTGGATAAACTGAAGGAGGAGATACTTATCATGATGGCCGAACGCAGATACAGTGCCCGCCACCCGATCGATCTCAAGGTCCAGATCCTGTACCGCGGGCGGCGCTTCCTGGGTGCCCAGGGGCGCAACCTGTCCAATCAGGGGATGTACCTCGAGGTGCGTAACGTCACGCTGCCGACCGGTACCCTGATCGAACTGGAGCTGGATTGTCTGGGCAGGGAATGGCTGGTAGAGGCGGTGGTGGCACACCGCTGCCGCGCCGGCGTCGGGGTCATGTTCCGTGAACCCCAGCCGGAGCTCTACCAGGGCTTGACCCACCAGGTGCCCGCGATGCCCCCGCCGCAGGGGATGAGCAAGGAGCGCACCCGCCTGGCACGCGGCTGAGGGTCGCGCTGCATCGAATCACCTGGCGCGGGCGCCCCCGCGCAGGGTGAAACACCTGGGCTGCCGCGCGCGGCGTCCCAGCACTCTCACTCTGCTCTGGGGAAACGCGGCTGAAGCCTTGGCCTCCAGGGCGCATCAATCCCAGGTAAACAACACCCACTGCGGAATACTGATGTTCTTGGGCGAACTGTCGCGCTCGTCCAGAGTACCATCCCCGTCGGTGTCGACGAGGAAATAGGGCGGCCCGAATTGCGGCTGGATCTTGACCATATAGAGCGCCCCGCGGACCCGGTATTCGTAGATGGTTTCATCGCCGCTCTCGCGGATGGTGATCTCGGGCTCCACCGGGTCGCCGGCGACCGGCGTCGGCTCGACCGTGGGAGCCTGCAGGAAACCGCCGGCACCGTCGGCCGCCGACGGGGCCGGATCCTGGGCGAACACGGGAAGGCCAAATGCCGGAAGCAGCAGGGCCAGGAGCAGCAAAATGGGCGCGGCGCGGTGTTTCATCTGGGAGCGTTTTCACCTGGTCGATAAAGAGGACCATGGTAGTACGAAAGGCGCCGGAATGCCTCCCCGCAGGCTGACATCGATCCATCGCGATACCGGCCGGGCTCGGGCATAATCAAACGCCCTCCCCCTTCACTCGGCACTGTGTCCCGGATCACGGATGAAAGGCCTCAACCCCAGCCAAGCCGAAGCCGTCCGCTACACCGCGGGTCCCCTGCTGGTGCTGGCCGGCGCCGGCTCGGGCAAAACCCGGGTCATCACCCGCAAGATCGCCCACCTGATCGGTGTCTGCGGCATCGCCCCGCGCCATATTTGCGCCGTCACCTTCACCAATAAGGCGGCGCGCGAGATGCGCGAGCGGGTCACCAAAGAACTGCGGGGCCGTGACAGCCGCGGCCTGACGATCTGCACCTTTCATACCCTCGGCCTGGATATCCTGCGCCGGGAACACGCGGCAGCCGGTCTGCGCCCCGGCTTCTCGCTGCTCGATGCCCAGGACAGCGAAGCCCTGATCAAGGAGCATCTGCGCGGCACCGCCAACCCCGACGCGCTCAACCCGGCAGCGGTCGCGCAGCGGATCTCGCGCTGGAAGAACGACCTGATCGACCCCGCCGCGGCGCTGAGCCAGGCCGAGGACGATTACGAGGCCCAACTCGCCGCGCTCTACGCCGACTACGAGCGCAGCCTGCATGCCTACAACGCGGTCGATTTCGACGCCCTGATCCTGGCACCGGTGCGGCTCTTTGCCGCGCACCCGGACCGGCTGGAGCACTGGCAGGGACGCATCCGCTATCTGCTGGTCGACGAATATCAGGACACCAACGGCGCCCAGTACGAACTGGTGCGTCAACTCGCCGGACCGCGCGGCGCCTTCACCGTGGTCGGTGACGACGACCAGTCCATCTACGCCTGGCGCGGCGCCCGCCCCGAGAATCTGGCGCGGCTCAAAGTCGACTATCCGCTGCTCGAAGTCATCATGCTGGAACAGAACTACCGCTCCAGCGCCCGCATCCTGGGGCTCGCCAACCACCTGATCGCCAACAACCCCCATGTCTTCGCCAAACGCCTGTGGAGCGATCACGGCCCCGGCGACCGGCCGCGCGTCCTGAGCTGCCGCAACGAGGATCACGAGGCCGAGCGTGTCGTCTCCGAGATCCTGAACCTGCGCTTCACCCACGGCGCACCCTGGGGCGAGATCGCCATCCTCTACCGCGGCAACCACCAGGCCCGCCCCTTCGAGAAGACCCTGCGCGAACACAGCGTGCCCTACTTTCTGAGCGGCGGAACCTCCTTCTTCGCGCGCACCGAGGTCAAGGACCTGATGGCCTATCTGCGCCTGCTCGCCAACCCGGACGACGACGCCGCCTTTCTGCGCGTCGTCAACACCCCACGCCGCGAGATCGGCCCCACCACCCTGGAAGCCCTGGCCGGCTATGCCCGCGGCCGCGGCATCGGGCTCCTGGCCGCCAGCGGCGAACTGGGCCTGGGCGAACACCTGGGCGAGCGCCAGCGCGAGCGGCTGCACACCTTCACCAACCTCATCCAAACCTTCGCCCAGCGTGCCGCGAGCGCCCCCACCACCGCCCTGCGCGCCCTGACCGACGCCATCGACTACGGCATCTGGCTGCGCGAAAACGCCTCGAGCCAGGCCGTCGCCGATCGCCGCATGAGCAACGTCAACGAACTGATCGACTGGCTCGGCGCCCTGAACAAAGGCGACCAACCCGAACGCACCTTGAACGAAATGGTCAGCCATCTCACCCTGATCGACGTCATGGACCGCCAGGAAGAAGCCGCCGGCGGCGACCGCGTCCACCTGATGACCCTGCACGCCTCCAAGGGACTGGAGTTCCCCCACGTCTTCCTGGTCGGCATGGAAGAAGAACTCCTGCCCCACCGCACCAGCATCGAAGAAGACACCATCGAAGAAGAGCGCCGCCTCGCCTACGTCGGCATCACCCGCGCCCGCCAAACACTCACCTTCAGCCTGGCGCGGCGGCGCAAACTCTACGGCGAACTGATCCGCACCGAACCCAGCCGCTTCCTCGCCGAACTGCCGCAAGACGCCCTGGACCGTGACGACCAGCGTGAACCCGACCCCGCCGCCAGCCGTTCGCGCGGGCTCGCCCATCTGGCCAACCTGCGCGGCATCCTGGGGCAGGATTGAGGCGCACCGCGCGAAAGGCGAAGCGGGCATGGACGCGCCAGCCGCACCGATGTAGACTTATGCGTCCGGTGGAGCCATCAACGATGGCATCCAAAGACCCGTCAAGCCGCCAGGCGCTGGGTCCATCCCGGTCCCCACGCGCCCGTAGCTCAGATGGATAGAGTACAGCCCTCCGAAGGCTGGGGTCACAGGTTCGAATCCTGTCGGGCGCGCCACTCCTCTCTGAATGGTTCACCCGCGGCGTCACCGACTCTGGGCTGTGGGAGGCTCGCAGCCGATCGGATATTGCTGTTTGGTGGATCAACCATGTCGATAGCGTCCGTGACGACTCCTCAGCAACCCATAAGCCTGTTCAGTCGAGCGACGCTGGCCTCGCTTGAGAAGCTCTATCTCGCTGATACTCGTCCTTGGATTGTCGCATTCTCGGGTGGGAAGGACTCAACTGTCGTTCTGCAACTGGTTTTTGAGATGTTGCTCGGCTTGGGTGAGCGCGCAACTAAACCGGTGATCGCTCTTTCCTCCGATACACGAGTCGAAGCACCGAATGTTGCGGCCTATGTTGCCACAGCCCTGCGTAAGATCGACGAAGCGGCCAAAGCGCTGGGGTTAGGGCTCTCGACGCAACTCGTGGGACCCACTGCGACAGAAAGCTACTGGGGGAAGCTGATCGGCAAGGGGTATCCACCTCCATCGCGCTGGTTTCGCTGGTGTACCAGCAACATGAAGATCAAACCCTCCCGCCGCGCCATCGACGCGATCACCCGCCAACATGGCAGTGTGATCCTGTTGCTCGGCTCGCGGATCGCCGAGAGTACGCAACGCGGCCGTACCATGCAGGAGCGGGAGATCAACAGCCGCGGTCTGAACCCGCATCACGAGATCCCCAACGCGCTGGTTGCCACTCCCATTGCCGACTGGACGACGGATGACGTGTGGGAATATCTGGTGAGCAACCCATGCCCCTGGGGTGGAAATCATAACTTCCTGGTGTCCTTATACCGGCAGGCCAGTGGCGGCGAGTGCCCGGTCGTCTTCGATCTCAACACGCCGTCCTGCGGGGGCAGCCGTTTCGGCTGCTGGACCTGTACCGTCGTCAAGGAGGACAAGTCATTGCAGGGCTTTATTCGTTCCGGCGAGGACCACCTTCAACCGCTGGTCGTATTCCGGGATTGGCTGATCGAGCTGCGGGACAAGCCGGGGTATCGTAGCGACGTAAGACGGGATGGGAACGCCGGCCCAGGCCCGTTCTTACCTCTCGCTCGGCAGGAAATCCTTGATAAGCTCCTGGACCTGGAGACAAGCATGGCAATGCCGCTCATCGGCGACGAAGAGTTGGCCTATATCCAGCGCCAGTGGTCCGATGAATTCGACTTTCAGAATCGATTGGCGGTCGAGATCGCCGCGAGATACGGAAGGATAATTGCCATGCCCGACGCCGGTCAAATGACCCCAACTGCCGAAGACGACCTGCTGGAGCAGGCAGCCATGGAGGCCGGTATCGATCCGGATCTGCTGCGCCAGGCATTGGATATCCGTCGCAAGGGATTCCCGTCGCTCGACAAATGGGGTGCCAAGGCGCAGTTTGAGCGCGCCATCGGCGATCTGCTGGACAAGGCGGCACGTCAGGCCGAGCAGACGATCCAAGCATGATCCTTCAGCGTTTTTTCATCAACAACCTGTTTTCTTACTGTGGACCTAGCGAATTCGATCTGGCACCCCCTGGAGACGGCCGCAACGTAGCGCTCGTCTGGGGTCGCAACGGCTACGGCAAGACCAGCTTCCTGAACAGCCTCAAGCTCCTGTTTACCGGCGTTTCGGACGAACTGCGCGAGACCGTGCAACGCCGGGGCGGGCGCTTCGGCCGCAATGAGTATCTGCTCGGGCGGGGCGACGAATGGGTCGGGGTCTTCAACCACCGAGCCCGCGCGGCCGGGGACACCGGGTTCGGGGTCTCGCTTGTCTGGCAGGAGGCGGCGGGCTCAGTCAAGGTAGAGCGCACTTGGCAGTTGGATGGGGACGAGGCCATCGAGACGCTGCGGGTGACCCCGAGCTTCGGCGAACCCCTGGAGGATCGCAACGGAGACCCGGAGGGCGAGGCACGCGCATTCATCCAGGCGCGGTTGCCCGACGCCGTGATGCCTTTCTTTATCTACGACGGTGAGAAGGTACAGCAGATCGCCGAGGCCAACCAGCAGGGTCAACTGCATCAGATCGAGCAGTTACTGGATTTGGTCGACATCGACCTGATCGACGAATATCTGGGCCGCAATCTGAGCCAATGGCGCCGGGAATCGAAAGACGCGAGCCAGCACGGAATCAACGCGCGCAGACACGAGATCCAAGCCATTGAGGAGCGCTTGGCGGGGCTCGCGGCGGAACGTGAGGAGTTGGAAGAAGAGATCGAGCAGAACGACTATGCCATTAAGCGCGCCGATGTCGCATTGCAGGCGCGCCGCCAGTTCGCCCTGCAAAGCGAGGAATCCAAGCTCGCCGGCAAGCGCGAGAGCACGGTGGACGCACTGCAGCAGCGTACGCAAGCCTTTTTCGACGCATTCAGCCGGGATGCTCCGCTGGTCCTGCACCCACAACTTCTGGAAAGCGCGGCGCGCGAGTTGGAGAAGATCGCCGCCCATCCCAACCGCCGGCTACGCGATGAGTTGGAACAGGTGTTTGCCGCACTGCCGGCCCGGGTTTTCTCCGATCCGCCAATGCCGATGCCGCCTTTAACCCGTGACCAGGAGGACTTTCTGCGCCGTAAACTGGCTCGTGTGCTCGACAGTTATCGTCCAGATGCTGCGGACCTGACCGAGGGACTCTTCCATCTGTCGCCGGCCAAGGCCGACGGACTGTTACGGCTGGTGGAGGACTACGTCCAGAACGATCACCTGCGCTCCCAATGGTCCAAGGACTTGGCTGAGATCCATCGCCTCAAGACCGAGTTGGCCGATATCGAGCGCAAGCGCAACGATGTCGCCAATCTGGCACCCGAGGAGCGCCGCTTGTTCGATGCGCGATTGGCGGAGAGAGCAGCACTCGCCGCCCGTAACGACGCGTTGAACCAACAAATCGGTGGCCTGAAGGAGCAGGAAATCACCCTAAACAAAGAACTGAGTAAGAAACGCGAAGACTGCCGCCAGGAGGAGAAGAAGGCAGTGAGTGCCGATGCCGCGCGGACCAAGCTGACCCTGGGACAACGCCTGCAAACGGCACTGGCCGCCTACCGGTCTCTGCTCAAGGCGCGGCGGCGAGAGGACATCGAGCAGGCCATCAACGCGCGTTTTGCGGAGCTGATGACCTCCCATGGTCAGATCCGACGTATTCGCGTAAACGAGGATTTTTCGCTGCACTATTTGGGCGTCCAGGACGCCCCGGTGGGCATGGGCAACATCTCGGCGGGAATGAAACAGTTGGTTGCCCAGGCACTGTTGTGGGGACTCAAGGACGTATCGGGCAAGGAGGCGCCGGTGGTGGTCGACACCCCGCTCGCCCGCTTCGACCGCGGACACCAGGAGAACCTCATTAGCCGTTACTACCCCCATGCGGGGGCTCAGGTCATCGTGCTACCCACAGATGCGGAGCTCGACCGCGAGAAGTATGCCTTGCTTCGGCCTCACGTCTATCGGGAGTATTGCCTAGATAACCCGGATGGCGATAGCACCCGGGTACGTCTTGGGGGCTATTACTGATGGCAAAAGTCTACACCTCCCGTATCGACGAGGACACCATCGCACTGGTTCTCCGTAAAGGGCTGATGGCTCAGGGGCATAAGTGGGCGGTGCTGCGGATAGCACTGGCTTTGTCTCTGAAACAACCAGATCCACCCGGGGATGAGCTCGATACTCCGGAGGGAGGTAAAGAATACTTTCTGGAGGCACTGACCGGGCGTGGTCAAAAGGAGTCGGAAGACTTCGTGGATGCATTCCGGGTGCTGCTGTCCGCCTACCACGGCGAGGATCTGTTCGAGGAGGACGACCGCTACACGCATCTGCTGCAACGGCACATCCGCCGGGGATTGCGCGAGATCCAGACCTCCTGGCGAGAGTCGCACGACTTCCATGAATTCCTGCGCCAAGAGCTCTTTGCTGTGCAGAACTTGGGGAACGAAGTGCCAGTCCCAGATGCCGGGAGTCTTGTTCATGCTCTGGATGAGCTCGGTTTGAGTGCGACCTTGCTTGACTGCCTGGACGGTCCACGGGTCACGCGCCATCGCGTGCAGTTTGCCGATGCCGAGGATTTCGGGCGTCTGGAGCGTCGCCTGGACGACCTGGCGTTTACGTTGGGTATCAAGGACGCCGGGATCTTTCTGGCCCCAGCCGGCGAGCCCAAGACCGCCTGGCTGGATATCCCGCGCCCCCCATCGCAATGGAGTGTCGCCGGCACCGAGGCACTTGCGGGCTGGACGGCACCTGGGGCCGGGCTCAACTTGATGCTGGGGGTGGATATCGGCGGTGAGCCTGTTGTACGAGACTTGACAGAGGCCCCCCATGTGCTGCTCGCGGGGACCACGGGTAGCGGCAAGAGCGTGTGTATTCACGGTATGCTGCTATCCTTGCTGCTCAATCGGAGCCCACGGGAGCTGAAGCTTCTGCTGGTCGATCCGAAGCGTGTGGAGTTGTCGGCCTACCGGGGGCTACCCCATCTGCTGGCGCCCATTGTCACCGATGGTGTGGAGGCCACACGCGCTTTTAAGGGATTGGTAAAAGAGATGGAGCAGCGGGAGCAGCTCTTGGCCGCGCGCGGCGCCCGGGAATGGCGGGACCTGGACGAGGGTGCGCCGCCGCGCATCGTGCTGGTGGTTGAAGAGTTGGCGGCATTGTTCGACCAGGCCCCGGAATCCGAGGATCCATTGGTCCAGTTGGCTCAAAAGGCGCGTGCCGTCGGCATCCATTTGGTGCTTGCCACCCAGCGTCCGGACGCCGCCACCTTCAGCGGGCTGTTGCGTGCCAACATCCCGTCGCGTATCGCCCTGACGGTACTCAAGGCCGCGGACTCGCGGATCATTCTCGACGAGGACGGGGCGGAGCGACTGCTGGGCAAGGGTGACATGCTGGTGAAATGGCTGGGCGAACAGGTCGTGCGCGTACACGGGTTCAATCTTCGACCGAGCGACGTCGCGAGCCTGTTGCAGCGCGTCGCAAAGGAGGACTAGGCGATGCCGGACGTCTTTGTCGACGAGTTCTCTCCGCTCTTTCTTAACGTGGATCGCGTCGGCCCATTCCAGGCACGCATGGAGGAGTTTGGCTTCACCGACGCCAACGACGAACCATGCAATGTCTATCTGATGATCTCCAAGAACGGCCGGGGCAAGACCACGGTGATGGAGATGCTGGCCGCCATGATGGCGATGCTGGGGAATACCGAGTGCACCAGCCTTGGCTTCGAGGCATTCGACCGCGAACGAGGGCGAGCGCAATGGGACCTGCGGGTCACACTGCGCCAGAACGGCGCGCGGGAAACTGTGATCTTTTCACTCATCGCCGGGTTTATGGGCGACGAGGTGTCGCTCAGACTTTGGGGCGAGTCCGACTGCAAGAAATACGGGGCGAGCCGCTGGTGTCGGTTCGGCTTCGTCCGCAATGCCTTTGGCCGCTATACCATGGTCGGTCGCTCCGATCCTTGGACCCAGGACTTCATCCGATTGATCCAGTCTGGCTTGGGCGCTCGCCTTGCCGGGTTCGAGGGCGACGGATTGAGCTATCCGACTCTGATCTATTTCTCAGCATATCGCAATATCGTTCGCACGCCAGACGAGGAGCGGGCCATCGTCGCTCCACGCGACTGGAATTATCGGCCGGTGCATGTTTTCGATGTCGAGGGGCGAGATTGGCGCGACTCGCTCGACAATCTGCTCGTCTGGCTCAAGTGGTTGGACGACGGGCGTTTCGATGCGGCGGTCGCGGCGATCAACGAGCGTGTGTTCAAGGTGGGCGATCCCACCCTGAGCGCTGGCAAGAGACTGAGAGGCATACGAAAAGAGCCTCCGGAGGCGATCGTGGAGTCCGACGATGGACAGCAGCACAGGCTGGATCGGCTGTCTAGCGGCGAGAAGAGCTTGGTGCAGCTCTATCTGCGTTTGGGATCTCATATGACGCAAAACACCATCCTGCTCGTAGATGAGCCGGAAGTTCATCTGCATCGCACTTGGCAGTACGAGGCTTTGTATACCCTCACGAATCTGGCCAAAGCGCATTTCCCGCATGTCCTCGTGGTCCTGGCGACCCATTCTGAGCGTATGATGAAGGCCTATGCGCTGGACCAGGCCGAGCACAACCTTCGCAAAGGGGCCTACATCATCGAAACGGCCGAGGAAGAAGAAAATGCGGAGCAGATTGCCAGGGAGGCAGCGGCTAAAACGGCGGCACAGCAAGCAAGAAGGGCTACGGGAGAAAAGCATGGGGGCAGTGAAAAGCGGTGAAGCGTTGGGGAGCCCCGATAGATTATTGTCCCGCTACGGCGGGGTACCAGTGATCTATGTCGAGTCGGCCGAGGATCTCTATGTTTTCGGCGAGTGCTGGTTTAACGACCAACTGTCGCGCGTCGAGTTTCGGCCAGCCGCGAGTCGTTGCGGATTTGCCGGTTGCTGCGCGGTCATTCAGGCCGTAGGCGATGAGCGGGCTGCCGGCAACCCGGCCTGGGGAATTGTGGACCGGGATGTCGCGATGAGTCAGAACCTATGGCACCTGGTGCATGAAACCGATGACGTCCGGTATGAGCAGGCGAAACCATTCGGTGCCGAGGTCAAGCTTCTATGCCGCTGGGAGATGGAGAGCTATCTTGTCGACGCGGTAGCCTTGGAGCAGTGTCGGGCAGAACTGCTGAAAGTGCAGCGACGGGCTAGGGCTGACATAGATCAGGAACTGCTCGGTCATTGCCAGGCACTGGTGCCGCACGCGGCAGTCAACGCGGCCCGTCACGAGTGCCGAGCGGCAGGGTTGCCCGATGGATATACCGATCGATTCCCAACGCGTAACGCTGTCGACACCGAGATACGCACGAAATTCCTAGCCGACAAGCCGGAAGTCTCGGATCTTTATGACAAGCATACGGTGTTGGTGGATGCCTTCGACCTGGCTAACGAAGCGCCCCGTATTCGGGTCGGCGCGCTGTTGCGTAGGGTAGCGGGTAAGGCCATCTTGATGCGCTTCGGCGCGACAAACAAAATATCAATAGATCTAAAGGGGTTGCTCGCCAACCGCATCAAAGAGCAACAGCGAGTACCGGATGAGATCACCAGATTCGTGGAACAGGTGGCAGGTACTTGACCTGGCGATGAATCACGTTAGGGTGCGCGATGTCGCCGAAATTTGAAATTTCCGAAAGCGGGCATGGACGCGCCAACCACACTGATGTAAACCAGTGATGTAAACTTACTCGTCCGGTAGATTCATCAACGATGGCATCCAAAGACCCGTCAAGCCGCCAGGCCCTGGGTCCATCCCGCCCCCCACGCGCCCGTAGCTCAGATGGATAGAGTACAGCCCTCCGAAGGCTGGGGTCACAGGTTCGAATCCTGTCGGGCGCGCCATTTTCCAATCAATTTGACGAGCCTGACGACCTGACCCCGTCTGATTGTGGGTGTGCCGCACCGAGCGGCCGATCCCGTGGAACAAGGGAAGACTCATTGGGCAGAAACCGCCGCTGAAGCTCCAAGAGATCTGGACTTTGCGGACCCGCTTGCAGCTGGCCAACAAGACCCGCGAGCTGGCGCTGTTCGACCTGGCGCTCGACAGTAAGTAACTGTCCATTAACTACTTCCCGCTTTGAACGCTAACGTCGGCTAACAATCGGGAAGTAGAAAATAGACACTTTCTAAGCTTGCGGGGCTGCGACCTGATGGCCCTGCATGTAAGCGATGTAGCCCATGGGGGTCACGGGCTCGCGCGCGCCACGGTCGTGCAGCGAAAGACCAAACAGCCGGTCCGATTCGAGCTGACCGATCAGACGCGAGCGACCGTTGGCGCCTGGATCGTCGCGGAGAATCTATCCGGGGACGACGACCTGTTCCCGAGTCGGCTCACCGCGTCGCCCCACCTCTCGACCCGCCAGTACGCGCGCATCGTCAAATCGTAGGCGGCGCTGATTGGCGCCGACCCGCACGCGTACGGCACCCACTCGCTACGGCGCACCAAGGCACCCTGATTTACCGCCGCACCAAGAATCTGCGTGCCGTGCAACTGCTCTTGGGCCATACCAAGCTGGAAAGCACCGTCCGCTGCTTGGCATCGAGGTCGACGATGCCCTGGAGATGGCAGAGCAGACCGAATGCTGACCGTGATAGGTTAGGGCCCGCGCCCGCTGGAGACGGGCGCTGTCCGGCCAGTTGCGGTCATTCAGCCATCGCTCCAGAACGCCCGGAAAGGGCGCCTGAGCGGCCTGTCAGAAGACCGCAGAGATTCGCTGTCGCTCACGGCAGATAGTCGCCACGTTCCACCGACCGCCGCGCCCCCACCTTACGCCACTGGATCTCCCGTCGCCCCATCCGCCAACGTCTCGGCCGAGGGGTAGGTCTCGATCCTCGGTTGGACTAAGATACGGTCCATGCAAACCGACTCGCTCTTTTTTCGCCTGTTCCATATCGGAACCCGAGCCCTGTTGGGCAGGCTCGCGAGCGGGTGTTGAGCTTCAACCATCCTCATCCAAGAGAATCCCTATGGTCGCCACGGTCATCCAAATCGATCCCCAGGTGATGGGCGGAACACCGGTATTCGCGGGTACCCGGGTCCCGATCGCCACGCTGATCGACTACCTGGAGGGTGGTGACTCGATCAATGATTTTCTCGAAGGCTTCCCCAGCGTGCGCCGCGAACAGGTGATCGACTTCCTTGAAGAAGTGAAGGAGAGGACCCTTGCCGCCGCCGCTTAAGGTGCTGCTGGATGAGTGCATCGATCGGCGCCTGGCGCGCAGCCTGCCGGGCCACGCGGTCAAGACCGTCCCGCAGATGCACTGGTCCGGCCTCACGGACGGTGCCTTGTTGGCAGCGGCGGCACGGCAGTTCGACGTCTTCATCACGGTCGATCGCAACCTGGCCTTTCAGCAGCACTTGTCGGCGTTCACTACGACGCTCTTGCGGCTCGGCGTCCATCCGGCAGTTCTTAGCGCTGCCATCTGGAGCGCGGACATGCGGATTGAAGTCTGCTGGATCAGGGATAAGATGCACCAAACCGGCTTGGATGTAAGGCTCCAGCACCAACAACTGGAGCACGTTCTTCAGCGTCTGTGCCTTGTGCTTAGACGGAGACTGTGTTGGACTGAACTCCGGCTTAAAGCGTAGCGGATTGAGAAACGGGTGGGCAAGGACGACTTCATCGAAGTACGGAAGCCATCCAAGGACAGTTGCCTCGACGGTTCGCGGATCGCATACGCCAAGGTAGACGGCTCTGAAGGCGCGTTTTTTGGGCCTCGGTAATAGCTCGGCCAACTCCGTGTCCTCTGGCCAAAGACTGGCAAACACCTCGTGAATGCGCTTGACCTGCTGGTCGCTGAGCTCGCGACGGACGTCGTCCCAGGTCTTACCCGACTCCAGCCCCAAGATGTCCAGCACGGCTCGGCAGAGCATAAGATTGCGCTCGCGAATGCCGTAGACGTTCCAGGTGGGGCGATCCGCCAGAGGCACGTCCCTGCAACAATGCTTGAACTTGTGGCCGCTTCCACAGCCACACGACTCGTTCGCGCCAGGGGCGACGTTGCGCTGTTTGCGTCGCAAGTACTCGTGAGATCCGGACGTGCGCCCAAAGGCATCCTGATATTGCGTTGAGCCGTCGGCGTGCCCGACGTAGATCTCTCCGCCAAATTGCCAGATGCCGTCCTTTGGGAGCAGCACTTGAGCGAGGTCCTGCCATTCGCCGGTGAAGGATTTCTCTGGATACAACCACTCCTTGTTTGACGCCGCAACGTATCTCCGAGCACGACTCTTGGGGTGCGGCCAAGGGGCGGTTCGGACTCGGCACGACCGGTACCCTCTCCCGTGTGGGCCAAGATCGGCGCGGCCGAACGCCGTTACCAGAAGCGATGCTGATCGAGTTGGAACTCCGGCGGGCGTTGGGCCAGGGTACTTAAGTCCGCGAGCGGGCCAGGGAAGAGGTGCCGGGCCGAAGGACCGCGGGCTGGAATGATCCGCCGATCGCAGGGACAGTATACTAATGCATCGGACTGACCGACTGTCCGTCGGCAGCCCGATTGCGGACCACCGAAACGCGCACGGCAATGTCCGCTCCGGGTCGTCGGTTGACGTTGCGCTCGCCCACCCGTCGAAGACCAACCCCGGTCGGGGGTTCGCAGATCCCCCCAACGGCGGTAGGATTCCTGCCCACGTCAGATCAACCGAGGCCGCCGCGGACCATGCGCGACACCATCCATTTCCCGACCCACCGCGACCAGGAACTGGTCGACATCACCCGTCAGGTACAGACCGTGGTGGAGCGCAGCGGCATCCGCGACGGCCTGGTCCATGTCTATGCCCAGGGCGCGACCGCGGCGATCATGATCCAGGAGAACTGGGACGAGAGCGTGCAGGAGGATGTCATCGCCTTCCTTGCCAAGCAGATCCCCAAGGGCGTATGGCGGCACGACCAGCAGGACGGCAACGGCGATGCGCATCTCAAGGCGGGATTGGTCGGCCCCTCGGAGACCGTGCCCCTCAGCGACGGCACGCTCGGGTTGTCGACCTGGCAGAATCTGTTCTTCTGCGAGTTCGACGGCCCGCGCGACCGGCGCAGCGTGGTGGTCACCGTCATCGCCGACCGTTGAAACCGCGGGACGATGCTGGCGTCCCTCAGCGACCGGCCCGACGGGAACAACGCAGTCGGTGACGGACGCGCCGCTCCGCGACCGGCAGTCACGCCGTCACTTCCCCCCCCGGCAACCCCGGTAGCACCCCACCCCAGGCCGCGCTCCCCGCATCCAGCCGCAACTGCTCGGCGTCCAACCCATCGTGTAGGTCCACATGACGACGCTGAGCACGGTCCCGATCAGCGGGGCGAAGGTGACGCCGCCGTTGGCCGCCACGCCGTTGGTCACCGCGGCACCGGCACCGTCCGCCGCCACGAAGAGGGTGTTGACCGCGGCATCGCCAAAGACCGGTGCGGTCCACTCGGCGGTCGTGAAGGAGGCGCCGTCCTTCAAATGCGAGGTCCAGTCCATGGTGATGGCGGGGCGATGCACGTGGTCGAACGTCTCGGTGCGCCGACAGGCAGCAGTCATTCCAACGCCACAGCAGGTACAGATGGTGCTCGCCCGGACGTCGGTGGACCCAAGGCAATGCAGGGCCAGGACGGCGGCTTGCGACTCCGTCGCGATGGGCAGGGGATCAGCCGAAACCGCTATCGGTCGGTGAACGACGGCAGATCGGCCGGCAGGTCCGCGCAGTAGGGGCAATGCGGGTCGACGAAACCAGCACCGCCGGTCCGGTCCCGGTGTCGAGGGCGCCCAGATCGGCGGGATCGCGTGTGAGGCGCGTGAGGTCGATACGTCCGCCCAGGTCTTCCGCTCGGGCGAGCGTGGTCAGTTCCGCGCCATGCCCGAGGTCATAGGCGGTCCCGCGAATCAGGTAACGGCCGTGGTCGGATCGGGGGCGACGGGACGAGCGGCGAAAGTGCCGCTTTTCTGAAGCAATGCAGGAGGTTATCGGTCGGGAGAGCGCATCGCGCATCGACCTGATCACGCAGGTCCTGACGCCGCTGCCGACGCTGGCCGGCATCGACCCGGTGCTGATCCTGCCCAGCCTGACCAAGGCAGCACGCTCAGCCCGCCTGGATCGGTCGCAGCGTCCCCCCGACGATCTGCGCCGAGGCACGCACCGCGGCGGTGAAGGCGAAGAACAACCCGAAATCGCGCGCCGCCGGCAGACTGGTCATGTATAGGCCCGCAACACTCGTCTGCAAACCGGTGTCGAGCACCGGGAACCCGTCCCGGGTCCGGATGCGGGTCAGCAGATCGCCCGCCGCCAGCAACGGCACCCGCTGCAGATCGACCTGGTAACCGGTGGCGAAGAGTACGTGATAGCGGATACCGGGGACAGACCACCGGATACCGGGGACAGACCACAGTTTTCCCGCGTACAGTCGCGCGCCACTCCGGACCAGTTCGAGCACTGAAGCGGTCAGCTGCGGACAGCCGCGGGCCAGCAGTCCACTTGGGCAGAATCTCGCCCTTCGTGCGACTATAACAGGGTCCGCGGTGGCGCCTACCGCCGCGTTGCCATGTCCCGCCGATTCATCGGATATTCTGACCATGCTGAGCCGCCTGTACGCCGACAACTTCCGCTGCCTAGTCAATTTCGAGTTGAGCCTGGGGCGGATCGTCCTGCTGCTGGGGCCGAACGGCGCCGGCAAGTCCACTATCCTCGACCTGCTGGAGCGCCTGCGCCGCTTGGTGGTTGATGGCGCGCGCATCGACGACTGCTTCACTTCCGCGGACCTGACGGCCTGGGAAACGCGGCCCGAGCAACGCTTTGAACTCGACATGGTGCGGGACGACGCCCACCTCTTCCGTTATGCGCTGACACTCTCCCACGACCCCGACCGTCGGCGGGTACGCATCGAACGGGAAACCCTGCATCGCGACGGGCAAGCCCTGTTCGAGTTCGCGGTGGATGGATCTGAGGCACGCGCCCGTCTGTTCCGGGATGACGGAAGCGCTGGGGGGGAGTACCTGTTCGACTGGTCCCGCTCCGGCGTTGGCGCGCTCCACGAGCGCCCTGCAAACACACAACTCACATGGTTTCGCCGTCGCCTCGGGAGCCTGCTGGTCGTGCGACCGAACCCGATGCTGATCGGCGGCGAGACCCGTGAAGAGGTCACACGCCCGGACCCTCGCCTCGGCAACTTCGCGTCCTGGTACCGCTGGCTAAGTCAGGAGCAGCCCGGCGCGGTGATGGCCCTGAATACGGCGCTGCGTGAGGTTCTGCCTGGCTTCGACGTGTTGCGCCTGCGCCAGTCGGGCGAGGCCAAGCTCTTGGAGGCGACGATGCAGGGACCGGACGGCCGACGGATCGCGTGGCGCCTTGCCGACCTGTCCGATGGCGAGCGGGCCTTGATCGCACTCTACACACTAATTCACTGCCTGCCGGACGGCGGCGCCACCCTGTGCGTCGATGAGCCCGAGAACTTCCTGGCGCTGCCTGAGATCGGCCCATGGTTGGACCGCTTTGACGAACGCTGCGCCGAGCCACCCCAGCAGGGCATCCTGATCTCTCACCATCCCCGGCCGATCAACCTGCTCGCCCGCGACGCCGGGTACTGGATCGACCGCGACGGCCCGCTGGCACCGACGCGGGTACGCCGAATCGCACCGGGCACCGGCGCCGCGGGCGTGTCGATGGATCAACTGGTCGAGCGGGGCTGGGTCTTCGATGAGTAGACAGGTCCGCGCGGTCGTTCTCTGCGAAGACCGGGCACATTGGCACTTTGCCCGCGCCTTTCTGGTCGCTTGCGGTTGGAACGAACGGCAACTGACCTCGCGCATCGCGCCGACCGCCAAAGGTGCGGCCGAGCAGTGGGTCCGCGACACGTTCCCAGGGGAATTATCCACCTACCGACGCAAGGCCGGTGAGCGTATCTGTCTCATCGTCATCATCGACGGCGACCGACAGGACGTCGAGACGCGCATCAGGGCTTTGGAGGCGGCGGCTCAGCGCCAACCGGCGGATCATGTGGCGATCTTCGTACCATGTCGCAACATGGAGACCTGGATCGGGTACCTGAGCGGCCTTCCGGTCGATGAAACCACGGCCTATCACCAACTGAAGAAAGGGCATTCCCGCGCCAGGCCTGCCGAAGTGCTTGCGGACCATTGCACGCAACACAGGCCGCTTGCGGATGCCCCGCCATCCCTGATTGCGGCCTGCACAGAGTGGGCACTGCGTCTCGCCGATTTTCGTTAGCATCGATTGCTTTCTTACCAACGGGTGGGCGGTCCTCGCTTCGGACGACGCCCCTTCTCGGCCACGGCGCAAGGAGCACCCGATAACCCCTGACCAGATCTTCGCCTTCGTGCTCGCACTGACCTCACCCCAGCCTGCCGCGCCGGCCTTTCCGGTCATCGCCGCGGGCGGCGCGGAGACGGTCCTGGCCGGGATCAACGGGCTGGATGCCGACGCCCTGGCCTTCGCCCAGACGGCGCTGCGCCTCGCCCAGCAGGGCCAGATCCAAGAGGATGCGGTCAAGACGGTGCTGGAGCGTCTGGAGGCCGACCGTGCCGCCACGGCCGCGGGCACCGGTCTGGTCGAGGAATTCGAGTCGGCGCTGGGGGCGGCCGCCCGGGCCCTGCCCACCCAGCAGGCGCGGCTCGCCTTCGCCTCGGACTACCTGCGCCTGCGCACCCAGGCACCCTCGGTCGAGGCCCTGCGGGGCTTGATCTCCAGGCATTTCGCGGGCGCGGACCGCCAACGCCTCGACGCCCTCGCCGGCCTGATGACGCCGCGCAACCTCGCCGACACCTTCGCCCGCATCTCGGCGGACAACCGCAAGCTCGACTATGTGCTGGTGGAGGGCTTCCAGACCCTGATGTTCGCCTGCCAGGAGGAGATGGCGTAGCCTTTATCGAGAACCCTACCGTCCCCCTGGACAAGTCCTGCGTCGCGGGGCTGACCCTGACCTTTGCGTTGCCTGAGGCTCAGGCCGCGGCGCAGGTCGGCGGGACCTCCAAATGAAGACGACAACTCTTGATCCCGTTGCGCATACTGGCGAGTCGAGAGGTGGGGCGACGCGGTGAGCCGGCTCGGGAACAGATAGTCGTCCCGGATAGATTCTCCGCGACGATCCAGGCGCCAACGGCCGCTCGCGTCTGATCGGTCAGCTCGAATCGGACCGGCTGTTTGGTCTTTCGCTGCACGACCGTGGCGCGCGAGAGCACGTGACCCCCATGGGCCACATCGCTTACATGCATGGTATCGTGCAGGTTACCGCTCCCCAGGAATGCGAGAAATATCAACCAGTGCCGACGCGGGTTCTACGCTTCATGGCGTGCCGACCCGGGGACATCCGCCACGAAACCCGCCACGACGCCGAACGCGCCGCGAACCGGTCGCCGGCCCGCTCAGCGGCGAGCACCCGCGAGGGTCCGTACCTCCAACTCGCACCAGGGTTCGAGCCGGTTGCTCGCGTGCGCGATACGACCGTCGCACGACTCCGGCGGCCAGCCCTTGTCAAGACTTCGGTTCTCACGGACAGCTCCGGGGCGCCAGGCTCAGCCTGGCCAGGCGGCCGCCAGCAGGGCGGGCAGGACCTCGGCGCAGGTCCCGCGCAGGGTGTGGCGGGCCATCCCGTCCAGCGGCGTGGGGCTCGGATTGACCTGGACCAGGGCCGCCCCAGCATCGCGGGCGATCCCCGGCAGGGCCGCGGCCGGGTAGACCAGGGACGCGGTCCCGACCGTCAGGCACAGGTCGCAGGCGCGGGCCGCCGCCGCGGCCGCGCCCAGAACCGCCGGCGGCAGCGACTCGCCGAACCAAACCACCCCGGAGCGGATGGCGCCCCCGCACTGCGGGCAGCGCGGCGGGGCCAGACGGCGTCCACCCTCGGGCTCGTCGGGAACACCCGGCGCAAGGTCGAACGGTCGGGCGCAGCGAACGCAGCGCGGGGCGTGCAGACTCCCGTGCAGGTGCAGAACCGCCGGGCTGCCCGCCCGTTCGTGCAGGTCATCGACGTTCTGGGTGACGAGGGTCAAGCGCGGGACCCGCGCCGCCAGGGCGGCGATGGCCCGGTGTCCGGGATTGGGCGCGGCGTGGAGCGCCTTCATCCGCCGCCACGCGTACCAGCCCCAAACCAGGTCCGGATCGCGCGCAAAAGCATCGGGGGTGGCCAGCGATGCGGCGTCGAACCGCGACCACAGGCCGGTCAACGCGTCACGGAAGGTGGGGATGCCGCTTTCGGCAGAGGCCCCGGCGCCGGTGAGGACCAACAGATGCCTGGTCCTGCAAAGCGTCTCGATGAGGGCGGGGACGATGAGCATCGCGATGCGGCTCCTGATCGGACCGGGGATCGGATCGCGGGTCGGGCACCGGGTGCCGCTTGGCGCACTTCATTCCGGAGGCAAGCATGAGCGGATTGTTAGATAAACTCAAACTCAAGGAGCGAGCCGAAGAGGATCAGTATTCGTCCTCCGGTGACCCGCGCGACGCAACCGGAGGCCGACCCTTTAGCGGGCGGCAGTGCCGCTTCCGGCTGAAGCCTCGACCTCCGGTTTGTTACGGGCGCAGCGAGATCCGCAGGTGGCTGTAGAGACGACTAAAGTCGCCCCTACACGCGAAATCGACCTCCGAGGACGGTGCTTCACTTGGCGAAGTGCGCCCGTCCACTGAGTACACGATAGAAACGTGGTCTGTCCCTGTTTTCCCTGCCGTTTTCCCTGTTTTCCCCGATAAACTCTGGCTTTATCGTCAGAACCCTGGCTCCCAGAT
>JACDZG010000156.1 GCA_013426805.1 Chromatiaceae bacterium
CTTTATGTTGACTCATACCCTAATCCTAGGGGCTAAGTCCGACAGGCTGCTAGGCTCAAGCGATGTGGGTGACGAAGCTGTCGCTGCCATCGGGGAACATCTGAGTCGCCTCGAAACCCTTGACCTGGAATCGAACGCGCGGATCACGTCGGTCGCTCCGCTGGCGCACCTGCCGCTCTCGATGCTGAATCTCGTAGGAACCTTGGTGACTGACCTGTCGCCACTGAAGTCGCTGGTCCTCTCCGGGCTGCCGGTCAAATGGTCCGATGAGCGTTGGGAAGGACCGGGCATCTATGTGAAGGGCTGCCCGCTAACCCACCCGTCCCCCGAGGTCGTTTCGCAGGGGCCGAAGGCCGTGCTCAACTACTTCCGCGAGATCGAAGCCCAAGGCACGGATCGGCTCGTCGAGGCCAAACTGCTAATCGTCGGCGAGGGCGGGGCCGGAAAGACCAGCCTGTTGCGCCGCCTGTTCCTGCCCGCCGAGGACGAGACCACCCGCGGCATCGATATCCACCGTCACGAGTTCCCGATCTCCAACGGACAAGCCTTCCGGCTCAATGCCTGGGACTTCGGCGGCCAGCAGATCTATCACGCCACGCACCAGTTCTTTCTGACCAGGCGCTCACTCTATGTGCTGGTCGACGATACGCGTAGCGACAACAAATCGATCCATGACGAGGGCTTTAAGTTTTGGCTGGAGGTGGTCGACACATTCAGCGAGGGAAGCCCACTGCTGATCTTTCAGAACGAGAAGGGCGGGCGGGGCAAGCAGATCGACGAGGCGGGCATCAAGGGACGGTTTCCCAATGTGCAGCAGATCCTCCGGGGCAACCTGGAACATCCGGGGGCGGCGGACGGTCTGCGCCAAGCGGTGGAATACTTCGTCCGGCGCTTGCCGCACATCGGCGAGGACGTGCCGGCCAAGTGGGTCGCGATTCGCCGGGATCTGGAGGCGTTGTCGCAGTCCCGGCCCTATATCCAACTCGACGAATATCTCGCGGTCTACGGACGCCATCTGGAGTTGGACCGCGAGAAGGCACTGCTATTGAGCCAATACCTGCATGACCTGGGAGTGTTCCTGCACTTCCGGGAGCCGCGGGAACTCGGCCGAACGGTGTTCCTACAGAACCAATGGGTGACGGATGCGGTGTTCCGCATCTTGGACGACGAGCAGGTGCAGGCGCGGCGGGGCCGGTTTACGCTGGCCGACTGCGACCGGCTCTGGTCGGACCGGGGCTACGCGGACAAGGACTTGGAACTGCGCGCACTGATGGCCCGGTTCGAGCTCTGCTACCGGCTGCCCGACACCGAGCCCGAGACCTGGCTGATTCTGCAACACCTGTCGCCGTCCAAGCCGCCCGAATCGAGCGATTGGGCGAGGACCGGCGACCTGATGCTGACCTATCGCTACGCGTTTCTGCCCCGCGGACTGGTCAGCCGGCTCATCGTGCGGATGCACCGTTTCGTCAAGCAGCCGGATCTCTGCTGGTCGCGCGGGGCGTTGTTCGAGCACGACGGGACGGCGGTGCTGGTGGAGACGACCGTGCGCGGCAACGAGATCGCGTTGCGCGCCCGCGGTCCGGAGCACAAGGCGCTGCTCAGCATCATCGCGAGCGACCTGGATGCGCTGAACGCGAGTTTTCCGGGGCTCAAGGACAAGGTCGGCAAGTGGGTGCCGTGCAACTGCACGACCTGTGCGGGTCTGACGGAGCCCGCGATGTTCGCGCAGAAGGATCTGATCGAGCGCAAGGCGCGGAGCAAGCGGACCATCGAGTGTCCCAAGCCGCCCGATTACGCCGATGTGGCGGTGCTCGCATTGCTCGACGGGCTGGAGCCGACGCGGTTGCCGGAGTGGGCCCGCGAGCCGCCGGCGGTCGATGCGCCCTTTGCCGTCGCGGTGTCGTTCCCTGGCGAGCATCGGAGCCTGGTGCTGGAAGTCGTTGAGCGTCTTGCCGGGGTCCTCGGACGCCACCGGGTCTTTTATGATGCCTGGTACGAGGCCCGGCTGCTCGGCAGCGGCGGCGATCTGAAGCTGCAAGACTGCTATAAGCAGGCCGAGCTGGTCGTTCCCTTCTTCTCCCGGCATTACGCCAAACCCTGGTGCGCGCTGGAGTGGGAGACCATCCGCGGTGTGCTGCTAACCCGCCGCGCGGAGGATGCCGTCATCCCGGTCCATCTCGACGACACCGAGATCCCCGGCTGGCCTGCCGTGAGCTTCGGGATCAAGCCCAACGGCCGAACTGCCGAACAGATCGCGGCACTGATCCTGGATGCATACCGGCTGCGCCATCCGGTGGCCGGGATGACGATCAAATCCTTCACGCTGCCTGCAACATGAACTCAACACGCACTGCATCATAAGGAAACAGCAGCTTGCCGTCGACGGTCTTGTCGATAACGCCACACGCGGCGAGGGCTTGCGCATCAGTATGCACGCCCTTCACATCACGACCGACGCGCCTTGCCAGCTCGCGCACACCTACTGGACCAGCCCCGGTCAGGGCCTTGAGGATGGCCCAGCGATTCGCGTTCAGGGTGTTCCACAGGTCCTCGTGGCTCGGAAAGGTGATGAAACTGCCTTGCGGCTCGCCGCGAAAGGCAGCCTGCATCCGCGCCTTCGTTCTCTCGGGGCCGGCGACCTCAATGGTTACGGTGGTCATAGTGGCCTCACAGTCGGGCCGCATCGGCCCAAAAATCGTCAATCAGTCGATCCAGCGTGGTGAAGGTGTAGGAGACCTCGCCGTCGCCCAAGTGCTTATGATCGCCCTTGCCCGCTTCGTTATCGTAGCGTAGGAGGCAGACCTCATCGACCACCAAGGCCAGACGATACTTGAAGGCATGTGCGCTACCCGCGACCGGCTGAGGAACCTGCCAAATCGCGATGTCGGCAAAGCGGTTGGCACCGAGTTTGACGCGGGATTGCAGCAACAGGGTGGCCTTCATGTTGTCACACTAAATGACACCGCTCGGTGTTGTCAATGCGACAACAGCGGTTCGCGTCGTCGACCTGCCTCTGGTGAGTGCGGGCGATGGTCGCACAACGCTCAGACGCTCTTCGTGTTCTTTGTGTCTTGGTGCGAGCAGCAGCAGGATTAGGACGAAGAATCGCCTAACCCATCTTTAACATAACCCCATTGATAAACACCCCCAGATGGTATCTAACCATCTGATCCGTATGTACACAACTGTCGAAAATCGCAATGTAGTGCCAAGTTATTCAAGAGGGGCAGAGTAAAGTGGGTGCCGGGTGTCGTAACGTACCGGGATGTACATCCGTCGCACCCATACCACGAACAGCGCCACCGGGGAGCGCTACACCACCCACCGCCTGGTGCAGTCCGAGCGCGTGGGCGGCCGGGTGCGGCAGGTCACCCTGCTGAACCTGGGCCGCCAGTTCACGCTGCCCCAGGAGGAGTGGCCGGCACTCTGTGCGCGGTTGGAAGAACTGCGTAGCGGCCAGGGCGCCTTGCTGGCCGGCGCTGCGCCCGTCGAACGGGAGGCGCAGCGGGTCTTCGCCCGGTTGTTGGCGCGCCAGGGCGTGGCCCCACCCACCGCCGGGGGCACCGATGGGGGCGATGTGCAGGCGGTCGATGTCGACGCGCTGGAGCTGAGCCGCCCGCGCAGTGTGGGCGTGGAGTCGGTGGCGCTGTGGGCGATGGCGGCATGTGCGCCAGGCGACCCGCGCCGAGTCGGCGCAGCTGGCGATCATCCAGGCGCTGGGCAGCGATCCCAGCCCGGGAGGGATACAAAAAATGCTTGTCTGAATTCTCCGGTTTCACAGAATTTCACGAATGTAGTGCCACTGACCGATTTTTTCAGCTGTAAGCGGATGATCTTAAGAGAGAAATAATCTGAGGTGTTAAACTTTGGCTAGGTCCCGAGCTCTAGCTGGCCGGGCCGGTCGGGCAAGCAGACGGGGGACTGGGAGGCCGTGTCGAGGTCGTTCGCTATTGCGTCCAGACATCGACGTCACGCCGCCTAGCTATCCAACGACCGGAGCCTATCAAAGGTATCCGGGTATCGGCGCACCATCAGGATCAGCGCCGCGGCCTGTGCGTTGGGAGTTGCCCGCCCCTGTTCCCAATTCTCCAGGGTGCGCGTCGCCACGCGCAGCCGGCGGGCGAAGACCGCTCGCGAGACATTCAACCGTTCTCGGGTCTCCCGAATCAGCGCCGCATCGACCCGCAGCGGCGGCAGGTCGTCCATCGCGATCGTGCGCAGGGTGATCTTGCCCTCCCGCTGCGCTTGCATCGCGCCCACCCCATCCATCATCTCGGCGAACAGATTGCGTTTACCCGTCATCGCTTCGGTCTCCGTTGCGCCAGTTCGGCTGGTATCGCCTGCTTCAAGGCTTGATGCGTTTTGCAGCGGCCGCGCGACCGAGGCTAGCTTTATTCCCCTGTTAATCCGGAAATACCGGCCTTAACGTTTCACGCATCTGCACGAAGCTGGTGGGTCCGATGCGCCAGCGCTTCGGATTGTCGTACTCGAAATCGACATGCAGCCGGCCATCGCGACGGCGGATCTGTATGAGCATTTCCGAAAATCCGGGCTGGTCGGGCTGTTTGAGGGCGTCACGCAAAGCCCGCACGTAATCGCCGACTACGCTGCCGGTCGCGGCCACTGGGACCACTTCATCGGTCAGATACGCAAAGCCGCTGTTGGAGACTGAGCCGACACCCAAATCGAACACGATGCTGAGGCTCTCCCAGTCCAGGCCGACCAATTTGTCGGAAGCGAGAATCGCTTTGCACACCAGACCCACCAATTCGTCTGCATCAGTCATATGGCCCTCGTCTCAAAACTTGGGTATGTGGGATTTCAGCACGCGCTCGAAGACCTCGCCAGCCGCGTTGGAGAAGTCATGCGCGCGGGTAAAGACGACCTTGCCGGTCTTCGGGTCCATCACGTCGTAGTCTACCAGCACGCGGTCGGGTCGCACCGCGCCGGGTGGCTCGAGAGAGACCTTCAGTTTCACTTCCCGACCGCTCGCCAGCCAATCCGCCCACTCGTTTTCCATGGTCTTGTAGGCGCTACGATTGAAATTGGCATTCTGCGGAAACAGGTTTTTCACTCCTTGGTCATCCATGAAGCGATGGCCGAGCAGATGACCGCCTTCATCGCCGGCGATGCCGAGTTTACCGGCGAGACCCTGCGCCCGTTGCTCCGCCCCCGACCGGGCGCTGCCCCCGGCGATTTCCTTCAGGTGGGCATCCAGGGTCACCGGCCGGCCCTTGGCATCCAGGCTCCAGGTCGCCTGGTTGAGCCCCCGGTGCACACTGGTCTTGGTCATCGCACAAGGCATGACCGCACTCGGTTTGTGCATGGGCAGGGCCCGTGCGGCCTGACCGGCGTCCTGTACTGCGTCCCCGATGTCCTGGGCCTTATCCAGCGCACGGGCGGCATCACCGATCTTGTCGCCGGCCTTCGCGAGCTTGCCCAGTTTGGCCGCCTTGGCGGCCGCCCCGATGGGGATCAGGGCGGTGCCGATCTCAAAGGCCCCACCACCCGCCAACTTGCCCCAGGTCTCCGCGTCAGCGGTCCGCACGAACTGGTCGGCCGCGGAATACGCGGTCAGCGCGCCGTCCCGGGCGTCCCGCCAAGCCTTGGCCGGGTCCTGGGCGACGGCCGCGGTGTAATCGCCCACCGCCCCCGCGGCGGCCTGGGTTGCCTGCCAGGCATGCTCACGGGCCTGGGAATCGGTGGCGAGCGCGTAGCCGCCCTTCGCGAGGCCCTTGGCACCTTCCCAGGTGCCTACCGCGGCCTCGACGAAGCCGGTCTTGACGCCACTCCAGAAGCCCATGTTTCAGACCCTCCGTCCGTGGTCCAGCGCGATGCGCAGGCGCAGCATCGTGAGCCGCTCCTCCGGGCCGATGCCGGCCGCCATGACCTCCCTGCGCCAGGCGGCTGTATCGGCATGGTGCAGGGCCGCGCCATAGAGCGCGATCAGCGCCGCGCTCACCAAGGGGCCGTCCTCAAGCTCGCCGATGCCGACCCGGGCGGCCAACGCGGCCCCTTGTTGGGCGACGGCGGTGGCGGCGTCAGGCGTCACCCGGTCCCATAGCACCAGCGGCAGGGCCGCGGCGGTACGCGCCGCCAGCGGTTGGGCATCCAATGTCCGCGAGGTAAAGAGATATAGGTCGACGCGTTGTGCCTCGACCGCGACCCACACCGGGCGGGACACCCGATCCGGAAGGCTCAGAATGCGTTCATCGGCATGGACAAACCCGGTACGCAGGGCTGCCGCCACGTCTGGGTGTCGGTCGAAGTTCGGCGCCACCCGCTGCATCAGGTCGGCATACAGGGCGAGGCTGGCCTGCCATGTGGCGCCCCAGGCCGCCGCGCGTTCGAGCATCAGTTCAACGATGGCGTGGCGCTGGGGTAGCGGAAAGCGGGGCAGCAGCCCCAAATGATGAGCGCACAGGTAGTCACTGAGCCCGGCGACAAACTGCCGTTGGGCATCCGCTTCCAGCGCGTGCATCTGTGCGGGCCTGATCTGCAACACCGATGATTCCTCCGCCATCGAACGACATGACGTTGTCGGTCATGATACCCGTACCGACGCTGGGCGCACAGGGCCTCATGGTCGCGAAGCACGGGCAAGCGGGTCAGCAGACTCAGCAAGGCCGGCATTTTCCCGGGCTCAATAATCTCAGCGATAGCACGGGAGAAGCCCGCTACTCGGCCCCGTGCGGTGATACCGAGGCCGGTCGCCTGCACCGTCGAGGATCGCCGAATCGGCCTTGATCATCGTTGTGCGACACGAAGTCGCGTAAGTGATTGTCCTACTTTCAGTCGCTAGGGGCGGCCTGATAGAGCCGACGGTTTCTCTCGTCGTAGCCTAGGAGCACATGCGGGACTGGTAACCGTCGACTGTGACGTTCCTAAGGCAGGATCTCGACCGGCGTCCCCCTGGTCGTAAGTTCCCAAATCTCATCGATTTCCATGTCCGAGACGGCGATGCACCCGAAGGTCCAGTCGCCGGTACGCCGCTCGCGCCGGTTGTTGGGCTGGCCATGGATCATGATCAGGCCGCCGGGGTCATTGCCCTGGCGCAGCGCGCGCAGGCGGTCTTCCTCGCGCGGGTACGAGATATGCAGGGCTTTGCGATAGTTGCTCCCGTCGATCCGCCGATCGATGTAGTAGCGCCCTTCCGGCGTACGGCCGTCGCCTTGGCGCTGTTTGTGGCCGGTGGGTTGGTAGCCGAGTGCGATCTTGTAGCTGCGGATGGGTTCATTTCCGCGCATCAGATACAGACGGCGCTCCGCCTTTTTGACGAGGATTCGATCAGCCAGGCGCGGTTCGCCCGAACGGTGCGATTGCGCCTGATGGGGCTGAGCTTTGGGCGCGTCTTGCGAGTCGGTCTTGGTCCAGGGAAAGGAGAAAGCCGAGGCGGTCAGGGGCGCGGCAAGCGCGCCGAGCAAGAGCAGTAGGCTGGGTAGATTTAACATATAAAGCATTATGTTGAGAAGAGAAGTTAACCTTCCCTCTATTCTATGGAATCGTCCGCCCCGGTGTCACCCGGTCAGGCGCGGATACCCCAGACGGCGTAAACCGGGTCGGCGGCGGCGAGCCGATCCGCATAGGGGTCGTCGGGCGGGCGCGGCAGGCCCCGCAGTGACCAAGTCTGGAGGTTGCGGTAGAAGCCGGATTCCAGGAGGTATTCGAGTACCAGGCCCGGTCGTTCGAATTCATGAAGATCTTCCCAAATCCGGATCGCCTTGGTCGGAAACCAGCGGTTGGAGAAGGTGACGACGAGACAGCCGCCGGGGCGCAGTACCCGCGCGGCTTCACGGAAGACTACGCGCGGGTCGATCAGATATTCCACCGAGACGGTGCAGACGATCGCGTCGAAGACCCCATCCGGAAACGGGAGAGCAGGTGCCGCGTTGAGATCCTGGACGACCCGGTCGGTCAAGCGTGGGTTGGCATCCAGTTCCGCCTGATTCAGGCCGAGCCCGACCACCCGGTCCGCGGTCAAGGCGTCCGGCAGGTGTGAATGCCAGCTCGCCATCAGGTCCAGGATGCGGGCGCCCGGCGGGATGAGGCGGCCGTAGAGTGCGCTGATCTCGGCGATGGCGGCGCGGTCGAGGTGGTCGACGAGGCGTGGTGCCTGATAGAACACCGGGTCCGGGCGCGCGTCGCGGCGGGTGAAGGGCTGATCCGACCAGAAGTCCGTTGCCAGGGTGCGCCAGCGGGCCTGCATGCCCGGTCCGTTGGCGGTCACGAGATCGGCCACCTCAGTGCAGCGGCCGCCGCGCTCCTCGCCGTGGGACCAGATGGATTCGATGGTGACGGCAAGTTGGAGTTGTTGTTCGGCCAGCGGGTGATTGCAGTCCGCTTGCAGGCTGTCCGCGCGAACGTCGACCAGTCGCGGCGGGTGAGGCTTGCCCTGAACCGCGGTGGGCAGGCCATCGAACAGCGTCTTTGGATAGAAACGGCCGAGTCGCGGCTGCAGGTCCGTTGATCCGCCGCCGGCGGCATTGAACTGGTGGCGATGCAGGCCGACACAGGCTGCTGCGCGCCAGGGTTCGACCAGTTCACCGGGGGCGAACCGCTGCTCGAGCCGCCGGCCGCATGGCTGGCCCATCACCCGCGCATCCAGCCCCGGCGGGAACAGGTCCCGCCAGAGGTTGAGCTTGGTCGCGACCAGGCTGTCCTGGTGCCGTGCGTGCGGGCACTGCCAGGTCAGGTCGAAACGCATCCGCGCCATGGCCCGGCTGCTCGTCAGCTCCAACGGTGCCGGGGGCTCGTCAGCCGCGTGTGACATGCGGACGCACCGGGTGTGTGGTGGTTGCGGTCGCGCTCAGGACGCAAACTCGGACGCGCGCCGATAGATGCGAATCACCGCGCCGTTGCGGGGTTCCGCGTTGCCCGCGACCGGATTCCAGCGCACCAGTTCGTCGACGGTGACACCATAACGGCGCGCAATGGCGTCCAGCGATTCGCCTTTGCGCACCCGATGGGTGACCAGGGTGCTGCTGCTCGGGACGGCGCTGTCGGCGCTGCCGGGAACACGCAGGCTTTGCCCCGGCAGCAGCGGCTCGCGCGGCGCCATGGCGTTCAGCTCAGCCAGTTCGGTGAGGTCGACCCCGCGGGCGCGGGCGACCGCGGCCAGCGTCTCGCCCGCTTTGACGACATAGACCTTTGATTCAACAGGAGCAGGGCGTGCACGTGGGACAGCCGCGGTGAACGCCGGTGCATACGAACCTCCGGAGAGGGCCGTGGCGGCCATGACCCGGGCCTGGGGCAGGACGGCCGTCACGCGCTGACCGGTGCCGGCTGGAACGATGACCTGTCCCGGTCCTTCGGGCGAGGTTTGGCCGCGCTTGACGCCGGCGTTGAGCTTCTGGATCTCCGCGAGTCCGACGCCGCTGGCCTGGGCGACCCGCACCAGGTCCATGGGGCGGTCGGTACGGACGACTTCGAGCTGCGGTGCGCTGGGTACCGGCGGCAGGCGCAGGCCGTACTTCGCGGGTTCCGCGACCAGTCGCGCGGCGGCCAGAATCTGCGGCACGTAATTCTCGGTCTCGCCCGGCAGGTTCAGTGACCAGAAGTCGGTCGGCTTGCCGCGCGCCCGGTTGGCTGCCTGGGCGGACTCCACCCGCCCCGGGCCGCAATTGTAAGCGGCCATGGCCAGTTCCCAATTGCCGCCCAAGCGGCGCTGGAGTTGTTGCAGATAGTCCATGGCCGCCCGCGTGGAGGCCAGGATGTCGCGTCGCTCATCGCGCCAGGCGTCTTGCCGCAGACCCATCTCGCGGCCGGTATAGGGCATGAACTGCCACATGCCGGCCGCGGCCACCGGTGAGGTGGCGGCCGGGTTGTAGCGGCTCTCGACATGGGGTAACAAGGCTAATTCGGCGGGCAGTCCGCGCCGCTGGATTTCGCCGATGACGACATGCAGGTAGGGCTTGGCGCGTTCCGAGAGCTTGGCGAGATACTGCGGGTCGCGGCGGAAGCTGTCGACCTTGGCGTCGATACGGGCATTGGCATGGAGATCGAGCTTCATGCCGGAGCGGACTTTGGTCCAGAGGTCACCGTAGCTTCCCTGAGGTACGGCGTCACGCCGCGTGAAGCGTCTTGTCTCCCCCGCGGGACGGACATAACCGTACTCACGGGCCGACACCATGTCGCCGTAGCCGTCGTCGGCGGCCGTGAACCGATCTTGGTTGCCGGCGCAGCCGCTGATGGCAGAAACGGCGACAAATAGGGCAGTTGGCACGCGCAGGCGGCGCACCAGTGGTTTGGAAAAGCGCATAAAAACCCCCCAATCTTAGCGTAAGTGCTTGCTTTACATAGCTTCTTACGGGTAATCCCTAGTATGATACGCAAAGATGGCAGTCATTACCAGACGTGCGGCACGGTCTTGCTGCACGGGGCAGCGGGGACAGCGCGGCAAATACTGGGTACCATGAGGCGCTATGGGAGACGCTGATTGGACCTGTCCGGCTGAGTGTTGTCCGGGGTCGGCCAGGATCGGCGCGTGCCCGAGTTCACGATGGCGGTGCGTCGCGGTGCGGTGCTTCGCTGCACCGCGGGGGCGTCGCGCGCGGCGGCGGTTCCTCTTGAGAGGCATTCACATGACCGCTTGCAAAGGCCCGGGCTATCCGTTGGCAAGTTTCGAAAACTGGTACCGGACGCCGCTGGGCAAGGCCGTCGCGGCCCAGGAGGCGGCCTGCCTGGAAGAAATGTTGCACGATACCTTCGGGTACTATCTGGTCCAGGTCGGCGGCGGCAGTTGTTTTCGTGACGTATTAGCCGAGACCCGCATCCGCCATCGCGTCCTGCTGCCCTGCCGCGCACCGGCCGGGCCCGGCGGACTCCAGGTCGTGGGCAACCCCGCGGCTTTGCCCATCGCGGCCGACAGCGTCGACGCCGCACTCTTGACGCATACCCTGGACTTCGTGGCGGATCCCCGTCTGGTGCTGCGCGAGGTGGAGCGCGTGCTGATTCCCGAGGGGCGGGTCATCATTCTCGGGTTCAACGCACTGAGCAGTTGGGGCCTGTTGCGGTTGCTCTATCGTTATCGGCGGCGCGTCCCCTGGTGCGGGCATTTCCTGACCCCCTACCGGGTCGAGGATTGGCTGTCGCTCTTGGGATTCGATATCGAGATTCGCAAACAGATCATGTTCCGGCCGCCGATCCATGGTGCGCTGAGTCCGCGGCTGGCGGTCCTCGATACCCTGGGTCGCGCGCTCTGGCCGGCCTTGGGCGGTGTTTATGTCATCAAGGCGGTGAAGCGGGTCTCGACCTTGACGCCGTTGCGGCCCTCCTGGACTGCGCGCCGTGCGCTGCTGCCGGGTGGGGCGATCGAGCCGAGTGCCCGCAACACCATGTGATAGCCTGCGGACGTGATAACCGGACCTAGCAGCCTGTCGGACTTAGCCCCTAGGAGAAAAGGGCATGAGTCAACATAAAGGCTTTTTGTTGCTCCACAATCTAACGTAAGGTG
>JACDZG010000157.1 GCA_013426805.1 Chromatiaceae bacterium
TGCGGGTTGGCCCCTATTATTTTCAGTCTGTTAGACTAAATTAGTGCCATTCGGGACAGACCACGGTTTCCCCACGTAATAGGGGACAGACAACGATTTCGCGGTTTACTCCGAGTAAGATACGCCTCCGGCGTAGGGACTCCGGTTGCCCGGAGCCCCCGCCACAGACCCGGACGTGCAGTTTTCCCGCATCCGGTTCCTCGGTCGTACTCGCTCATCAAGCGAGCGACACGTTTCACGCAAACACCAGTTCGTGTTGCAAGCAGCGCGACTCGGTGATGCGGGGTTTGGCGATACCAAGCTTTTCGATGGCACGACCGAAGGCCGCCCAGGTGAAACTCTTACGCTTACCCCCGCGCCGGTTCAGCCACTTGAACGCATAGGCGACGGCCGTATTGTAGAAGCGCCACAGGTCCGCCGAGTTGCCCCGTAGACCATAGTCATTGTAATGCCCTACCAGCCGCCGATTGAGTCCTTTGATGAACTCCATGCCCGGCAGGTGCCGGTGGCTCTTGATCCATTCCTTGATGCGCCGAATCGCCCCTTGCAAGCGCTTGCGGGCCGTGCGACGCTTCACCCGTGGAATGCCTTCCCGGTCGATAAACCAGAACAGCTCGAAACCCAGAAAGGTCACGCGCCGTTGCATACTCGGATGGAAGCGGCTAAAACGCAAAACCTGCGTCTTCTCGGGCGCCAGCGCCAGGCCGAATTTCTCCAGCCGTTGCGACAACACCCGATAGAACCGCCGTGCATCCTTCTCGAAGCGGAAGGCGCAGACGAAATCGTCGGCATACCGGCACAGCAGCACCTCGCCCCGACAGCGGGGCTTCACCACGCGCTCGACCCAAAGATCCAGCGCATGGTGCAGATAGAGGTTCGCGAGCACAGGCGAAACGATCCCGCCCTGGGGAGTCCCCGTTGCGGGATGGAGCACCGATCCGTCGGTGTCCAGAATGCCCGCTTTGAGCCATTTGCGGATGAGATCGAGAAAGGCGCGATCATTAATGCGAAGACTGAGCATCCTCAGCAGCCAATCGTGGTCCATATGCTCGAAAAATCCTCGGATATCGGCCTCAACGAGATAGCCGAACTTGCCGATCGTCAGTTGAAGGCTAAGATCGCGCACCGCCTCCCTGGCGCTGCGACCGGGACGGTAGCCGTAGGAACAGTCGAGGAAATCGGCCTCGTAAATCGCCCCCAGGAACTTCGCCACGGCCAGTTGAACGAGCTTGTCTTCCAACGCCGGAATGCCCAGCGGCCTTTCCTTTTGCTATTCCCCGCAGGGAGGTTGGCTCGCGGTATCCCGATCCTGCATGTCCGGCGCGAGTTTCCTGTACGGGCTGCGTACTTCCGTCGGGTCCTTACGCCTTAATAATGGGCTTTCCCCATCGCCGATCTACGATGCCCGATAAGACACCCCAAGCGCATACGGCCGTCTCCGACCTGCCCGGACGCTCCATGCTCCATGGCTCCACGCCTCCACCCGTGCCCACGCTGTTTCAGGGCTCATCGCCTTCTCGTGTCCCAACACTGACGGTTTCATCGTTTCACCTCGTCCGGGAGCCCTCGGGGCTTCCCGAGTTCTCCAGCGTCTCTCTTCCTGCATGCCACGGCCTGAGGACTCCGGCGGACCTCCCAACCCAAGCCATTGCGGGTGGTTCGTATTGCCTTGCAGTAGGTTAAGACTGTCGGCATCCGCATCTTGGCCTTTCAAAGCTGCCCTGATCTGAACAAGGGCACTTCAGGGAGCGCGACCTCCCCTGCGGCCTACAGGATTCTCTGTGTACGCTTGCCCCGCATATTGTTCGCAGGTTACCCTACTCCGCAACGGGACCAACACGCGATACGGGCGGGCGGCTAGCCCTGACCCGACAGGGACTCTCACCCTGTAAGAGACGCCGAGCTTTGCTCGGCGCTATAACCTACGCCTGAAAAGCGAGCGCGCGCCACAAGCGTCGTGCTAACCCGCAAGGTCATCAGGGGCGCGCGCCGCTTTAGGCTGCACGTTAGGCTTTTCGAGGAGAGTGTCCCGTGTGGAACGGTCTGGTTATAATCGTTCGTCTCCCCTTAATGTTGCTTGGCTTTGTTGCAGCTACTCTGATTGTTCTGCCCATCTGCGTCATTTTAGGCATATTGCAGATTGTTATTCTTCCTTTTATCCTTCTCGGCGCACTTGCGAACAACGACAAGAATAAATTGCACGAAGACTGGGACAACACTATCGCCTGGGTCACAGCGGCGCCTTATCGCGAAATGATTTCGGGATTATTCCACTGGGGATTTTTGATCGATGAGTGAGTAAGAAAAGAGGATAAGGGGCCAGGCTCAATAGGAGGAAATGGGGCCAGGATCGAGCGCTTTCACCGAAAACAAAGATAATCGTTGCCCACTCGCTCCACCATACACAACCTATGAAAGTTTACGCTGATACCTCTGTATTCGGGGGCGTCTTCGACGCAGAATTCGCGCGGGACAGCCGACAGTTCTTCGATGACGTTCTCGCTGGTAAATTCACCCTTGTTGTCTCCGCCTTGGTTGAAGAGGAGATCGAGTCTGCACCTGCATTCGTAAGAGATCACTTCATGCAACTCGTTTCTTCATCTGAGCTTGCAGAGATTAGTCCAGAGGTTTTAGATCTGAGGGATGCTTACCTTAGCGCGGGCATTGTCACACCTAAATCCACAGATGATGCAACGCACGTAGCTCTCGCTACCATCTCGCAGTGCGAAATCATCGTGAGCTGGAACTTCAAGCACATTGTGCATTTCCAAAAGATTCCAAAGTACAATGCTGTTAATGTACTGCACGGACATCGCACCATCAATATTTACTCGCCATCGGAGGTAATCAGCTATGACGCGCCCTGAACCAAAGTGTATTCAATGGAAACGCCAAGGCGCAGAGATGGTTGCCGCACAAACCGCAAATATGTCCCGCGAGCAAGAGATTGACTTCTGGAGGAAAAAAACGGAGCGGCTGCGTGCGCGTCAGGTCCAGCAACGTCAGGCAGAGCGTTTGGCATCGGATGGGAACAGCGCGCAGGCCCAATTATGAATCCAAGAATCGCCTAACATACGCCTGAAAAGCGAGCGCGCGCCACAGGCGTCGTGTTAAATCGCAAGGTCATCGGTGGCGCGCGCCGCTTTAGGCAAGAAACAGATCGCATCCTTTCATGGATTTTGAGATCGTCGGAAGCATTTCCAGCATTGAGCCTGTAGCTGTCGGCCCAGGCATACGCGATTTGCCGCGGTTGCGAAAGCAATACGGCAAAGGAAAATGGAGGAAGTTGAAAGGATTCGCAAACGTTGGCCTCGATCAAGATTCCGGCCACTTGGGCTCGCCGGGTGCGTAGTCAGGCCATCCTGGCCTGACACCGTCAAGGCTGGAAGCCCCGACTACTCAGGCCGCTGGCCGTGATTATGATCAAGGCCTCCGCGCCCTCAAGCATCGCGCCGCGCCTGGATGAATGCACGGTAAAAGCCGGCGCTGGCCTTGATGGTCCGCTGCTGGGTGGCGAAATCGACGTGGACGAGCCCGAAGCGTTTGGCATAGCCGAGTGACCACTCGAAGTTGTCGAGCAGTGACCAGGCGAAGTAGCCGCGCAGGTCGACGCCGTGTTCCAGCGCCAGGCGCGCGGCGGCGAGGTGCTCGCGCAAGTAGTCGACGCGACGCGGGTCCTGCACCAGGCCGGCGACCGGGTCGGGGTCGTCGAAGGCGGCGCCGTTCTCAGTAATGTAGATGGGCAGCAAGGGGCAGCGCTGTTTGAGCCATAGCAGCGTCTCGGTGAGGCCCGCCGGGTAGACCTCCCAGTCCATGGCGGTGCAGGGACGGTCTTTGGGTGTGATCCGCCGGGCCTGAAGCGGCTGCTCGGCAGGGTCGTGGCAGACCAGGCCGCGCGAGTAATAATTGACGCCCAGGAAGTCCAAGGGGGCCTGAATGCGCGCCAGGTCCGCGTCGGGGAAATGGGGCCAGTGCGGTCCGAAGATGTCGGCCACCGCCGTCGGATAGCGGCCGAACAGGATGGGGTCGAGGAACCAGCGGTTGATGAAGGCATGGCGGCGGACCGCGGCGGCCTGATCGGCCGCGATGTCGCTGGCCGCGCGCTGGGGCTCCAGGTTGAGGCTGATGCCGATCTGATGGCGGCCCAGGGCACGATAGGCGGCAACCGCCTCGGCGTGGGCGCAGAGTTGGTGGTGGGCGACCCACGGCGGTTCGGCCAGACCACGACGGCCGGGGGCGTGGTCGCCGCTCAGATAGCCCAGAACGGTGCTGACCCAGGGCTCGTTCAGGGTCACCCAATGTCCGACCCGGTCATCCAGCGCACGGAACAGGACCTGCGCATAGTCGGCGAACCATCGGGGACTGTCCGGGTTACACCAGCCGCCACGCTCATCCAGCGCGGCCGGCAGGTCCCAATGATAGAGCGTGATCATCGGCTGGATACCGCGCTCCAGCAGACCGTCCACCAGCCGCTGATAGAAATCCAGGCCCTTGCCGTTGACTCGTCCGGTGCCCTCCGGCAAGACCCGGCCCCAGGCGACGCTGAAGCGGTAGGCGTCGAGGCTCAACTCGGACAGCAAATTCAGGTCCGCGCGCCAACGGCCATAGTGGTCGCAGGCGCGGTCGCCGGTCTCGCCGTTGACGACGGCGCCGGGGGTGCGGGTGAAACGGTGCCAGATACTCGGCCCCGCCCCATCGGCCAGGGGGGAACCCTCGATCTGATAGGCTGAGGTCGCGGCACCCCACAGAAAGCCGCGGGGAAAGGGATGATCGTTTGCCATCCGATTTACTCGTGTCTAACTTGTTCTCGACTCGTTACCAAGCGGCGCTCCACTCTCATCGCCATTTTCTTCTATCTGCTCCTGCGCACTCCGAATCGAGACCCCGCAACCGGCATCGTCCAACCGGTTGGGGGTCGGCGCCATCGTCCAGTCACCGTGTTGATCGATGATGAGCAACTGATCATACAGGGTGGTATCTTCATCCTGCTCACCCAGGGTGACATAGGTGATACCCCGCTCGCACAGTAGGCACAATAATTCATCCACCTGACACTCGCTGAGCGCACGCGAGGGATGATCGAGAAAGACGAAGACGGGCTCGGCCAGCAGCACCCTGGCAAACGCGAGCAATTGTTGCTCACCCAGCGACAGGAGCTCACTCCAATTCTGCTCACAATCCAGGCCCCCGGCACGCTGCACGGCCGCCACCAGATTGAGCCGACGCAGGGTGACCAGGATGCGCTCGTCCGAGAAACGCCGCTCGCCGCCGCCGGGCAGCAGAACCTCGCGCAGCGTCCCCGGCGGCACATAGGGGCGCTCGGGCAGGAACAGGATGTCGTCCGCCGCCGGCCGCGTGATCGTGCCCTCGCCCTGATCCCAAAGCCCCGCCGTCGCGCGGAACAAAGCAGAGCGCGCCGCTTCGTCGGTGACGCGAATCAAACACCGGGTCTTCATCGGGATCGAGGCCGTCAGTTCCCTGATCAACAAGCGTCCGCTACGGGGTGACTTGAGGGTCAGACGGTCGAAGGCGAAGAGCCCGCAGTTGGTGCAATAGGTGAAGGTCGGGGAGGTCGGTTGCGCGGCATGCTGCACAGCCTCGGCCAGGGCCTCCAGGCGGGCGATGACGGCGGTGTAAGCCGAGATCTGCTGAAACTGGGTGACGATCAGCGAGAAGGCGCCGATCAGATGTCCGAACGCCATGGCCGATTGACTGATGACACCAAATTCGGCTTCACCCTTGATGAACAACGGCGCGACCAGCAAGACCGGGATGATCTGGATCAGATAGTTGTAGCCGGTGGTGAAAAAACCGAGGTTGCGATTGACATCAATGATGCGCCGATAGTTCGCGGTCAATTGATCCAGACGGTCATGCAGCCGATCCCGCAGCCGGTCTTCCTGACGCACCAGGGCGATGGACTCGGCATTCTCGCGGACATGCACGAGGCGCGCACGGAAGTTGGCCTCCCGGTCCAATTGATCATAATTGAGTTGAATCAGCGGCCGCCCAAGGTAGAAAGTGCAGACCGACCCCAGCGCGGCGTACAGGATCGTGACCCACAGCAGCAGCGGGCTGATGGACCACATGACCCCGGAGAACGCAATGACGGTAATGCTGGCGTTGAGAATCATCAAGACGAACGACAAGGTGGTGCCGGCGAGCGAGCGGATGTCCTCGGTGATGCGCTGATCCGGGTTCTTCAAATCGCCGTAGGCGTTCATCCGATAGTAGATGTGGTCCTGCATATACTTGTCGATCGAGCGCTCGGTCAGCCATTTGCGCCAGAGCAGACCGAGCCGCTCCTCGCAGTATCGGTAGAAAACCGCGGCCGTGGTCGCGACGGCAAACACCACTAAATAGAGCAGGGCATAATGAAAAAAGCGGCCCAGTTCCTTGGACTCGATCGACGTCATGAAGTCCCGGCCGACATAGCTGTTGATGACGTTCAGTCCGTTGATGGCGAACAGAAAGCCGATCAACAAGCCGGCGAACAACAGCGCCTTGGGACCCACCGGCGACCGGCGCAGGGCTTTGATCATGCCCCAGAAGCGGAGCCAGGTATTCTTGCTGATCGGGACTCGGGTCGCTTTCATCGCTGGGTTCTTGTCGTGAGAGGGCTGAGCGTGCGGCAGGAGCGTCCGCGTGGTCAAGGCGCGGCGATGCTCGATTCCCCGACGGCGGACCGCGACAACGGTAAGCGATGACACCCGGAGCCCGCCAGTATAACCTTGAGTTCCCGGCACGCCGAAAGGGTCGTTACGCCGCGGGTCGAGGCCCTTGGGCGGGACGGCCGGCGCATCGCCCCCGCGGCGGCCGGTCTTGTTCATCGTTCCGGCGGGCCGCGACCCTGGGGCTGAACGCCGATCCACCGATGGTCACAGATAAACACAAATGTTTTTCTTCATCTGTGAACATCTGTGAACATCTGTGAACATCTGCGGATAATTCCGGGTGATCGCTGTGGCCGAAACGGCGATCATGGCGGCGGCCTTGCCGTCCACCCAATCATCTCCCACCCCATTCTCCAGCCAATGTCTTCAGGAGTCACCACGATGCAGGTCCGGGTTCTCGAGGGCTTCGCCGATCCTTCACACTGGTTGGCGGTTGCTTCGGGCGAGGCCCGACTCACCATCACCCAGGAACCAGGCCCCCGCGGTCCGGCACTGCGGCTGGACTTCGATTTTCACGGCGGCGGGGGTTTCGTGGTCGCCCGCCGACCCCTCGACCTGACCCTGCCCACGGCCTATGCCCTGCGCTGCGCCATCCGTGCCGCGGCCCCGGCCAACCGGTTCGAGTTGAAGCTGGCCGACCCGGCCAACGTCAATGTCTGGCGCTACAGCGCGCCCCACTTCGATTTCACCGCCGACTGGCACCCACTGGAAGTGCGCGGCCGGGAGTTTGAATACGCCTGGGGTCCGGCCGGCGGCGGCGCGCCGAGCGCCGTCGGCGCCATCGAGTTCGCCATCGTCGCCGGTCCGGGCGGCCGGGGCACGGTGTGGCTGGCGGGCCTGTGCCTGGTGGATCGCACCGTTCAGGTACCCCCGCGCCTGAGCGCCTCCAGCCACTTGCCGGGGTATCCACCCGCGGCCGTGCTGGACGGCCACCCCGAGACGCACTGGCAAGCCGTACCCGCCCCAACCGCGGCCTGGCTCGCCATCGATTTCGACGCGCCGCGTGAATACGGCGGACTGGTGCTGCGTTGGACCCCGCAGGCACAGGGCTGCGCCTTCCAGGTGCTGGCCAGTGACGACGCAACCGACTGGCGAACGCTCTACACGGCGACGCGAGCCGAAGGCACCGAGAGTTTCGTCTATTTGCCCCAAGGCGAGTCACGGCACCTGCGCCTCAACCTGGAGGCACCGGCGGGTCAGCCGCTGCCGGGGCTCGCGGCCATCGAGATCCTGCCTTACGACGCCTCGCGCACCCTGAGCGATTGGTTCCACACGGTGGCCGGATGCTCGGCGCGCGGGCGCTACCCCCGCTGGCTCTGCCGGGAACAGACCTACTGGACCCCAGTGAATATCCCGCAGGGCGGGGTCTGCGGACTGCTCAACGAGGACGGATTGCTGGAACTGGACCGCGGCAGTCTGTCGCTGGAGCCCTTTCTCCTGGTCGACGGCACCCTGATCACCTGGGCCGACTGCACCATCACCCAGTCACTGGAGCAGGACGAACTGCCCATCCCCTCCGCGCACTGGCGCCGCGACGATCTGGCCCTGACCACCACCAGCTTCGCCATCGGCGACCCTGGGAAAGTGCTCCTCTGCGTGCGGTATCGGGTCGTGAACCACGGCGGGGATGACCGGTCCATCGCCCTCTTCGCCGCGGTGCGTCCCTTTCAGGTTACCCCGCCCTGGCAGGCGTTCGAAGGGCTCGGCGGACCCAGCCGGGTGCAGGATCTGGCCTGGCGTGACGGCGCCTTGTGGGTCAACGGCGGCAAGGCCCTGGTCCCATTGCAGCCGCCGAGCGGCGTCGGTCTCGCCCCCTTCGATCAGGGGCCGATTACCGCCTACCTGGCGCGCGGCCTGCTGCCGGACGCACTCGCGATCACCGACGCGTTCGGCTCCGCCTCCGGCGCGCTGCGCTTCGATCTGACCCTCAGCGCGGGCGGCCATGCCGATCGCTATCTGGTCTCACCCCTGGGCGAGGTCGTGCCCGGCACGCTCACCGGGCGGGTGCCGGAGCGTCTGGACGGTGCGGCGGCCTTCAAGCACGCGGTCGACCAATGGTCACGGATGCTGGGACAGGTCCGTTTCGACCTGCCCGAACCGGCCCGGTCCGCGGCCCGTACCTGCAAAACAGCCATTGCCCATGTGTTGACCAATCGGGACGGTCCGGCCTTGCAGCCCGGACCGCGCCGCTATACCCGCTCCTGGATCCGCGACGGCGCCGTCATGGCCGCCGCCCTGCTGCGCTTCGGGTGTCCCGCGGACGCCGGCGCTTTCATACGCTGGTATGCGCCATTCCAGCGCGCGGACGGCAATGTGCCCTGCTGCGTCGACCGCAATGGGCCGGACTGGCTGCCGGAACACGACAGCCATGGCGAGTTGATCTTCGCGGTCGCCGACTCTGTCCGCTTCACCGGCGACCAGGTGCTGCTGGACGAACTCTGGCCCAGGGTGCAGTTGGCGGTTCAGCATCGGGAGCAATTGCGCGCCACCCGCCTCACCGATGCGTACCGCGCACCCGAACACCGCGCCTGTTTCGGACTCCTGCCCGAGTCGGTCAGCCACGAGGGCTACCTGGCCCAACCGGTCCATGCCTACTGGGACGACTTCTGGGCACTGCGCGGATTCAAGGACGCCTCCTTCCTCGCCGAAACGCGCGGCGACCCGAACGAGTCCGCCCGGCTCGCCGCGTTGGCCGACGACTTCCGCACCACCCTCATGGATTCGATCGAACTGACCATGACCACCCGCGGCATCGACTTCCTGCCCGGCTCGGTCGAATGGGCCGATCCGGACCCGACCGCGGTCGCCAACGCGCTGACCCTGATCGACGAGTTCCACGCCCTGCCGACGGCGGCCATGATCCGCACCTTCGAACTGTTCATGACACGCTTTCGCGCCATGCACAGCGGCGCGGTTCCCTGGACTAATTACACCCCCTATGAGATCCGCATCATCGGCGCACTGGTGCGGCTCGGCTGGCGACGGGAAGCTCACGAACTGCTGGACTTCCATCTGGCCGAACGCCGGCCGCCGGCCTGGAACCAGTGGCCCGAGATCGCCTGGCACGACCCGCGCGCGCCCGGCCATCAAGGCGACCTCCCCCACTCGTGGATCGGCGCCGAATACGCCTTGGTCTTCCGCGACCTGTTCGCCTACGAGCGCGAGGCCGATCACGCGCTGGTGGTTGGTGCCGGCATCCCGGACCACTGGCTCGATGCCGGCGCGGTCGCGGTCACCGGCCTGCCGACCGGCTACGGCACGCTGGACCTGCATCTGTCGCGCACGCCCGACGGCGGCCTGACCCTGTTGCTGGGCGGCGACCTGCGCCTGCCGCCCGGCGGTATCCGTTTCGCCCCGCCGCTCGGCGAAGGCAGCTATCAGGTGTCGATCGACGGCCTGGCAGCCGACGCGCCGGAACAACAGGAGGTGCTGGTGTCCGCGCTGCCCGCACGGGTGGTCCTGTGTCCGTGAAGCCCAATGCGCGGTTCGGGCAGGCCAGCCGCTCCATGCAGCCTCATCGGGAAAAACTCACGCTGTTCCTGCGCGTGTCGGGCGCTCCGCTCCGTACAGGTCAACCATGAGCGTATGTTGATGGCAAGGAAACGGGAGCCCATGAAATCCCCGTCACCGCCGATGTTCTCTTGCGCGCGGTAGCAATTGAGAGACATTTTGCGTGGATCAGCCGTGTTGCCGAGGATGCTTGGATCGACCAGGAAAGAAACCGGCTGATGACTGCCGATGAGCTAATCGAACTGTATGGGGGCACACTTCCTGGTCGCCGCTCCCGCAATGACAATGCGGATGCCGATCCCAAATGGCTAAAGGATCTCAGGGAAAGCACGGTCGTGCATCTGATCGCCGCGCAGCGGCTGCCCAAACTCAATCCAGCCTATTCGACTATGCCTCGCAATAAGCCGCAGAATATTCATAGCTTGCGGTACTGTCCGATTTAGCGCTTCGCGCCCGGTTATTTCTCGATAACGTCAATTGCAACAAATTTCTTAACAAACGGATCAGAATCGATCGAGAGGCGGGGCTAATCGCCGAGCGCGATGACGGTACCTTACTGAAGCTGGAAGCATTATCGTCAGGCGAGCAGCACGAACTCGTCATGCACTATGACCTGCTGTTCAGAGTCAAACCCAATACGCTGGTCCTGATCGACGAACCCGAATTATCCCTGCACGTCGCCTGGCAGAAGCGGTTTCTCCCGGATCTCCTGAAGATCGTTGAAACCGCGCACTTCGACGCGTTGATTGCAACACACTCGCCATTCAGTGTCGGCGACCGCTCGGACCTGATGATCGGCCTGAACGCTGAACTCGTATGATCCCGGACGCCTGGACCAAGGAGCCCGGCCCGACCGAGGCCGAGGTGTTGATGCTCCGGCAGGTACATCGCGGCAGTTTCCTCATCGAAGAACCGCGCCGACCTCGGCGCCGCGATTGCAGCCCTGCCCAGCGCCGATCCCTGGGCGATCTGCCAGGGTCATGACCTTATTGATCTGCTCAATATCGGGCTGCATGGGGTGCTTGGCGCGGGTGTAGTCATCAAAGGTTTAGGCGTCGCGGATATCGCCGCCTTGCTGCGCCAGTCCTTCGATCGGTACGAGTTGGAGCAAGGCGCCCTAGCAGCCTGTCGGACTTTAGGCGATTTCCGAATGAGACGCTATCAAGAATCAAGCTCCGTAGGAGCCCGCTTGCGGGCGACGTGACCTG
>JACDZG010000158.1 GCA_013426805.1 Chromatiaceae bacterium
AACGCGCGGCGCTTCTTGCTTTGTGTTTGACACTGGCACTGAGTCTGGCCCTGGGCCCGGCCGCGGCCGGGCTGACGGTGCCCGCCGCCGCGGCGGTGAGCAGCGCCGCCGCGCTGCGCGCGCAGGTGGGCGCCGCGGGCTGGGTGAGCGTGCGGGTAGAGCTGCGCCCGTCGGCGGCGGCGGACGACCTGGAGCAGACAGCGCAGGATCTGCTGTTCGCTTTGCCAGCCGGGTCCTATGACGGGGTCGCGCGCGCCGCCGGTTCAGCCAGCCTGACCGTGCGGGTCGATGCCGCCGGGCTCAATGCGCTGCTGGACTCGCCTTGGGCGGTGAGCGTTGCCGTGGCCGACAATTCGGAGATGCAGCGACTGGCTGCTGGCTTTTTTCACAGCCTAGCCATCAAGCCCGACGGCAGCCTCTGGGCCTGGGGATTCAACTATGATGGCCAGCTCGGCGACGGCACCACCACCGATCGATTGACGCCGGTCCAGGTCCTGACCGGGGGCGCGGCCGTGGCGGCCGGCGAGCTGCACAGCCTGGCCATTAAGACCGACGGCAGCCTCTGGGCCTGGGGATTCAACTATGAAGGCCAGCTCGGCGACGGCACCACCACCCATCGCTCAACGCCGGTCCAGGTCCTGACCGGGGTCGCGGCCGTGGCGGCCGGCGATTTCTACACCCTCGCCATCAAGACCGACGGTAGCCTCTGGGCCTGGGGACGGAACGACTACGGCCAGTTCGGCGACGGCACCCTCACCAATCGCTCAACGCCGGTCCAGGTCCTGACCGGGGTCGCGGCCGTGGCAGCCGGCTGGTCTCACACCCTCGCCATCAAGACCGACGGCAGCCTCTGGGCATGGGGCGCCAACTGGTACGGCGCGCTCGGCGACGGCACCATCACCAATCGCTGGGCGCCGGTCCAGGTGCTGACCGGGGTCGCGGTCGTGTCAGGTGGCTCCGACCACTCCCTGGCCCTCAAGACCGACGGCAGCCTCTGGGCCTGGGGATGGAACTTCTACGGCCAGCTCGGTGACGGCTCTACCACAGATCGGTTGACGCCAGTCCAGGTCCTGACCGGGGTCGCGGCCGTGGCAGTCGGCGGTTCTCACACCCTCGCCATCAAGACCGACGGCAGCCTCTGGGCCTGGGGATCCAACCAGTTCGGCCAGCTCGGCGACGGCACCACCACCGATCGATTGACGCCGGTTCAGGTCCTGACCGGGGTCGCGGCCGTGTCAGGCGGCTCTTATCACACCCTGGCCCGCAAGACCGACGGCAGCCTCTGGGCCTGGGGCGGCAACTGGTACGGCCCGCTCGGCGACGGCACCACCACGCACCGCCTGAGTCCCGTGCCGGTGGTCGGATTCGGGGGATCATCACCCACCTCCGACGCCGACTTCACCGTCACCAACGTCACCCTGAACCCCAGCGCCCCACTCGCCGGCGGCACCTTCAACGCCGCGATCACCGTCAAGAATCGCGGCACCCAGGCCGGCACCCCAGGGCTGCTGCGCGTCTGGGCCAACCAGCGCGACACCCAAGCCTGCAATGCCCCAGGGGACGCTGAGATCAACCTGGCGACCCTGGCGGCGGGCGCCAAACAGACGGTGCGGGTCAGCCTGCCGGCCGGCACCGCCGCGTACAAGACTCTGTGGACCTTCATCGACAGCCAGTGTCAGATCACGGAACCCGCTGAAACCAACAACCAGTCCAGCCAGGGCTACCGGGTCTTCGCCGAGGCAGTCCCGGACTTCACGGTCACCGCCATCGACCTGACGCCCAACCGTCCCACCGCCGGCGGCACCTTCAGCGCCGCCGTGACGGTGAAAAACCGCGGTACCGCGGCGGGCGACGCCGGCACGCTCGCGCTCTGGGTCGATCAGCCGGGCGTCCCCGCCTGCGGCGCCGCGGGCGACACCGCGGTCACCGTCGGCCCCCTGGCCGCCGGGGCCAGCCGCACCCTGACGCTGGACGGCCTCCCCGCCGGGACCGCTGCCGCCAAGTCACTGCGGGCCTACATCGATCACACCTGCGTCAGCACGGAGGCTTATGACGACAACAACCAACGGGGCAAGCCCTACACGGTCGTGCCCTGAACCGCCCGCCGGCGGTCGCTCGGATCACGACACGCTGCTCACGCAGACCTCAAGGCGCTGAGTCGAGCGCGCCGGTCACCCGCGACCGGCCGGACGGGCTCACGATCGTCGGGTGCGGTGAGGCACGGACACGGGTGGCGAATTCACCGGTCCCCTCACGCAGTGATGGAGCGTTCCGGATCGAGGTTCAGCGTCACCCCTTGCCAAGGACCCTGTTGGAACAGGGCAGCCGCGAGGTGCGGCAGATTCGGCGCCACCCCTTGGGTGACATACCAACCGAAATCGAACCAATCGCGCCCTTTGATGTAGGGTCGGCACAGCAGCGCGTGAAGCTTCAGCGCCAGATTGCTCTGGAGATCCTGAGCGCATACCTCGAAATCGAGCGGAAAATCCAGATAGTGATAAATGAACCCCGAGGCGCCCGGCGGACAGGTGTCGACCTCCAGTTTCACCCTGAGCTTGCGCCCGGTATCGCCGCGGTAGAAGGACAGATCGAGCTGGCGGCCGATCGAATTGTCCTTGATCATCGCCTGGCGCACGGCGCGGTCCATCTTGCCGCGATCAACCAACTCGCAACGGACCCCGAACTAGGCAAACACATCGACCAGAGTCCTGAAATAGGGCTGCCATGCGAAACCCGCATCCGCCTCGCGCAGAATAAAGTCGAGATCCTCCGAGAAGCGGCGCAAGCCATGCAGCAGGCGCAGGCTGGTGCCGCCCTGAAATGCCGCCACCGCGAAAAAGCCGGCGCGCCAGAGCCCGTACAAGGCGAGTTCCTGCAGAATCTCTTTGAGTGCCTGCTCTTCCTGCCGCGCATCGGCTGCCGCATAGCTGTCCAGCCGCCGACGCAGTAGATCGATCATAGCGCCGCCAACTCCTGCTGCATCCTGTCGATCAAGGTGCGCATACGCGCGTGTTGATACACAGACCGAAACGGTTTCAAGGCGTCGGGGCGCAGCGTGGCAAGCGCTTCAGGCGCCAGGCGCATGCCCTCCGCCAGGCCCGCCAAGCCCGGCCACTCCTGTTTATTGAGGCACAACAGATCGAGCAGGCCGCGCAACGGCTGAGCCACCAGCGCCGCTTGCCCATCCAACAGCCGTCGATCGACACCTTCGAGAAAAAAACCGCGATTGAGCGCCAGCGGCAAGAACCGAAACTGGCCGAGCCCCGGCACCGTCAGTTCATCACGCCGTCGCCCCGGTATCGTACACAAGAGTGCCGGCACCGCTTCCGGAATCCAGCCGTGGTCACTCAAGGCCGTCTCGAACGAGACGTAAGACCCCGGATGCAGCCCTTGCGCGATCACAAAGGGCTGCGGCAGCCGCCCGGACACCGCGGCGGCGAGTCGATAGCGACCGCGCCGCAGCCGCAGCAACGCGCCCTGCCGCAGGGCGCGATTGACCAGATTGTAGCGCCGCTGCGCCGAACCGCCGAGCAGCCGAGCCAGTTGCGACTCGGTCAGCACGCGGTCCTGCCAGCCCGCCCCGGTGATGGCTTCAGCGAGTGTTCCCATGAATGTACGATACTTTCACTAAGTGAAAGTATCCAGCATTTTTTGTACGCAGGTCGAGCGGGTATGACCGGCTGTGATGTGGTTTGGCCGGGCCGTCCGGTCGGATGGGCAGAGCGAGCGCAATGCCCATCCTCCGCGCTCAGTCGCCGAGCGCCGCGAGCAAAGCGCCGCGCAGTCGTTCGTACTCCGCTTGGTCTTTCGCCTTCAGCAATTCCAGATCCGTCTTGAAACGCTCGATCCGTGCGGCAGCGGAATCGTGCTTCACCTGATCGATCGCCTCCTTCATGTGCAGGAACTCGGCAAGGTTCTGATCGGGTGGCTTCGACCCATGCAGTTGGACAACCAGCGTGGCCAGCGCATCGGCCATGCGGCCGAGCTGGCGACCATAACTGTACTTGTTTACTACGTCCAACTCGGTTTGCGGCGACGACGAGTTGGTGTTGTTGATATTGAAGCTCCAGCCCGGCAGGATCGGCTGCACGAGCGTGTCGGGCGCCAAACCCCACATGCGTTGCCAGTTGCGGAGCCATTCGGCGGCGAGATCGCCGCCGGTCAAGGGAACGCCGGAAGTGTCGATCGATGTCATTCGTATACCTTTGGGCGATGTCCGTCCGGTGATTGTATGCGCGCTCCAAGTCTAAACGATCGCGGTTGCAACCGCCGGGCCGCATTGGTTAGTCTGCCCGCAAACCAACGACGATGGAGCGCGCCCCGGTGACCACGACGCCAGCCGATTCTCCGATCCGCATCCTGCACCTGTCGGATGTCCACTTCAGCACCCGCTCACAGTGGGACGCCGACCCGATCCTGCGCGCGCTGGCCGGCTTCATCGCCGCCGATGCCGCCGCGAACGACCTGTATCCGGACCTGGTGATCATCACCGGCGATCTCGCCCAGTCCGGCAAGCCCACCGAGTACAAACTCGCCCGCCAGTGGCTGGATGAACTCTGGCCGCGCCTGACCCGCGACCCGGCGACGCCCTTGCCGCGGGATCGACTGCTGCTGGTGCCGGGGAATCACGACGTCGACTGGAACCGAATCGAGCCGGGTGCCCGCGATGCCCACCAGGCACTGCTTGCCGCCAAGACCCAGGACGCGGTGACCGAGTGCCTCCAGTCCAGAAAGACGCGGGAGCTGCTGTTCAAGCGGCACACCGCCTACCTCAAGTGCTACGGTGACTGGCTCGACGAGCGCCAAAACCTCCCCTGGTGGCAGCGCCGCATTCGCCTCCACAACCAGGATCTGCATGTCGCCGGACTCGACTCCGCCTGGCTCGCCGGCGGCGACGACGACAGCCGGCTCTTGCTCGGCACCTATCAGATCAATCAGACCGTCCAGCACCAGGACGGGGAGGGCGACTGTGACTGGCGCATCGCCCTGCTGCACCATCCCTGGGCGTCGCTGGCCGAGTTCGACCGCATCGACGCGCAACGCACGCTGCACCGTCATCGCGATCTGATCCTGCGCGGTCATCTCCATGAACCCGACCTTGACCGTCTTGTGCGCGCGGACCCGCAGCGCTCCTGCATCGAGGCCGCCGCCGGCTGCTGCTACTCCGGCAAGCCTTATCCCAATGCCTTCCAGTGGATCGAACTCTCGCGCGATCCGCGCCGGGTGCGGTTCCACTTTCGCTGTTGGCATCAGGTTGATTGGCAAGTGGATCGGAATCAGGCGGGGTGTCCGGAGGGGACGCATACCATTGATCTTTCGGCGCCCCCCGGACACGCGCCCTTCGCTGGCGCCACAGCCGCAAAGCCCCGCGACATCGCCCCCCAGCCGCGGCCGGTATCGCCGATCCGCGCCGATGCCATCGACGGAATCGTCGAGTCACTGGAATTGGTGCCGCCGCTGCGTGAAGCGCTCGCCCAGCGCGTTACCGGCGCTCCGGCGGCCACGGCGCGGGACCTCGCCGAATGGCTCTGTCCACCGCGGGCGCAGGACTTCCGGCGCGCCTTGAGCATCTGCCGGGCGGCGCTGCAGGAGGCGGCAAAGCCGCTGCGCCAGCGGTCGGATGGACTCGCGCTGCTGCGTCGGCGCGCCGAAGACATCCTCGGCTGGATGGTCGTGACCACGGTCCTCGACGGCTATGAGCGGGAAGACGCCCCGCTGGTCAAGCGCTGGTCCGGCGGTGCGGCCTTCCATATCCCGATTGGCCGCAGTCTCTGTCTGGAGGTGCTGTCCGCCCGCTGGCACCGGCGTCGGGCCGCGTTCGGTGTTGCGCGGCAACCCTGGCAGACCGGGCGGGACGACATCACCCCCCAGCGGCTCGGCGCGATCGGGCTCAATGATCCTAAGCGGATCGAACCCGGGCTGGTGGTCGACAAGGTCTGGTGCCTGCTGTGTCAGAGTGTGGATGGCGGTACCGAACCCTTGGCCGTAGACGCCGAGACCAAAGATCGGATTCGCACCCGATTGGCCATCCAGCTCGAAGACGAAGGCCGGCGGCGCCGTTTGGTGATCGATAGCGCGGAGTTGAACAACCAGATGAACAGCCCCTCGGCGCTGCAGGCCATCGGCCGCGACATCCCCGAAATCCACCTGATCGTCATCGGCGCCGCGAGCCCGGACCCCGATGGTCCGATCTTTCTGCTGCCGGCCGGCGATCTGGCGGGAAACATCGAGGAATGCCTCGACCGGATCGACGCCCTCGGCTCAGGCGATTGACTGAAATCGCCCAGGCCATTCCTGCGAGATAGACCCTGATGATCCAAGACCTCCCCCGTCGACCAGCGCATCGAACTGCCCTCCTGCGGCACCTGGCCCGACTCAGTGCATCTGTTCGACGAGCCAAGTGCCGATGCCATCCTCGCCGCACTGGCCGCGGAGCGCCCGCTCCTGGTGCGTGGCGAGCCGGGCTCCGGCAAGAGCCAGTTGGCGCGGGCCGCGGCGCAAGTGTTGGGGCGGCTGTTCGTCTCCAGCGTGGTGCATGCCCGCAGCGAGGCCCAGGATCTCCTGTGGGAGTACGACGCGGTGGCCCGACTGGGCGAGGCCCAGGTCCTGGCCACGGTCCAGTCGGACCTCGGGCACCGGGAGCGGCTCGACCCGCGCCGCTATCTGATCCCCGGCCCCCTGTGGTGGGTCTTCGACTGGGACTCGGCCCTGTCTCAGAGTGCCGACTTCAGCCTGTGCAAGGTCAATCCGCCGCCCGCACCCGCGGGCTGGACCCCCGCCCAGGGTGCCGTCCTGCTGATCGACGAGATCGACAAAGCCGAGGCGGACCTGCCCAACAGCCTGCTGGAGACGCTGGGCAACGGGCGTTTTCCGGTGCCCTGGCTGGACACGCCGGTGGGCCTGCGGTCCGGCCTGCCCAGGCCGCTGCTGGTCATCACCACCAACGAGGAGCGCGAGTTGCCCGCCGCCTTCCTGCGCCGCTGCATGGTGCTGAAGCTCGACCTGCCCACCAATCCGGATGAGCTGATCGCCTGCCTGGTGAAACGCGGCCGGGAGCACTATGGCGACGCGTGCGCCGCGAGCGTGCGCATCCTGGTGGCCGAGCAACTGGTGAAAGACCGTGCGCGCGCGCTGGACCTGGGCCGTCCGCCGCCGGGTCAGGCGGAATATCTGGACATCCTGCGCGCGCTGGTGACCGCCCGCGGGCCTGACGAGGCCGCCCAGACGGCCCTGTTCCGGCGCATCGACCGCTTCGCGCTCGACAAGACCGGGACGCGCGGCGCGTGACCGAACCGCCGTCCGTTCCGGGGTCGCCGACTGCGCCGGCCGGCCCGGCGACAGGACCCCTGAGCCATGCCGCCGTGGGCCGGGCCGATCTGATCCGCTGGGCGGCCCGCCTGGACGACGCTCGCTTGGTGCGGCTTGCCGGCACCCTGGGTTTTGCGCAGACGCCGGCACCCACGCGCCCGCCCCACGTCATTGCGCCGGACGGCATCCCGACCGCGGCCCCCAAGATCGGCGGCGGCACCCTGGAATACCGGCCGCAACACCGCCGTGAATACGCCCTTACGGAACGCTGGGTCATCGCGCCCATCCCCACGCCATCCCCGCACCGGCACCAGGAAACGGAGGCCGAATCCCCGGTCGAGCGCCTGGGTCCGCCGCCCCCGCTCATCCCCTGGCCCCGTCTCTGGCCTTTTCTGCACGCGGCCCTGGGGGCGGCGGCCGAGCGCAACCGCGTCGACCTCCCGCGGCTCGTGGCGGCCTGCTCCCGCGTCAGACCCCTGCGCCGACTCCCGCGCCTCAAGGGCCAGCGGTGGGCCGGGCAGGGCCAGTTGATTCTGGACCTGCACCCCCGGCTCTACCCGTTTCGGGACGATTTCAACACGCTCAAGGCTGCCCTGCCGCGCTTGCGCGGTGCGGCGGGTTTGGCGATCCTGCGCATGGACGAGGGGCCGGAGGGTCCGGTGCAGGTCTGGGAGGGCGGTGCCTGGGGACCCCTGCGGTCCTATGCGCCGCCCGCGGCCGAGGTTCCGGTGTTGATTGCCGGTGACCTGGGCTGCCTGGGCACGCCGTGTCAGCGTCAGGCCTGGGTGCGGCTCGGCCGCCGACTCGGCGGCCAGGGGCGGCTGCCGGTCGCACTCACCCCCTGTCCACCCCGCTGGTGGCACCCGGAGTTGGCAGGTCTGTTCTTCCCGGTCTTTCTCGACCGCAACGCCCAGTTGCCGCCGCGCGCCGCCGGTCCGCGCCCCTGGCCGGCCGCGCCGGTGGACCTGGCCGCCGCGCTCCGCGACGACCAGGGTGTGCAGCGGCTCTTGACCCTGCTCAGCGCCTGCATCGCGATCCGCCCGGCCCTGCTGCGTCACCTGCGCCACCAGTTGCCCGCGCACCTGGCGGACGCCGGCAGCGAGGCCGCCGCCTGGCAGCATCCGGCCTTCGCCGCCGGGAAGTTTGCGTTGCTGCCCGGCGACCTCAACGCACTCGGCCGCCTGCGCGCGGACGTTCCAGTGACCGGTGATGCGCACCAGCGCGATCTCGCCTGGACCCTCATCCGCGCCCAGCAGGAGCAGGGCAGCACGCGCTCGCAACGCATGGAGGAGCGGATGCTCCATGCCGCGGCTGACGGCCGCACCGACCTTCAGGCCGAGGACTTCTTCCACGAGGTTGCGCAGGCCCTGATCGGCGCCGACCTGGCCGAGGATGCCGAGCACGCCCGTTGGCTCGGAGCCTGGATCGACAGCCAGGCCGCACACCTGGACCCCGCCGCCTGGGAGCACAGCCCTAACGCCCATCGTCTCTGGCTCCTCGCCCACCCCGAAGCCGAGCGCGCCGGTACCGTGAATCCCGACGGCTTCGACATCCACCGCGCCCTGGTCGCCGCGGGCCGCCCCAGGCAGCTCCAATCCTGGCGCCTGATGCAGCGCGGCGACTGGCTGGAATGGGAGCCGGCGGCGGCGCCCGCCGGGTCTATCCTCAGCGGCAGCCCGGTGATCGCGCAACTGCCGACCGGCCGGCCCGTGATCGCGGCACAGGAGCAGCGGGCCGGTGCGCCCTGGCAGAGTCTGGGGCTGGACCCGGCCGCCGGCGGTGCGGGTGCACTGCCGCTGGGCGAGCACGGCTGGCGGCTGCGCACCGATTTCGAGGAACTGCTGATCACCCCCATGCCGCGGCCCGCCTGGGCGCAGACCCTGGGGCGGGATCAGGACGGTCTGTTCGTCGGCTTTGCGGAAGGTGAGGGCGAGCGGCGCGCCTACTGGTGCGCGCCGCTGGAATGGCTGCGCTGGCCCGGCTCGCCCGTGCGCCCGGCGGTGGACTCGCGCTGGGATGGTCACGGCGCCTTTGTCGACGCGGACCAATTCAAGGCGCTGCGGTCGGTTGGACTGGCCCCGGCGGGCGCCGGTTGGACCCTGAGCCGTGATCAGTACGGGCTGCGTGCGGAGGTCACCATCAAGAGCGTCGCCATCGGGCTGCGCTGGATCTGGCCGGGCGTTTTTCAGATGGGCTCGCCGCCGGACGAGAAGGGCCGCTCCCCTGACGAGACGCAGCATGAGGTCATCCTCACCCGCGGTTTCTGGCTGGCGGAGACCGCCTGCACCCAGGCGCTGTGGGAGGCGGTGATGGGTGAGAACCCCAGCTATGCGAAGGGGCCGCAGTTGCCGGTCGAGCAGGTCAGTTGGACGGATATTCAGGCATTCATCGAGCGTTTGAATACCTGGCTGAGCGGGTCGGTCGATCGGTCCGCGCGGTGGACCCAAGGGTTTCGCCTGCCGACCGAGGCGGAGTGGGAATATGCCTGTCGGACCCGGACCACCACGGCGTATTCTTTCGATGATGTGTTCGATTCCAAACTGGCGAATAACGGCAGCAAGACGGTTGCTGTCCGTTCACTACCACCCAACCCCTGGGGACTCTATGAGATGCATGGCAATGTCTATGAGTGGTGTCAGGACTGGTTCGGTGCCTATCCCGTTGGGCCGGTGATCGACCCCGCGGGGGCTGATTCAGGCGGGAGGCGTGTGCTGCGTGGCGGCAGTTGTTTCCACGACGCGCTGAACCTGCGCTCCGCGTCCCGCCTCCGCGACGTTCCCGGCGACCGCCCCCGCGACCGCGGTCTCCGGCTTGCCCTAGGTCCCGAGCCCGGCCAGGCCGGAAATGGCCAGCCGGCAGGGAGCGGGGTCAGACTGCCCGCGCAGGGAGCGAGCGGGAGCGAGCAGAAGGCGCGGGCGGTCAGGCCCCGCGGGGGCAAGGGAGGCGCGGGAGCATGAAGTACCGTTTCTTCCACATCCCGGTCCTGGATCCGGAGGCCCAGACCGAAGAACTCAATCGCCTGCTTGGTCGGCACCGCATTCTGTCGGTCGACCGTCATCTGGTCGCCGACGGCTGGAACAGCTATTGGGCGCTGTCCGTCTGCTACGCCGACACCGAGACCGCCCCCGGCGCGCCGGGGGAGACGGCATCCGGGCGCAACCCGTAGGGTCCGCTGCGCGGACCACCCCGTCGCCTATCCCACGACCCGGACCGCGGCTCATCTCCCGGATGTGTAACCCGTAGGGTCCGCTTCGCGGACCATCCCCCCAGCCCCTCCCCCGAATCAAATCGCGACCGTTCATTGAGGTTCTCGGTCCGCGGAGCGGACCCTACGGTAGACTACGGGAACCGGCTCTCCCACTTAAATGGTTCAGCGGATGTCCAATTGGCGGCGCGTCTTGGTGCCCGGCGGCACCTACGCCTTTACCCTGGTCACCGAAGGCCGGGCCCCGATTCTGACCTCGCCCGCGGGTCGGTCCATCCTGCGCCAAGTGCTGCGCGACTGTCGGCGGACCTGGCCTTTCGATATCGTCGCCGTGGTGCTGTTGCCCGACCATCTGCATACTTTGTGGCGGCTGCCGGCGGGCGATTGCGCCTACCCGCGGCGCATCGGTTGGATCAAGAAGGAGTTCACCAAGGCCTGGCTGGCGGGCGGTGGTGCGGAACAGCCGGTCTCGGCCTCGCGGCAGCGCCATCGCCGCCGCGGCGTACTGCAACGTAAGTTCTGGGAGCACTGCATCCGGGGGGAGGCGGACCTGTCCAGCCATTTGGATTACATCCATTACAATCCGGTGAAACACGGCTATGCGACCTGCGCGCGGGATTGGCCCTGGTCGTCGTTCCACCGCTATCGGCAGGCCGGCGTTTACCCCGACGATTGGGGGTGTATCGCCCTTGAATTCGGGGATTTATCGGATGGTTGCGGAGAACCGGGAGGTTTTGGTTGAGCCCCGTAGGGTCCGCTGCGGTGCGTCCCGGCAAGGGCGCGTAGTCGAGTGGGTGAGA
>JACDZG010000332.1 GCA_013426805.1 Chromatiaceae bacterium
ACCTCAATTATCAATTGAATTTTAAAATTCTTATCCCGAACTCAGGTTATTAATGTAACCGATGTAAAAGCACCTAAACAAATAGTATCGTATACAATGACCAATCCAAAAGGTTTGGGCATTGACAACGGAAAATTGTTTTTATGCGACGATGGATTGAAAATATACAATGTAAATGATCCTCAAACGATAATGTCCAATCAATTGGCACACTATACAGGCATGGATGGTTATGATGTGGTTCCCTGCAATAACATTTTGATGATGATAGCAGTTGATGGTTTATATCAGTATGATTATTCTAATATAAAAGATATCAGGCAAATAAGTAAAATTTCTTTTGGAAAAATTGCTTGAATATAAATGCTGGTAAATCTACATGGTTTATAAAAAATATATAAAAATTTGGAAAAAAACACAAATTCAAGAATAAAACTTAATTTAATGAATGTTGAACAATAACAATAATGTTTTGTAGTATTACTTTCACTGATATTCGAGCATTTTGATCAAAATAATCAGATAAAATATGTATGATAAAATTCTTCAAATCGTTACAATTATTATCTGACCTAGAGTTGCAAATGATAGAAGGTTTACCGAAAGAAAAAACGTTGAAAAATGGAGAATATCTGATTCAGATAGGCAAAATTTGCAATGAAATAGTATTTGTAAAATCAGTAATTTTGCGCTCGTTTTACATCAATAGTGAAGGAAGTGAAATAACGAATTGCATCACTTTCTAAAATGAATTTATGTATGCATTTTCGAGTTTAGTAATTGTAACGAATTAAACTTTACAAACTGGAGTTAATCACATAATTCCATTCTCCGTGAAATTCATTTCTTAGAATATTTATTTTGTTCATTTCATCTTCTGTAACTACAATACCTTTTGGATAGGTATTATCGTCAAATACCGCTTTTACTTTTAACCCTTTTTCTGTTTTTGTAGAGGAAATTAAATCAATTATTATTTGTAAAGTTGTCAGTGGTTTTGCTCTCCAATTCATTGATATATATGAAAATAGACGATGTTCAATTTTGTTCCATTTACTCGTTCCTGGAGGAAAATGACAAACACTTATTTCAATATTTAGTTCTTTTGACAGCAATTCTAATTCTTTTTTCCAAAGTTTACTTCGCGTGCTATTGCTGCCTCCTCCATCTGCGGTTATTAATATTTTATTTCACTACTGACCGACAAATAAAACAGAAAAAAGGGAAGTTCTCAT
>JACDZG010000333.1 GCA_013426805.1 Chromatiaceae bacterium
GATTCTTGATAGCGTCTTATTCGGAAATCGCCTAAAGTCCGACAGGCTGCTAGGTTGCACTAGGAACACCCAGCTATGCTACCGCACGCGCACCTCACCGCCAAGCCGGCGCCACTTCAATTTGTGTCCGCAATCTGGACGCGCTCGCACGGCGTACCCGAAAAGATGCGCCCCAGATACGTTCGCCGAACTTCCCACCGGGTCAGGGTAACGGGAGTGCGCCCGCCACCCCTCCCCCACCACTGGACAAAGGGTTTTCCGCATCCGGCGGTTGAGTCAGACGGGCGCAGCCCGCAAGCGCCACGGCAGGAAATCGACCGTGGCGCCCATTGACCCTGGCCCCGCGGACCGCCAGCCGTTTCCAATTCTGAGCGATGCATCCACCCACCGGAGCGATGCTGCGGTTATGATTTAGCGATGAAAGGTCCACGCCGCAACCGGAAGAAACCAGCCCGTCCGCCCACCCTCGACGTCGCCCGGACGCAGGCCCTGCTACGCGAAAATCAGGTCTTGCTGGACAACGCGTTCGTGGGGATTTTCTTCGTGCGGGACCGTCGCTTCATCCGCACCAACCGCCGCGCCGAGACGCTGTTCGGATATGCGCCAGACGAACTGATCGGCCGCTCGACCGAGGTCATCTACCCCGACCATGCCACCTTTCTGGCACTGGGCGAACGCGCTTATCCGATCATCAACCGCGGCGAGGTGTTCGCCGACGAGGTGGAACTGGCACGTCGCGACGGCGGCCGTTTCTGGTGCCAGATGCGCGCGCAGGCGTTGGCGCCGGGGCAGCCGCTGGAAGGGATCATCTGGATGCTGGATGATATCACCGAGCGCAAGTATGAGGCACAGATCAGGCATCCGCGAGGCGAATTGCGCAGCGTGGTCTTTCATAAGGCGACGCTGCACCATCCGGACGGCAGCCTGCGCGGTCTGATCGGGTTCATTCTGGATGAAACTCTGCCGCGCGAACTCGACCGCGTCCGCCGCCTGGGCGAACCGCTGGCGGTGGCGATGCTGGACCTGGATCACTGCAAGCGCTTCAACGATACCTTCGGCCATAAGACCGGCGATGCCGTGCTGCAGGCGCTCGGCACGCTGCTCGGCCGCACCTTGCGCAGCAGCGATCTCGCCTGCCGCTACGGCGGCGAGGAGTTTACCCTGATCCTGCCTGGCTCCACCCTAGCAGCCTGTCGGACTTTAGGCGATTTCCGAATAAGACGCTATCAAGAATC
>JACDZG010000032.1 GCA_013426805.1 Chromatiaceae bacterium
GTCAAACTTTTTCGGTCCCCCGGCAAAGCCGGGGGATTTCCCATTCTATTAAGGTCGCCGGACCCAGGGGTGAGCGAGCGGAGGGATACCGGGTGGTGGGTGAGATCATCGGTCGACGTTTAGGCCCATCCGCACTCACCGCGGAGGCGTTGGACCTGCTGATCGAAAAGACCGGTGGGGTCTTGCAGCATGCCTTCGAGGTCATCGTGGGTGCCACCTTGTTGCGTGATGCCCCGGTGCCCCTGGGCCGGGAGCAGATCCGCTATAGCCTGCAACGGCGCAAGAGCGAATTCCTCACCGAAATCACCCTCCCTTACAATGAGGTCGATGGACTCAAGGACCGCAAGCAGTTGTTCGACCGGCTGCGCGAATGTTTGGGAAGTCAGCGTGCGGGCACGCCCAGCCGGCCGACCGGCGAGGGTATCGATCAGGTCCTGCTGAAGTCATGCGCACTGGTCGAATACAACGGGGAGTGCTGGCTCGGGGTCCATCCGCTGGTGCAGGACCTGTTGGACGAAGACCCGGCACTCTGAGCCCTCCACGGTCATGGCAAAGGTCCCTCAAGACCCCGGGCCGGGGTCACTCGGCGACGACTGGACTCTGTTGGCGAATGCCCTGACCGACCCGCTGGCGCAGCTCATCGCCGTCGAGGTCAAGGACCCCGCGTGCATGGACGCGTTGGAACTGCGCCTCGGCGAGCTGGCCGGCGCGCGGCCCCTGGTCTGGGAAAGCGTCAGTCCCGGACGGGATTCGGCAGAGGCGCTCTGGCGGCAGGCTCGGGAGCGGGTCGGCGACGCGGGCGACGCGGGCGCGGACGACCCCGTGTCCATTCCGCTCCTGGTGATCACCCTCGGGGCCTGGTCCGGGGACCGGGGCGAGCGCCAGCGCCTGGTCGAATTCTGGCAGGGTATGAACCAATTGCGCGAGCACTGGCACGGCCTGCCCGCCCAGGTTGTCTTCCTGCTGAGCGGCATCGCCTATGAGCATCTGACGCTCAACGCGGATCACTTGAAGCGCTGGATCGCGCTCAAGGTGCACCCCGGGATCGCGCTTCCGAGCCTGGGTGACCTTATGCGCCCCGGCAGCATCCTAGGTCCCGTGGTCGCCACTGCAAACCAGGCCGACCAGATGATCGAGCAGGCCCGGCGGCGCGGGTACCTGGATCTGCTCATCCGCCAGGCCCGCGATGCAGAGCGCCGCGGGGAGGCTCCGCGCACACGGGCACGGCGCTATTACCTGCCGATCGCATCCGGCCTCCTGGCGCTCGGCGACCTTGAAGCGGCCGAGCACTGGCGCCGACAAATCGCCGCTGCGCAGACGCTGGACCTGCACGATCGCACGGCGGTCGAGCGACTGGACGAACGGATGGCGGCCGAGCGCCGGCAGGTCCGCGGGGATGGCGCGAACCGGTTCGGCTTCGACTGCTTTCTCTCACACAACAGCCGCGACAAACCGGCGGTGCGGAACTTGGCACAGGCACTGAAAGCACGGGGCCTTCGTCCCTGGTTGGACGAGGAACAACTGGCGCCGGGTCTGCCCTGGCAGCCACTGCTGCAATCAGGGATACGCGCCTCCACGGCCGTGGCCGTATTGATCGGCGCGGATGGGCTCGGACCCTGGCAAGACGAGGAGTTGCGCGAGGCGCTGTCGCTCGCGGTGCGGGATAGCCGTCCGGTCATTCCGGTCCTGTTGCCCGACGCGCCGGCGGTGCCGGAACTGCCGCCCTTTCTCGCCGGCCGGACCTGGGTTGATCTGCGCCGGGATCAGGAGGCCGGTCTCGACCGGCTGGTGTGGGGCATCACCGGGCGGCGGCCCGTTCGATCCAAGGACCAGGGCTCCCCGATCCGCCTGCTGCACCTCTCGGATCTGCACTTTCGGGCCAACCACGCCTGGGATGCGGACCCGGTGCGGCGGTCGCTGGCGCGGTTCATCGGGGAGGAAGTCCGCGCCGGGCTGGTACCCGACCTGGTGGTGATCACCGGTGACCTCGCCTTCGCCGGCACGGCCGCGGAGTACGGGCTGGCCCGCGATTGGCTGGACCGGGTCCTGTGGCCCCTGCTGCACGACGCCGCGGGCACGGTGCTGCCCCGGGACCGTCTGCTTCTCGTCCCCGGCAACCACGACGCGGACCGCGCCCGGATCGGGCGGACCGCCCGGCATGTCCAGGACGGTCTGCTCGCCGAGTATTCTCAGGACGCGGTGGCTGAGATCCTTGGGGACGCGGATGAACGGGAGGGACTGCTGCGGCGACACCGCGACTGGCTCGCCTTCCACGCCGATTGGCTTGGCACGCCCCAGGCGCTGCCCTGGTGGCAACGCACGCTCACCCTTAAGGGCCAGCGCGTGCACTTGGCCGGACTCGACTCCGCCTGGATGTCCAGCGACGACCAGGATCGCGGGCGCCTCCTGCTCGGCCGCTACCAGATTCATCAGACCGTGCTGCACCCGGACGCCGACGCGGCGGACTGGCGCCTGGCCCTGCTGCACCACCCCTGGGATTATTTGGCCGAGTGGGACATGCTGGAGTCCAGGCAGGCCGTCCACCTGCACCGGGACCTGGTGTTGCGCGGGCACCGGCACGCGAGCGATGCCGCTGACCTCCGGCCTCCGGACCCGGCCCGCGCCTGTGTGGAACTGGCCGCCGGCTGTGTCTACGACGGCAGCCGTCACCCCAATGCCTTTCAGTGGATCGAATTGTGGCCGAATCCCAAGCGCGTGCGGGTGCTGTTCCGCGCCTGGGTCAAGGGCGCTTGGTCCGTCGACCGCAACCAGCCCGGTTGTCCGGACGGGGAGGCGACCTTCGACCTCGCCGCGGCACCGTCCCGCCAGGGCACGGCGCCCCCGACCGCACCGCCGGCCGACCCCCGCAAGTACCTGGAAAACCTGTGGTCCGACACCGCCTACATCGACATCCGCGGCCTGGTCACCGGCGGCGCCAAGGCCCACCGCTTCCCCATCGCCGATCTCTACATCGAGCTTCAGGCGACCGGCACCACCACCCCCGCACGGGCCAAGGATGACGCCAGGTCGGACCGCACGGGCCAAGACCCCCGCCTGGACGCCCGCGCCGATCAGCCCCTGCGCGCCGCCCTGGTCAACCCACGGCTCGTCATCGTCGGTGACCCCGGCTGCGGCAAGACCACCTTCCTGCGCTGGGTCGCCCACTGCCTGGCCGCCGACCGGCTCGGCCGCGACCCCGGCGCCGCCGCCCGGCACCTGGGCTTGGACCCGGTTCCGGCCGGGGTCCGGCTCCCGCTGCTGGTCCCTATCGCCGACTGGCTCGACTACATGGCCCGCGCGACCGCCAACGGCCACGGTCTCGACCTCGCCGTCTGCGCCGACTGGCTGCCGCAATACCTGGGCGCCCGCGCCGGACTCGCCAACCAGGGTCTGACCGCGGACGCCTTCCACCGCCTGCTCGACGGCGGCGAGGCACTGATCCTGCTCGACGGACTCGACGAGGCCCCCGACCGGCTCCAACGCCAACAGGCCGCGGCCTTGATCGAATGCCTGGCCCTGGCCTACCCGGACTGCCCCCTGGTCGTCACCAGCCGCCCCGCCGCCCTGCGCGACAGCGCCGTCCTGACCGGCTTCGCCCAAACCACCATCGAGGCCTTAGACCCCGCCGCCATCGACGGCTTTCTCGCCCGCTGGAGCCGCGCGCTCTTCGCGGACGATCCACCACGCGCCCGGGCGCATCACGACGCGCTGGCCGCGGCACTGGCCTCGCGCCCCGAGATCCGCACCCTCGCCCGCAACACCGTCATGCTCACCGCGCTCGCGGTCGTGCACTGGAACGACAAGCGGCTGCCCGAGCAGCGCGCCGAACTCTACGAGTCCATCATCCGGTGGCTGAGCGAGGCCCGCGAGCGGCGCCCTGGGCGGGAGAAGCCTCAACGCTGCCGCCAGCTCCTGGCCGATCTGGCGCTTGCCATGCAGGCCGATCCGCAGGGGCGTCAAGTCCAGGTCAGTCGGCGCTGGGCGGCCGAGCGCCTCGCGCGGCGCTTCGCCCCGGCCGACGACAGCGACCCCGAGGCGATCGAACGTGCCGACGCCTTCCTCGCCGAGGAGGAGATCGACAGCGGCATCATCGTGCGCCGCGGTCACCAACTGCGCTTCTGGCACCTGACCTTCCAGGAGTATCTGGCCGCTCAGGCACTCGGCGGGCGCGACGCCGAGCGCACCCGGCTGCTGCTGACCGCCGACGGGGATAGCGCTCCCGCCATCTACCGCCCGGAATGGCGGGAGACCGTCCTGCTGCTCGGCGGGGTGCTCTACCTGCAAGGGCAGGATCGGGTCGACGGACTGGTGAGTTCCGTACTCGCCGCCCTGGGTGAGCACCCGACCCGCGCCGAACAGGCGCGCGCCGCCGGACTCCTGGGTGCCCTGGTGCGCGACCTCGCCCCCTTCGGCTACCGCCCGGCCGATCCGCGCTATGCGGAGATTCTCGACGCCGCCCTGGCCGTCTTCGACCCGGCCCAGGCCGGCGCCATCCCGCTCGCCGACCGCATCGCCGCCGCCGACGCCCTGGCCCAGGCCGGCGACCCGCGCCTGGGCTGGGCGCATCCCGAGCGCTGGGTCGAACTGCCGGGCGGGCGCTTGCTGATGGGCGCGCAGAAAAAGCGCAAGAAGGCCCCGGGCTACGACCCCGACGCAGACGACGACGAGGCCCCGGTCCATGAGGTCCCGATCGCCGGTTTCGGGATCGCCCGCTTCCCGGTGACCGTCGCCGAGTTCGCCGCGTTCCTGGAGGACGAGGGCCACGCCAGTCCCCACTGGTGGCAGGCCGGGGGTGCGGATCAGCCCGCGGCTCCGGACGACTGGGAGGAGCAGCAGGCCCACCCCAGCCGGCCCGTCGTCGGGGTCTCCTGGTACCAGGCGATGGCCTTCTGCGCCTGGCTGACCGATCGGCTGCGGCGACCCCAAGGCGCCAAGGGCGCCATCCTGCTCCCCGCCGACCGCGAGGTCCGCCTGCCCACCGAGGCCGAGTGGGAATATGCCGCCCGCGGTGCGGCCGGCCGGCGCTATCCATGGGGCGACGCGGTGCCGGACGCGCAGCGCGCCAACTTCGCCGAGACCAAGGTCGGGAGCCCCAGTCCCGTGGGGGTCTTCCCGTGCGGCGCGACCCCCGAGGGTGTGCTGGACCTGGCCGGTAATGTGTGGGAGTGGTGCTTTGATGCCTACGCCGACTACGCCAAGCAGCAGGGCCAAGCGTCGTCGGCCGACCCTCCGGCTCAGGGCGACGACGGGTCGCCGCGCGTGGTGCGCGGCGGTGCCTTCGACCGCGTGGCCGGGGACCTGCGCTCGTCGAACCGGATCAGGATCGACCCCGAGTTCCGGTACAGGTTCTTCGGGTTCCGCTGCGTCCTGGCCGCGCGCCGCCAGCCTTGACCCATTGACCCATTGACCCATTGACCCATTGATCCTTTGACCCTTTCTTCTCTTCCCACGGACCGCGCAGCGGTCCGTTCGCGATTGACAACTTGCTCGTGGGTGCTTTCGACCCCCGCCCACGCGGCGAGCTGCTAGCATTGCAATCATCGCCAAACCACCGGGAACCGCAACCTTGGCCAATCTAGTGGTCCGCAATCTCGACCCGCGCATCGTCGATGCCCTCAAGCAACGCGCGTCCGCCCATGGCCGCAGCGCCGAGGCGGAGCATCGCCTGATCCTGGAGCAGACCCTGCTGCGGCCGCGGCGGCGGGGGTTCGCGGAGGTCCTGGCCGCCATGCCCGATGTGGGCCGCGACAGCGACTTTGCACGGGAGTCCGAGGATACCGAGACCGGCGATGTATTTGATTGACACCAATGTCATCAGCGAGGTCCGCAAGGGGGACCGGGCCAATCCGGGGGTGCGGCGGTTTTTCGCCCAGGCGGTGGCCTCTGGTTCGCGCCTCTACCTGTCGGCTGTCACCATCGGCGAGCTGCGCCGGGGGGTCGAGTTGATCCGGCATCGCGGCGACCGGGTCCAGGCGGACCTGTTGGAGGCCTGGTTGGGGGAGGTCCAGGAGGACTACGCAGAGCACATCCTATGCCTTGATGCGGACGTGGCCCAGGTCTGGGGGCGGCTGCGGGTCCCACACCCCGAGAACGCCCTGGACAAGCAGATCGCCGCTACAGCCCTGGTCCACGACCTGGACCTCGTCACCCGGAATACCCAGGATTTTCGCTGGACCGGGGTCCGGGTCATTGACCCGTTCTCGGATTAGCCCAAGTTCCGGTGCCAGTTGACGTGACAACGGTGTTTGACACTGTCATTGACACTGACAATCACACTGACAAATTGTCAGTCAGTGTCAAACGCGAACGGACCGCTACGCGGTCCATTGAAGAAAGAAAGGGTCAAAGGATCAAAGGATCAAAGGGTCAAGGCTGGCGGCGCGCGGCCAGGACGCAGCGGAACCCGATGTTCCTGCCCCGGACCTCGGACCCGGCCCTGTACCGGTACATCGAGCGCAGGTACCTGGCCTCGCGGACGAAGGCACCGCCGCGCAGCACGCGCGGCGACCCGCCTTCCTGCTGGTCCTCAGAATAGAAGTCGTCGCACCACTCCCAGCAGTTGCCCGCCATGTCTTCCAGGCCAAGCGGTACCTGCGCCGAACGGGGGAAGAGCCCGACCGGGGAGGTGACCCCGAGACCCGCCTCGTGGCTGTTGCAGATGCCGTCCTCCCACGGGCCGCACCAGGGGTACTCGTAACCCTGCGGGCCGCGGGCGGCAGCCTCCCACTCCTGCTCCCTGGGCAGTCGTCCCCCGGCCCAGCCGCAGCAAGCTTGCGCCTCCCAGAAGGAGACGCCGATCACTGGCTGATTGGGGGCATTCCAGCGCCGTTCCTGCCAAGCAGACGGTTCGGTGACGCCCGTCTGTTGCAGCCAAGCCCAACCCGCGTCGGACCACCACTCCTGGTTGGTATAACCGGCGTCGTCCATGAAGGCGCGGTACTGGCTGTTGGTCACCAGGTAACGCGCGAGCAGGAAGGGGACCTCGATCCGGAGCGTCGCGTTCTGCTTGCCGTAGACATAGGTACCGGCCGCGACTTCGACATAAGCCGCGCGGTCGCGCAGGCTGCGGATGCGCGGGTCGCCGAGCAGGCCCAGGCAGAGCCCCAGGGTCTGGCGCGCCTTGACCTCGACCGCGTCGGCGATGGCATCCAGACAGGTCCGGCGGAACCCGCCGGCCAAACCTGGGGGAATCGCGTACTCCTTGGCCAGGCACAGCTCCAGGGCCTCGGCCACGAAGACGGCCGGGGCCGGGTTGTCCTTGGTCTGGGCACGGTCGAGCCCGGCGGCGAGCCGGGTCAACAGGTCCAGGCCCCACTGGGCGTTGCGCAAGCCGAAGACCCGCGCGGCGAACAGAAACAGGAGCGTCGGGCGCCACTCCGGGACGGTCCAGCGGTTGCGGAAGACCAACTCCAGGGCGGCGCGATCCGCGGTGCAACTGATCCGCTCGGCGGCCAGGAACTCCTGGAAGCTCAGGTGATAGAACGCGGCGCGACCATTGGGCCGGGGCAGCAGCAGGCCGGAGTGGGTCAGCAGCTCCTCGCGCTGGACGGCGGGTTCGACCCGACCTTGCTCGTAGGCAGGATTGAGTTGGGCGAAGCAGCGCAACAGCCGCTCCAGTTCCAGGTCGCCGGTCTCGGCGTTCGGGGTTTGGCGGTCCTCGTCCAGCCCTTCGCCGGTGTGCATGCCATGGGCGATGGCTTCCAGCCGGGCCTTGACCGGCTCGCGTTGGCGCGCATCGCCGGGGTAGCGGTTGTAGAGCACGTTGTCGACGATCTTCTGGTAGAGATGGTAGCGGTCCTCGGGCAGCCGCCGGCCGTTGCCGTAGATGACGCACAGTGCCGTCAGCAGCAGGGGGTTCTCGGCGAGCGGGGCCAGGTCGTCGCGGTCGTGGATGGTCGCGATCAGGCCGGCGGCCAGCGCGGACTTGTCGAGGGTGTGGAACCAGCGGGTGACGAACAAGTCCTGCAAGGGCTCGGGCAGGGGCTCCAGGGGAGCCTGCGGCAGCCCGAGTTTGGACAGCCCGGACGCGTCGAGTCCATAGGGGCGGCTGGTGAGCAGGGTGCGGTTGCCGGCCCGCTCCCAGTGCGGCAAGGCGTCGGCGAGACCGGCGAGTAACAGGGCACGGGGGTAGCGGGTGATCCCGTCGTGGGACTGGGAGACCGGGACCTCGTCCAGTCCGTCGAGCAGCAGGAAGGCGGTGCCGGCCGCGAGGTGCGCTTGGAGTAGGTCGCCGGTGAGTCCATCCGGGCGCAGTCGGCCGTCCACCCAGGCGGCCAGGGTTCGCGTCAGCTCGTCGCGGCACCAGGTGCGGCGGCCGTGGCCGCAGTCCATGGCCTCCCAAAATTCGCGCAGCGGCACCAGGAGCGGCAGCCGGGCGCGCAGGTGGGCGGGTGTCGGCTCCTGGAATCCGTCCGGGGCCGGCACCGGGTGGGCGGCCGGGGTGCCGGAGCTGCCTTGCAGGACCGCCCAGCGGCAGAAGGTGGACTTGCCGGCCCCGGGCGGAGCCGGGCAATAGAGCGATGACGCGTCGAGGCGTTGCAGCAGCAGGGTCGGCGGTGGTTGCTCGGCATCCGCGGGTCGCGCCGTCGGCGTGGGCGGTGTTGCGGGGACCGTGACCGCCGGGCAATAGACCTGGCTCAGGGTCACCGACTGGCCCTGCTGGGCGTCCTGGCCGAGCAGGTCGACGCCGCCGTAGGTACGGCGCAGCCAGGCGAGGTAGTCGGCGGGGATGGCCGGTGCCGCAGGCTCGGCCTGAAGCGCGGCCGGCTCCGCGGGGCGCGGAAGCGGGAACTCCACGACGCCCTGATCATCGCCGCCGGGCTGATTGCGATCCCGTTGCCACTTGCCCTTGACCCAGAGCCGGAAGTGCACCCGCACCCGCCGGGGCGCCGGGTAGAGTTCGATCCACTGGAAGGCGTTGGGGTAATCACTGCCGTCGTAGATACAGCCGGCGGCTAACTCCAGGCAGGTGCGGTCAGGATCGGGTGAGATCACATGAAACGCCTCACCCTCGTGCAGATGACCGCGCAGCAACAGGTCCCGATGGAGATGCAGCGCCTCCTTGGCCGTGCGGGCGTCGAATTCGGCCAGGTAGTCCCAGGGGTGGTGCAGCAGGGCGAGACGCCAGTCGGCGCCCTCTCCGTCCGGGTGCAGAACGGCCTGGTGGACCTGGTAGCGGCCGAGCAGCAGGCGCCCGCGGTCGGTGTCGCCGCAGGCCATCCAGGCGGAATCCAGTCCGGCAATATGCAGGCGTTGGCCGTCGATCGTGATGCAGCGTTGCCACCAGGGCAGGGGGTGCGCGGCGCCGAACCAGCGTCCGCAAAAGTCCAGGTAGGCCGCGTGTCGCTTGAGAACGAGGTCGCGCTCGTCGTCGTGTTGCAGAAGTTCAGCGATGGCGTCTTGCGAGCCCTCGGCCAATTGGCCGTCTTGGATTTGCCGCGCGCCTTTACCGACCCGGCCCCGATCCGCATCATGGTTGCCGGGCACGAGCAGCAGACGGTCCCGAGACAACACCGGGGAGAAGGCGGGCCACAGTTGCTGCTCCAGCCAATCCAGCGCCAAGGCGTATTCCTCCGCCTTACCGGAAAAGGCCAGGTCACCGGTGATCGCCACCAGGTCAGGTTGAAGCCCGCGCCTAACCTCATCGCCGATAAACCGCGCAAAGGCGCGCAAGACCGGGTCCGAGTCCCATGACTTGCCGGTGCGGAAATGGATGTCGGACAGATGCAGGAGGCGAATCGGTTGATCCATGGCGGTACCCGAGGTCCAGTGCATTAACAGCCTGGCGATGTTGCACGAAGCGTAACCGCTGGTCCAGATCCCCGGCAATGGCCGCGGCGCGGTGGCGGCCGTCCATGCGCGCGAGTGGGAGAACCCGACCAACACGGATGCCGCGGCGTGTGCATGGCCGGAACGTCACCGGCGACGCCAGCAATTCCAAATTTGGGTGGCCGCCGCCAACAGCGTGTCGGCAGCGAGGCCGATGGTGGATGCGCTGCGCTTATCCACCCTACGAAACCGGCTCCGTTGTAGGGTGGATAAGGCGCGCCGCTCGGTGTCGGGGACCCGGCACGGCGGTCGCGCGCGCCGCATCCACCAGAGGTCGCGCGGTGCCGCCCAAATTTGGAATTGCTGCCGACGACGCCCGCCGGTGCCGATCCCGCCCGCTTCGTGCTAGGCTTGAATCCTGCAATTCCAAGACCGGACGCCTGCCGCCCATGTCTCCCAGCGCTGCCACTGAACTCGCACCCGCGCCGCAGGTCCCGGCCCCGCCGCCCCGACGCCTGCCCGCGGCGGGTTCCGCGGACGGTCTCCTGGTCTCGGAGGCGGTTTACTGGACCACCTATTACCTGGAGTCGGACCACCATTACGAGTGGAACAACGGCCGCCTGGAGGAGAAACCGGTGTCCGATTACGAGACCTTTCTGGTCTATGCCTGGTTCAGCGAACTGGTGCGGCACTTCCTGCGCACCCACCCCTGCGCGCAACTGGTCGGCTTGGAGATGGGTTTCCGATTGCCGCTGCCGAGCGGCACCGTCATCCGCAAGCCCGATTTCGGCGTGGTGCGCAACGACAATCCCCAGCCGCTGCTGCCCTTGGATTGCTCCTACCACGGGGTGTTCGACCTCTGTATCGAGGCCCTGTCCGACCGGGAGCGCAGCGGCATCGAGCGGGATACCGTCATCAAGAAGGCCGAATACGCCGCCGGGGGCGTACCCGAGTATTACATCCTGCACCAGAACCCCGCCCACCAGGCGTTCTACACCCGCACCCCCACCGGGTTCTATACGCCCATCGCACCACAGGCCGGGGTCATCTGCTCGCGGGTGCTGCCGGGGCTGCAATTCCGCCCGACCGACCTGGCGCGCCGACCGGAGCTGGAGGCGTTGCGCGACGATCCGGTTTATGCCGGCTTCGTCCTCCCCGGCTGGCGCGCGGATCGGGAGCGCGCTGAGGCGGCGGCGCGGCAAGCCGATGCCGAGGCGCAGCGGGCCGACGCCGAGATGCGGCGGGCCGATGCCGAGGCGCAGGCCAAACGCGAGGCCGAGGACCGCGCCAACGCCGAGGCGCGGCGGGCTGACGCCGAGGCCCAGGCCAAACGCGAGGCCGTGGACCGGGCCGCTACCGAGGCGCAGCGGGCCGATGCCGAGGCGCAGGCCAAACGCGAGGCCGTGAACCGGGCCGACGCCGAAGCGCAGCGGGCGGTCGAGCAGACCCGGCGGGCCGACGCCGAGGCTCAGGCCCGGCAGCGCCTGGAGCACGACCTGGCGGCCCTACGGGCACGCCTCGCGCAGGGTGGGCTGCGGTGAGGAACGAACCGCAGCACCGACCGTGCGACCGGCGATGCGGTTCGTTCCTCACCGCATCCTACGGGCTACGGGCTGACCGTCTCATTGACATTGACAAATTGTCAGTCAGTGTCAAGCGCGAACGGACCGCTGCGCGGTCCGCTTTGGTAAAGCAAGAACGTCGCTTCTCCTTTTCGCTCGCTCCCACGCTCCAGCGTGGGCGTGTCGTGCGGGCGCTCCGCGTCCGGTCTGCGCACTGGACGCGGAGCGCCCGCACCTGCTCCCACGCCGGAGCGTGTGAGCCAGAGTCGGCCAGAGTGGCCGGAGTAAGGATCGAAACCCATGTCCGACCCCCACGCCTCGCAGGTTCGCATCAGTCTGGCCGGCAGCCCAGGGCTGACGGTCGGTTGCGGACTCCTGGTCACCCCGCGTCATGTCGTCACCTGCGCCCATGTGGTGGCGGAGGCGCTGGCTGATCCAGCGCTCGCCCTGGCGTCCGCGGCGCCGGCCGGTGCCGTGCCGCTGGATCTGCCGCTGCTGGCGGTACCCTTCCGGACCAGCGGCCGGGTGGTCTGCTGGCACCCGGCGCGGGACGACGGCACCAAGGTCCCCGAGGACATCGCCGTGTTGGAATTGGCCGATGAGGCGCCGGCCGCGGCCGCACCGGCCGCGCTCCTGGCGCTCGACCCGGAGGATTACACCCAGCGTCCCGTGCACTGCTTCGGTTTCCCCGCCGCGATCGACGAAGGTGTTCACCGCCCCGGCACCTGTCGCGGCGAAAACACCCTGGGACGGGTCCAGCTCGATGTCGAACGGGGGCTGGTGCAGGGCGGTTTCAGCGGTACCGCCGCCTGGGACCCGACGCAGGGCGCTGTTGTCGGTCTGGTGGTGGCCGCGCGTACCGAGGACCAATCCGCCCAGCTCATCCCGGTGCGCACGCTCTTTGCCGCCTGTCCGGAACTGGAGCGCGAGTGGCGCCCGCGCAACCCCTACAAAGGCTTGTCCGCCTTCGAGCCGGTGGATCGGGCCGACTTCTTCGGGCGCACCGACCTGATCCGGCAACTCGCCGACCGCGTGGAGCGTGAGCGTCTCGTTACCCTCATCGGTCCCTCCGGCGGCGGTAAGTCGTCGCTGATCGGGGCCGGACTGTTGCCCGTGCTCGCTGACCGGGGCGGCTGGCGGTTCATTCGTATCCGCCCCGGTGTCGATCCGTTCGATGCCCTGGCCGGGGCGCTGCTCGCGCCCGGTCTCACCCCCGGCCAACGGGTCGAGGAGCGGCGCCGCCTGAACGCCCTGTTGATCGAGGACCCGGCCGGTTTCATGGCGGTGCTGCGCGAGTGGTCGGCGGACGCCCCCGGTACGCGTCTGCTGCTCGTCGTCGATCAGTTCGAGGAACTCTTCACCAATGTCCAGACCGGCGACCCGGCGCGCGCCCGCGCCTTTGCCGTCGCACTCGGCGGGCTGGCCGCCGTCGACCCCGCGGCTGGGGTGTCGGTGCGTCTGCTGCTCGCCCTGCGGGCGGATTTCATGGGCCGCGCGATGGACGGACCCACGGCTCCCTTCATCGCCCCGGAGCGCCAGTGTCAGGTCGGTCCCCTGGACACGGATGATCTCAAGGCCGCCATCCTGGGGCCGGCGGCGGCCTGCGGCGTGCGCTTCGGCCCCGGTCTGGTCGACGCCATGGTCGCCGATCTGGAGGATCAGCCCGGTCGGCTGCCGCTGCTCCAGTTCGCGCTCTTCCAACTCTGGGACCAGCAGCAGGCCCGCTGCATCGACGCCGTGGCACTGGAGCGTCTGGGCGGGGTGCGGCGCGCGCTCTCGGCGTACGCGGATGGTGTCATTGATGCGTTGAGCGAGGCGGACCGCACCCGCGCCCGCCGCATCCTGATCCAACTGGTGCGCCCGGCCGAGCGCGCCGCGGATGTCGGCACCCGGCAGGTCGCCAGCCTCCGGCGGATCGCCGATCAGGATCAGGATTTGCTGCCGCGGCTCGTGGCGAGCCGGCTGGTCGTCACCTCCGGCGGCGCCGACGACGAACCCCTGGCCGAGATTGCGCACGAGGCGCTGATTCGCGAGTGGGACCGCCTGCGGACCTGGGTCGGCGAGGACCGCGTCTTCCGACTCTGGCAGGAAGGGTTGCGCAGCCGACTCGCCGACTGGGAGACGCACGGCCGGCACCCCGGCTATCTGCTCGCCGGTGCCCCGCTCGCCGAGGCCGAGGGTCGGCTGGCGGTCTACCCGGAAGGGCTGAGCCAGGCGGATGGCGGCTATATCCGCGAGAGCCGCGCGCACGCGGAGCGCGGCCGTCGGCGCGGGCGGGCGGCGGTCGCCGCAGTCATCCTCGGTCTCGCCGCCGTCGCGGGCGTTGCCGGGTGGCAATGGCAACGGGCCGCGGCCGAGGCGCGGCGCGCCGAGACGGCCCTCAGTTCCGCTGAGGGTCTGGTCAACTTCATGACCTTCGATCTGCGCGAGAAGCTCCAACCCATCGGTCGGCTGGAGCTTCTGCGCGATACCCAAGCGCGCATCGACAAGTACTATGCGCAGCAGGGGGCGCCGAGCGGTGACCCTGTTGCGATACGACGGCGTGCCGCGAATCGTCTCCATTCCGGTGAGTTGGCAAGCGCGCTCGGCGACCTGTCGGGTGCCGCGCGGCTTTATATCGACGCAGCGGAGGTCTTCAAAGGACTGGCGGAGAGCGACCCGAGCAACGCCGGCTGGCAGCGCGATCGGTCGGTGAGCCTGAACAAGATCGGCGACCTCAAGACCGTGCAGGGCGACCTGGCGGGGGCGCTGGCGGCTTATAGCGAGAGCCAAGCGATCCGCGAGCGCCTGGCCGGGAGCGACCCGAGTAACGCCGGCTGGCAGCGCGATCTGGCGGCGAGCCTGAGCAGGATCGGCGACCTCAAGACCGCGCAGGGCGACCTGGCGGGGGCGCTGGCGGCTTATACCGAGAGCCAGGCGATCCGCGAGCGCCTGGCCGGGAGCGACCCGAGCAACGCCGGCTGGCAGCGCGATCGGTCGGTGAGCCTGAACAAGATCGGCGACCTCAAGACCGCGCAGGGCGACCTGGCGGGGGCGCTGGCGGCTTATACCGAGAGCCAGGCGATCCGCGAGCGCCTGGCCGGGAGCGACCCGAGCAACGCCGGCTGGCAGCGCGATCGGTCGGTGAGCCTGAACAAGATCGGCGACCTCAAGACCGCGCAGGGCGACCTGGCGGGGGCGCTGGCGGCTTATACCGAGAGCCAGGCGATCCGCGAGCGCCTGGCCGGGAGCGACCCGAGCAACGCCGGCTGGCAGCGCGATCGGTCGGTGAGCCTGAACAAGATCGGCGACCTCAAGACCGCGCAGGGCGACCTGGCGGGGGCGCTGGCGGCTTATACCGAGAGCCAGGCGATCCGCGAGCGCCTGGCCGGGAGCGACCCGAGCAACGCCGGCTGGCAGCGCGATCGGTCGGTGAGCCTGAACAAGATCGGCGACCTCAAGACCGCGCAGGGCGACCTGGCGGGGGCGCTGGCGGCTTATACGGAGGATCTGGCGATTGCCGAGCGTCTGGCCGGGAGCGACCCGAGCAACGCAGAGTGGCAGCGCGATGTCGTCGCCTCGCTCTGGAAGCTGAGCGGTCCAGGACTTGCCGCACCGGATGTGGCCCGGGACTATCTGCTGCGTGGGCTGAAGATTCTGGAGGGGTTGGAAGAGGCGGGGAAGCTGCCCGGCAGTCAGGGTGACTGGCCGGGGTTGCTGCGGGAACGGCTGCGGACCCTTGGCGATGGGGCTAAATGATCGAATGCGGAGGGCTTTGCGAGGCCGCCAGCCGGCCATGACCATGATTCCCGTCGTCGGCGTTCGAGGGGCAGAGCGCCCCGCTTTGCATATAGCCTTCGGACGTTATAACGGGACATAGGGGCGGGTTTCAAACCCGCCCCTACACGAAGGTCTGTCTGGATATCAGGTGCGAACGCTATCACACCGCGCGGCGACCGGACAGGGCGTCGGCAGGCGCCCGCTGGAGTCCGAGGCTTCAGCCTTGGTCAGCAGGCGCCAAGGCGGCTTTAGGGGCGACTAAAGTCGCCCCTACACATCGGTCGGTCATTTCCCGGAAATCACTTAAACCGCGCCGGCTGCAGCGATCGTCGAGTCTGCCGGGGCCGAGCCCATCCAAAAACATCGCATAGCGCGCCGGGCGCGGTTTAACGCCGGTCGAGCGGCACCCACTTGCGATTTTCCGGACCGATGTAGTTGGCGCTCGGACGGATGATCTTGTTGTCCTGACGCTGCTCGATGACGTGGGCGGTCCAGCCGGTGATCCGGGCGATCACGAAGATGGGTGTGAACATCGCGGTGGGGATGCCCATCTGGGAGTAGGCGACGGCGGAGAACCAGTCGAGATTGGGGAACATTTTCTTGAGATCCCACATCACGGTTTCCAGCCGCTCCGCGACCTCGAACATGCGGGTGTCCTGGTTGGCCTCGGACAGCCGCCGGGCGACGCCCTTGATGACCTCGTTGCGCGGGTCGCCGACCGTATAGACCGGGTGGCCGAAGCCGATGACGATTTCCTTGCGCTCCATGCGGGCCTTGATGTCGGTCTCCGCATCGTCCGGGTCGGTATAGCGCTGCTGGATTTCGCAGGCGACCTCGTTGGCGCCGCCGTGCTTGGGTCCGCGCAGCGCGCCGATGGCGCCGGTGATGGCGGAGTAGATGTCGGAGTTGGTGCCGGCGATGACCCGCGAGGTGAAGGTCGAGGCGTTGAACTCGTGCTCGGCATAGAGGTTGAGCGAGGTGTGCATGGCGCGCACCCAGGCCGTCGACGGGGTGTGCTGGTGCAGCAGGTGCAGGAAGTGTCCGCCGATGGAGTCGTCTTCCGTCTGCACCTCGATGCGCCGGCCGTGATGGGCATAGTGGTGCCAATACAGCAGCATGGAGCCGGCACAGGCGATCAGCCGGTCACCGATGGCGCGGGCGCCGGCGAAGGGCATCGATTCCTTTTCGGGCTCCAGGGTGCCGAGCAGCGAGGTCCCGGTGCGCAGCACGTCCATCGGATGGGACGAGGGCGGGAGTTGCTCCAGCGCGGTCTTCATCGCGGCGGGCAGGCCGCGCATGGTGCGCAGACGGTGCTTGTAGGAGACGAGTTCCGCCCGGCTCGGCAAGTGCCCGTGAATCAGGAGATGGGCGATCTCCTCGAAGTCGGCGTGATCGGCAAAGTCGAGGATGTCGTAGCCCCGATAGTGCAGGTCGTTGCCGGTGCGCCCGACGGTACAGACGGCGGTGTTGCCGGCGGCGGTGCCGGAGAGTGCGACGGACTTCTTCGCCTTCGGCAATAGGCTCTCTTGCTCGGCCATGCGGATCTCTCTCTTGGTTCAGTGATGTAGGAGGGGCTGGTCGGTCGGTGAACAGCAGTGCGTTCACCGGCGCACCGGAGTTGTCTAATCCTTGTCCGTCGCGAACAGCGCGTCGAGCTTCTGCTCGAAGCTGTGATAATTGAGATAGTCATAGAGTTCCATGCGGGTCTGCATGGTCTCCACCACCTTGGCCTGGGTGCCGTCCCGGCGAATCGCCTGGTAGACGTTGAGCGCGGCCTTGTTCATTGCCCGGAAGGCGGAGAGTGGATAGAGGACCAGCGAGCATCCGGCCTCGCCCAGTTCCTGGGTGGTGAACAGCGGGGTGGCGCCGAACTCGGTGATGTTGGCGAGGACCGGGACGCCGACGGCGGCCACGAAGCGGCGGTATTGCTCCAGTTCCACGATGGCCTCGGGGAAGATCATGTCGGCGCCGGCCTCGACGCAGGCGATGCCGCGCTCGATGGCGGATTCCATGCCTTCGACCGCCAGGGCGTCGGTGCGCGCCATGATGACCAGGTCATCGGTGCGGGCGTCCACAGCGGCCTTGATGCGGTCGACCATCTCTTCCTTGGAGACGATGGCCTTGTTCGGACGGTGTCCGCAGCGCTTGGCGGCAACCTGATCCTCGATATGGATGCCGGCCGCCCCGGCGCGCGCCATCTCCCGCACGGTGCGGGCGATGTTGAAGGCGCCGCCCCAGCCGGTGTCCGCGTCCACCAGCAGCGGGAGTTGCGTGGCGAAGGTGATGCGGCGCACGTCTTCCAGCACGTCGTTGAGACTGGTGATCCCCAAATCCGGCACCCCGAAGGAGCCCGCCGCGACCCCGCCGCCGGAGAGGTAGACGGCACGATAGCCGGTACGCTCCACCATCATGGCGTGATAGGCGCTGATGGCGCCGACGACTTGGAGTGGGTGCTCGTCGTTGACGGCCTGGCGCAGACGGGCGCCGGGGGTGTTCGCTTGGGTCATGGGTCGGTCCGGTGTTGGGTGGTGGTCTCGGTGGCAAGACGGCGCTCGACGTTGCGCCGCGAGGCGCGGATGTGTCGACGCATCATGAGTTCGGCCAGTTCGCCGTCCCGCTCGGCGATGGCATCGACGATCAGTTCATGCTCCTTCAAGGCATCGCGCGCCCGGTTGCTGACCATCCCGAACTTGCAGCGGTACATGCGCGCCAAGTGGTAGAGGTCGTCGCACAGGATGCCGATCAGGCGCTGATTGCCGCTGCCCTGAACGATGCGGTAGTGAAAATCCATGTCCCCTTCCTTCTGGAAATAGGCCTGCCAGTATTCGCGGGCGATCTCCCCGCGGTGCTGCTCCAGCAGCGCTTTGAGGTCGGCGATGGCAGCCGCCGACATTCGTTCCGCGGCGAGGCGGGCGGCCAGACCTTCCAGCGCTTCGCGGATCATGTAGATTTCCAGCAACTGCTCGCTGGACAGCGTAATGACCCGCGCGCCCAGGTTCGGGCGCCGCTCCACCAGATTGGCGGACTCCAAGCGCCGCATCGCTTCGCGCAGCGGTCCGCGGCTGATTCCGTAGCGCGCGGCCATTTCCGGTTCACTGATTTTGCTGCCGGGGGGGATATTCCCCTCGACGATCGCCTGACGGAGTTGCCCGAAGACGCGGTCGGCGATGGTGGACGCCTCGTCAGGTTGAACGTCCGCTTGAGCTTCCATTTAAAGTGTCGACACTTTTATGCGATTTCAGGCAAAGATAGCTGAAATATTCAGGTTGTCAAGCCTGTTTGTCGACAATAGAGAGCATTGATGACGGCGACCGCGCTTTGCAGCGCGATGCGTTAGTGCTTGATGCGGGGTGGTGGAGGCGGCTCACCGCCGAGCACATCCCGCCGGTGAGCGAGTAGGATGCGGTGAGTACTCGAACCGCATCACCCAACCCCATAACCCGCACTTTCCCGCCCGTTGTCGCTCGCTCCCACGCTCCGGCGTCAATGCCATTAAGTTAAGCCATTCTGGCTCCCACGCTCCTGCGTGGGAGCACGTGCGGGCGCTCCGCGTCCGGCGCCAAGACCGGACGCGGAGCGCCCGCCCGGCATTCCCACGCGGAACGTGGGAACGAGAAACTGTGCTAGCGGCGGCGGGGCGGTTGAGGCGGGTCACCGGCGGGGAAATCCCGCCGGTGAGCTATGATCGCCCTCAAGCGTGATAACCTGACGTAGGGGTGGGTCTTAAACCCGCCCCCACACGAGTTCTGTCCGGATATCAGGTATGAAGGCTCGATAGGCGGGACGGATCAGCCGTGCTTGGCGTAGCCGATGGCCGCGAGTGCGGCCTCGATCTCGTCCAGAATGGCCGGATCGTCGATGGTGGCCGGCGCCTTGTACTCCTTGCCGTCGGCGATGCTCTTCATGGTGCCGCGCAGGGTTTTGCCGGAGCGGGTCTTGGGCAGGCGCGGCACGATGACCACGGTCTTGAAGGCGGCCACCGGACCGATCTCGTCACGGACCTTGGTCACCAGTTCCTTCTGGATGATCGCGTGATCCCGCGTCACTCCGGACTTGAGCACGACCAGACCGAGCGGCAACTCGCCCTTGAGTTGATCCGCCGCACCGATCACCGCGCACTCGGCGACATCCTGGTGCCCGGCCAGCACGGCCTCCATGCCGCCGGTGGACAGACGGTGGCCGGCGACATTGATGATGTCGTCGATGCGGCTCATCACGAAGATATATCCGTCCTCGTCGATATAGCCCGCGTCACCGGACAGGTAATAGCCCGGCTGGATGGCGAGGTAGGACTGGAAGTAGCGCTCCTCGTTGCCCCACAGGGTGGGCAGGCAGGCGGGCGGCAGCGGCAGTTTGATCATGATCCGGCCGATGTCACCGGGCTTGACCGGTTCCCCGTTCTCATCCAGCACCTCGACGGCATAGCCGGGAACGGCCCGGGTGGGCGAGCCCGGCTTCACCGGCAGTTGCTCGATTCCAATGCAGTTGGCGGCGATGGCCCAACCGGTCTCGGTCTGCCACCAGTGGTCGATGACCGGAACCTTCAGAATCCGTTCGGCCCAGCCCAGGGTATCGGGGTCACAGCGCTCGCCGGCCAGGAACAGCGTGCGCAGGCTGCTGAGGTCGTATTTCTTGACGTATTCCGCGTTGGGGTCGTCGCGCTTGATGGCGCGAAACGCGGTCGGGGCGGTGAAGAGCACCGAAACCTTGTGCTCTTCGACCACGCGCCAAAAGGCGCCGGCGTCCGGGGTGCCGACCGGCTTGCCCTCGTAGACGATGGTGGTGCAGCCCATCAACAGGGGCGCATAGACGATGTAGGAGTGGCCCACGACCCAGCCCACGTCGGAAGCGGCCCAGTAGACTTCACCGGGTTTCACGCCGTAGACATTGCCCATGCTCCAGGCCAGCGCCACCGCATGTCCGCCGTTATCGCGCACCACGCCCTTGGGAACCCCGGTCGTTCCTGAGGTATAGAGGATGTAGAGTGGGTCGGTCGCCGCCACCGGGACGCAGTCGGCGGGTTGCGCCGCGGCCACCGCCTCGGCCCAGCCGACGTCGCGGCCTTCGACCAGGGTTCCGGGTCCTTGTGGGCGCTGGTAGATGATGCAGTGGTCGGGCTTGTGAGTCGCCAGGTTGATCGCTTCGTCGAGCAGCGGCTTGTACTGGATGACGCGGGTGGTTTCGATGCCGCAGGAGCCGGCCACCATGACCTTCGGCTTGGCGTCGTTGATGCGGGTGGCCAGTTCCAGGGAGGAGAAACCGCCGAACACCACGGAGTGGATGGCGCCGATGCGGGCGCAGCCGAGCATGGCGACCAGGGCTTCGGGGACCATCGGCATGTAGATGATGACCCGGTCGCCCTTGGTGACCCCGAGGTCACGCAGCGCCCCGGCGAAGTGGGACACCCGGTCCTGCAGTTGCCGATAGGTGATGACCTCCTTGGAGTTGGTCACCGGGCTGTCGTGGATGATCGCCGGCTGGTCGCCGCGGGTCGCCACATGGCGGTCGACGGCGTTGTAGCAGGTGTTGAGTTCCGCCCCGCTGAACCAGCGGTAGAAGGGCGGGCGGGAGTCGTCGAGCACGCGGTCCCAGGGCCGGACCCAGTCGATCAGGTCGGCGGCTTCCGCCCAGAAGCCATTGGGGTCTTTGATGGAGCGGTCATAGATAGCTTGGTAACCCATCGTTTTTTCCTCCGGTGGTCAGAATATGGCCTCGGCACGGTGCGAGGCGTCTTCGTTTTGGGCGTCGCAACCCTAGCTGCTTCCGGGGGCGCTTGCAATGGTTCCGTCATCCATGGCATCCGCTGAATCCACTACTCGCGCGAGCCATTCCCGGCTATCCTGAACACCCCTGCGTTGATGTTGCGCGGATGCGCCGGGGAGCTTGGGCTGTCTGCTGGTGGCCGTGGTCACCAACCAGAATCGGTGGGCGGTGCGCTGCCGGCCCGCGGCGGCAGCCGACACCCGCGGTCCGCGACGGTGGCTGGCCCGCGTTCGACGACTTTGCCAACAGTTGGACCCAAGGGTCCGCGGGGACATCGGTCAACACGTCATGTCTAGACCCGACCACGAACGACATCCGAGCAGCGATGCGCTGCGCATCCGCGCGTCTTCGCCGTCCAGGTTGGTGAAGGGTTGGCGCCGGTTCGTGCCGCCCGTCGCCACCACCTGCTAGCTGACCGCAATCTTGGGCAGCCTGCGGCGGGACAGATCGGGGTCGGCGTTTCTGAGCCTGCGTTGGCAGGCGCTGATCGCTCTTTCGCTGATCCTCTTGCTGGTTAACGGCGCGCTCGCGCTCATGGCCTACCACCAATCGCTCGCTCAGTTCGAACTCCAGCAATCGGGTGTCCGGGCGAACCAGGTCCGCCAGTTGCGTGGACTGTTGGAGAACAACTACGAGGAAATGACCCGGCTGGTGAGCGTGGTGCGAACCTTGGGCCAGAATGCTCCGGCCGATACGCCGGGCGGCCGGGACTTCGGTGCCCGTTTGGCGCGCGGACTCGAGAGCGAAGGGGCCTTGCTGGGCCTGGAATGGGATATTCGCTTGGTGCTCTGGATCAACCCGGTCGGTGTGCCCGTGCTGGTCTGGCCGGCGGATGCTCAGGCACCGGACGCCGCGCTGTTCGCCGGACTGCGCGGTGCTGACGAGGGCGTCGCCCGGCTGTTCACGTGCCGGCCCGAGTGCCTCCAGTTCCTGGCCGCGCCGATTCTCTGGGAAGGCGAAACCGGGGGAACGCTGGTGCTTGGACGCTCACTAGCCGATGCCTTGCTTGCCTTCAATGCCCTGACCGGGGCCGAGGTGGCTGTCTTCACCGGCGCGGCAACGGGTTCCGCGGACCTCAGTCACGCGGTCCGCTATCCGGCGATGACCCACCCGGGGCGGACCGAACCGATTATTCGCGCCATTGCCGCCGACCTCGTCACCGCACCGCGCGATGTTGCGGGTGCGGGCCAACCCGTGCTCGGTGCGCTTGACGGCCAATGGTTCGAGGTCTTCCGGGTGGATGCCTTGGCCCCCGGTATCAGTGTCCTCCTGGTGAACGAGGTGACGGCCGAGCGTCAGGCGATCCAGGCGGCGACCCGCATCAGCATCCTGCTCGGGTTGGGTGGGCTGATTTTATCCGCCTCGCTGCTGTTCTGGGTTGCCCAGTCCTCGGTGGGTCGGCTGCAGCGGATCGCGATCGCCTTGCCGCTGTTGGCCGATAATCGCTATCGGGAGTTGCGGGCACGGTTACCCCCGGTGGGCGGCAGGTTGGCGCCAAAGGACGAACTGGATCAGCTCAGCGAGACCGCCCAGGCGCTGACCGATCGGATGGAACTGCTGCAACGCGATCGGGAAGAGGCGGAAGCGCGGTTGGTGTGGTTGGCCGACCACGATCCCTTGACGCGTTTGTTCAACCGACGGCGTTTCAACGACGACTTCTGCCGCGTATTGGATGCGGCACTGCGCTTTGGTCACCGCGGTGCCCTGCTGTTTCTCGATCTGGATCATTTCAAGGATGTGAATGATCTGAGCGGGCACCAGGTCGGCGATCTGATGTTGCAGCGCGTTGGCGACCAGTTGGGTAAACTGGCCCACCCAAGCGATATCCTGGCTCGTTTGGGCGGGGATGAGTTTGCCCTGGTGCTTCCGGAATGCAACGAGGGCACCGCCCTGGAGTACGCCGAACGCATCCAGGCCGCGGTGCGCTCTATCATTGTGCGGGAGCATGTCCGCGTCCACCGGGTCAGTGCCAGTATCGGGATTGCCCTGTTCCCCGATCAGGGCCGCGAGGCGCATGAGCTGCTGGCGAATGCGGATCTCGCCATGTTCCAGGCCAAGGAGAAGGGTCGCGGACGCTGGCACCTGTTCTCCGCCGACGACCGCGCCCGCGAGCAGGCGGATGCCCGTGTCACCTGGCGGGACAAGATCGCCGAGGGCCTGCGCGAGGACCGCTTCGAGTTGCACTTCCAGCCGATCGTCGATATCGCGAGCGGGATCGTGCAGCACTGGGAAGCCCTGCTGCGGCTGCGCGACCCGCGCGGCGAGTTGGTTTATCCGGATCGCTTCATCCCGATCGCGGAGAAAACCGGTCAGATTCGGGCCATCGATCATTGGGTGTTGGCGCATGCGGTCACGCTGCTCGGCCTGGACCCACGCCTGCGGCTGGCGATCAATCTGTCCGGGAGCGCCATGGACGACGAGTCGCTGCTGCCCGACGTCGAACGCTTGCTGGCGGGGCACCGGGTGACGCCGACGCGTCTGGCCTTCGAGGTGACTGAAACCGCCGCGGTAGGGAGTATCGCCAGGGCGACCGAGCTGATGCAGGGCATCCGGCAGCTCGGTTGCCGCTTCGCTCTGGATGACTTCGGTACCGGTTATGCGTCCTACGCCTATCTGCGCAAGCTCCCGGTCGACGACGTCAAGATCGACGGCGCCTTTGTCCGCGACCTTGCAACCAACCGGGAGGACCGGATCTTCGTCAAGGCAATCACCGACATGGCTCACGGCATGGGGAAGCGGGTGATTGCGGAATATGTGGAGAACGCCGAAATCTACGCCGTTCTGAGTGAGCTGGGGGTCGATTGTGCCCAGGGCTATTATCTCGGTCGTCCGGCGCCCCATGCCGAATCCGTGGAGCTGCCGCGTCCACTGGCGGTGGCTTAGCGCCTTGTTATTCGGAGGTGATCATGACCGATGCGAAGGCAGGAATTCTCACGCGCCTGCGGGCAGCCGTGCCGCCCGCGGTCAGTTCGGCAGCCGCGGTTGCGGTCCGCCGTTTCGATTGGGATTCAACCGAACGGTTGGCGCGTTTCCAGGAGCGACTGGCGGCGGTTCGCGGCCAAGTGCAGCGGGTCGGCGACGACTGGCCGCGGGTGCTGCACGACCTATTGCGTCAGCGTGGGGTGACGGAACTGCTGTGCGGTGGCGGTGGACCCGTCGCGGCCAAACTGCAAGGTGCCTGGCCGATGCCGTCTGCCATCCGCCTGCAACCCTATCAGGAGCCGATCGAGCGCTGGCGGGGTGAACTGTTCGATCAGGTCCAGGCGGGCTTCACCGGCTGCCGCGGTGCGATTGCCGAGACCGGAACCCTGGTGCTGTGGCCGGATATCCATGAGCCCCGGCTGCTGTCACTGGTGCCGCCGCTCCATGTCGTCGTGCTGGATGCCGGAACGATTTACAGCACCTTTGCTGAATTGATCGACGCTCAGGGCTGGGCGCAACGCCTGCCGACCAACGCCTTGCTGATCACCGGTCCGTCGAAGTCCGCCGATATCGAACAGACGCTGACCTATGGTGTGCATGGACCCAAGGAGTTGATCGTGCTGGTGCGCGACGGCGGGGCGGGCGCTTGACCGCTGAGCGACTGGTGCCGATTGATTCGATATCGGAGCCTTGCTTGCGGATCACCGGCGCTTTGGTCAACACGCTGACGCCCGTGTGCGCCGGTAGTCGTGACCAATTGATCCAAGCGCTCGACCACGCATGTGTGAATAAACCCCGGAAGCGTTGATCGTGGTCGAGGTTCGGGGTGCGGCACGATCAACGTTCAGCCCGCGATGCCGCAGCGACTGATCACCAGGAGCGCGAGCAGTAAGGCCGACAGCCACCACCACCAGCGATTGCCGGTGGCCGATGCGGTTACCGGCCAGGGCTGTATCGGTTCATCGGGCTCGATCGCGTCACCGGACTCGAGTGCCTGGATGCTGCTGGTGATCCTGGCGACCCCATGATTGGGTCACCGGCAGGACGTAGAACCGGTCAGCAAGGCGAATGGCGCCCCGCAGGCGGTAACTCCACCTCGGGACGACTCCCTCGTGAATCAGGTGATGGACGAGTCGGCGTGCCGGGCAACGGGTGTCTCTTTGACGCCTTCATTCCGCAGCCAGTATAGATGGGAGAGGGGAAACTGCCAGGTCAGGTTTGACCAGTCCAATCCACCGCGTGTCGTTGCGTTATGTAGTCTCTGTGCTGCCGTCGGCGGCTGTGGGCGCGTCCTCGATCAGCTCGGTCAGCACGCCGGCGCGCCCGCGTGCGCCGGTCACCGTGACCAGTTGGTCCAATCGCTGGACCACGCGCTTGGGGAGCCAGGCTTGCACCAGTTGTAATCCGGTACGCTCACGCCAGGCCTGGTTGACCCGCAGTTGCGCCGCTTTCGTGGTCACGATGGGCGAGCCTCCAAGGGTCCAGGCGATTGCCGGAAAATCATGCGACAAAATCGAGCGCAACCCGCCCGGTCGCAATCGCAAGCCGTCATGTCATACTGCGACCTGTTGCGGCCGACCCGCTGGTGGTTTACGCCGCCGGCCTTCGGGGGACTTCATAAGGTGTTGTGGCGACTCATCGCGGCGGTCTTTCTGGGCTGGGTCCTTGGCCTGGGTTGCGCGTTGGCCGCAATTGGGGGTGCCGCTTGGGCGGTGTCCGCCGCTGGTTCGGGCACCGGTTCAGACACGGGTTCAGCTGTCGGTTCAGACCCCGGGCTCGGCACCCGTGCCGTGGCGACGGAATCCGGCGCGTCCGTCGCGGTCCCGGAGCCGGCCGTGGTGATCCTGAGCGCATACCATCCCGGAGACGCCTGGGCCGACGACGAGCTCAGCGGCCTGCTGGCGGGTTTGAAGGCCGCTTATCCGGACCAGGTGCCGGCAGTCGAGTACCTTGATGCCAAGCGCTTTCCCGGGCCCGAGCATCTCGCCTTCCTGAAGGACATGCTGGTGCACAAGTACCGGGGTCAGCCGGTGGACCTGGTGATTGCGCTGGATAATCCGGCACTCGACCTGCTGCGCGCCTACCCCGTGGAACTCTTCCCCGGAGTCCCGGTGGTCTTCGCCGGGATCAACGGATTGCGCTCCGAGATGCTGGAAGACAGGCCCGGCATGACCGGGGTGGCGGAGATCCAGGACATCGCCGGGACGCTGGACCTGGCGCTGCGCCTGCATCCCGGGGCTCGCCGGGTGCTGGTGGTGCAGGACTACACCGCCTCCGGGCTGGCGCTGCGGCAGGAGATGGACCTGGTTCTGCCCGGCCTGCGTCAGCGCCTCCAGATCGATTTCGCCCCCGATGTCCCCTTGCCGGAGTTGGAACGGCAACTCGCCGCCCTGCCGCCCGACACCCTGGTGCTGATCCTCACCTATGTGACCGACGCGGCCGGCCACGTCTTTCCCCGGGCGCAGAGCACTCGGCGCATCGCCGCCGCCAGTCCGGCACCGGTCTATGCGATGCACGGGACCCGTCTTGGCCAGGGCATCGTCGGCGGCCTGCTGCTCGATGGCCGGGAGCACGGCGGGCAGGCGGCGGCCCTGGCCTTGCGGGTCCTGGCCGGGGAGGACCCGGCCCGGATCCCGGTCGAGCAGAGCACGGCCCGCCCGGAGCTGGACGACATCCAACTGCGTCGCTTTGGGGTGGACCCCGGCACCTTGCCCCCCGACAGCCGGATCATCAATCGCCCGGAAACACTCTACAGTCTCCACCGTCGGTTGGTGCATGGCGTGCTGGCCGCCCTCGCGCTCTTGTTGGCCGTGGTGGTGGTGCTGACGATTGCCGTGTTGCGCGCCCGGCGCGCCGAGGCGGCACTGCGGGAAAGTGAGACGCGTCTGCGCCTGGCGCTGGAGCGGCTCGATCTGGCCAAAGAGCGCCTGGAGGCGGCCCTGGCGAGTATGAATGATGCCGTGGTCATCGCCGATGCCGAGGGGCGGTTCATCGACCTCAACGACGCCTTCGCCACCTTTCACAAGTTCCAGGATAAGACGGAGTGCTTTCACACCCTGACCGAGTCTGCCAAGACCCTGGAGGTCTTCATGGACACTGGCGAGCGCGCGCCCTTGACGTGCTGGCCGGTCTCCAGGGCACTGCGGGGAGAGACAGCCAGCAATGTCGAATATGCGTTGCGGCGCACCGACACGGGGGCGGCCTGGGTGGGCAGCTACAGCTTTGCGCCCATCCCGGACAACGACGGCCGCATCGTCGGCGCGGTGGTGACGGGGCGCGACATCACCGAGCGCAAGCGGACCGAGGATGAGCTGAACCGCTATCGTGATCATTTGGAGCAGCTCGTCGATGAGCGCACCGGGCAGCTCGTGCAGGCGCGCGAGCAGGCGGAGGCCGCCAACCGCTCCAAGAGCGCCTTCCTGGCCAACATGAGCCACGAGATTCGCACGCCGATGAACGCCATCATCGGACTGACCTACCTGATGCGCCAGGACCGGACCACCGCGATGCAGGCTGAGCGGCTCGCCAAGGTCGACACGGCCGCACACCACCTGCTTGCGCTACTCAACGACATCCTCGACCTCTCCAAGATCGAAGCCGGTAAGATCGCGCTGGCGCAGAGCGACTTCGCCTTGGATGAGCTGCTCGATCATGTGCGTTCGATCGTTTCGGTCGCGGCCGATGCCAAGGGAATCGCACTGACCGTGGACCGCGGGGGTGTCCCCCAGTGGCTGCGCGGGGACGCCACCCGGCTGCGCCAGGCCTTGCTCAACCTCGCGGGCAACGCGGTCAAGTTTACCGAGCGCGGCACGATCGCCCTGCGTTGCGGGTTGCTGACCGAAGATGCGCACGGGCTCCTCGTGCGCTTCGAGGTTCAGGACACGGGGATCGGCATCGCCCCGGACGCCTTGGCCCGACTCTTCGGCGCCTTTGAGCAGGCCGATGACTCCACCGCCCGGCGCTTCGGCGGGACCGGGCTGGGGCTTGCCCTGACCGCCAGGTTAGCCCGCCTGATGGGCGGGGAGGCGGGCGCGGAAAGCGAACCCGGACGCGGCAGCCTGTTCTGGTTCACGGCGCGTCTCGGCCGCGGCGCGCGACCCCAACCCGCCGGTGGCGACACGCGGCGGGAGCAGGATGTGGAAGCGACCCTGCGTCGACTGCACGGCGGCAAGCGGCTGCTGCTTGCCGAGGACGAGCCAATCAACCGCGAGGTTGCCCTGGAGTTGCTGCACGATGTCGGACTTTACGCGGACACCGCGCGAGACGGACGCGAGGCGGTCGAGAAAGCGCGCGTGGGGAACTATGCCCTGATCCTGATGGACATGCAGATGCCGCAGCTGGACGGGCTGGAGGCGACGCGGGAGATCCGGACCCTGCCGCACTGGGCACGGCGGCCGATCCTGGCCATGACCGCCAACGCCTTCGCCGAGGATCGCAACCGTTGTCTGGCGGCGGGCATGAACGACTTTATCGCCAAGCCGGTCGACCCCGCGACCCTCTATGCCACGCTGTTGACCTGGCTGTCGGCGGCGAGCGCGGCGGCCAGCCCGGACGAGCCGTCGGCGACCGAGACGGAAATGGGGAAATGCAGCAGGTCGCTGCACAGCAGCGACCGAACGGACGCTGATCCGTTACTTCAGAACGACCTTGACCGAGTCGATGGTTCCGTCGAAGGCGAACGGCCGCCGATCGAAATAGTCGAGCGACACCGGTGAGCCCAGGTCGGTGCCCACATCGAGCGTCTCGCTTGCCGTGAAGGCGGCCGGGACGGTGCGCTTGACCGTGGTCCGGGCGACCTCCTGACCGTCGACGCTGAGTACCACCTCCGCCGGGGCGCCGGGCTTGGCAATCGTCGTGTCCACTTCGATCCGATGTGGTCCGGTCGGGAGTTTTTCTTGTGATCGTGCCGTATAGCGCTCAATGATCATCATGTTGTACTCGTAGACGAGAACGCCCCGGTCCAGGTACAGAGCGAGGCCCCCGGAGGCGCCGCCCAAGGCGTAGAGCACACCGGATGCGTCCGGTCCAAGGGTGGCGTCGATGCGGACATGATTGCTCTCGCGGCCGAGGCCAGGCGCCGTGAATTCCGGCATGCGGGTCGTGGTCGAGTCGAATTGCCAGCGTGTATAGGGTGTCTTGATGCGGTCCTCGGGGTGGAGGCGCAGCCAGATCCCCGCACCGATGGGGAAGACCTGGTTCTCCTGCGCTTGTTCGAGGAACAGCGTCTTCATCGCTTCAAGCCGCTCGGGTTCCTGCGCGGCCAGGTTTGCGGCCTGTGAGAAATCGGCGGCGAGATTGTAAAGCTCCCAGGGGTCCTGATTCGCGTCCCAGGTCGCGAGCCCGGGACTGACGGTGAGCCAGGGTGTCAGCGGGCCGAAGGTGCAGGCGTACCAGCCGTCCTGATAGAGGCCGCGGCTGCCGTTGTTGTCGAAATACTGAGTGAGCTTGCGGCCGGGTGCCTTGGCGTCCGTGAAGGTGTAGACCATGCTGGTGCCGTCGATCGGGTCTTGCGCGAAGCCGTCCACCACCCGCGGCGGTTGAATATGCAGGATGTCATAGAGTGTCGGCGCGATGTCATTGACATGATGGAATTGAGGGCGCGGCGTCCGGTCGGGCTGGATGCGCGCCGGCCAGGAGACGGCCAGCGGATTGCGCGTCCCACCGAAGTGCGACGCGATCAGCTTGGTGTGCTGAAACGGGGTGTCGCCCGCCCAGGCCCAGCCGGCATGATAGATGTTGTCCACCTTGGGGCCGCCGAGTGCGTCCAGGCCGCCGAGCTGATCCAGCGCCGCGCGTTGCTGCGCCATGGTGTTGGGGATCTGGTTCTGCGCCAGCAGTTCGCTGATGCTCCCTTGCTGCCCCTCGGCGCTCGATCCGTTGTCGCCGAAGACGTAGAAAATGATGGTGTTGTCGCGCACGCCCAGGCGCTCCAGTTCGTCGATGACCTTGCCGGCCTGGGTGTCGACGTGCTCCACAAACCCGGCGAAGACCTCCATCAACCGGCGCTGGAATGGCCGTTCGGACTCGGGGATGCTCTCCCACGCCGGCATACTCTCTGCCCGCGGGGTGAGTTGCGTCTGCGCGGGAATCCAACCGAGCGCCTGCTGTTGCGCGAAGGTCCGCTCGCGTAGTTGATCCCAGCCGTGGTCGAATTGACCTTGATATTTATCCGCCCACTCCTTGAAGATGTGGTGCGGGCCGTGTCCCGCTCCCGGAGCCCAATACACGAAGAACGGCTTGTCGGGGGCAAAGGCGCGGTGCTTGCGCAGCCAGGTGATCGTCTGGTCCGCCAGGTCCTCGCTCAGGTGGTAACGCGCAGCGTGGGGCGGTTCAATCGGATTGAAGTTCTCGACCAGACGCGGCTCCCATTGGGAAGTCTCGCCGGCCAGAAAGCCATAGAAATAGTCGAAACCGATGCCCTCGCCGGTCGGCCAGAGGGTGAATGGACCCATGGCCGTGGTCTGGGTGGCGGGCGTGTTGTGCCATTTGCCGAAAGCGGCGGTCGCATAGCCATAGTCCCCCAACACCTTGGCGAGTGTGGCCGAGGTCCGGGGGAGCTCGCCGGTGTAACCGTCCCAGTCGACCGCCCGTTCGGCGATGGTGCCGGACCCCACCCGCTGGTGGTTGCGCCCGGTCAGCAGCGCCGCCCGCGTCGGCGAGCAGATCGCGGTGGTGTGAAAGGCGTTGTAACTGATGCCGGCGTTGGCGATGCGCGAGAGCGTCGGCGTATGGATGGGGCCGCCATAGGTGTCCGCCAGGCCGAAGCCCACGTCATCGAGCAGGATGATGAGGATGTTGGGCGCATCCGCGGGCAGGTGGTTCGGTGCCGTCCGGCGGACCATTTTCGATTCCTGCAGGGTTGGGCCGGCGATGCTGGCCGAGGGGGGCGGCGGGAAGGGCAGCACCGAGCCGTCGTCGGGTACGGGCGCAGGGTCGGCCGCGATGCTGACCCCGGTGTGAGTGCCTAAGACCAAAGTGATCATCAGGGCTGGGCAGAAACGTCGTTGCATCAATGGATTCTCCTGGCGATTTCGAGGAATGGAGGAATGACTGATCGTGTCGTCAGGGGCCATTTCGGCTGGCACCCCGAGCATAGACCTCAAACTCTGCTGCCGGGAGCGGCCGGCTGAACAGGTAACCCTGGCCGATGCCGCACCCCTCGGCCTTGAGAAAGTCCGCCTGGGCTTGCGTCTCGACCCCCTCGGCCACGATGCGCAACCCCAGTGTCTGGCCTAGGGCAATCACCGCGCGGACAATGGCACAGCCGCCCGGGTCTGCCGGTAGCCCGCCGATGAATGCGCGGTCGATCTTGATCTCGCGTATCGCCAACCGGTTGAGGGCGGCCAAGGACGCGTAGCCGGTGCCGAAGTCGTCGATACCGACCGCGACTCCCAAGGCTTCCAGGCGTCGGATATTCTCGGCCGCCACGTCGGGGTTGGCCATGATCCAAGTCTCGGTGATCTCCATCGCCAAATCGCCGGGGTCTATACCCACCTCGCCGCAGATGCCCGCAATCGTTGCGGCCAGGTTCGGGTCTTGGGTGTCGCGCCCGGACAGGTTGATCCAAACGGCCGCATCAGTCAGCAGCTCCTGATCCTGCCAGACCTTGATCTGGGCGGCGGCGGTGCGCACCACCCAGGCGCTGATCGGGACGATCAGCCCGGTGGACTCCGCCAAGGGGATGAAGCGTACCGGTTCGACCAACCCAAGCGTCGGGTGCTGCCAACGGATCAGGGCCTCGCAGCCGACGAGGCGGCCGGTCGCGAGCTCGATCTGGGACTGGTAGTGGAGCACGAACTGCGCACGGGCCAGCGCTTGGCGCAGGTCGGACTCCAACGCGACCCGCGCCAGGGCTTGTGCCGTCATCTCCTCGGTGTAGAAGCGAAAGGTGTTACGGCCCTGCGCCTTGGCACAATACATGGCCGAATCGGCGTTGCGGACCAGGGTCTCCAGTTCAGTGCCATCATCGGGGTAAAGGCTGAGGCCGATACTGGCGGTCACATAGAGCAGCCGATCGGCGACCTTGAAGGGCTCATCAAAGGCCGCAATCAGCTTATGTGCGATCAGTCCGGCGTCGCTGCCCTGCGTCAAGGCCCCCAAGATCACGGTGAACTCATCGCCCCCCATGCGGGCGACGGTATCGCCCTCCCGCACCAGGGTGCGCATGCGGCGGGCGGTCTGCTGCAAGATCAGGTCTCCGGTCGCGTGTCCCAGACTATCGTTGATCGACTTGAAATGGTCCAGGTCGAGGAAGAGCAGCGCGACCTTGCGGCGCTCGCGGTGCGAGTGACGCATCGCTTGGCGTAGGCGGTCGGCGAACAAGAGGCGGTTGGGCAGATCAGTCAGTGGGTCGTGCTCGGCGAGATGCGCCAGTTGCAGTTCACGCGCTTGGAGCCGGGCAGTCAGGTCCAGGTGCTCGGTGATGTCGCGCGAGGACTCGATCACGCCCAGCATCTCGCCCGTGTGGCTGAGCAGCCGCGAGCCGATGACCTCGATCCAATGGGTCCGTCCGTCCGCCCACAGGTCGCGATGGACCACCTTCACCGGTCGCCCGCCGGCCAGCACTTGCGGCACCGGGCAGGGATGTTCCGCACTGTCGCCGGGGGCGTCGCGGCCGTAAAGGGCACTGTAGCAGGTCAGCCCGCAGCGGCCCTCGGCCGGCACGTTCGCCGCTTGCCGTGCCGCCTGATTCATCAGCAGGAGCCGGCAATCGGTGCCGATGACGACGATGGGATCGCTGACCCCGTCGACGACCGACTGGAGGAAATGCCGCTCAGCGAGGAGCGCGGCGCGCGCCTGTATGATTTCGGTGATGTCCGAGAGGATCACCCGACACGTGGGCGGAGTCGCCGCGGCCGGGCGCGGGGTCTCGCGACGGATGGTCAGGCGCAGGTCGCGCCGGGTTGCTGGCGGACGGCCCAAACCGACCTCGTGGGACTCCTCCTCGCCGGTCGACAGCACCCGCCCGAGGCTGCTGAGCAGGACGCGGCCGTCCCCGGGGGCCAGTCGTGTTCCCAAGAACAGGCCCTCCCCTCGCGCCCGCTCGATCCCCAACAACTGGGCCGCGGTCAGGTTCAGTTGGGTGATCCGCCCCTCGCCGGTGAGACTGGCATAGGCCACCGGCGCATGGTCGTACAGGTCCACGTAGCGGTCGCGGGATTCCTCCAGCGCTTGCTGCGCGTCGCGCAGTTCCCGGTTCTGAAGTTCCAGTTCAATCTGATGGACTTCCAGGTCATGGGCCACGCCCGCGGGGTCGGCCGCGTTGGGTGCCTCGCGACGTAGCGCGGCGAGCAGTTCAGCCAGGATGCGGTCGGTCTGGTCGCGGAGAGGTGGCATGGTGGGTTCGTAGTGGGATGACATGACGCGTGACACTGGTGGCAAATTCTGCCAATGGTCCTGGAAGGCCAAAGATGAGACGCCGCTGACTGGATCGCTCACGGACCCCTTCTGCTGTCAGAAGCGAAACGAAAAGCTGATCGCCAGATTCTCGGTGTCGGCACCGATCACGTCCTGGGTGCGGCTGCCCACATAGGCGATCTTCGCGCTGGAATGACGATTGATTGGAAGGCCCAGGCTGACGCCGTAGAGCAGGTCGCCGCGGCGGTCGTGCTTCCTGATGCCGTCGACTCTGGACTCTCCGCCGTCGGCGTAGTCGGCGCTGAGTGAGATCCACCATCCGGGGGTGAAGGTGCGCACCAGATGCGTCTGGAGCGCGTACAGCGGGTCCTGCGTGCGGTGGTGATCGCCCCGGAAGGCGTCGTTGTCCGTGAACAGGTAGGCGGAGCCGGTGAGTTCCCAGGACCAGGGGCCGCGGGTGTGCACGACCCCGAGTTCCGGGCGGATGACGACCGCATCGCGCTATCCCGCCGGCCCGCCGAGCACCTTGTTCATGAACCCGAGCAGCAACTCGAAGACCTCGGGGCTCAGGCCGAATTCGCCCCGCAGCGGGCTATCCAGGACCACGATCAGGCTGATCATGGCGCTGATGAAAAAGGACATGAGGCCGCCGAGGAAGAATTGGGCGCGTCGCGTCATGTCGAACAGCCAGACGAAGAAGATACTGATCACCGCCCCCAGCAAGACCACATACCACATGATGCCGGGGATGCCGGTCGTGACGCTATAGAGGCGGACGGCGCGATGCTCGAGAAAGGTGTAGAACTGGCGGGTGGTCTCGGCGAGCGCGATCTGTTGGCCCGCGCTGGCTGGTTCAAAGGCGGCGATCTGTCCCTGCAGTTGGTTGATCAGCGGCATCCCGCCCCGCGGCAATTCTCCCTTGCGCATGGACGGCCACTCCTTCTCGATCACGAACTGCACATACTCCCGTATCGACGCCTGCATCGGTATGCGAGTGGCATCGGGGAACGAACCGGCACTGCGGAATACCGCATAGATTGATGTTCCCTCGGCGGCGATGGCCTGCATCACATCGGCTTTGTTCTGGTAGGCGGCGACCGCGAGCAGACCCATGAGGATCCCGTAGAACACCCCGTAGATCGAGACGAAGTTACCGACCACGCCGTTGATGTCCGGTTCCGCGCGCACGAACCAGCGGAACAGCGGACGCAGCGTGATGATCCCGAGCCAGGTGAACCCGACAAAGGACAGGCAGACCAGGGCGGCCAATTGTGCGGCCGGCAGATCACGTAACAAATCAATCATTGGTGGTAACCTCACGTGAGGGTGGTCGTGGTACTGGTGCCCAGGCGGAGCTGCCTGGGTACCGCGGGACTGTCTCAGGGCTGGGGCAGAACCGCCTTCAGTTGCGGCATCCCGCCGTCGTCGATGTCGAAGTCCGGGTCGAACAGGGTCTGCCCTTGGGCGCCCAGATAGTCCGGCTGGGCCTTGAGCCATTCGCTCATCTTCTGCTGCTTGGCGTAGGCGATCAGGCGGTCCTCCAGGTCACGGACGACCTCCGGGTGCTGTTCGGCGAGGTTGTTCTTTTCGCTGGGGTCGGCGCTCAGGTCAAATAATTCGGTCTTGCCCGGCAGTAGCGCGACCTTGACCAGCTTCCACTGGCCCTTGATGACCGCGCCGCGGAAGGCCTCGACGTTGACCAGGATGTCGTCGTGCGGCGACGCCTGACCCGTGGCGACGGTCGTCCAGATGTCTTTGCCGTCGAGCGGCTTGTCGGCGGGGTTGGCGGGGGCGCCGGCCAGTGCCAGGGCGGTGGGCATGATGTCCACCATGTGCAGCGCCTCATCGACGACCCGCGGCTGGAGCTTCGTCGGCCAATTGAAGATGGTCGGCACCCGCACCCCGCCCTCATACAGGCTGCCCTTGCCGCCACGCAGGTCGCCGTTGCTGGCCGGCAGCACATCCTGGGTAACGCCGCTCGCGGCGCGCTCCTCCGCAGAGTGCGCCCCGCTGGCCACCACCGCGCTGCGGGGTCCGCCGTTGTCGCTGGAGAAGATGATCAGGGTGTTATCGCGCATGCCGCGGTCATCCAGGGCCTTGACGATCCGCCCGACCTGCGCGTCGAGCGAACTGATCATGGCGGCGTAAGTGCGGCGCGTCGGATCCGCGATGCTGTCGGCATAGCGGTCCTCGGCGGCCTTGGGCGCCTGATAGGGCGCGTGCGGGGCGAGTGAGGCGAAGTAGAGGAAAAAGGGCTGGTCTGTTGCCTGGTGCTCGATGAGCTTGACCGCCTCGTTGCCGATCAGGTCCAGGTAATAGCCTTCCTCGTCGATGAAGGTGCCGTCGCGCTGCCAATCGATGATGCCGGAGCGCTTGTGGGTGAAGTAATCGACCTCGCCGACGGTGTTGCCGTAGAAGTGATCGAACCCGCGGTTCTGCGGCCAGAATTTCCGGTCGGCATGGCCCAGGTGCCATTTGCCGACCAGGTAGGTCGCGTACCCCGCGTCTTTCAGCGCTTGCGGCAGGGTCCGTTCATCGGTGGGCAGGCCGTACTTGTGGTTGGGAAAGATCACCAGGGTCTGGAGGCCCTGGCGCATCGGGTAGCGACCCGTCATCAGGGCCGCGCGGGCGGGGGTGCAGACCGGCATGCCGTGGAAGTTTTCCAGGCGCACCCCGTCCTTGGCCAGCGCGTCGATGTTCGGCGTCTGGATGTCGCTGCCGCGATAGCCGAGGTCGGCGTTGCCCAGGTCGTCGGCCAGGATCATGACGATGTTGGGCTTGCTCGCGGCGGCCGGCCGGGGATCGGTCGAAGCTGCCTGGGTGAGCGGCACGGCCGTCAAGCTGAGCCAGACGAAGGCGCACAGGGTGGATGAACGGGGCTTCATGGGCGGGTCCTGAGGTCGATGTGTTGGGAGTTGAGCGCGAGTGATGCCCCGCGGGCCCGGCGTTCGCGCCCTGGATCCCGCGGGTCATGGGTCACTTCACGGCCTTTTTTGCCGCATCCTTGCCATTGTCGCCTCCCGGTTTGAGCGACCCTTTGTCCTTGATGCCCGTGGCGCGCTTGGCCGTGTCCTTGGCCGCCTCGGCGGGCGAGCAGCGCCCGCCGACCCCAACGGTCGCCTTGGCCGCCGCGCTCTTGGCCGCCTTCTGCGCGGTGCAGTCCGGGTCCAGGGCGCCGGCGCCAACGGTGCCGACCGCGATCAACAGAGTCAAACCGAGTACGGTTGTCGTCTTCATCATCATGGGGTCTCCATGTTCTCTCGTGGCGTTGGGGTATCGCGTTGGCACTGACTCCCAAACCGGGCGCGCTGCCGTTGAGTTAAGGGTCATGCGGCACCTCGGATCTGAGTCCACGGCCGCCTCAAAACTGGTAAACGACCTTCAGCCAGACGTAATCGCCCTCCAGCCGGTTCTTTACTTCCAACTCGGGCAGCCAGCGCAGTTCCGCGACCAAGGTGTTCTTGCCGCGCGGCAGGAGATAGGTCAGCACCGGGCCGACACCGGCGGTGCGGCCCTGGAAGTCGCCGAGGCGCGCGCCCCGCCCGCTGTCGGCAGTGACCTGTTCCTGGTAGAAGGCCTGCGCCCCCAGGCCGAGGAAGCCCGCTCCGATCGGCAGCAATTGCTGGATGCTGGCGTCCAGGTGCAGGGTGGAGCCGCTGCGGTAGTCGGTGTCGGGGTTCTCGGTGTTGATGCCGAGCCCCAGGTAGAACGCGGCATTGAGCCCGTTCTTGTCGTTGTTGTAGGAGACACCCAGCGTCGGATCAAACGTCCAGTAGTTGAGTCCGGGGTTGGCCAGACGACCCTGTTGATAGTCGCCGGTGGGGGCGTAGACCGGGAGCAAGGCGTTCAGTTGCCAGAACCCCGTCGTCCAGGCCAGCATGGCGGGGATCAGCGTCAGGTCACCGATCCCGGAGGTACTGTCGTGACGCCGAACGGTGCCGAGCGGGGTGTCGAGGTTCGCGTCGACGTTGATCCAGACATAGGGCAAATAGGCGCCGAGGCTGTAGTGGGCGCCCAGCGGGGTTTGCTCGAAGGTATATAGACCACCGAGCAGGAGGGCGTCGCTGGTGGCCGCGAGGCCCGCGGCCAGGGTCCCGGCGATGGGGATCGCCTTGGACGTTGCTGCCGAGCCCTCGTAATGCAGATAGATCGGCTCCACGACCCAGCCGGGCTTGGTCGGCGGCAGGTCGATCAGGGTCGCCGTGCCGCCCGGCAGAGCGTGTCCGGTCCCGCCCTCCGCGGCGAGCACCGCGGCCGGGCATCCCAGGGCGATTGCCTGTACCAACATCAAGCGCGGTGCGGCGCGCCGACAGAGCCACGGTAAAGGGTTCGCCATCTTGAGTCGCCCCGGCATGGCCTAATTCGCCTGCTGCATCTTGAGTAGTTGCGACTGGATGCCCTCGATCGTCTTGCCGAACTGCGCGGAGAGTCCGACCTGCCGGATGGGGAAGTCCCTGAAGCTCGCGAAGTGCTGTTCGACGACGCCGACCATGGGGGTCAACACCCAGGCCTTGTGCTCGGCGTACTGCCGATTCAGATCGCCCCACTGCCGCTCGAAGGGGTCCATCAGCAGGTTGTCGATGACCGGGCGCCCCAGGTTCTGGAGCGGGTCGTCCCAGTGGCCGCTCAGCTTGGCCGAGAAGGTGACCTTGAACTGGTTGTAACGGATCGCGGTCAGGGTGCCCTCGTCGTAGTAGAAGATGAAATTGCGCGCCGATTTGTCAGTCTGGCCCGCGAAGAAGGCGGTCTGGTCGAAGCCGTCGAGATGCACCTTGTAGCGGTGGCCGCCGTAGGTCTCGCCCGCCTTGAGCTTCGCCACCACGTCGGGCTCGCCGGCGGCTGCCGCCAGGGTCGGCAACAGATCGGTCATGTCGACGATCTCGCCACTCACCCGTCCTGCCGCCGCCCCCGGCCAACGCATCAGGAAGGGAACGCGCACGCCGCCCTCCCAGGTGGTGCCCTTGTCGCCGCGGAAGGGCGAGGTGCCGCCCTCGGGCCACATATACTGGTAGGCGCCGTTGTCGCTGGTGTAGATGACGATGGTGTTCTTCGCGAGCCCGGTCGCGTCGAGCACGGCCAGCAGTTGACCGACGTGCCCGTCGTGTTCTTTGAGCCCTTGACCGTAGATGTCCTCGCGGCCGGCGCGGGACTGGCCCTGGGACTCGGGCTTCAGGTGGATGAAGACATGCTGGCGGGTGGCGTTGTGCCACAGGAAGAAGGGTTTGCCGTCCTGGGCACGGTGCTCCAGGAAGGCGACTGACTTGGCGGCCACTTCATCGTCGAAGGTTTTCATGCGCTCGATGGTCAGCGGCCCTTCGTCCGCGGCCGCCCCGTCGGCGGTACAGGAGACGATGCCGCGCGGGTTGAACTTGGCCAGGAATTCGGGATTGGTCGGGCGATCCGGGTCTTCCAGGTCCTCATTCGCATTCAGGTGATAGAGGTTGCCCCAGAACTCGTCGAAACCATGCCGGCAGGGCAGGTGCTCGTCCAGGTCGCCCAGGTGGTTCTTGCCGAACTGAGCCGTGGTGTAGCCCTTGGTCTTGAGGATCTCGGCCAGTGTGATGTCCTCGGCCTTGAGCCCGGCGGGGGAGCCCGGCGTGCCCACTGTCGTCAGCCCGGTGCGCACCGGCAACTGGCCGGTGATGAAGGCCGCCCGCCCGGCGGTGCAACTCGGCTGGGCGTAGAAGGCGCCGAGCCGCAGCCCTTCGCGCCCGATGCGGTCGATGTTGGGTGTGGCCACGCCCATGCTGTCGGCGCCATAGGACGAGACGTTCATCCAGCCGATGTCGTCCCCCATGATGACGAGGATGTTGGGCTTGGCCGGCGTTGGTGCCGCGGCCCCCGTTGCGGCAAGGCCGGGCAGGTGGATCAGCAGCGCCGCGGCGGCGAGCAGGCCGAGCAGAGATCGCGTCATGGGCTGGACTCCGGATGGGATCGTTAAATTGGGAATAAGAACTTCACGGTCAGGTTCACGGACCACTCGGGGGCCACGTTGGCGTCCGCTGCGGAGCACGGCCTGCCGCGGACGGCAGGGGCGCCGGAAATCAAGTCGGAACCATCGCGCTGATCCGCGGCTCGGCGCGTGGCGTGTCAGCCGGACAGCCGCAGGTCTACACCCTGATCCCTAGGGTTTGGTGGCTGTTTTCGATCACTGCCGCATTCAGACCTGTTTTCTTGGCGAGGTCGTCCAGGTAGGTCTGCTCTTGGGGGGTGTCGACCTCGATTGCCAAGAGCGAGGCGGCAGAGACCTGGGCCGCCAACTCCTGGTTGGGGATGGCGGCGGCGAAGGTGTCGAGGTCTAACGGTTGACGCAGTTCCTTTAGGTTCGCCATCGATTTCTCCGCTCCGCTTTGGTGGTCTGGTTGATCTGTTACACTGTTTAGGTCATCGCTTCGCGGTCATTTGAGACGGTATTACAAACGTGTTGTTCTCAGCGGTGGAGAGAGAAGACGGCGAGTGATCGTCAGGCAGGTTTCTCTCGCCCACATCAATGCTGAAGAGACAAGAAGAAAGTGGCAGCGACCGACCCGCCGCAGCCACGCCAGGTGGATGGATCGGCATCACCGCGGCGATGGTTACCAAAATCTGATGTGAACGGTAGGGCAAGCGTCGCGCGCGGTCTATGCATTTTCCGCAACCGGGGGAGAACCGTTGCAGACATCGAGACAAACGCCTGCCGCCGTGCGGACGGCCGCCGCGGCACCAAGCTCCGTCGTCGTCTTTCAGGACATCGACGACCCCTGCGTCTGGGAGGCGGCATCGCCCCCCTGGGAGGTGCTCGCCTCACCCATCGGGTGCGGTCCGTTCCGGAACATCAAGCGGATCCTGGTCACCCCCAACTGGCTCATCTATCGGGAGTCCTTCGGCTGCGCCCTGCATGTTCAGGGCTGGACTCCGGCCGGGATGCTCGGCTTCACGGTGCCGTTCCGTCTGGGCGGTCGGTCGAGCTACTGGGGGGCGGCACTTCACGAGCACGGGCTTCCCGCCTCCTTGCCGGGGTCTCTGGATGCCGTGCTGGATGCCGGTCAGGAGCAGATTGTCGCGCTGACGCGGCTGGACTGGCTGCGCAGCCAACTCGATCCGGTCGCGGCCTGGACCATCGAACGCTGTGCGGCCAGCCGGGTGCTGCCGTCCTCCGCCCGGCAGCGGGGCGCGCTGGGGACCTGGCTGCGGCGCCTGGTGGACCGGGTCCATGCCGAGCCGCAGATCTTGGACCATCCTGCTGTCGTGACCGCTCTGGAACAGGACCTGCTGGATGGGCTGCTGCGTACCCTGTGCCCAGGCAGCCCGCCGGCGCCGTTGGAGGTGACGCACCGACGACAACGGGGTTTCGAACTTGCGATTGAGTCCATCCGCTCGGCCGACCTTGATGATCTTAACGTCGCGGATCTGTGCACCCAGGTTGGCGTCAGTCAGCGCACGCTGGAGTACGCCTTCCGGGAGCGGCTGGGGGTCTCACCGATGGAGTTCATCCGCCGGCTGCGGCTGCATGGGGTGCGCCGCGCCCTGTTGGCGGCAAGCCGCAAGGATGAGACGGTGGCGTCGATTGCCATGACCTTTGGTTTCTATCAGCTCGGCCGCTTCGCCGCGGACTACCGGGCGGTCTTCGGCGAGTTGCCGTCGGTCACGCTGTCCCGGCAGTGGACCTACCGCGGGGCGGGCCTGCTGGGTTGAGCGATCGGTCCGGTGCGCTTTTGTAAAAGTGACTGCGCCCAACGTGAGTCAGTGGTTCTCGTTGCCTTCTTGCCACAGATGACAACCCAGATGCACGATCCGCAATTCGGCGCCGCTGCTGTGCTGGTGTCGGGTTACAAAGGCCCCGGACAGGAGCGGATGGTCCTCGGCGGGTCCGAGCGCCGGGGGGACCGCCTCCGGTCCAAGCTGCTCGCGTAGGCGGTTGAGCAGCACGACCATACCCTTATGCCGGATGAAAAAGGCAAGACACAGGACCCGTCCCTCGCGGCCGGTCGCGTAGCCCAGAAGCTGAGTCATCCCCTCCCGGTGCCAGGCCGGGCCATCCCAGATCTTGCATTCGGTGAGGTGTTTGAACTCCAGGCACCGTGGGTGCGAAATCGTCACGTCCACATGCCCGTTCTGACGAGTTTCCGGTGTGGCCGGCACCAGTTCGCCCAGTAGGTCCGTGATGAATTGACTCAGGTCGATCTCGCCGAGCTTGCGGTAGGTGCTACGGCTCGACTCCATGCGCTGGACCACACGCGCGATCAGGCGCTCGGCGGCGTCGAGAAAGGCCTCCCGGGAGTCGCTGACGTACAGTGCCTCCGCATAGGGGTTAATGGAGCGGATGTGCCGCAACCAGTCGTCCGCGCTCATGGCCTTGCCCCGAACGGTCGATACACGACGTCGACCCCGGCCAGCGCTGCGTTCTCGCCGGCCGAAGCCTGGGCGAGCAAACGACCCACCTCCTCTTCCGGAAGATCGCGCCCGGTCGCGCGCTCCACAAAGACCCGCTGCAGGCGCGGCTGCCGGTCCGTCGCCAGCGCCTCGGCGACCACCAGCAGCCGGTCGCGATGCGCCTCGCCCTGATCGGCGAGGGCCATCAGGGCACCGTATTCAATCCCCCCGGACTCCCCGGCCAATCGCTCGATCAGGCGCCCGATGCCGTCGCGTGTCAGCAACCGAAACGCCAGCGCATCCCGCCCGTCGTCGCCCGGTTCCCCGGGTGGCATGCCCTCGGCGTAACGCAGCAGTGCCCCCATGCTCGGCACCGCCAAGGCATCGAGCCAGGAAAGATCGGTGCGACCCACCTTGGGGTCCTCCTGTACCAACAGATAGTGCCAGGGCTCCGCGTCATGCGCGGCGAGTAACGCGGCATAGCGGCGTCCGGCCCGCGCCTTGGCGGCATCGCGCTCGTCCATGCGGCCCTTCACCTCGCAGATCAGGTTGTGGAACCGTTCCGCCCAAAGGACCCGCAGGATGAAGTCCGGATAGTAATGAGACAAGTGCCCCTGCCAGTCGTATTCGATGCGCAGCCCCACCCCCTGGCGATGGTTGTAGAGCCAACCCGTCACGTCCGGACAGCGGTCGGCCAGGACGGCGAAACGCAGTTCGTCCGCGCTGTCGAAGGCGCCATTGCCGAAACAACTGCGCTCGGTGCGCTCCAACGCATGTTGCTTGCGCGCGGGATAGGCCGCCAGGTCCGCGGCGCGCACCTCCTGCAATTGCGCGACCCGATCGGTCGGCCGCCCGGTGATCGCGTCGCGCAGGGCGGAGCGCAGGGCGTCGCGCACCCGGGCGATCACCTCCGGGCGCAGCAGGTTGCACAGTGCGATGCGCCCGCTCTCCGGTCCCGCCTCGATCGCCCGGTCGAACGACAGCGGCAGCCCCATCGGCAACCGGAAGGTGCGCCGTTCCAGGTAGTCCTTGACCACCGCCTTGACCGCGTTCTTGTGGGCAAAAGCCGCCTGGACCTCACGTAGCAGGGGCAGCGCGTAGGCGACCTCCATCACCTGGTCATAGTCACGAAAGGAGGGCGCGGCGGACAAGGTGAAATGCTGCCCGTCCGCATCGTCCGCAGCCATCGCCTCGCGCAGATAGGTCTGCACCTCACGATCCTGGAATGACTCCACCCAGGGCAGGCGCTCTCCCGCCGCCTGGTCCGCGACCTGGAAGCTTGCGCGCCAGTCCTGCACCCGCTCTCGTTCGCCCAAAAAATAGACGAAGCGCACGTCGCGCACCGCCCGCTCTTTCTCGGACGCGAGCGGCTCGATACGCACATACTCGGGGACGTGCACGATCTTATCGGGGTCGCGCACATCCACCAGATCTTTGATCTCTTCGATGATGGCGTCGAAACTCGGGTGCTGCATGACATACAGTTCCTCCCTCGATGCCTGCACCGCCCCGTCCTCGTCCAGCTCCAGCGGGTGCATCCGCCGCAAGCCGCGCCCCAGCGTCTGTTCGGTCAGGGTGCGGCTGTCGCAGGCGCGCAGCGGGACGATGACCTTGACGTTGCGCACGTCCCAACCTTCCTTGAGCATCATCACGCTGACGACCACGTTGTAGGGGTTGGGCAGCAGGCGCGGCTCGCCGTGTTCGTCCAGGGCACCGCTCGGGTCGCGGATCGCGTCCTGATCCACCGCGTTGACCGCCGCCCGGACCTTCTGCCAGGCCTCCTCGTTCCGCTCCTCCTTAGCGCCGATGTGGATCTGGATGACGGTGGAGCGCGGCAGCCCGGCCTCATCCGGCTCCACGAAGAGCCGCTCGCCCGTGTCCGGGTCGACCCAGCCGGTGACGGCGCGGGTGCCGCTCAGATCCTCCCGGGTCGCCTCGCCATAGGTCAGCGCGTTGGCGATCTCCTGCGCCTCGTGACGGTCCGCGCAGAGCAGGAACAGGATCGGCTTGCGCGCGTCGCTCTCGGCGCGCAGTTGGTCGCGCACCCGCTGCCAGCGCCCGATTCCGGCACGCAGCAGCGGCTCGTAGGTGAGCCAGGCGTCCGGCTGGTTGGCGCGTACCGCCTCGCCCGCGGCGCCATCCGCGGCGGTCACCCGCACCCGCTCCAGCACCGGGTGCTTCACCACGCCGTCGGCAATCGCCTCCCGCAGCGGATAGTCGATCACCGTATGGCGGAAGGGCCGCGGCGTCTTGGCCTTGGTGGACCTGGCCTTGCTCGCCCCGCCTTCCTCTTCGTACAGGGTGGCCGAGAGGTCCACCTGAAGCCCCAGTCCGGCGCGTTCGTGCAGGTTGCGCAGACTGCGGACCCAGGCCATCGACGCGTTCTCGGCGCCCCCCAGGCCGACCGCCCGCTTATTCGCAGCGGTCTTCTCGAAGCGTTGATGCGCGGGCTCGTCACCGACGTGATGCGCCTCGTCGTTGATGACCAGGAGCCCGGCCCCGCGGCGCAGCCGCGCCAGCAGCGGCGTGCCCTCCGTCTCCAGCCGCTTGGGCTCGGGGGTCTCGAACAGCAGCCGTTGCTGGCGCGCCCCGCGCGACTCCGCGGCCGACCAGGGCGGCGGCGGTTCCTCCACCCCGAACAGTTGGTGGATGTTGGTCACCACCAGCGCCGGTTCGTTCGGGTCCAGGCGTTGCGGGACCGTCTCGGGGCCATAGACCGGCAGGTGCCAGTCCGGCTCCAGTGCGGGCGGAATCACCGGGTCCGCGCGGAACACGCTCGGTCTGTCGGTCGGCGCGAAGTCGAACAGCAGCCGCTCCTTGACGAAAAGGTTCGGGGCGATGGCCAGTACTTGCGGCCCCAGCCCCAGGTGTGCCGGCCCTTCCCGCCGTGCATTGAGCGTCGACCAGGCGATCACCAGGCTCATGATCCGTGTCTTGCCGGAGCCGGTGGCAAGCTGGCCGCCCAGCTTGGGCCAGGGGTCCTGCCCGGTGAAGTCCCGCTCGACCGCGAAGGCGTCGTAGAGCCCATCGACCCCGCGGATGCCCAGCACCTCGTGCAGATAGATCAGGGTCTCCAGGCATCGGCGCTGGTGCGGCCAGTAGCGGAAGCGCACCAGGCCGCTGCCCAGCCCATCGCGAGCAGGCGAAGGCAGCTCATGGGGCAGGGGCGGGAACCAGTGCCGGAGCAGGATCAGCGTCGTCTCCGAGACCGGCCGCTCGGCCGGCCGGACCGGTTCATAGCGACCGGGCGCGATCCAGGCCTCTCCGGCCGGCCCCAGCGGCGAGCCGCGCCAGGCATCGACCGCCGCGGCGATTCGTTGTATTAGGGACGGTTTCTCGGCGCTCATCGCCCCACCTCCACGTCCACCACGCTGATCCCGTCGTTGCCGAAGACATCGGTCACCCGGGCGGCGATCTGATAGCGGCCCGGCTGCTCATAACGGCACTCGGCGGTCAGCACCAGCGGGTCGACCCGCCCCTTGCCGCGGCGGATGCGGAAGCTCTGCCAGTCGGTATCGAAGATCGGCTTGCCGTCCGGGCCGCCATCAGTGTCAGGGTGGTTCGCATAGTCCCAGTCCACCGCCCAGAAATCGACGAACTGCTGCCAGGTGGTCGCCCGCTCCAGCCAGTCCAGCAGGACCGCCCGGCGCGCCTGCCAGCGGTCATGCTCGGCTTGGGCTTTCTTGCGCTGGGCGCCCGTCAATTGATCCGTGATGGGCTTGAGCGCCGGCTGCTGGCTCAGCAGAAAACTCTGCACGTCCACCTCGCAGCGCTCCAGGCTGAGCGTCACCAGCGGGCCGTCCACCTGGGCACGGATGCCGATGGCCAGCGGTGTATAGAAGGCCGGCACCGCCATGGACTCCAAGGCCCCGTCGGCGGCCGACCCCCGGTGCAGGCGCAATGCCACCTGCTCGATGGCCGCGCTCGGGATGATCCGCAGCGTGACCTGGACGCCGGTCTTCTCCCGGATCTCCTCCCGCTCCGGGTGCGGCAAGGTGTCCAGGTCCGCCGACAGGATAGTGACGAAGCGGGTATCGGTCTGGGACGCCTCCCGCGCGATCCCCCAGGCCTGCCGCAGCGGCACCGGGGCGTCCAGCGGTCCCACATGAATCCAGCCGCGGTGGTCGCGCCCATGCAGCAGCTCGAACCCGGAGACCGGCTCGCCGCCGAAGACCCGAATCATCTCCGGGCGCCAGGCCGCGGGCTGACCCGCGGCATCCAGCCAGGCCTCGGCGCGCAGATAGACGCCCATCGATTCCACCGAGAAGGGACGTACCGAATACTTGCCGGGGCTCTTTTGCTTCTTCGGCTTGCGCTCGATGTTCCCGCACTCTTCGCACTCGACATAGTCGAATTGCTCCTTGGCCGGCGGGCGCGGCTGGCCCTGGAGTTGGATCAGACGCTTGCGTGCCAGGTGGATGGCGTACTTGCCGTTGTCGATGCCGATCCAGCGCCGGCCCAGGCGCTCCGCAGCCTCAGCCGTGGTACCGGAGCCCATGAAGCAGTCCAGGACCAAGCCGCCTGGAGGACACGACATCCCTATTACTCGTTCCAGTAAGGCGACCGGTTTTTGTGTCGGATAACCCGAAGCCTCGCTCGCCTGAGAGTTTATGGGGCTAATATCCGCCCAAACGTCACTAATGGGCTTACCTCGCTGTTCGTCGAGATAACGCTTGAACCGTGGAACCGCGCCCGGACTTGGCTGAACAACCAAACCGCTGCGATAAGCCTGCTCCATACGTTCTTTAGTCCAACGCCAAACTCTTTTCACCCCTAAGAATTCATACTCTAGATTCGGTCGATCCGGATTCGGATTCAAGAGACTCGTGAGTTGATACCGGCGACCGTCGGAATCGCGTAGGGAGTATTTTTCATCGGTCTTCGAATCGAAAGCTCCGCCTTCGTAGGACTGGAACATAGCAGATTCGTCCCATAGCAAGTCGCCACCAATGCCATAGGCCAGGAGTACATCATGATTGGCAGCAAGCCTCAGCGAGGTCAAACTCTTCGGAACTGATCGCTGCCAAACGATCTCATTGCGAAAGGTTTCGTATCCAAATATCTCGTCCATTAGTACTTTCGCATAATGCCCGACGTGCCAATCCAAGTGTACGTAGATCCTTCCATTCGGCGCCAACAGCTCCTTCAGCAGCACCAGTCGCGCCCGGATCATAGACAGGAAGCTGTCCAGCCCCTCCCGCCAGGTGTCTTTGTAGGCGAGTATCTCCACCAGCGACGGCTCCTTGACCGCGCTCACCCCGGCATCGTTGTCCACGTCGATGCTGATGGAGTTGTCGGCCACGAAGTCGCTGTTCACCATGAACGGCGGGTCGATATAGATCAGGTCCACCTTGCCGCGGTAGCGCCAGTCCCGCGTCTGCGGGTCACGCTCTTCAAGCAGGGTCTTGAGGGCCACCAGGTTGTCGTTGGTCCAGATCAGCCGGTTGACCGGGGCACGCTGCTCAGCGCGCGCCCGCGCGGCACTCAAGCCCGCGAACTGGCCCTGGCGCTCGTCGCGGTGGGCGGCGAGCCCGGGGCTCACCACCTCCTGCACCTGGGTCGGGACCCCGGTGACGGCGGGCCGCGCCTGCATCCCCTGCCAGGCGAGCCGCGGCCGGCGGCGCGGGACCTCGCAATGCAGCCAGTCGCCGCCGCTGCCCACACCCGCCGCCGCCAGCAGCGCCGTGCGCGCCTGCGCCCCGGTTGCCGCGACAGGCAGCCCGAGGCGCGTGCAGGCGAGCTTGAGCGTGTCATCGGCCAGATGCTCCAGCAGCCGTGCCAGACCGGGGCGCGCCGCCTCGCGCAGCAGGGTCTGGAGCACCCCCATGGCGGTGCGCGGCGGCGGACCGACCGCAAGCGCCTCGCCCAGGCGCAGCAGGTCGAGCTCGGTGGCTGAGCCGAGGAGTGTGTCCCAGATCTGCATGACGGTCCCGTTGGATGCGATGGTGCGAGCGCGGCATGTTAACCGACGCCATCGCCGTGGTGGGGCGGTGTTCGGTCCGGTGACGAAGATCCGGCGTCGTGAGAATCTTGTGCCACAACCTGCACCCCAAGCGGCTGGTGTGCGATGACCCGTTTGTCACGATTGCCGGCGTCGGGATCAGGCTCCCGCGCCAGTACCCCGACATCGCGTGACTTCGCACGGAGCGGTGGGATAGAGCCATAGGTGATCCAGCGCGATCGGCTCCACCAGACACTCGCAAAGCACGAATGAACGCCGATGGACGGACCGGAACACCTTGTCGCCAAGACAGGTTTTCGCCGCTTCTTCGATTCCGCCCGAGAACCCGTATTCCCGCGCCGCTGCCCCCTTGGTGCAGGTCAATAGTCCGCTCGGAAGTCCGCAGCGATTGCGGACATAGCCGACCATGAGGGCACGATCGACCGCCCAGGCGTAGTCGCCGCGGATGAAGCGAGCCAGGCCCTCCTTGCAATAGGCAGAGCTAACCGGGTGATTCGAGTCGACTGGCTTGCATTCGACGAATATCCCCGCGAAGACCGTATTGGTCGTCGGGATACTTCCCCGCAAGGGGTAGAAGGTCAGATCGGGCTGGAGGTCCAGGCGCCGGCCGTCGTAGCGGCGAACCTTGCCGTCGCGGCCAAGGCAAAGCTGCGAGAATCCGTCTACGGGCGAGGGCTCCGCCGCGTGCAGTTCGCCCAGGATGACCTGGATCTGCTCGGTGATCTCGTCTTCCTTGGCCGAGCATAGGGAGAATTTTCCATCGGCGACATCGCTCAGTAAGGCGCGCCACGCCCAGCTCAGGGCATTTTCAACCACGATCATCAGCGAGAGGGCGACAGGGTTGACTCGATCCTGGGGGCCGGGCCTTTGCCACCTCCCTGTCATCAGGCCACTCATGGCTGGGCACGCCCCTCCAGAACGGCGCCATACTGCCAAAGGAGATCCGAGGCCAACAGCCGGGCCTGAGTCTGGGTCCAGTAGCGATAGCGATCCAGCAGACCCACGACCAGGCAGGGCTCCCGGGCGTCCAGCACTGTGATACGACTGGCCGCAAGATCGTCGGCGGCCTCGATCCAGCGGGCTGGTAGCCCGGGGGGCAAAGGTCGGTCATTCACGGTCACGCCGAGGAGGTTCCAGGGCAAGGGCGTGTCGGTTGAGTCGACCAGATCGACCCGCACCCGGTGGCCGCTGGCGGCCAGTACACTACCCAGCTCGGACTCCAGCCGGGCGCGGAATACCTCCTTCTCCGGCCACTTCGCCGGTGCCGCAGCGCGTTTCCTAACGCGAGCAAAAGGGGCGCGGGTTGCGACAGCGTCGGCCATGGTCTGCTGATCGCGCCCAGCCAGGCCATAAAGACTGGCTACGGTACGGTCCAGTTCGGGCCAGTTGGGTTCATCGGCCAACAACGCGTCGGCGCACGCATCAATGGCCCGACGTTGCTCCGGGTCGAGAAACTCGGGGACGACCAAGGGGAACTGCGCGACGTCCAGCAACTGGAATGCCCTGCGCTCAATGCCAAATTTTCCACTGCACATCAGGGTTACGTATTCAAAAAGCAGGCTGTGGACCAATACCAAGAGATAACGGACGAGGAACTCCCCCTCCGGATGCCGCGCAGCGGAGTAACCGTAGTACGACTCGCAGTAGGCCACATCTACGGTGCTCACCAAGGCACGCCCACGTTCTCTTTCAGCGCGGCTGCCCTCCCGGATTAGTAGAAGCGGGGCCTTGTATATCTCCGGATCCCTAGGTCGATGCAGACCATGCGCCCGATAGGGAACAAGGGCATGATCAAGCACGCAGAATGGGTGCTCGGAATAACCTGCTTCAAGGGTCGGCAACCCGCGCAAAAAGGCATCGTCTCCCGAGCGACCAGCCTCTTGAAACCCCTGGCCGGAAGTCAGTCCTTGCTGCTCGTCCCAGTAGGCCGCGATCGTGGATGGCGTCTTGGCTAGGATACGCTCCAGGATGGCAACGTCTAAAGCTGTTCCGAGATACAGGGTCTTTAGCGCAGCGGGTTTCTGGGTTACCAAATCAAGACTCACCGGCACCGCGTCGCAGGCAGCAATGCGCATGCGTCCCTTATCGTTCAGTTTGCTTTCCCACTCCGGGCTGACCAGCACGAAACGATCGTCTTCGGTCGGCAACCGATTGTCCGCAAAGAGCAGGCAGAAGGGCTGGTTCATGTTGGGCCAAACCTTAGTTCCCTGCAGGGAGGCACCATTGAGGACACCGGTAACAGCGAGCGAGCGGAATACGGCGCTACGAGCGGCGAATCCCGGACCCGTCATCTTGAACAGCCAACGGCCATGCAAGGCAAGGGCAATCCGTCCATCCGGTCTTGCCCACTCCATGCCCCCCCAGAGGAACGGTAGATCGGGCACCTTGTCGGGGTTCGTATAAATGCGCGCGATCTCTGCGAGGCCGCGCCGTTCGGCAATGGCCCGACAACGCAAGGTGAAGTGATCGTCGATGGCGGCGTATCGCGGTTTGAGACTGGTCCAAGGCGGGTTGCCGATGACCAGGTCGAAGGCTCCCCGGTAAGCCTCGGACACATGGTCTCCCAGACTGCCGACCATGGGTACGATGACGGCGGGATCGCTGCCCGGATCAGACACGTCGATCAACACGCGCCCTTCCAGCTTACCGAACCTGAGCGCTTCCATCGGCATGGGATCCGGGTCCAGATCCAGGGCCGTCAGATAAAGGGCGAGGCCCGCGAGGGTGCGGGCATGGGCGTTGGTGTCGAACCCGATCAGTTGGTTGTCGAGAATGCCGCGCAGGTCGTCTCGCGTGGGGCGTTGCCCGGTCTCCTGAAAGCGCAGCTCGGCGAGCTTGCGGAAACAGGCCACCAGAAACACGCCCGCACCGCAGGCCGGGTCCAGCACCCGGGCTGCCGCGCCGGCGGGGTGCTCGTGCAGGGCCTCCTGAACCATGTAGTCGGCGATATGGGCAGGGGTGTAGTAGACGCTGGTGTCCCGCCGGGCATCCTGGTCAAGCTGCTCCATCAGCCGCTCGTAGGTCTCGCTGAGCAGACCGATGGGCAGATGGTTGAAGTCCAGCCCCCATCGGGCCAGCCGCCGTTGCGACACCCCGGGTGCGACTGGCTTGTCCAGGTCCATGATGGCCGCTAGCGGGCGCGTGACCCGCTCGCCGCGGTCTTGAATCAGCCGGGCAAAATAGGCCCTGTAATCCTGATCCGGCAGGCGTAACAGGTCGCCGTTGAAGGTCTCGTCCAGCCACCGGTTGGCCTCCGCCAGACTGGCGGCGGTGCTGAAACTCTCGCGCAGCGACAGCGCCGACGGCGCAATGGCAGGCCGGTGCCCTTCCCCAATGATCCCGCGACCGATCAGGTAATGGAAGAAGAGCGCCCGCCCGGTCAAGGCGATGACTTCATCGGTGGAGAGGCCGTACCCCTTCAACTCCAAGGCGGCGTCCGTCATCAGTCGCAGCAGTTCATCCCGCAGCAGAAGGCTTCCGGGTGGCGCCAGATTTTCGCCTTGGGCCAGTCGGGGCAGTACCGCGAGCGCTTCCCCTGACTCCAGGGAGTAGGTTTTGGGCGCCGTTTCGGGGTCGGGGTCGAGGTCGGTGGCATAGATATCCAACCGGCCGGGACGCAGGACACCCAGCCAGGCCGGATCGGCTCGCATGGCGAGGATTCGGCGTAACGCGTTGATGTCCGCTTGATCGTGACCGGCCAATCGAGCGCGGTCAATGACATAGAGCAGGGCGAAGGACTGCTGCTCGACCACCCCGTCGATCAGGGGCCGTTCCGCGTTGCGGATCAGGTCCGCGTACCGCAGCACACGTGAATCGGTTTGGACGCGCAGGTCGATGCAGTCGTGCTGTGGCGCACCGTAACCGCGCAGCGCTTCATGAAGCGCGGTCATGGACCCGCCCGGCCCATGCCACCCATCAAGGGCAACTCCCGTTGGGGCGGAACGACTCCCAGATAGCGGTCGATCCGTTCCCGCTCCCGCGCCAAATGCAGATGATCCCCTGGCACCAGAGTTTTTCGATCCGCTGTTGAAGATCGGCTCAAGGGTCCGCCACGGTCGGCAGCGCTTCGATCAGCACGGTCCGCGCACCCGGTACGGTACTGATCGTCAGGTTGTCCGCTCCGCCGACGAGTTCTGTCGGCAGCGCGAATTCCTCCGGCGAGGTGGCCGGGAAGACGATCAGGTCGAGCAGCACTTTCTTGTGCTGATGGGTGACGTTGCCGACCCACAGGGGTGTGCCGTCGTCCAGTTTGAACTGCGTGGGCCACAGGCGCAGGACCTCGCGGTTGTCGCTGCCCGCTGGTCGGCCGAGCACCAGGGCCTCGTGACGGGCATCGTGGACCTGCGGGATCACGGGCAGTTCAGCCAGGGTGAGCGAGGGCGACAGCAGCCGCATCGCATTGCCCCAATCGAGCTGCTCGACTGGTGCCCAGCCGGCGCCGGCCAGGGCGACGGCCAGGGCGACGGCCAGCGCGGCGGGGTCGCCCGCGTACTGGATGGTCAGGGGGTGTAGGTCACGTTGGCTGATGTCCTCCCGGCGGGCGGGGAGGCGGGCCCAGTCGGTGGTGCGCCAGGCGTCGTGCCCCAGGATTTCGATGGGCCGCTGTGGGGTCAGGTTGGCCAGATTGCGGTCGTCGGTGATCCAACCGTGGAACACGAAGCCGGCAATCAGGCCGCTCAGTGCGACGGCGCCGAAGAGGCCGGAGCGCAGTGCGACGCGGCTGTGACGATGGAACGCCAGCCCCAGGGCGGCGACCCACACCAGTCCCAGGGCGATGCTGTCGATGATCCCGGTGAGCCACTCGGCGCCCAGATAGACGCGCGCCGCGGCGACCGCGGCGACAGTGGTGGTGGCCAGGGCGTAGGGCGCCCAGCGCCGCCGTTCAGCCAGACCGCGGGCGATGGAGACGGCGAGGAAACCGTAAACGCAGGTCGCCAACAATACTGTGCCGCTGGGAAATGACCAGGGCAGGAGCAGTTGCAGGCCGAGATCGGGCCGCGGGACCGCCAGCAAGGCGCCGAGGACCGGTGTGGCGACCAGCGGAAAGGCCGCGGCGGCCAGCCAGTAGTTGCCGTGGCGGTCCGCGCCCCGCCAACGCAGCCAGACGAATACCAAGGCCACCATGGGGAGGATGACGGCGGGCTCGCCCAGGGCGGCGAGCCGCACCATCAGGCGGTCGCCGAGCGGGTTGTGCAGGCTCTGGGCCAGGTCTAGCGCGGCCTGATTGAGTGCTGATTCGGGCGAGCCGAACAGGGTCAGCCCGGTGATGGCCCCGACCAGTAGCGAGGCGAGCATCAGCAGGAAGGCGAACCCGGTCAGGGCACGGGCGTCCGGGTGCCCGGGGTCGGCCAGGGCATGGGCGATGCGGCCCATGTTCGGGTGCAGGTCGGCCCAGCGCAGCAGTGCCTGGAGCCAGGTGCTGGCGCGGGGAGCGAGCAGCCGATAGACCAGGCGCGCGAGCCGGAAGGTGAACCAGAGGGCACCCACCAGGAGCAGCCCGAGGATGACCAGCCGCAACGCGGCCTCGGCGGCTAATTTGAGTGAGGCGCCGAAGATCATGCCGGGGATGAAAAAAGCCAGCGTTTGGGCGGCGGCCGAGGTGACGTTGGCGAAATAAAAACGGCGCGGCGGCATCCGCATCATGCCGGCGACCAGCGGAATGATGGCGCGGCCGGGGCCGGCGAAGCGGCCGAGGGCGACGCTCCAGCCGCCATAGCGGTCGAAGAAGGCCACGCCCCATTCGAGTTGCTGCGGATAGCGCGAGAATGGCCACAGCTCACGGATGTGCTGGTTGAAATGGCGCCCCAGCGAGTAGCTCAGGCCGTCGCCGGCGATGCCGCCCGCGGTCGCGGCAATGAAGGCCGGCCAGAAGGCGATGGCGCCGGTGGCGATCAGGGCGCCGGTGCCGATCAGTGAGATGACCCCCGGCACCACCACCCCGATCACCGCCATGGATTCGCCCATGGCGATCAGGAACACGGTCACATAGGCCCACCCTGGATGGCTGCCCACCCAGGCGTGGAGGTTGTGGAAGAGCTCTTCCATGGGGTCGATCGGGCGCGCCGCTTAACCGGCGATTTGGGCGAACGCCTGTTCCGCCGCATCCAGGGTCGCCTGGATTTGGGGTGTCTCGTGGGTAATGGAGACGAACCCGGCCTCGAACGCCGAGGGCGCGAGATAGACGCCGCGGGCCAGCATGGCATGGAAAAAGGCGCGGAACTGATCCTGATTGCAGGCCGTGGCCTGGGCATAGGTGGTGACCTGGGGGGCGTCCGTGAAGAAGATGCCGAACATGCCGCCGACCCGGTTCACGGCCAGGGGCACCCCGGCGGCGGCGGCACGCGTCAGCAGGCCGTCGGTGAGTTCGACCGTGCGCGCGCTGACCCGGTCGAAGAAACCGGGGGCCGAGATCAGTTCCAGGGTCTTGAGCCCGGCCGTCATGGCGATCGGGTTCCCGGACAGGGTGCCGGCCTGATAGACCGGACCCAGGGGGGAGAGCCGCTCCATGATGTCGCGCCGTCCGCCGAAGGCGCCGACCGGCAGGCCGCCGCCGATGACCTTGCCGAGTGCGGTCAGATCCGGACGGATGCCGTAATGGGCCTGGGCGCCGCCCAGCGCGACGCGAAAACCGGTCATGACTTCATCGAGGATCAGCAGGGCACCGGATTGATCGCAGACCGCGCGCAGGCCCTCCAGGAAGCCGGGCACCGGGGGAATACAGTTCATGTTGCCGGCCACCGGCTCGACGATGATGCAGGCGATCTCGTGGCCGATCTTGGCGAAGGTCTCCTGGACCTGCTCCAGGTCATTGTAGCGCAGGGTGATGGTGAGTTCGGCCAGGGCCGCGGGGACGCCCGGCGAGCTGGGTTCGCCGAAGGTCAGGGCGCCGGAGCCGGCCTTGACCAGGAGCGAGTCGGCGTGGCCGTGATAGCAGCCCTCGAACTTGACGATCTTGTCCCGGCCGGTGAAGCCGCGTGCCAGCCGCAGTGCGCTCATGGTGGCCTCGGTACCGGAGCTGACCATGCGGACCATCTCCATACTCGGGACCAGGGAGCAAACCGTGTCTGCCATGGTGGTTTCAAGCTGCGTCGGGGCGCCGAAAGACAGTCCCTTATGCAATCTGGACTCGACCGCCGCCAGGACGTCCGGGTGGGCGTGACCGAGGATCATGGGGCCCCAAGAGCCCACGTAGTCCACATAGCGATTGCCATCGGCGTCGAAGACGTAGGGGCCGAGGGCGCTCTCGAAGAATACCGGGTCGCCGCCGACACCGCGGAAGGCGCGCACCGGGGAGTTGACGCCGCCGGGGATGTGGACCTGGGCGGCGGAAAAGAGTTCGTGGGATCGGTTCGTCATGTGTGCTCCGGCGGGCGCAGGCCCGGTTCGAATTGTTGGCTGAAGGCCCGCGCCGCCGCGGCGACGTCCGGGGCGGCAAAGACTCCGGTGATCACCGCCAGCAGGTCGGCGCCGGCGGTGATCAGAAGGCGGGCATTCTGTGGTGTGATGCCGCCGATCGCAACCAGTGGTATGTCGAGTCGGGCCCGGGCGCGGGTCAAGAGGTCCGCAGTGGGCCGCGCGGCCCGCGGCTTGATGGTCGACTGAAAGAAGCTGCCGAAGGCGACATAGCTGGCGCCGACCGCGGCCGCGGTGAGCGCCAGGTCGAGGCTGTCGTAGCAGGAAACGCCGATGATGGCGTCGGCACCGAGTCGCCGGCGGGCGGCCGCCGGGTCGCTGTCGTCACGGCCCACATGGACGCCGGCCGCACCCACGGTGAGCGCCAGTTCGAGATCGTCGTTGATGATCAGCGGCACCCCGGTCGCGTCACAGAGCCGCGCCAGGGCGGCCGCTTGAGCGCGGCGCCGCGCCTCGTCCAGGCCCTTGGCCCGGTACTGGATCAGCCGGGCGCCGCCCGTGATCGCCTGGGTCACCTGCGTGACCAGGCGGCGATCGGCGCTGTCCGGGGTATCCGCAGGGGTGTCGGGGGTGATGGCGTAGAGCCCGCGCAATGGCCGGTTCATCGGCCGGCTCCGGGCGGGTCGTCGGGTGCGGGAAGCTCCGGCGGCGGGTCGGCAGGAAGCGCGTAGAGCCGATTGGGTGTGAGTTGGCAGCGGCCGGTGCGCCAGGCGTGCGCCAGACTGGACCAGGTGAAGGCTTGGGCGGCCGCGACGGCCTGCGGCAGCGGCATCCCCAGGGCCAGGCGGGCCGCGATGGCGCTCGCCAGGGTGCAGCCGGACCCATGATATTCAGCAGGCAATCGCGGCCAGGTCGCCGTGTGCGCGCTGCCGTCCGCCCCATAGAGTCGATTGGTGACATCCGCGGATTCCGCATGGGTGCCGGTGATCAGGACCCAGGGGATCGTCCGCGCCAGCAGGTTCCGGGCACAGTCGGCCGCATCAACGGCGCCGCTCAACTGACGGGCCTCGGGGAGATTGGGTGTCACCAGGGTGATGCGGGGGAGCAGGCGGCCCAGGATGGCGTCGATGAGGGTTTGGTTCCCCAACCGCTGCCCGGCGCCGGATGCCAGCACCGGGTCGAGCACCACCGGCAGTTGCGGATTGGCGTCGAGCACCGCGCACAGGGCGGGCACCAGGCGCTCATCGCCGATCAACCCGATCTTGATCGCTCGGGGGTTGCCGTCGGCGATCAGGGCACGGCATTGGGCTTCGACTTGAGCGGCCGGTTGGGGGTGGAGGTGGCGCAGACCGCAGGTGTCCTGATCGGTCAGTGCGGTCACCACGGTCAGCGCGAACGCGCCGGCGGCGCGCACGGCCTCGGCGTCGGCGAGGATGCCGGCGCCGCCGCTGGGGTCGTGGCCGCCGACGCAGAGTACGGTTGGGGGCCAGGGTGTTGGGTGCATTGGAGCCTCGCTAGGGGGAGCCCGGGCCGGCGCGGGCCGTATCATACCCGTTGCAATCAGCGGGCCTTGCCCAGATTTCCAAAATTCGACTTTGCCTGCCGCGACTGGTCAGGCGCCACCCGACCGTGCGTTCGTCCACCCGCGCTTCCCTCTCGGTGTGGGGATCAGGAGGCCGGTCGACCAGACAGGGCCGATGATGAAGACGTACATGTGTGTGATTTGTGGACTGATCTATGACGAGTCACAGGGGTGGCCAAACGACGGGATCGCCGCCGGTACCCCCTGGAACGACGTTCCGCTGACCTGGAAGTGTCCGGAATGCGGTGCGGGCAAGGACGACTTTGAAATGGTGGAAGTGTGACGGCCATCCGGTTTTCAGGTGTCAAAACCAGGCATTCAAGTTCCGGCCGTCTACACTGTGTCTCATGAATGCACCGATCGATCCCTCCCGTCATCCGGATGCCGGCGTCCAGTCGTTACTGAACACCGCCAGGCGTTACTGTGCGCTGATCAACGCGTCGGGACCGGACGTCGCCGCCTGGTTGGGTGAAATCGCCGCGCTGCTTCCGCACCTGCACGCCGCCATGACCTCGGTTCACCGCAATGTCCCGCACGCGGACCACGATCATCCGGTGGATCTGGATGCGCGCTTCGAGTTGTTTTCGCACTTGCGGGCGCTGCTGGCCGACCGGGACGGGTACTTTCTGGAGTTCGATCGGGCCCATGACGGGGCGGATGCCATGTCCGGCAGTCTGGCCGACGACCTGACCGATATCTACTGCGAACTCAAGCATGGGCTGGACGCTTTCGATGCCAACCCGGAACGTGCCCTGGAAACCTGGTTCCTCGGCTATGAGGCTCACTGGGGACAGCATTTGGTCGATGCGCAGCGCCATCTGGCCAACCTGGCGGCTGCCAGCCGGATGTGATCCGGAGGGCGGCTGATGTCATTGGCGCACTTTCTGCGCTGGATTGTGCGGCGGCCTTTCTGTTAGAGTCTTTCGCCGTGTTTTAGACCACTGAGGCCATGTATTATGTCCGCATCCCTGACCAACGCGGAGCTGACGCTGACCCTGCCGGCAACGGCGAAGATGGGCGAGCTCTTCAGCCAAGTCGATGACAATATTCAGGGCGTGCGTGTCTTCGCAACCCCCGGCGGCTGTAGCGGCATCAGCTTCGGCATGACCTTCACCGACGAGATCAACGCCGACGACGGCGTCCTGGCATGTGACGGCTTCAAGGTCGTCGTGGATGACGGAACCCTGAGCTATTTGCGCGGCGTGGAAATCGACTTCGTGGAAGACGGCGAAGGCAACGCCACCTTCGTGTTCAACAACCTGCCCCAAATGGGCGGCGGTTGCGGCAGTTGCGGTTCCTCGAACAGCGGCTCGTCCGGCGGCGGCTGTTCCTGATGCATCGTCGGTCGCGTCAGACGCGGCCCGCGGTGCCTGTCGGCTAACGACAAAACGATTGAAGAACGTCCCACTCAGAAGCGGCCTCGGCCGCTTTTTTATTGCCGTCGGATGACGCGCTTGACGGCCGCCATGGCCCGCATCGCGCGCGCCGATCCCATTTCACCCGTTGGTTTCACAGGGCACCATTATGATCAAGGTCGGAATCGTCGGCGGAACCGGGTACACGGGCGCCGAACTGCTGCGTCTCCTCGTCCGCCATCCGCGCGTTGGTGTCGCCGTGATCACCTCCCGTGGTGAGGCCGGTATGGCGGTCGCCGACCTCTTCCCCCATCTGCGGGGGCTGCTCGAACTGCGCTTCAGCGCGCCCGACCCGGCAACCCTGCGGTCATGTGACTTGGTTTTTTTCGCCACACCGAACGGGACGGCGATGCAGCACGCCCCCGAACTGCTGGCGCATGGGGTGCGTATCATCGATCTGGCCGCGGACTTTCGGTTGGAGGATGCGGCGGTCTGGGAGCAATGGTATGGGATGCCGCATGCCTGTCCGGAGTTGCTTGCGGACGCCGTTTACGGGCTGCCGGAACTCAACCGGGCGGCGGTGCGCACCGCCGGACTGATCGCCAATCCGGGGTGTTATCCGACCGCGGTGACCCTGGGTTTTGCCCCGTTGCTGGCCGCCGGACTGGTCGATCCGACGTGGTTGATCGCCGACGTCAAGTCGGGTGCCAGCGGCGCCGGGCGCAAGGCCGAAACCGGGCTGCTGATGGCCGAGATCGGGGAGGGCTTCAAAGCCTACGCGGTGCAGGGACACCGGCACGCGCCCGAGATCAGCCAGAACCTGACCCAGATCTCCGGCACGCCGGTCAACTTGACCTTCGTGCCCCATCTGTTGCCGATGATTCGGGGCATTGAGGCGACGCTCTATGCCCGCCTCAAGGACCCTGCCGCCATGCCGGATCTAACGGATCTGTATGCGCAGTTTTACGCGGGTGAATCCTTCGTCGATATCATGCCGGCTGGTGCCAATCCGGATACGCGTTCGGTGCGCGGTTCGAACCTGTGTCGCATCGCGGTGACGCGGCAAGCCGGTTCGGATGTTGTCATCGTCCAGTCGGTGATCGACAACCTGGTCAAGGGTGCGGCCGGACAGGCGATCCAGAATATGAACCTGATGTTCGATCTGGGCGAGACGACAGGTCTGGAAGCGATCGCTCTACTGCCTTGAAACCGGGATTCGTCACCGGACGCCTTGCTGCGTTCGCGGCCGCTGTGCGGAGGTGGGTCGTGCGGTGGACGCGCTACGGACGCCGGGCAGGCTTGCGGCCGTGAGCCGGCTTTCGCCGAAGCTGTGGTGGCACCTGCTCGCTCTGGCCGGCTACGCGGTGCTGGTGGCCGCGGCCTTCTGGCTCGGATTCGAATTGGGTCAGCGTGACGCGACCACCATCACGGCGGGTCGGTCGCCCGACCCCTACGCGCTGACCGCGCAGACGGTGCTGACGCTTCAGGAGGAGATCACCGCACTGCGCCAGGAGGGGGTCGTGCTCGAGCGCACCCGCCAGATCGCGCTGGAGACCAATCGATCCTTACAAGATCAGTTGAAGCAGGTCCAGGCTGAGCGCCTGGCCTTGATCAAGGAGGCTTCGTATCTCAAGCGACTGATTCAGGAAGGCGGCCGCGGTGCGGTGCGCGTTGCGGATTTGCGCCTGACGCGGGGCGAGGGGGTCGTGCGTTATGCGTTCACCCTGACCCAGCTCAGTCCTGGTTTCGGGGAGTCGCGGGGTGAAGTCAAGCTCTTGGTGACGGGCACTGCGCAGGGGCAAGAGCGCTCGTTCGATCTGGGGCAGTTGCCACATGCCGATCCCCGCCGCCTGACGATGCGTTTCGAGCACTTCCAGCGATTCCAGGGCGAGTTCAGCCTCCCCGCTGATTTGGTTCCGACCATGATTGCGCTCACCTTGGCGCCCGAAGGGGATCAACTGGCCGAAACCTTCGAGAGCTTTCCCTGGGTCCTGAATGACCAGTGATCGGCCGCGGCGCTTGAACGCTGTTGCCCGCGGACACATCTAATCCGCCAGTGTCACTTCAGCCATCATGAGCACCCCAATGACCGCCGCAAACACCATCGAAACCACGTCCGATACGCCCTTGGTTTTCACCAACTCGGCGGCCTCCAAGGTCGCCCAACTGATCGTGGAAGAAGGAAATCCTGCACTGATGTTGCGGGTTTATATCCAGGGTGGCGGCTGCTCCGGCTTTCAGTACGGGTTCACCTTCGACGAGGCGGTTCAGGACGGTGATACTGAAGTCGTGACGGACGGCGTCAAGTTGTTGATCGACCCGATGAGTATGCAGTATCTCATGGGTGCCGAAATCGACTACACGGAAGGGTTGCAGGGTGCCCAGTTCGTGATCCGCAATCCGAATGCGTCCACGACTTGCGGGTGCGGCTCCTCATTTTCAGCCTGATGCTGCCTGGTCCGCGCCCCGACGTTTGCCGTCGGTATTTGGCCCCCGCGGGTCCGGCGCGCGCCGGGGCCGGGATTGCAGCCACGCCTTGGACTTGCGTGAAGGTGGGTCGGCGTCGTAGCCTGCCGCGTTTACGTTACTTGCATGGCTGGTCAGACCGGTGGAAAGAATCGAAGCATCGCTCGCGCTGATTCAGCGCGGAACTGAGGAAATCCTGCTCCCGGCAGCCCTAAGGAAAAAACTCGAAGAGGGTCGCCCGCTCCGCGTCAAAGCGGGCTTCGATCCCACCGCTCCCGATCTGCATCTGGGTCACACGGTACTGATCAACAAGTTGCGCCAGTTCCAGGAGCTCGGCCATCAGGTTCTTTTTCTGATCGGCGACTTCACCGGCATGATCGGTGATCCCACCGGCAAGAGCGCGACCCGCAAGCCGCTCTCCCGCGAGGAGATTGCGGCGAACGCGGCCACTTACCAGGAACAGGTCTTTCGTATCCTCGATCCGGCGCGGACCGAGGTCGTGTTCAACTCGCAATGGATGGATGCCTTGGGTGCGGCCGGGCTGATCCAGATCGCGGCCCGGCACACGGTCGCGCGGATGCTCGAACGCGACGACTTCGCCAAGCGCTACCGTGGCGGTCAACCGATCGCCGTCCACGAGTTCCTGTATCCCCTGATCCAGGGGTACGACTCGGTCGCCCTGCGGGCTGACATCGAACTCGGCGGGACGGACCAGAAGTTCAACCTGCTGGTGGGGCGACAACTCCAAGAGTCTTACGGGCAGGAGCCTCAGGTGGTGATCACCCTGCCGTTGCTGGAGGGCTTGGACGGCGTCCAGAAAATGTCGAAGTCGCTCGGGAACTATATCGGGATCACCGAGCCGCCGGATGCCATGTTCGGCAAGATCATGTCCTTGTCGGACCAACTGATGTGGCGCTACTTCGAACTGCTGAGCGCGCGCGAGATGTCAGTGATCGAGGCGTGGCAGGCAGCGGTCCGGGACGGCGCCAATCCGCGTGATATCAAGTTTGAACTCGCGGCCGAGATGGTCACCCGCTTCCACTCCGCCGAGGCGGCGCGTGTCGCTCAGGAGCGCTTCATCGCGCGCTTCCAGCAGGGTGTCATCCCGGAGGATCTGATCGAGATCACGGTCGCCGCGGATGATTCCGGCGGGTTGTCCATCGCCAGGGTCCTGAAGGATGCCGGTTTGGTGAAGAGCACCTCCGAGGCGTTGCGTCTGATCGGACAGGGCGGGGTCAGGGTCGATGGTGATCGCGTAGAGGATCAGCATCGGATGTGCCCGGTTGATGCAGTGCATATCTACCAAGTGGGAAAGCGCAGGGTCGCCAAGGTGCGGGTTGCACTGCGATCCTAAATGCGTCTTGACGCTCTCGACTGGGGTTGTATAATGTTCGGCTGGCTAAGATCCGGCAGGCCTGGCGCAGGTAATATCGACCGAGTTGTAATAACAGATGTTTGACAGCCTGCTAGTGTGATGTACAATGGTCGGCTTGCTAGGGAAGAGCAGGCAAAACCAAATGGCAAGATGCCGCAAGGAACGTGAACAACGATTTTGACAGGGAGTCTAGCTGATGTATAATGATCGGCTTGCTGTGATTGAATCGCGGCAGTGTGCTAGGAAATCTCAACCGGGTGCGATCGAAACTGATGAGGTAGCATAAAATACAGCAGTACCCGTCTACA
>JACDZG010000334.1 GCA_013426805.1 Chromatiaceae bacterium
TTTTTGTTTTTTAGTTTTGGTGTAATCCTTTCGTCTAATTTCCAGTCAACAAAACACTGGTAATTTTCTCTCGCATCCTGGGTCATTGGAATGGACCGTCGAACGCCTAAGTCTTCCAACAAACCAAAGTAGACCGCGTAGGTACCTTCTTCTGGTCGAATTGGGACCGTTATCCATGCTGGAACCGCTTCAGATTCCTTGGCACGTTTTCGTACTCGCTCGAGTGCCAGTAGCGTAATCTCTTCATTCGTTTTTCCTATCGATTTCAGGAAGTTGCTCTCGGCTTCGGCGATCTTGATACAATTGTAACTATCGTTATTTTTGCCATTCCTTTGTTTTTCATTACGCGCTTTAACGCTGATGAAGTATCGGGTGCCTTGCTTCTCGGCAATCACATCTGCAAAATAATGGTGGTTATGCTTTGATTCATTCAGGTTGCTAACTTGTTGAAACCCGTTACGCTTCAGAGCTTCCATGGCCAATATTTCGCCGAGTTTGCCCAGTGCAGAAATCCGAGAGCTTTGGTTTTTTAGAATCAATTCCATGTTTATCCCTTTTATTTTTCTAATCAGATGGTTAGCAAATTAAAAATCCAGGCTAACAAACTGCCAGTAGGTAAAACAATTAATATTACCAGAGATAAACAACCTTTATTATTACCAATATGCTTATTCTGCTTTGTAATTTCCTCATAAATTATATAGTCAAGGGCATTATCTTTATCAAAAGCATTGTCATCTTTCATGGTTAACTACTGTTTATAAATTTTTAACTATTAAATATAATGATGAATTTCCATAAAAAAACCGAACAGTTGAGCCAAGCACCACACCACAATGTAGTCGGTGGAGCTAGTGATTAGGCGCAGCGCCTGAAGATTAAAGTGCTATCGCAGCTCAATTGCTAGCGAGACATCTGATAACTTGCGCCCCGACCCTGAAACCAACGCTGAGAAATTTGAACCTGAAGAGTGTGATGCAGCGACCGTGAAATCCCCTTTATACTGCCAGCGGTTAACGGCGATCTTAATGAATAGTGGAACGGCGGACCGTTGTGTCGACAGGGCTGCTCCGGAAGCGGCAATTATGGGGCCTTTTCCGCACAGAATTACCTCTGGTGCCCTTGGGTTGAGTTTGGGCGTTACACAGATGGCCACTACCTGACCAGATACCGTTGGCAGATATGCTTGCTTGCTTCCGCCCAGCTGATCATGGATTTCATCTCTTGTGTA
>JACDZG010000335.1 GCA_013426805.1 Chromatiaceae bacterium
CTTGAGAGAACCGTTTTCTCCAGTGGTCCTCAAGTCTTGATGTCGCCTTTTTTGACGCGAAGTCGCGACGCCTCCAGCGATAAATCCACCCACTGTTCCGTAAGCTTGCGGAATCGCTTGAAGTTGGCCGTCTCGCGGCGGATCTGGGCGAGATTTTCCGGTCGGACATATTCCGAACGGCCGCGCCCTTTGTGAGTATAGCTGGCCTGGTGAAATGGCCGCTTTTTTGTTTCAGGATCCCGGTATTGCCGACTGAGGCTTCCCGGTCTCATCGATCCGAGGGTCATCAGTGCCCGTTTGATCCGTTCGATCTGCGCTTCCAATTGGACGAGTGATTTTGACATGAGGTTTTCTGTTGTATTTTTGCAGCTTATAAGGTAGCATGCTAGTGCTACCCGTCAACAAAAAACAACCACGCTAAAAAATATATTCTTATGATTCTCTGGATGACCTGGTGGGATCTCGTTCACTCCCTGCGCCCAGCCTTTGGCCGCTACCGCACATTCCTTTGGTTCTCTGTCGCGTTGGCCGCCTTTTGTGTGCGCGAGGATTTGCGTGGCGTCACAAGCTTTGTGCGCTCGCTCGGCCTACAGCACACATTCTACGACAGGCTCCTGGATTTCTTTCACAGTCCGGCGGTTGATCTGGCACGGCTCACCGCCTTGTGGTCTGGTCTCGTCCTTCGCGTTCTCAGACCTTTCCTCTTTACCGTGAACGGGCGCATCGTGCTGCTCGCCGACGGCATCAAAGCCCCCAAATCCGGCCGCAAGATGCCGGCGGTCAAGAAGCTCCACCAAGAATCGCAAAACAACTCCAAGCCGGAGTATATTTTCGGCCACTCCTGCCAGGCCATCGCTGTCGTGGTTAAAGCTATGGAGAGTTTCTTTGCTCTCCCTCTGGCCTGTCGCATTCATGAAGGCGTCATCTCCAGCAACCGTGACAAGCGCACACTCATGGACAAGCTCATCCTTCTCTTCAAGGAACTCGGCGTTTCCATTCCCTGCGTTTTGGTCGGCGACGCCTACTATGCCACTGCGAAAATCATTCTCCCGCTCCTGCGAGGCGGCAACCACCTTGTCACGGCACTCAAATCCAACGCTGTGGCTTATGAGACAGTTCCTTCACCGGACAAGCGAAAGCGTGGGCGTCCTCGCTGCTACGGACCCAAGGTTCGCCTCAAGACCCTATTTGACAACCCTTCGGCGTTCACTCAGGCGCCCAGCCCC
>JACDZG010000159.1 GCA_013426805.1 Chromatiaceae bacterium
TGGTAGGCGCGATTGGACTCGAACCAACGACCCCCACCATGTCAAGGTGGTGCTCTAACCAGCTGAGCTACGCGCCTGTCGTCAAGAGCCCGCAATACTAACGACCTGACGGGGTCTTGGCAAACGTTTTTTCATCGAGACATCGAAGAACGGAAACTCGTGACCGAACGGGCACTCGTGACACCGCTCCGCGGTGTCACGCTCCCCTGGCGCTCCGCGCCTCGCCCCTCCGCCCAGCACTGGCGCTGGTCGAGTGCGCACAATTCTGTGGGGCGGGAGGAGTTGATCGAAGTGTTTCGCGACTGGAAGGCCGGGGCGCAGAGCGCCAGGACATGCGTGACACCGCGGGAGCGGTGTCACGAGTGTAACTCGCTACCAACGGGAACTCGTTTGTTACCGGGAATTGCCCTCCCCTTCGATCAAGTGACCGCAACCCTCGGCAAGATCGCCGTCGGCCTCGGCGCGGCCATCGCCAAGGCCAAGCCCAACAAGGCCAGCGTCGAGCTCGGCCTGGAATTGGGCCTGGAGTCCGGCGCCCTGGTCACCCTCATCGCCCGCGGCACCGGCACGGCCAATCTCAAGGTCACGCTCGAATGGGGCGGGTCCTGAGCGCCGCTCCCTGAGCACTCGACATGCCGCTGCCCGAGACCGCCGCCGACCCTGGGCTGGCCGCCCTGCGCGCGGCCTGCGTGCGCGTGATGGGCGCGCGCCCCGGCTGCGGCTTCCCGCCCGCGCCGGGCTGGCTCGTGACCTGCGCCCATGTGGTCGGGCGCGACACCGCTCTGGGCAGCCCCATCGAATGCGTGCCCTGGCAAGGCGCCCCGCGCCAGGCGGTGCTCCGGCACCTTGACGGCGACCTGGACCTGGCCCTGCTGCATGACCCCGACGGACCGGCACCTGCCCTGGCTCTGGCCCCACGCCTCGACGCCCCGCCGGAACCCGGCGCGGACCTCATCGGCATCGGCTATCCGGTGCGCGACAACCAGCCCGAGTTCGACCAGATCACCGGCCATTACGAAGGCGAGACCAGCCGGCAACCCGCCGCCGGCGGCACGCGGACCATGCTGAAATTCAAGGACAGCCAGATCGAGCCCGGATTCAGCGGCGGCCCCCTATTCGCACCGGGCCGCGGCGCGGTCATCGGCGTCATCCGCTGGAGTCGGGATGTGCGCACCGCCCTCGGCGGCTGGGCGATTCCCGCGCACGACCTGATCGCCTTCGGTGCCGCCGCGGGAATCCCGATCGCGTTACGCGGCCCGGCCGCCCCGCCCGTCGGCAATCTGCCGGCCCGTCTGCGCGATCTGCTGCTCGCCCTGCCCGGCTGGAGCCAGGCGCGCCGCCGCCGCCAATTCGTCACCCTGGCGCTGTGGCAACAGCCGATCCTGAACCGGATCGACCTGGACGGCAGCCCGACCGATGTGGCCGCCGACCTGGCGGTCGCCTGCCTTGAACAGGGTGCACCCGAGGCCGACAGCCGCGCGCCGCTGCTTGCGCTGCTCGCCGCCGTGCCGTCCGAGTTCGGCCCCCAGGCCGCGCGCGATCGGGTGATCGCCGAGATCCTGAGCGCGGCAACGCGAGCCTAGCAGCCTGTCGGACTTTAGGCGATTTCCGAATAAGACGCTATCAAGAATCAAGCTCCGTAGGAGCCCGCTTGCGGGCGACGTGACCTGCCGGAATCGCGTCATTGTGCCCCCACCCGTCGCCCGCAAGCGGGCTCCTACGGGTTGGATTTTCTTCTCGTCTTCTCGTTCCCACGCTCCAGCGTGGGAATGCCGTCCGGCCGCTCCAGCGGCCGGTGGCGCCACGCGACGGCTTCCGCGTCGCGACTTGCTCCCACGCTGGAGCGTGGGAGCCAGATCAATAAGAATATCAGTGGCTCAGTGTTCAGAGTCGATGGGGACGGAACACAACAAACGCACGCCGAGGTTGGAGAGGCGGTCGTAAAGGGAGCACCTGCTGCGGGACGAGGCACGCGCGGCTGCCTGATTGGTGAACCAGGAGCCGCCGCGCACCGCCCGCTCATCCCGCCCCTGGGTGTCGCTGTCATCCGGGTCGGCGTATTTGTTCAGGCACCACTCCCAGCAGTTACCCGCGCAGTCCATGAGCCCATAGGGCGAACAATTGCGCGGGTACAGGCCGACCGCGGTGGTCTCGCGCAGGTACAGTGGCCCGGTACGGTCGGAGGTCTCGTCGACGTTGGCATCGCCGCTGCGGTAATCCGCGCCCCAGGGGAAGTCGCGGCCGTCGGTGCCGCGCGCGGCCTTCTCCCATTCGTACTCGGTGGGCAGGCGGATGACCTCCGCGGGGTCGATCAACCCGGCGGCGCGCAGGCGCACCGTCAGCCAGCGACAGTAGGCCAGGGCTTCGACCCAGGCGAGTTTGACCCGCGGGCGGTTGGGTTGATCCCATCGGGACGTGGCGGGCTTGGGAGGCGTGAAACCCTCTTGCCACCAGTGGTCATCCTCATACGCCTCCTTCACCTGAGTAAAGGCCAGGTACTGGGCATTGGTGACCGGATAGCGGGCAATCAGATAGGCCCCGGTCTCGCGGGTCGCACCGTCCTGCCAGTGGAAAGGCCCGGCGGGAACGGCCTGCCAGGCGATGTCGGGCAGGCCGTCCGGCCGCAGTCCGACGCCCGCGCGGTCGTCCCCCAGGGCGGCGAGCAGGTCGCCCAAGCGGGTCCGGCGGCTGTGCCAGTGCGGCGCCTGTGCGGGGTCGGCGAGCTGGGCAAGCACCTGATCGAGGCCGGCACGCAACCACGCCGGCGCCGGCGGATCGGCCGTGCGCAACCGCTCGATCAGGGCGCTCAGGGTCGCGGCCTCGCGGCCCTCGCCGGTGAGGGTGTGCAGGAGGGCGATGCGGGGGTCCAGGTCCGGGCCGGCAGCGGACGCGGACCCGGCGGCGTCCGCGGCGCGTGCCGCGCGGGTCAGATCGAGCAGTTCCGCGGCGTCATCGCGCACCAGGAAGTGGGCGATGAGCGGGGCATCGCGCACCAACTCGCCCCAGAGTTCGGCGCCCTCCAGCAACTTGCGCTGCTCCAGGACCACTTCCGGTCGGGGCCGCAGCCAGTCCGGCCGGCCGGCGGCGGCCCAACTGGCGGCGTCCTGCGCCAGGCGGGGGCGCAGCATCAGGACGTCGCGGCGTCGCTCGATCCACTGCGCCAGGGCGGGCCAGGCGCTGAACAGGGCCTCGTGCGCGACCTCCACCACGCGGCCCGGGAGGACGTCGGCGGCGGACGCGGTTGCACCCCGCCCTGCGGTGACCAGCAACCGGGCCTGGGGTCCGGCCAGTTCGCGGATCAGCGCCTGCGCCGACGGGTCCCCCTCCCAATAGGCCAGGTCCTCCCGCCGGTGGGTCGCCTCGCCGTCGAGCCGCACGGTGAGCAGCCGTGAGAACACGCGCGGCAAGATCGGGTCGAGGTCGACCCCGGCGCGGGTGACCGCCTCGCAGGCCCGTTGCGCGATCACCCCCGCGAGTCCGCCGATGGCGTCATAGTCGGCCTCTGCCAGCGTCGGCTCGGGTTGGCACCGGCAGCGGGTGTAGAGGTCCTTGAGGGCGAAGGCGAGCAGGGCGAGCCCGCCGGGTTGGCGGTCCGCGTCCCGGACCAGCCGGTTGGTCAGGGCGTCGACCAACCGGACCGGCCGGGCCAGGGTGCGCCGCCGCACCGGGCCCTCGACCATCTCGGTCATGGCCGCCGGACCGGGGGCGCCGACGCCGTAGTGGGCGCAGTCGTTGAAGGCAAGGCGCAGGCCGGGATCGGCGATGCAGCGGTCCAGAAAATCCGACCGGATGGTGATCACCAGGCGCGGGTAACCGGCGTTTCCCAGAACCGGAAGCAGACAGTCCAGAAAGACCTGACGCTCGGCGTCCGCGATGCTGGTAAAGATCTCTTCGAACTGATCGACGATCAGCAGCCAGCAGGCCCCGGCGGGTCGCCCGGCGAGCACCCGCCCGGTCAGTTCGGCAAGGCCCGCCGGGGTGCCGCGCAGGGCCGCCGTTTCCTGGTCCGGATCACCGAGGCCGGGAATACCGGCCGGCCCGAGGCTGTAGACCAGATTCTGCAGGGGATCAAGGGATGGCTGAGAAGGCTTCATCGCGGTGATCACCCACCCCGCGGAACCGGCGATCGGCGTGCGGGCGGGGTCCTTGAGGGTGCCCCACAGACCGGCGCGGACCAGGGAGGCCTTGCCGGACCCCGAGGCCCCGGCGACCACCAGCAGGCCCTTGCCCTGGGGGGTCTGAAGGCGCGCCAGCAGATCCGCGGTCTCGGCGGCGCGACCGAAGAAGATCGGCACCTGGGTGTGGTCCAGGGCCAACATGCCGGGATAGGGGTCATAGGGCCAGTCCACCGCCGGGCCGGTACAGCCCAGACGCTCCCGCAGGCGGTCGAACTCCGCTTTGACCCGGCCATCGGTCAGGCCCTCATCACGGAGCGCGCCGAGCACGGCGCACAGGGGCGTCTCACCCCGTTCGGTCGGCTGGTCGAAGTCCCGGCAGGCGCGAATCAGCTCCGAGATCACCACCCCCGGTGCGCCATCCCATTGCACCTCACCGATCACCTGGTGGTTCAGCAGGGCCAGGGAAACCAGCGCCTTGAGCCGGCGCTGATCCTTCAGGGGCTCGATCCGCTCCAGCAGGCGGCACAGGTCGTTGAAGGTCGATTGGTCCATGGGTGCCAAGGATACCGCGATTGCACCAGGCGATTGAACTCGTGACACCGCTCCGCGGTGTCACGCTCTCCTGGCGCTCCGCGCCTCGACCCCTGGTAATGACACATCCCAGCACTAGCGGTGGTCGGGTGCGCTTGATGATGCGAAGCGGCAGGGATTGATTCAAGTGTTTCGCGACGGGCAGGCCGGGGCGCGGAGCGCCGGGACATGCGTGACACCGCAGGAGCGGTGTCACGAGGGAACCGGGTACCAGAACCGGCGAACTGGGCTAAGATCCGCTGATCCTCAACCGCAACCATAACAAGCCCATGACCACCATCCGCGAGTCCGATTTCGTCCAGAGCATCGCCGATGCCCTGCAGTTCATCTCTTATTACCACCCCCGCGACTATCTCCAGGCGCTGGCGGCGGCCTACGACGCGGAAGAGTCCCCGGCGGCCAAGGATGCCATGGCCCAAATCCTGATCAACTCGCGCATGTGCGCCGAAGGCCATCGGCCGATCTGCCAGGACACGGGCTCGGTGGTGGTCTTTCTGAAGGTCGGCATGGCGGTGCGCTGGGATACGCTACTCAGCATCCAGGAGCTGGTCGATGCCGGGGTGCGGCTGGCTTATCAGCACCCGGATAATGTGCTGCGCGCGTCCATCGTGTCCCCGCCGATCGGTGCGCGCAAGAACACCGGCGACAATACCCCCGCGGTGGTCCATGTGGAGCTGGTGCCCGGCGATCAGGTGGAGGTGCGGCTCGCGGCCAAGGGCGGCGGGTCGGAGAACAAGTCCAAGTTCACCATCCTGAACCCCAGCGACAGCCTGGTGGACTGGGTGCTCAAGACGGTCCCGACCATGGGCGCCGGCTGGTGCCCGCCGGGCATGCTCGGGATCGGCATCGGCGGCTCGGCCGAAAAGGCGATGCTGATGGCCAAGGAGGCATTGCTGGGACACATCGATATCCAGGAACTCAAGGCCCGCGGCCCGGCGGACCCCATCGAGGAACTGCGCCTGGAACTCTATGAGAAGGTGAATGCGCTGGGGATCGGCGCCCAGGGACTGGGCGGTCTGACCACGGTGCTGGATGTGAAGATCCTGAGCTTTCCCACCCATGCAGCCTCGCTGCCGGTGGCCATGATCCCCAACTGTGCCGCGACCCGGCATCTGGATTTCACGCTCACAGGCAGCGGCCCGGCCGTGCTGGAACCGCCCCGCCTGGCCGACTGGCCGACCATCGCCTATGACGCGACCGCCGGTGCGCGCCGGGTGAATCTCGACACGGTGACGCGCGAGGACATCGCCGCCTGGCAGCCCGGCGAACGCCTGCTGCTGTGCGGGCGGCTGCTGACCGGCCGCGACGCCGCCCACAAGCGGATGGTGGACCTGCTCAACAGTGGCGAGGGTCTGCCGGAGGGCGTGGACCTGCGCGGGCGCTTCATCTATTACGTGGGTCCGGTCGACCCGGTCGGCGACGAGGTGGTCGGCCCCGCCGGTCCGACGACGGCCACCCGGATGGACAAGTTCACCGAGCAGATGCTGAGCCAGACCGGGCTGATCGGCATGGTCGGCAAAGCCGAGCGCGGACCCGTGGCGATCGAGGCGATCCGCCGCCACGGCGCCGTCTATCTGATGGCGGTGGGCGGGGCGGCCTATCTGGTCGCCAAGGCGATCAAGTCCTCACGGCTGATCGCCTTCGGTGACCTGGGGATGGAGGCAATCCGCGAATTTGAAGTCGAAGACATGCCGGTGACGGTGGCGGTCGACAGCCGGGGCGAGTCGGTCCATACCACGGGGCCAGCGAAATGGCAGGCGCGCATCGGCAAGATTCCGGTGGCTGTCGCGGGTTAGGGAACATCGTTGGCGTCTCGCTCGTTGTCGTTGTCGTTGTCGTTGTCGTTGTCGTTGTCGTAATCGACGGCAATCGCCTAAACAGTTTCACAGGAACATCAGACCATGACCACCTACCCCGCCTTCCGCATCCATCACGACGCCGCCGGCCACCACGCCGGCCTTGAGGACCTGCCAAAGCCCACCCCCACCGACGGCGAGGTGCTGATCCGGGTCCAGTATTCCGGGGTCAACTACAAGGACGCCCTGGCCGGGACCGGGCGCGGCAAGATTCTGCGCACCTTCCCGCTGGTCGGCGGGGCCGATGCCGCGGGCGTCGTGGAGCAGTCGGCCCATCCCTGCTATCAGCCGGGCGACGCCGTGATCGTCACCGGCTGGGGCCTCACCTTCGACCATGACGGCGGCCTCGCGGGCTATCTGTGCTGTCCGGCCGAATGGCTGGTGCCGATGCCCGCCGGGCTCGATACCCGCACCGCGATGATCCTGGGCACCGCCGGCTTCACGGCGGCCCTGGCCGTGCACCGCATGTTGAACAACGGGCAGGACCCCGCGCTGGGGCCGGTGCTGGTCACCGGCGCCAGCGGCGGGGTCGGTTCCATGGCGGTGGTGATCCTCGCGCGGCTCGGCTTCCAGGTGACGGCCATCTCCGGCAAGCCGGAACTCGCCGACTGGCTGCAGGGACTGGGCGCGACGCAAATCCTGCCGCGCGACGCGCTGGCGGAAGCCCGGCGCCCGCTGGAACAGGCCCGCTGGGGCGGCGCGGTGGACAATGTGGGCAGTGAACTTCTGGCCCAAATCACGCGCACCGTCGTCCCCGGCGGCAACATCGCAAGCATCGGGCTGGTCGGCGGGCATGAACTCCACACCACCGTCATGCCCTTCATCCTGCGCGGGGTCAGCCTGCTGGGATGCAATTCAGTCGATGTGCCCTACCCGCTGCGCAAAACCCTCTGGGAGCACCTGGCCGCTGACTGGCAGCCCCGGAATCTGGACGGGCTGGCTTCGGAGACGGTCGGGCTCGCGGACTTGCCCGAGGTGTTCGAACGGGTGCTCGCCGGCAAGACCCATGGGCGGGTGTTGGTGGCGATTTAGGCGATTTCCGAAGAACTTCGCCCCACGCGGGCACAACCGCCGGTGACCGGAGCGACGCAACCGGAGGCCGACGCTTTAGCGGGCGGCGGCGCGTTCCGGAAATCACCTTAGCAGCCAGCTCAGGGCTCGATGCCCAGTGCACGCAACCGCTCGGCCAGACGTTCGGCCCGGTTGCGTTCCTGCTCTGCCCGCGCGGTCGCCTGTTCAGCACGCATGGACTCCTGCGCCGCACGTGCGCCAGCCGCTGCGGCACGGGCGTCCGCCTCATCAGCGCGCGCGGTCGCTTGCTCCGCCAGGGACGCGGCACGTTGTGCGCGCTGCGCCAGTTCCACTGAACTCAGAAACGGCTGTCCTTGGGGATCGAATATCTCCAGCGTCTCGCCAGTCAGAGCGAAACGGATTCCGAGGCGCGGGTCGCTCTCCGGGTAAGGGTCGTCGGGGTCGTAATGCGGGAGTGCCTTCATCGGTTGAGTCCTCCTCCGGGGTCAGCCCGACCGGTAGCATAGCGAAACCCCGAAGCCGATTTCCACCCGCGGGTTCCGGCCCATGTTCAAGCATCAGCCCTCGCGATGATGGCCCCGACCTCCGCGTTGCGCATGTGGAGCATCAGCCGCTTGGTCGGCGACAGGGTGCCGTAGCGATAACCCGGATGGGTGGCCTCGACCGTCAACCCGGCTCGACCGACCTTGCTCAACCAGGCGTGCAGCGAATGGAAACACACGCCGACCCCGGCGGTATTGGCGCCCAGGCGCCGGGTGAAGGCCTTGAGCCAGCGGCTCGCGGTCAGCGTGTAGATCAGGCGCGACGGCAGGTCGTCGATCAGCAGGCCAGGATAATAGTTCTCGAAGATCACCAGAATCCCGTCCGGTGCCAGCAGGTTGCGCGCATCGATGAGTCCCTGTAGTTGCAGCGCCTGAGTCTGCCGATAGGTATCCGCCACAAAATGGTGCAGGACCCAGTTGAAGAAGATGACGTCGAACCGGTGCCGCGGATCGAACGCGGCACCCTGAAAGGTGCCGCTCACCAGCGTCTTGGACGGACGTGGCAGATTGCGCTCGCGCAGCGTCTGGGAGGGCTCCACGATGACTCCTGCCGCCTGTGGATAGGCATCGAGCACCCGATCGGTAAAGATGCCATTGCCGCCGCCGACATCCAGAAAGCGCGACGGCCGCGCCAGGCGAGGCTCCAGATGGGGCTCGATCAGCGCCCACAGTTGCGGAATCACATACTCGACATCGAAGGCCTCGGTCTGCTGGTCAGCCAGGAGCCTGGGCGGGGTGGTGGTGGTCTGCACGCGGGGCCTCCGATTGCGGTCTAGCGTTGGTACACTGCTAAAGGATCCACCAAAAAGGAGTTGATTTCCGCAAGTGGACGCAAAAAACACAAAAAATTTGCGCTCATTGGGGGGACACTCCCGCTATATCGACGTCGAACGCGATCATCGGACCTGGGGGCAGGTTTCAAACTTGGCCTCCGCGGCGAACATCGCCTTCGTACCTGAAATCCAGGCAAACACTCGGTGAAAGAGCGTTGTGTACCCTCTTCCCGTCCTCGAACAGAACGATCCGCAACACGCGACCGTCCGAATTACGGTGACAAATTACGGTGACAGTTTCAAATTACGGTGACCGGTGTCAGGGACCCGGCACGACGGTCGCGCGCGCCGCATCCACCAAGGGTCTCAAATGGCCGACCACAGACGCAATCGGCTCAGTCACTGAAGATGCCATCGGCGCGCTCTGCCGTGGCTGCGGCCAGCAGCCAGCGGTCGAGCTGACCGGGATCCCGGCAGGCGCCGACACGCGCCCTGGTATCCTCGTCCACCGGGATGCCGCGCCCGGCGAGCAAGTTGAGGACGGCTTGGGCAAGTCCGTCGGCACGGCCCTCCGCGAGCCCTTCCGTGCGGCCCTCGGTGCGTACCGCCTCCAGGTCCGCGTAGCCGGAGCGCTGCAGGAGGTTGCGCAGGGTCGCCCGGTCGCCGGCCGCCCGGTCGAAAAGCGCATCGACCGGAACCGGATTGCGCAGGATGCCGGGCGCCAGAAGATCCTCCCCCGGGACCGCGACGCGCATCGGCTGCCCGGCGGCATAGACCTCGACCCGCCGCGGGCCGGTGAGCCGCGCGACCCAGACCAGCCGGGTGCCGTGGCCGATCAGCTCGGCGATCTTGGTCTGGAGATCGACCTCGTCCTGACCGGACGCGACATACTCCAGTGCCAGCGGCGGCACCGACGCGATCCAGCCCCGGCCGACGGCGGGCTGGGGGCCGACCGCCACGTCCGGGGCGCGCAGCATCCCGGGCTCCGGCGAAAAGCCCGCATCGATGCCGGCCCATTCGACGTCCGGGTCGCTGTCGAGCACCGCCCCGCCCCTCAGGTTGCCGGTGGCATGCACCGGGCCGGCGGGGGCGCAATAGAGCGGGTGTCCCGCCGAGAGCTCGTAGCGGTCCCCATCGCGCAATTGGTCGGCGCGGAAGGGACCGGAGTCGGGTCTGGGGTTGCGCGGAGAGTGACTAGGGCTCATCGTTGGGTCCTCGGTGATCGATACCGGACGATTTCGGCCGGCTTCCTGACATAGCGTTCGCACCTGATATCCAGACAGATTCTCGTGTAGGGGCGGTAGATGTCAAGGCAGTTGTCGCACAGGTCACGCAGCAGTTGGCTGTGTCTGTCGCTCCGCTTTGAGGGGTTTGCCGGGGTTGAGGAAGACCGTCGTAACGGGCTCCCAGTTACGCGTTGCGCCGCTCCAGCGTTCGGGATGCTGGGCCTTGACGGACTGATAGAGCGCGTGGCGTCGGGCCAGCAGGTCGATGTCCTCCCCACGATGGCGTTGGTCGGGGGTGACGAACTTCAGGCTGCTATGGCGGTGTTCGGTGTCGTACCAGCGCGCGAATTGCTGCGACCAGAGACGTGTCTACTCCAAGTCCTCGAAGGGCTGGTCGGGGGAGTCTGGGTGGCCCTTGAGGGTACAGAATAAGGATTCGGAGTACGGGTTGTCGTTACTCACCGCGGGCCGACTGAAGGACGGCGACGCCCAGGCGTTGCAGGGTGGCGAGCATCGTGCCGCCCTTCATGGGCGAACCGTTGTCGGAATCCAGGACCAAGGCTTTGCCGCGCACACCCTCGCGCAGATGGGCCTTGCGGAAGTTGGTTCAGGTCTTGCACTTTTCCTGGCAGGAGGCAGAAGGCAAGACCCCATCCCTCTATTGATCTGAACCCATCCCTCTTTTTATCGGCTATTTGGAGCTTGAACGCTCCATCTCGTATTCCTGATATGTCTTCTTGTTGAGGCGCGATAGACATTCATCGGCGGAACCTCCAGGTAGCTTCCAACATTCATTTTCCGCACCGCGTTTCACCCCATCATACCACGCTTCGGTTGTACAGGCTGAAATGAACAGTGAAGCGGGTGCGGCCTCCGAATAATGTGCCTAACCGAAGCACTCAGCCCCAAACTGGTC
>JACDZG010000160.1 GCA_013426805.1 Chromatiaceae bacterium
CAACTGCGGATGTTGGTTCAGGCGGGCCAGCAGTCGCTCATCGTTGGGGGGCAGCGCAGTGCTCATTGGGCGATCCTCGGGTGTGGAGACGGTTACCGCTGTATTTTATGCTACCTCATCAGTTTCGATCGCACCCGAGATGGGTAATGAGTGACGAGAAGCCAGCGCTTGCGGATCGATTAGGCGAGGGTCCGATTCCGGAAGATCTGTTGTGGCGAGTCTATTGGGGCGAGGAAGCCGGGAATCCGGCCATCCTGGCGCGGGTCGCCCGCGCGTTGCGTGACCCTCACAAGCCCAGTCACACGTTGATCTATGGACGCTACGGGTCGGGGAAGACGAGCCTGTTGCAGGCCTTGCACGCCTACCTCAAGAAGGAAGCCGCAGCAGATTCCGGGGGAAAAGCCCCGCTGCAGCTGTGGCTGCATATGCCGTTGATCACCAGCAATACCGGTTCGTCACCGGTTGCCGCCGTGATCGGGGCGATCGTCGAAAACCTCTGCGGCGGCCTCCGGGTCAGCCCCCCTGACTGGACTCCCGACCCTGCTCACCAGGAGATTTGCCCCGATCTGCTTCGGGCCCTTGATGACCTATGGCTGGCCGAGAGCGGTTGCGTGCCCGAGTGTTCGCCGACCGCGACGCGGGAACCCCCGCGCGCCAACCGGATGCCGGGCTCGGCCACGTCGGTCAGCGGTCGAGCTTACCGCGCCAACACCATTGAGCAGTATATCGACTATCGACTAGGCTGGCGGCCCGACCAGGCAGGCACTCCTTTGATCGTGTATCTCGACGACGTAGACCGCTGCCATCAACAAGTTCCGGCCGCCATCATCCGCCTGCTGCTGCGCTTTCGCGGCTTCACCAGAGGGATACGTTTCGTGATTGCCTGCGACCGCGATCTGATGGAGCGTGGGGTCGAGGACTGGATGCACGTAAACGGCACCAGCCTGGGGGGGCAAACCTTCGTGACCGCAAACTCGGCCCTGGAGAAGTACCTGGACCACATGGTACGGATTCCCCGGTTGTCGGAACACCCGTTCGCCACCGCTGGATATCCGGCCGGTATGTTGCTGGCGCCCGAACAAGTCGCTTTTCTGACCCGCCCGCGTCCCGGTCTGGGCACCGCGGACCAGGACCCGATCCTCGCCCGCTGGGACGGACAGTCAGGCGGTGCCACCCGGCCGAACCTGGCCGAATGTCTGCTGACTTGGCTCCTTGCGGATATGAAAGAGGAAGACGTCGTACAGGGCGCCAATAGTGCTGACTTCCCTTCGCCCAACCCCGCAGTCTCACGGGAGACCTTGGCCCCGACGCCAGAGCGCCGCCTGATGCCTGAGGTTCCCGAACCGGATCGGCCAGACAAGGCAATGGAAGGGAATCGCGAGCTACTTCAAGTCTATCCGTCTTCCGACAAGGCGACCAAATCGGATCGGGACATCATTCCCACGCTGACCTATTTCGGCCAGACGCTGCGCAGTCTGACCGATATCGAGGAGCTAGAGACCGGTGACGGTGAGCGGCATGGTCTGCTGCGCCTGCGATCACGCTACCGCGACCTGGGCGGTGCGCTGACCCCGCGGCAGCTGAAATACTATCTGCGCGCTCGGCTGATCGGCACCTCCCGTGGCGAGCCTAATCCAGCCTTGACCCTCCTGCGTCAGGTGTTTCATACCTTTTGGCGTCTCAGCGAAGACGAGCCGGAACTTTTTCGTTTCGTGTCTGCCGCGGCCGAGATGACCATCCCGCGCACCGCGTCGCCCGGCAGCCGCGAGCTGGCCTTGTTTCATGGTCAGGTGAAGGCTTTGATCCCTGCCTCGACCGTACTGAGCGAAGAGCGTCTGCGGGAAGCCTGGCCGAGTCAGACAGAAGAGCGCGTCCTGTTGCTGCGGTTGCTCTCCACCATTCGCCGTGAGGCACGCGACACTGAGGATCTGGCCGCGCAGATCGCAAACCCCGATGTACCTGGCGCCCTGAGTGCCGGCCGCGATCCAGACTTCACTGATTGGGTGCGCGACACTTGCGGCCGGACGCCCCAGGGCGCCACCATCGCGGAGCAGGTTTCGAGTTTCCAGGACTACGTTCTCGCCGCCTATCGCCAAGGTGACACGGAGGTGCCCCGGCAGATCGGTGAGTACGTAAACCGCTTCCTGGATCGGCACCTACCCTATTTCAATAAGGAAACGGCGACCAGTCTGTCCAACCTTGCGGTATTGATCAACGACGTACCTCCTTACGAGCCTCAATCGGACCAACTCTTTAGCACGGCGGCGCAGATTAATCCGGTGCAAGGTGCCGTCCGACTCTATTACGCCGAGTTCCTGCTCACTGTCGCGCTCGACCAGCAGCGATGGAAACGCCTGGTTCCCGATCGTTACAAGAACCTTGAAGATCTGTTGGAGTCCGCGCAACGGCTCGTCGAAACCGCTTCGGCCTCCGACGAGGCGAGCCGGTTCTATGCCGCGACGCTGCATCTGCGGCTCGATAAGGCGCGGCGCGGCGCTGAGCAATCACCGACCCAGCAGCAGGCGGATCAAGAGGCGGTGTGCACACTCGTGAAAGACTGGCTGCCGCTCTTTTTGACCGCGGCCCGAAACGGCGACGTTGCACCACTGAACCGACTGGATACGACGCTCGACAGCGTCATCGGCAGAGACGAGGCCGAACTGATGTTCAAAGCGCATGTCTTCGGCATCCCATGGGGGGTCGCGGCGGCCTGCCGGCCCCCGCGATCCCCACCTGGCCTATGGCGATCTACGTCGCGAATAACTATGTCGGTCAGAGTCGCGATGACAGTCCGCAGGAGCGCCTCGGGCTGCGGATCAACCTGGCGCTCATCCAAGACCCCCAAGTCATCGAGCGCGGTCGGGCCGGGGCCATCTGGACCCAGAGCCTGGTGACCTGGTCGCGAAGCCTTGGCGACTCTACTGCCGCACGGAGTCGGGTGGCCCTAGGCCTACTCGCCGCCCTCGCCTACGGCGGCAGTGATTCTTGGACGGTCCGGGCCGAGCGCAGTTGGCGTCAGGTCGGCGGTCAGGGGCCGCTCGACCTGGAAGGACTGCAAAGTGCTCTATCGGAGGCCCATCGAGTCCTCGTCAATACACTGGATGCGGATGAAAACCGCGCCGGGTTGGCGATTGAACTGGTCGATGCGGTGTTCAAGAAGGATCTCGGTGACCCGATCCCGACCGTCGAGGAACTCGCCCGGGCGCAGGTTTGGACCGACTGGAGCGAGCTCGCCGCAGAAATTGCCGAGTTGGTCCAATTAAACTGCCCGAAGATTCAGTAATTGAAGGAGGATGGCGATGACGGAGCCAAAGCCCGACGCAGGTGCCTTGGACCTGCCGCGTACCGAGATACTCAACCGCCTGATGGATATCCTGAAAGCGCCAGCCGGAGGGCAAAATATCCTGCTGGCCGGCCCCTGGGGTTCCGGCAAGACAACGCTGCTTGGCAAGCTGAAGAAGAATCTGAACCAGGAAACGTTTTACCCGATCGAGTTCTCACCCTGGGAGCAACTCGCCGATGAGGACCCGCGCGAGGGGTTCCTCAAGCTCTTGGGCGCGGAGATTCTGCGACTCGAAGCGGATAAGGAGAACACGAAGCGGATCAACGGCCTCAAGGGTGACTTCGCGGATGCATGGGCGGCCGGGATCGCGTTCGCCAAAGACATGGAAAAGGAGATTACCGATGCGGTCAAAGACCTGCCCGGCGGGAGTTTCGCTCTAGTGCTGGCGAAGTTAACGCGTTGCCTACTCAATCAGCATGCCGTATCGAAACAGACCGCGGCGACGGCGGTTCAATCGGTTACACCTCGAACTAAGGATCTGCGCACCAGATTCGGCACGCTTCTGCGGGCGATCACCCAGGTCGCGGGACGCGAGCGTTGCTTATTGCTGGTCGAGGACTTAGACCGTACCCGTCCCGAGTATGCGATTGGTATCCTTGATGGGCTCTACCATCTCTTCATGCCTACGACGAGGCCTGTCACGCGACGGTCTACGGCCTATTGGTATCCTTGATGGGCTCTACCATCTCTTCATGCCGCACCCGGAGGATAAGTCGGAGGATTGGCCGCTGTGCAGTGTTTGGGCCGTCAACATCGCGATGCTGGAGGAGTTCCTTTACGCCCATTATCGCAATCAGCCGAGTTTCGACCCGACGGCCTATCTGGAAAAGCTTTTCCATCGACGCATCAATGTCCCGCCTTTGTTCCAATCCAAACAAGATAATGAGTGTATCAAGCTCTGGGTGGCGTCACTCGACCCGCTGGCGAAGCATCTGGCTGGCGGTGAACCGGACCTGGAGAAGCTCAAGCAGCGTACCGCGGAGGCTTTGGCCGCCGGTCTGAACTACGCGGTGCTCGGTAATTTGCGACTGTATCAGTCGGTCCGTGAACGCTGCTGCGAATATTGGAGGTTCCGTATACGTATCGCTCAGCGCGAACACGGGTCTGAGTCTGAAGTATCCCCACGAATTTCGTCCTCTCTTGTCAATCTGTCAATAGCGCCTGGTGGTATTGAGCGATCACTTCCTCCGGCGGTAGAAATTCGGATGCGTCGATCTCCACTTTCGTGATGTTGAGAATGAGCATCGCGAGAAACGGAAGAGAATAGACCCGGCGCTTCGCGCTGCTGGCGTGCATGCCGCACTGAAGATTCTTGCGCTCGGCCGCCGCACCGATCATAAATAGCAGAAAAGCGGCCAACGCGGCAATGAGTACGAGAATAGCGAGGCGCTTGGGGTCGCGCGATCGATTCGCTTCATAGCCTTGGCCATAATAGAGGCTCTTCAGGTCCCGAAAGCCTTCTTCAATCTGCATGCGCTGACGATAGATACGCACGATCGCCTTCGCAGTCAAATGGCCTAATTGGAGTGCGGCGAGCAGTAGCCAGGGCTCGCGCTGGTTCCGGGCGGCCTTGAGACTTTTACGGGAGCGCGCGATACTTCCGAAGGCGGTCTTGTTATGACGACCGCACTTGCGCAGGCGCACCAAAACCATCACGACCGACAATGGGTTGCTTTTCACCCAATCGCCGATACCAAGCCGAACAGGTTTGATCGTTGCTTTAGGGAACAACAGCTTACCAGATTTCCAATCGCCGTCAAGGCGCACGAAGTCGCGTCCCCGCAGGCGTCCGACCCAGCGCCAGCCAAGGGATTCGACGGCACGAAAGAAGGGCACCCGAAAGCCTGAATCGGCGATGACGATCGGCGCTACCCCGGGGGGCATCATGTTCGCCAGCGTGCCGAGAAAGCGCGCCTGAATCCGACGGTTACCCAAAAGGGCGCGCGGATGGATTTCTTCGTAAAGGGTCATGGGGTGGCCGCCGACGGCGATCGAGGCGCGCAACAGATGATACGATTGATCGGCCTTGAGATCCGACCAGTCGACGAGAATCAGGGGCTCGGCGATCCGGGCCAGGGTCACGCGACAGAGGGCGCCGTAGATCGCCGTACGCTCGCGATACAGGTGGGGATTGCCGATCAGGCGGTCGGCGCGCTTGATCTTGTGCTTTAACGTCGTCGGGCCGACCAGGCGTCGTCCCACCGCGGTGATGGATAAACCCGCTCCGGTGACGCAGGCTTCCACCATGTCAAAGAGTGCGGCTAGGCGAGTGGCATGGATAAATTCCAGCGACTGACCCAGCCAAGAGCGCAATAATGTGGGTACATGCATGAGGGGCGTCCTGTGGGGTTTTCCTTATACCAGTGTGGCAGTAAAACCTCTTGCACGCATCGGCAGACCGCAAAATCTTTTCCTAACCTTTGTTTTTATTGATCTTTTCTAGGGGATACTTCAGGGTCTGAGTCCTTTGATACCAATCGCCTCGTGCGCGACGCACGACTGCTAACCTTGATCCAGGCTTATCCCGGCTTTCGCGAGTCGATTGCGCTCTATAGCGGGATGTGGCCGGAATTCGTTAACCGCGTCAACGAACGCCGTGAGCACATTATGTTCGACCGAGTGGCGAATCCCGCCTACCGCCACATTGACGACCCCAACCTGCTGACCCTGCTGTTGGACCTTGGTGTCTTAGCCTACCGGGAGGAAACAGGGCGCTACTGTCTGGTAAGCGAATGGGAGCAGCGCACCACCGACGAACTGGGCCTGTTGCTAAACGCTGGTTTCTAATGTCGGAGTGACAGCTGCGCTACCGCCCGCCCTGCCAAACACGCGCGGCGGCGTTGCGCAGCCGCGGCTTGCGCGGCTCCGACTCCATCCCGGCCAGTGACAGTAGCAGCTTGCGCTCGTCGTCGAGCAGCGGGCGCCAGTTGCCGGGGAAGAGCCGCCGACCCAACTCTACGTTGCCGTAGCGGACCCGGATCAGGCGGCTGACCTGGCAATCGGCCGCCTCCCACAGGCGGCGCACCTCGCGGTTGCGACCTTCCTTCAGCACCACGTGGTACCAGGTGTTGGCACCGGTGCCGCCGCGCGCGCTGACCGCATCGAAGTGCGCGGGGCCGTCTTCGAGCGTGATGCCGCTGGTGAGCCGGTCGAGGGTGCCGTCCGGGACCTGACCCAGGATGCGCACCGCGTACTCACGCTCCAGTTCCCGCGACGGGTGCATGAGCCGGTTGGCCAGTTCGCCGTCGGTGGTGAAGAGAATCAAACCGGAGGTATTGATATCCAGCCGGCCGACCGCGATCCAGCGCCCGGTTTTCGGCCGCGGCAGATGCCGGAAGACCGTCGGGCGCCCCTCCGGATCGCGGCGGGTGACCATCTCGCCCTCCGGCTTGTGGTAGGCGATGATCTGCATGTCCTCGTCGCGCCGCGGGCGGCGGCGGATCTCCTGACCATCCACCCGCACCCGATCCAGGGGCGTGACCCGGTCGCCGAGTGTGGCGACCTCGCCGTTGACCCGCACCCGCCCGATGCGAATCCAGGCCTCGATCTCACGGCGTGAGCCCAGCCCCTGCTCGGCCAGCACCTTTTGCAGGCGCTCGCCGGGTGCATCCACGGGAGCCGGCAGGTCGACCGGGTCGTTGCGGCCGCGCCGCCCGACGTTGCGGTTCAGCGGCGGCCGGCTGCCGGATGTGGCGCGATGATGCACTCAGATCTCCGAAACGATTTTGTCGTAGAAGGCCAGGAAGTCATCCCGATTGGGGCCCTCGGTCCACTCGATGGCGGAGCGCGGGTGCTGGTTGAGCTGGCCGGTGAGGTTGAAGGGCAGCGACGGCCCCCAGATCAGTTCCTTGCGCAGGGGTGCCACATGATGCTGGATCACGTCGACGATGGGCCGCAAATCGAACTTGGGGTTGCGCAGGAAGCCGAGCAAGAGTTCGGTATGACAGTTGCCGGCGCCGCGGCCGAAACCGTAGATTGTCGAGTCTACCCGATTGCAGCCCAGGATGATCGCTTCGATCGTGTTGGCGAAAGCGAGTTGCAGGTTGTTGTGGGCATGGATGCCGATCTCCTTGCCGCTCCCCGCCATGGCCGCGGCGTATTTCTTGTAGAGCCGATCGATCTGCTCGCGATAGAGATAGCCGAAGCTGTCGACGATCACCATGGTGCTCGCCGGGGTCTCGGCGATCGCCTCCAGGACGGTGTCGATCTCCTCCTCCGTGATGTTGGAGACGGCCATCAGGTTCGAGGTCGTCTCGTAGCCCAGCCCGTGGCAGTGGTGGATCATCTCCACCGCCTCCGAGACCTGATGGGCATAGAAGGCGACCCGGATCACGTCGAGCGGGCTGTCCGCGCAAGCACAAATATCCGTCTGCCAGTCGCTCTTGCCGGCGTCGGCCATCGCGGCGAGCTTGAGCCCGGTCCGGGCGGCGTCATGGTCGCCGACGACCCGCCGGATGTCGGCCTCATCGCAGTGCCGCCAGGGGCCGAACTTGTCTTTCGGGAAGACTTTTTTCGAGTTCTTGTAGCCAATCTCCATGTAGTCCAGGCCGGCGTCGACGCAGGCATGATAGACGGCACCGACGAAGGTGTCGGAAAACTGGTGGGCATTGACCAGACCGCCGTCGCGGATGGTGCAGTCGAGGACCTTGAGTTCAGGACGGTAGGTGATCCAAGGGGCCTTGTCGGACATCGGTATGCTCTCGGTAGCGTGGTTAGCCGACCATTGTCCCCAGATCCGGGCGTGGCGGCAAACCGGATGCGCGGCACGGGTGTGGTCAGAACTGATGGGGCCGGGCCTCTCGGTAGGATGGGCATCGCTCTCGCTCTGCCCATCCTACGCGCATCTGCGACCACATCACTTTGGATCGCACCCGCATAACCCTATCTCTTGCCGGCGTCAGGGGATGACCGTATAGGGTTTCACCCATTGATTGTTGGTGTCGTAAGCCTCGGCGCTCACGCAGGTGGCATCGATGAAGGCGCGCAGTGACTTGGCGGCGGCCACCCCGGCCGGGAGGCTGTTCAGCGTCAGGGTGCGGCTGGATCCGGCGGCGAGGGTGCCGACGGACACCATGGCGTCACCCGCGGCGCCGCAGGCGGGGATGCCCGACTGATCGACCCAGAGGGCGAGCGTGCCGGCATCGCCGGGCGCGGTGCCGCGGTTCTTCACCGTTACGGCGGCGCTGAAGGTCCCGCCGGCGGTTGGGCGATTGGGCGTCAGGTCGATGGCGGTGACCGCGAAGTCCGCGATCGGGGTGCTCACAACCCGGTAGCTCTGGCTGGACTGGTTGTTGGTCTCATTGGGTTCGGTGCTCAGGCACTGGTTGTCGACGAAGGCGCGCAGGGTCTTGGTCCCGGCGGGACCGGCCGGCAGGCGGATCGACATCGTCTGTTTGGCGCCCGCGGCCAGGTCCGTCAGGGTGATGGCGGCGTCCCCGGCAACGGCGCAGCCGGGGGCGGTGGGCTGATTGGCCCAGACGCGCAGCAGCCCTGGGTTGCCGGCCTGGGTGCCCCGGTTCTTCACGGTGATCGAGACGTTGAAGGACTTGCCGACGAGCGGGGCGCTCGGGTTCTGGGTGATGTTGGTGACGGTGAAGTCGGCGCAGGTGGTGAGGGGCGGTCCCTCGAATCCGATCACCGGCACCGGGCTCGGGCTGTGGGTGGTGGTGCCGTCGCCGAGCTGGCCCTGCGCATTGTAACCCCAGGCCCAGAGGCTGCCGTCGGTTTTGCGGGCCAGGGTGTGACTATTTCCGGACGTCACGGCCGCGACCTCAGTCAGAACCTGGACCGGCATCCACCGATCGGTGGTCGTACCGTCGCCGAGTTCACCGAAATAATTCGAACCCCAGGCCCAGAGACTGCCGTCGATCTTGAGGGCCAAGCTGTGAGCGGCACCGGCCGCCACCGTCGCGACCTCGGTCAGCACCTGGACCGGCATCAAGCGAGCGGTGGCGGTGCCGTCGCCGACTTGGCCGTCGTTGTTGTCCCCCCAGGCCCAGAGACTGCCGTCGGTCTTGATGGCCAGGGTGTGATCTCCACCGCCGGCCACGGCCGCGACTTCGGTCAGGACCTGGACCGGCATCAATCGATCGGTGGCGGTGCCGTCGCCGAGTTGGCCGTAGTTGTTCCACCCCCAGGCCCAGAGACTGCCGTCGGTCTTGAGGGCGAGGGTATGCTGCGAGCCGCTGGTCACGGCCGCGACTTCGGTCAGGACCTGGACCGGCATCAAGCGGTCGGTGGTGGTGCCGTCGCCGAGTTGGCCGTAGCTGTTCCACCCCCAGACCCAGAGGCTGCCGTCAGGCTTGAGGGCCAGGCTGTGACGGTAGTGGGCGGCCACCGCCGCAACCTCGGTCTGGACCTGGATCGGCCTTGAGCGCTGGGCAGTGGTGCCGTCGCCGAGCTGGCCGTAACTGTTGTCACCCCAGGCCCAGAGGCTGCCGTCGGGCTTGAGGGCTAGGGTGTAACCTTCGCCGGCGGCCACGGCCGCGACTCCGGTCAGGACCTGAACCGGGGGCAAGCCGAACTGGACTCCGGAAAAGGAACCCCAAGCCCAGAGGCTGCCGTCGGGCTTGATAGCCAGGCTGTGATAAGCGCCGGCGGCCAGCCGCTGCATCGCCGGATTACCGCTCGCGGCAAGGCCCCGATCCCAGGATGAGCCCAGCAGCGCCTCGCGCCCCGCCGCATCTGCCCACAGCGTCAGGCTGGCAGCGTCTTCGGCGGCGGGCGCGGACGGCTCGGCGACGGCCTGGACCAGGTTGAGCAGCAGGACTAAACACAGCCCGATGAGCGCCGCGCCGTGTCGACGCCGCTGCCGAGTGCTTTGCATGACATTGGATCGCATGAGATTCCCTTTATTTTTCATGGCGATACAAGCGCGGCTGACGCTATCACGGTGCTGCATTGTGTTTAAGCGCCAAGTGACGAGCGAGCCGGATTGACGACCGGATGGTTCGGTTGACCGCCGCGCCCCCGCTCGCCGCGAGCGTCGTCAGTCCGGCATGAGCGAGGCCACCGGCATCCTGATCCGCTCTTCCCCCAGATCAAAGACAACTTCTCCGGTGGTCAGGGAATGCAGTTGGCGGTACCGCCGACCGAAACGGTCCGGGTCACGGTGATCATGCAGTATGCGATGCCGCAAATCCACCACCCAATAGCGGCGAATTCCAGCGCGGGCATACTTGGCGAGCTTGGCGCCGAGATCCAAGGCCAGACTGGAGTCCGCCACCTCGATGATCAACAGCACGTCGTCGCCCGTGGGGTTGGCTTGGCGATAGTAGTCGTCCCGGAATTTCAGCACCGACAGGTCAGGATAGAGTTCGGTTCCGTCATCCAGCACCACGGCTCCCTGCACGCGAATGATCGCCTGACCCGCCAGTTGAGGGGCGAACAACATGGTGAGGCGGTCGGTCGTACCCCCGTGCGGCGGTCCGATTGGCGGCATGTCGCGCATCTCCCCGTCGATCAGTTCCACCCGGTCGCCGTCGCCGAAACAACCAGCCGCGATCATCCGATGGAACTGCTCGACGCTGATGCGGTGGATGGGGTTGGTCGGTTCAGGCGCAAGCATGTCGCGATCCGGGGCTTCCAGCTTGGGTTGCCGTTAACATATCAGATTCGCAGGGGATTGACAGCCGCGGACGGTCCGCACGGTCCGCACGGTCCGGGAGAGTAGACCGGCCCCTCCCCGCGCTTCAGGTCGAAGTTTGTGTT
>JACDZG010000033.1 GCA_013426805.1 Chromatiaceae bacterium
CAGGTCACCGTGTTACCGTAGGGTCCGCTGTGCGGACCGTCCGCGGCCGGCCGGAACGATGATCAAGGCATCCCTGAAGCACTTCATTGCGGAGTTAAACGACAGCCAACAGCACGAATTAGTCAACCGGTTGCGTGTGCTCTTGGCGCATCTGCTCAAGTGGCATTTTCAGTATCCCCGTCTCTCGCAACGGTGGGCGGAAATCGAGGGCAAGCGCTGGCGCGACACCATCATCGAGCAACCACGGGAGTCAAGCCACGGTTGATCTGCTCGAGTCCGGCCGCGATGATACAAGGCAACCAACCCGTCGCCTGCAGCATACCAAAATCCGTCCACCAGGCGCCGCGGTCAATGACGGAGGATTCGATCAAGTGAACAACCTGAGCCTGCTGTATGAGAAGGATTTTTCCGACTGGACCGCGCGCACTGTCGACCTGCTCCGACAAAGACGCTTTGCGGAGTTGGACATTGATCATCTGATAGAGGAACTGGACGACATGGGCAAGAGCCAGCGACACGAGCTGGTCAACCGGCTGCGTGTGCTGCTGGCGCATCTACTCAAGTGGCAGTTCCAGTATCGACAGCTCTCCGAGCGCTGGGCGGAGTTCGAGGGCAAAAGCTGGCGCAACACCATCATCGAGCAACGGGCGGCGCTGCGCTATCTGCTGGACAAGAACCCAGGGCTCCGGGCCGCGCTGGCGGATAGCATCGTGGAGTCCTATGGTCAAGCCGCTGATCTGGCGGCGCAGGAGTCTGGACTATCGGCGGCCTTCCCCTTGGAATGTCCCTATAGCCAAGGGCAGATCCTGGATCGGGATTATTACCCGCCACTGGAATAGGGAGGACTACCACAGTTTCGTTTCCGCCCGGTCCGTGCTCGGTTTGGCACTGGTTCAGCTTGACTCCAGAGCGAACCGATGTTTATCAATAATCTACGGACACCCTCACGTATCTCGTTCTCGTGTGAGCATCACCTATCTCATTGTTTCCACGAAGATGATGCAGAGACTCCCTCGGGGCCAACGTGCGAAGGCGCACCGCAAGGCTCCGATAAACAAAAAAACTGACAAGGAGTTGAACTGAACCAGTGCCGAATACCAACACGTACGGCTTAAGCTTGACCCAACCGGTCTCGGTCTGGAACCGCCCGCTCTCCATCAAGCCCAAGGGCTTTTTCCTCAATCTGGCCAAGGCCGCCGTCAACGGCGCCAAGTTGGAACTGGACGACGCCTTCGAGAACGTGATGGATGCCCTTCAGGCGTCCGGGGCCGGGGACCAGGCCGAACAGGTCGCGTGGGTCCTGATCTATCGTGCGCTGATGCAGGCAACCGCGGACCTGGTGACGGACGCCGCGGACCTGTTCCTCCTGGCGGACCCGGACCGGCTGCCGGACGCCTCGGCCCAGGAGGCCCTTGGCGCCGTACTCGCCGACCACCTGCTTCACTGTGAGGCACGGATCGACAGCGAGTTCTTCGCCCACCCCGAGCGCTTTGGGCTGCTCGCGGACTTCAAGCCAGGCTTCAGCCACTGGCTCCAAGGCCTCGGGCTCGACCCCGGGTCGGCGGCGGCCCTGGCCGGGCGATTGCCGGACCGCTTCACCCTCGCCCTGCACGGGGAGTGGCTGAAGGAGCCCGAGCGCTTCGCGGTCATCGGCCAGGCAATCGATTCGCCCTTCACCCGCGCCGTCGGCCGTCGCCGACACTGGCTGCAATACGCGGCCTGGCTGCGCGAGTAGGTCAACGGGCGCATGTTCGGGGAGCCCTTCGGGCTGCGGCAGGTCTATGTCCCATTGCGCGCCTACTACCACGAACGCCCCAAGGGTGACACCGAACTGAGGACGGAGGGACCGGGCACCAGACGCGAGGATGGTCGGCGCATCGTGCTGGACCTGACCCAAACACTGGCCGACTGGGTAGCCAAGTGGGACCCGGAAGACCCGGTACGGGTGGTCAGCGGCGGCCCCGGCTCGGGTAAGTCGTCCTTTTGCAAGATGCTCGCCGCGCACTTGGCCGACTCCCTGGGCATCCCGATCCTCTATGTCCCGCTGCACCTCATCGACCCCCAGGCGGACCTGATCCAAGCGGTCGCCGGATTCGTGACTCAGGACCGTTACCTCCAGGGGAGCCCACTGGACGGTGGGGAGGGCGAGGAACGGCTGCTCGTCATCTTCGACGGACTGGACGAACTCAGCATGCAGGGCCGCGCCGCCGCCGAGGTCGCCCAAAGCTTCGTGGACGAGGTGCTGCGCAAGGCCGTCGCCTTCGCCGGCCAGGGCCTGCACCGGCAGTTCCTGATCAGCGGCCGTGACTTGGCGGTACAGGCCAACGCCGGCCGGCTCAGGCGCACCGGTCAGGTGCTGCACGTCCTGCCGTACCAGGTCGACGAGGACGCACGGGAAGGTTACGAGGACCCACAGGGCCTGCTGGCGCAGGACCAACGGAACCTATGGTGGCGACGCTATGGCGAGGCGAGCGGCAAGGGTTTCACCGAGATGCCGAAGGATCTCGGCTCGGCGAATCTGGCCGAGATCACCCGCCAGCCGCTACTCAACTACCTGATCGCACTCAGCCACGGCCGCAAGCGGCTCGACTTTTCACAGGAGACCACACTCAACGCCATCTATGCCGACCTGCTCCAGGCGGTCTATGAGCGTCAGTGGGAGGGCGGGCGCCGACACAGCGGTACCGGCGAACTGGCGGAGAAGGACTTCGACCGCATCCTGGAGGAGATCGCGCTCGCCGTCTGGCACGGCGACGGCCGGGTCGCCACCGTGGAGACTATCCACCAGCGCTGTCGGCTGAGCAAGCTCGACCGTTATCTGGAGCAATTCCAGGAGGGCGCAAAAAAGGGCGTCACCCGGCTCCTCACCGCCTTCTATTTCCGCCAGGCGGGCGATGTGCGCGGCGAGAAGACCTTTGAGTTCACCCACAAGAGCTTCGGCGAATACCTCACCGCCCGACGGCTAGTGCGCATGTTGGCTGCGGTACAGACCCAACTTGACCGCCAGGCGGAGAACCCGGACGACGGCTGGGACGAGCGTAGGGCGCTGGAGCAGTGGGCGGAGATCTGCGGACCCACCGCCATCGACGACTATGTGAACGAATTTGTGCAGCATGAGGTCGCCATGCGACCGCCGGCGGACTGGACGCGCTGGCAGCGGACCATCTGCCGGCTGATCGAGTCGGCGGTGACCCATGGGATGCCGATGGAGCGGCTTGGACTGCCGCGCTTTCAGGAGATGCTCCGGCAGTCGCGCAATGCCGAGGAGGCGCTGTTGGCGATGCATTTTTCCTGTGCTCGATTGACGCGGAAAGTGGTTGAGATCAAGTGGCCGTTGCAAACCGCGTTCGGAGAATGGCTGAAGCGGTTGCAGGGACAAAGGGAGGGGCGTGATAACACGTTGGCGCAGAGGTCACTTGGATATCTTGATCTAAGCAACTGCACACTTCACCATATTGATTTGTTTCGCGCATCTCTGGCGGGGGTGGACCTGCGGAGGGCCGGGATGGTGCTAGCCAACCTTGAATCTGCTCTGCTCAACCTAGCTCATCTGCGCGAAGCGAACGTGATAGAAGCCAATTTGGCACATAGCACGCTCACCGGCGCCGACCTAGCTTATGCCCGCCTTAATTCCTCCAACCTCGACGGTGCCAAGCTGCAAGGCGCGAACCTGGAAGGAGCCGACTTGGAGGGAGCCAACTTGGAGAGCGCCAACCTAACGGGCGCCAACTTAGCCCAGGCCAACCTGACGAACGCGTTGCTGCATCGTGCCAAACTAGATAGGGCCAACCTGAAGCGCGCAATTCTCACGAATGCCCAGATGCCTGACGACTGGGATCCAGACATCCCGACAAAAAGTGAGCCCAACCCCGACTCAGCCGACCTAGGCGACGACACCTGAACACGCTGCCCCCGCCCAGGCGTAATCACCAAGGAACTGTTTATCAATTGTTTCCCGCTTTGAACACCAAAGTCGGCCAGCAATCGGGAAGAGGCATTTGCGCTGTGACGAAAAAAGCGCAGCATCTTGTGGCTGCAAGCTCCTTGTGACCACAACATCTGGGCACAGCGCAAATGCCTCGGGAAGTAGAAAATGGACATTCTTGAATGTTCCGGAACTGCTCAGGTGCCCGCCGCAAAGCCCAACCAGCTGGGGGACCGCGATTTAACGCCTGACCCGGTATGGACGGGAGCGCGCTGGCGCAGGGGGAACTGAACGGTTGCGGCGATTGAGGTACAGGTGGCCAGCTATCTGATACGGTCGGCGATTTCGACCACGATACTGCCATCGACCAGCAGTGCGATGGCATCCGCAAAGACCTCTTCCATCAAGCCGCGCAGTCGCTGGTTGGTCAGATTGCCGCAGGTGAGCCAAAGAATCTGCGGTGGCGCGCCCAGGCGCAGCACCAAGTCGACGAAATCACTATCTTTACTCAGGATGATGACATCACCCGCAGCGCGGGCGGCTTGAAAGATGGTTTGATCGTCCGCGTCGCGCAGCCCGAGATCGCGCACCGCGCGGCAGTCAACGCCGAAATTGGCAGCCAACCAGGGTGCCAGTGCCGGCGGCAGTTGCGCGTCGAGCCAGACCGTCATGCGGCCAGCCGGGGGATTTCGGTGCGGCGGGCAGCAAACAGCAGGCTGGCCCGAATGTCTTCGGGCTCCAAGTCGGGAAAATCGGCCAGAATTTCAGTGGGGCTTACCCCATCGGCGAGCATCTCAAGGATGTCTGTGACCCGGATACGCATCCCGCGGATGCAGGGGCGTCCACCACATTGAGCCGGGTTGCTGGTGATGCGGTCTGAAAGGTCTTGTTTGCGCATGGTGGCACTGCTCCGGGGGCTGGACTGCTGGCTTGCGGACGTTTCGCAGCGATTATGCACCGCCCGATTCTGCGGCGGTAGGTGTGTATCTCCGCCGACAGCGTTCCCCGCCAGTTGCGCCGGACGCATAAAAAAGCCCCGCCAAAGCGGGGCTTTTTCTCACCAAACCGGTGAAGCCTTGCGGCTTACATCATGTCCATGCCGCCCATGCCACCCATTCCGCCCATGCCGCCGCCGCCCGGCATGCCGCCGCCGGCATCGCCCTTCGGCTCTTCGGCGACCATGGCCTCGGTGGTGATCATCAGACCGGCCACGGAGGCGGCGTTCTGCAGCGCCGAACGGGTGACCTTGGTCGGGTCCAGGATGCCCATTTCGACCATGTCGCCATACTCGCCGTTGGCAGCGTTGTAACCGTAGTTGCCCTTGCCCTCGGCAACCTTCTGCAGAACTACGGAGGGCTCAGCGCCGGCGTTGGCGACGATCTGGCGCAGCGGCTCTTCCATCGAACGGCAGCCGATGGCGATGCCGACATCCTGGTCGTGGTTGGCACCCTTGATGGTGTTCTTGATGGCGCTCAACGCCCGGATCAGGGCGACGCCGCCGCCGGGGACGATGCCTTCCTCGACGGCCGCACGGGTGGCGTGCAGGGCGTCTTCGACGCGCGCCTTCTTCTCCTTCATTTCCATTTCGGTGGCGGCACCGACCTTGATCAGGGCCACACCGCCGGCCAGCTTGGCCAGCCGCTCCTGGAGCTTCTCCTTGTCGTAGTCGGAGGAGGTTTCCTCGACCTGGGCGCGGATCTGCTCGCAACGGGCCTTGATGTCGGTCTCGGAGCCGGCGCCGTCGATCAGGGTGGTCTCTTCCTTGGTGACCTGAACTTTCTTGGCGGTGCCCAGATCGTTCAGCGTGGCCTTCTCCAGCGACAGGCCGATTTCCTCTGAGATGACGGTGGCACCGGTCAGTACCGCGATGTCCTGCAGCATGGCCTTGCGGCGGTCACCAAAGCCGGGGGCCTTGACCGCGCACACCTTGATGATGCCGCGGATGGTGTTGACCACCAGCGTCGCCAGCGCTTCGCCCTCGACGTCTTCGGCGACGATCAACAGCGGCTTGCCGGACTTGGCGACGGCTTCCAGTACGGGGAGCAGGTCGCGGATGTTGGAGATCTTCTTGTCGTGCAGCAGGATGAAGGGCGCTTCGAGCTCGACGCTCTGGCTCTGCTGGGTGTTGATGAAGTAGGGCGAGAGGTAGCCGCGATCGAACTGCATGCCCTCGACCACGTCCAGCTCGTTGTGCAGGGACGTGCCTTCCTCAACGGTGATGACGCCTTCCTTGCCGACCTTTTCCATCGCCTGCGCGATGATCTCGCCGATGGAGTCATCGGAATTGGCGGAGATGGTGCCGACCTGGGCGATCGCCTTGGACTCGGTACAGGGCTTGGACATCAGCTTGAGCTGCTCGGTGGCCGCCGTGACGGCCTGCTCGATGCCGCGCTTCAGATCCATCGGGTTCATGCCGGCGGCAACCGCCTTGAGGCCCTCGCGGACCATGGCCTGCGCCAACACGGTCGCGGTGGTGGTGCCGTCACCGGCCACATCGGAGGTGTGCGAAGCCACTTCCTTCACCATCTGGGCGCCCATGTTCTGGAACTTGTCCTTGAGCTCGATTTCCTTGGCCACGGACACGCCGTCCTTGGTGACGGTCGGGGCACCGTAGGACTTCTCGAGAACCACATTCCGGCCCTTGGGACCTAGGGTGACCTTGACCGCGTCGGCCAGGATGTTCACGCCTTCCATCATCCGGGCGCGGGCTTCGCCGCCGAATTTAACGTCTTTTGCGCTCATGGGAATCTATCTCGATCGAAATCTGTTGTCAGGTGGGGATGCGGACGGGGCGACAGGCCGATCAGGCCACGACCACGCCCATGATGTCGTCTTCGCGCATCACCAGGAAATCTTTGCCGTCGAGTTTGACCTCGGTGCCGGAATACTTGCCGAACAGGACGCGGTCGCCGACTTTCAGGTCCAGCGGACGGGTCTCGCCGTTGTCCAGGATCTTACCGTGACCGACGGCAATCACCTCACCCTGGATTGGCTTTTCGGTGGCGGAATCGGGGATGACGATGCCGCCCGCGGTGGTGCGCTCTTCTTCCATACGGCGGACGACGACGCGATCGTGCAGGGGACGAATGTTCATGTGGTGTCTCCTTGATAGGGTGTTGGCGGAGGGGAGTGCGTGCGCGGCGCTGGTCGCGGTCGGGATTGTTAGCACTCATCAGCAGCGAGTGCTAATAGTAGGGCCTAAACGACGAGTGTCAAGGTGTAAGCGGTGCTCAGTCTTCGCGCCGCCAACGCCCCTCGATGACGCGCGGCCCGCGATCCGGGCCGGCGGTCGGGACCGGGATGATCTGAATGTAACGGCGAATCAGCCGGCGGCGCAGCGGCGGAACCAGGAGCAGGAAGCCGACGAAGTCGGTAAGAAAGCCGGGCAGCAGCAGGAACAGGCCGGCCACCAGGATCAGGGCGCCGTCCAAGAGTTCCAGCGCCGGGATTTGGTCGCGCGCCATGCTGTCGCGAACCCGCATCAGCGCACCGAATCCCTGGTGACGCACCAGCCAGGTCCCGAGGATGGCGGTGAGGATGGCCACGGCGATCGTCGGGAAGGCACCGATGATCGAGCCGACCTTGATCAGAAAATAGACCTCGATCAGGGGCAGACCGATAAACAGAAGCAGCAGAAGGAGGGGCACGGTGAAGTTCTCTGGTGGGTTGCAGCGGTTTGCCGCGGAGTGGGTTCCGATGTCCGGCCAAATCTTAACGTCTGTGCCGGACCCACGCGTTCAAGTAGCAGCCAAACACGCGCGGGCACCGTATCATCCCACAGCCGCCGACGGTACCGCGCCAACCGCCGATCCGCCACCTGCCCGACCGAGGGATCTATGACCACCGACACCGACTGCCGACTGGTATTCTGTACCTGCCCGGATCAGGAGACCGCCGCCCGCATCGCCGAACGGCTGGTCGGCGACCGGCTGGCCGCCTGTGTGAACCTGCTGCCCGGCCTTACCTCGATCTATCGCTGGCAGGGAGAGGTGCAGCAGGAGGCCGAAGTCCTGCTGCTGATCAAGACGGTAACGTCGCGCCTCCCGGCCCTGACCGGGACGCTGCGCGGGTTGCACCCCTACGAACTGCCGGAGATCATTGCCCTGCCCATCACCGATGGGCTGCCCGACTACCTGACCTGGGTGACGACATGCACGCAAGCAGACGACTGAGCAGCGGGTTGCATCCCGCCAACCGATTCATCCGGATGCTGACGCTGTTGCTGCTGGTCTGCGCAAGCGCCGCGCCCACGGCGGCCGATGAGGAATTCCTGCTGCCGGAGCAGGCCTTCCAGGTCACCGCCGCGGCAGACGGGGCCGACACGGTGCGGGCACGCTGGACCATCGCCGACGGCTACTACCTCTACAAGAGCAAATTCCGCTTCACATCGCCCTTCCCCGACGTGGAACTCGGCGACCCGGAACTACCGACGGCGCAACGCAAACAGGACGCATTCTTCGGCGAAGTCGAAGTCTACCGCGGGCAGGTGGAGGTCCGTATCCCGGTCACCCGGCGGACCAACGCCGACACCCTGACGCTCGAGGCGACCTCCCAGGGGTGCGCCGATGCGGGGCTCTGTTATCCCCCGCGGCGGCAAACGCTCGTGGTGCGCTTGCCCGCAACAGCCGCGGCGGACGGCGCCGTCACCGTCCCGGGCGCCGCGCCTATGACGCTCACCGGCGGACGCCTCGGCGGACCTGTCTCAGGCATCGCGCAGAGCATGAGTTCGCAGGTCGGACCAGGAATCGACGACGATCTCCTGACGGCCGAACAGGCATTCATCTTCCAGGCCGAGGTGGGCGCCCCGGAGCGGATCGGACTGACCTGGGACATCGCTCCCGGAACCTATCTCTATCGGGACAAGGTCGAGATTGCCCTGGACGGCGCGACCGACGTGACCCTGGGATCATTCCAGTTACCCCCCGGCGAAATCAAGCGCAACGCCGTCCTGCCGGACGGCAGCACCGGCGACGTCGCGGTCTACCATGATCGGGTTTCGCTCGCCCTGCCCTTGTTGCGCCACGCTACGGCCGCCGGCGAGATCACCCTGGTCGCCAAGTACCAGGGTTGCGCGGAGCGCGGCATTTGCTATCCGCCACAGACGCAGCGGGTCAAGCTCACCCTGCCGCCGGCCGCTCGGATCGCTGCCGCGGCGCCGACGGAACAGACCCGGAACCGGTCGGTCACCGCGTTGGCCGGCATGGCGCCGGCGGCAACCGACCGGTCAGTCAGTGCGCCGGAACCGGTCGCCGAGCAGGACCGGATCGCGTCCGTGCTGGCCGAGCGCAACCTGTGGGCGGTCATCGCCCTGTTCTTCGGCTTCGGGCTCTTGCTCGCGTTCACCCCCTGCGTCTTTCCGATGATCCCCATCCTCTCCGGGATCATCGCGGGCGCCGGACCCGGCATCACGACCCGCCGGGCCTTTATCCTGTCCCTGGTTTATGTTCTGGCAATGGCGCTGACCTATACCGTCGCCGGGGTACTGGCCGGGCTCTTTGGCGCCAACCTCCAGGCGGCCTTCCAGAATCCGTGGATACTTTCCGCCTTCGCCCTGATTTTTGTGCTGCTGGCGCTCTCGATGTTCGGGTTCTATGACCTGCAATTGCCGTCCAGCCTCCAATCCAGGTTGGCGGAGGTCAGCAACAAACAGCAAGGCGGCACCCTGATCGGCGTGGCCATCATGGGCCTGCTCTCGGCACTGATCGTCGGACCCTGTGTCGCGCCCCCGCTGTTCGGCGCATTGATTTACATCAGTCAGACCGGCGACGCGGTGCTGGGAGGGATCGCGCTGTTCGCGCTGAGCCTGGGGATGGGCGCTCCGCTGGTCGCCATCGGCACCTCGGCCGGCAAGCTGCTACCCCGAGCCGGGGCCTGGATGGATGCGGTCAAAGCAGTGTTCGGAGTGACCTTGCTGGCCGTGGCCCTGACCCTGCTGGAACGCATCCTGCCCGCGGCCGTGGCGCTGTTGCTCTGGGGACTGCTCCTGATCTGCTCCGCGGTTTACCTGGGAGCGCTCAATCAGATTCCCGTCGGGGCGAGCGGCTGGACGCGGTTATGGAAGGGACTCGGCGTCGGATTGCTGATCTACGGCGCTTTGATGCTGGTGGGCGCCGCGGCGGGCGGCAAAGACACCGTCCAGCCGTTGCGCGGTCTACTGGTCGGCGGTGGGGCCGGCAGTGCCCTGCCGCATGCGCAGTTCAAGCGGATCAAGACCACGGCAGACCTGGATCGGGAACTCGCGGCCGCGGCCACCGCCGGGAAACCAGTGATGCTCGACTTCTACGCGGACTGGTGCGTGTCGTGCAAAGAGATGGAGCGCTACACCTTCAGCGACCCGACGGTGATTCAGGAACTGGGCCGGTTTGTGCTGCTCCAGGCGGATGTAACCGCCAATGACGCCGCCGACCAGGCATTGATGCAGGGCCGCTTCAAACTCCCCGGCCCCCCGGCCATTCTGTTCTTCGATGCCACGGCGACCGAGACACCCGGCCTGCGTCTGGTCGGATTCAAACCAGCGGAGGCCTTTGCGGCCCACCTGCGGCGGATCTCGCCATGAACGCGTTCAAGGTGGTCGGAGTCACTCTGCTGGCGGCCGGGATCAGCGTGGGCACCGCCCTCTTCGGCGAGCGCTGGCTGGCGCGCGAGGGTCCGGCTGACCAAAGTACGATCGGCGGTGCCGCGCTGTTGCATGGCCTGCCCGACTTCAAACTGCCGGATCTCGGGGGACGCGAGGTAGCGAGCACCGCCTGGGCCGGCAAGGTGCTGGTCATCAACTATTGGGCGAGCTGGTGCCCGCCCTGTGTGCGTGAACTGCCGCTCCTCATGCAGACACAGCAGGCGCTGGGTGATCGTGGGGTCCAGATCGTCGGAATCGCCATCGATCGGGTGGCGGACGTCAGGCAATTCATCGCCAAATATCCGGTGAACTATCCGATCCTGATCGGTAACCCGGAGGCGGTCGAGCTCTCGCGGCGCCTCGGGAACCGACTCCAGGGCATGCCCTTTACGGTCATCTTCGATCGGCGCGGTCAGCGCGTCTTCAGCCGGATCGGTGAGGTCACCGCCGCGCAATTGCAGGTCCAACTGGACCGGCTGCTGGGCGACATCCCCATCCAGGTTCCGGCAGCCGTTCCAGGCGACCCCACATAACTGGACATGATCGCGCAAAATCCGGACAATTCGCGGCGAATCCCCGCTAGAGCGCGTCGTACCCTGCACGACGCCCTGACGGTGCCGCAGTCGCCGCTCGACCCCGCGGCGGCCCCCACCTTAACCCCGACCCTGATAAGGGCCAGACACCCGCCATGGCAAGCATCCTGGTCCTCAATGGACCCAATCTGAACCTCTTGGGCAGCCGTGAACCCGGCCACTACGGTCAGGCGAGCCTGGCCGAAATCGAGCGGCGCCTGCGCGACCAGGCAATGGAGCAGGGCCATGATCTGGGCTTTGCCCAAAGTAATGCGGAACACGTGTTGATCGATATGATCCACGCCGCCGCGCATGAGGGCGTGCGCTTCATCGTTTTCAACCCGGCTGCCTTCACCCACACCAGCATCGCCCTGCGCGACGCCCTGCTCGCCGTTGCCATCCCCTTCATCGAGGTGCACCTCTCGAACGTGCACGCCCGTGAGGCGTTTCGCCGCCACTCCTATTTTTCGGATATCGCGACGGGAGTCATCAGCGGGCTCGGTGCTTTGGGGTACGAACTGGCATTGAGCGCTGTCCTGAACCGGCTGGCCCAAGTTAATTCCACCGAGAACCACTGAGCATGGACATCCGTAAGGTCAAGAAACTGATCGAGCTCTTGGAACAATCCAATGTCTCTGAGATCGAGATTCATGAGGGGGAGGAGTCCGTGCGCATCAGTCGGCATGGCGGCGTGGCATCCTTCATGACGCCGCAGACCATGCCCCTACAACTGAGCGCCGGGCCGAGCGCAGCGGCGGCCCAGCAAGGACCAGGCGATGAGATCCTCGACGGCTTGGCGGGTGAGATCGTTCGCTCGCCCATGGTCGGAACCTTCTACCGCGCGTCCACCCCAGGCTCCGGACCCTTTGTCGAGGAGGGTCAGAAAGTCAAGGCCGGGGATACACTGTGCATCATTGAGGCGATGAAGATTCTCAATCAGATCGAGTGCGAGCAAGCCGGTACCGTGCGTCGCATTCTGGTGGAAAATGGCCAGCCGGTCGAATATAACCAGCCGTTGTTCGTTATTGAATGAGCCCTCGCCGCGACCTCCGCCAACGGCCGCCTAATGCGGCCATGGATCCCGCGCGTCTTGCCGCCGTCGGCGGCCATCGCCCAGAGGCTACCCCCGCATGCCCGCCATGATCGAAAAGATCCTTATCGCTAACCGGGGTGAGATCGCGCTCCGGATCCTGCGCGCCTGCCGCGAACTCGGCATCCGCACCGTTGCGGTGCACTCCGAGGCGGACCGCGACCTCAAGCACGTACTTTTAGCAGACGAGACCGTGTGTATCGGACCCGCCGCGTCGCGCGACAGTTACCTCAATGTCCCGGCGATCATCAGCGCCGCAGAGGTGACCGACACGGTCGCCATTCACCCAGGCTACGGTTTTCTTTCCGAAAACGCCGACTTCGCCGAGCGGGTGGAGCGGTCGGGATTCATTTTCATCGGTCCGCGGCCGGAAACGATTCGCCTGATGGGCGATAAAGTCTCGGCCATCGCCGCCATGACGGCGGCCGGAGTGCCCTGCGTCCCCGGCTCGGACGGCCCGATCGACGACGAGGATAAGAAGCGCACCTTGGATTTGGCCCGCAACATTGGCTACCCGATCATCATCAAGGCGGCAGGCGGCGGCGGCGGTCGCGGCATGCGGGTGGTCAATTCGGAGGCGACGCTGCTCAATGCCATCTCATTGACGCGGGCGGAGGCTGGAGCGGCCTTCAATAATGACACGGTCTATCTTGAAAAGTACCTGGAGAACCCCCGCCATATCGAGTTCCAGATGCTGGCGGATCAGCACGGGCACGCCATTTATCTGGGTGAGCGCGACTGCTCCATGCAGCGCCGTCATCAGAAGGTGGTGGAAGAGGCCCCCGCCCCCGGCATTACCGAGGCGCAACGCCGCGAGATCGGCGAGCGCTGTGCTCAGGCCTGTCGGGATATCGGTTACCGCGGTGCCGGCACCTTCGAGTTCCTGTACGAAGACGGGCGTTTCTACTTCATCGAGATGAACACGCGCGTCCAGGTGGAACACCCAGTCACCGAGGTCGTCACGGGGGTCGATATCGTACGGGAGCAAATCCGGGTTGCCGCCGGGGAGCCACTGCATTACCGCCAGGAGGATATCGTCATCCGGGGCCACGCGGTGGAGTGCCGCATCAATGCCGAGCATTCGGAAACCTTCCGTCCCAGCCCAGGAAAGATCACGGAATTCCACGCGCCCGGTGGACCCGGTATTCGCCTGGATACCCATATCTACTCCGGCTATACGGTTCCGCCCCATTATGATTCGATGATCGGCAAACTGATCGCTCACGGGGAGGATCGCCAGTGCGCCATTGCCCGGATGTGCAATGCCCTGCGCGAAACGGTCATCGAGGGGATCGACACCAATATCAAGCTCCAGCGCTCTATACTGCGGGATGCGGCCTTCCAGGCCGGCGGGGCCAACATCCATTACCTGGAGAAAAAGCTGGGGTTATGAATGGCGACAGCGCCACGCGCTGTCGATCACGTCTGACCCCGGTCGGGTCCGCTGCCCACTCGTCTCTAGGTAACCTCATGCCCTGGCTGCAAATCACTTTCACCGTCGAGCAGGACCGCGCGGCACTGCTCGAGGCCGCTCTGGAAAACGCGGGGGCCCTCGCCGTCACCTTGGGCGATGCCGACGACGATCCCCAACTCGAACCCCCGCCAGGTGCCATGCCCCTGTGGCAGGCAGTGCGGCTGATCGCGCTGTTTGAAGACGGGGTCGACGTGCAGACCATCGCTGACGGCCTGGCGCCCCAGAGCCTGACCTCACCCCTGATTGAGGTCGTCGCCGACCGCCCCTGGGAGCGGGTCTGGCTCGATGACTTCCGGCCCACCTGCTTCGGTCGGCGACTCTGGGTCTGCCCGCAGGGACAACCCGCCGGGGCGCCCGATGCGATCGTGGTCGACCTGGATCCGGGACTTGCCTTCGGGACAGGACATCACCCCACCACGGCGCTGTGTCTGGAGTGGCTCGACGGGGACGATCTGGTTGGCAAGACCGTGCTCGATTATGGCTGCGGCTCCGGAATCCTGGCGATTGCCGCGTGCAAACTCGGCGCCGCGCGGGTGATCGCTGTCGATCACGACCCACAAGCCATCGAGGCGACGCGCTCGAACGCCGCTGCCAATGCGATCGACGCCGGCCTGAGTGTCTGTCTATCCACCGAACCGGCGGCCGTTCCGACCGACCACCCGGTCGATGTGGTGATCGCGAACATCCTGGCCGGACCCTTGATTGGACTCGCCCCATTGCTGATGGATCGGCTGCGTACAGGCGGCGATCTGGTGCTCTCCGGGGTACTGGAGAACCAGGTGCCGGGCGTGACCGCAGCCTACGGCTCAAGCGTCGACTTTGCGCCGGTCCGCCTCCGTGAAGGCTGGGCGCTCATTACGGGACGCAAGCGCGCGGACCGGCTCCCATGCGCCTGATCGCTCACGGCGGACAGCGGTGGGGAACAGTACCCGCCCGGCAGGTGAACGACCGATGACCTCGGTACTCCGCCCGGCACCCTTGCGGCCGTTCATGATCGGACCCTACCGGCTTCCCAACAACCTGGTCCTGGCCCCGATGGCAGGGATCAGTGACCGACCCTACCGCGTGCTGTGCCGCCGGTTCGGGGCCGGGCTTGCGGTCTCCGAGATGGTCTCGTCGGATATTCGACTGCGTGGATCGACAAAATCGGTCAAGCGCCTCGATTTCGCAGGCGAGATTGGACCCGTTTCGGTGCAGATCGTCGGCACCGATCCGCACGCCATGGGTGAGGCCGCACGCTTTCACGTGGATTTGGGCGCCCAGATCATCGACCTCAACATGGGCTGCCCGGCCAAGAAGGTGTGCCGGGTGGCGGCGGGGTCCGCGCTGCTGCGCGACGAGGCGCTGGTTGGGCGCATCCTCGCGGCGGTCGTTCAGGCGGTCGCGGCCCCGGTCACGCTCAAGATCCGCACCGGCTGGTCGCCGGAACAACGCAATGCGGTTACCATTGCCTATATCGCCCGGGAGTCGGGCATTGCGGCACTGACCGTGCACGGCCGGACCCGCGCCTGCAGCTATGGCACACCGGCCGAGCACGAGACCGTCCAGGCGATCCGCGCACAAGTAGACATTCCGTTAATCGCCAACGGCGACATCGACTCGCCACAGGCCGCTCTCCGGGTGCTGGACTCCACCGGTTGCGATGCTATCATGATCGGACGCGCAGCCCAGGGATACCCCTGGATCTTCCGCGATATCGCTACCTTCCTGACAACTGGCGTCACACCCGACGCGCCGCCGCCGGACTGGATCAGAGACCTGCTGATCGAGCATCTGGACGGGCTTTATCAGTTCTATGGAACCTATGCCGGAGTGCGGATCGCGCGTAAGCATATCGCCTGGTATTGTCGCGGACTGCCCGGCGCGGCCGTCTTCCGGGTCGGCATCAATCGCGCGAACTCAACGCGAGACCAGGTATCCCAGGTTCTCGCCTTCTTCAACCAAGATCCAGGAAGAGAGGACGTGGCGGCATGACGACGGCGATTAAGGATGACGAGTCTGCTCCGGCGGCCCATCATTTGCGGGTGATCCAGGCCGATGGTACCGACCCTTTAGCAAAATGCGTGGCGGATGCCCTGGAAACCTATCTGCGGAATATGGATGGGCACGCGGTCAGCGATCTCTATCGCCTGGTCATTGAGGAGGTCGAACGCCCGCTGTTCGAGACGATCGTGCGTCACGCCAACGGCAACCTGACCCAGGCCGCCCGGATGCTTGGCCTGACCCGCAGCACGCTGCGCAAGCGCCTGACCGACTATGGCCTTGCGGGACGCTGAGGCGCGCGCACCCGAATCCTGCTGCTTCACCCGTGCGAACCAAGCAACCCCAAGCGCCGCAGACCGAGCCTTCCCTGCACCTTACGTCAGACCCTACTCTGACCCTGTGGAAATGAATTGATGCAACCCATAAGACGCGCCCTGATCAGTGTTTCGGATAAGACCGGTGTCATCGACCTGGCTCGCGGCTTAGCCGCCCGCGGGGTCGAGATTCTATCCACCGGCGGCACCGCCGCGCTGCTGACCGAACAGGCGATACCGGTCATTGAGGTATCGGACTACACCGGCTTCCCCGAGATGATGGGCGGGCGCGTCAAGACGCTGCATCCGCGACTGCACGGCGGCATCCTGGGACGGCGTGGTATTGACGATGAGGTCATGCTCGAACACGGGATTCCACCGATCGATCTGGTCGTGGTGAACCTCTATCCATTCGCAGCAACGGTTGCCAAACCCGGCTGCGATCTCGCAAGCGCGATCGAGAACATCGACATCGGCGGACCGACCCTGCTGCGGGCCGCCGCCAAGAATCACGCCGCGGTGACCGTGGTGGTGGATGCCGCGGACTATCCGCGGATATTGAGCGAACTGGCCGAATCCGGCGGCGTCAGTGAGGCGACGCGCTTCGATCTGGCAGTGAAGGTCTTTGAGCACACCGCCGGCTACGATCGGGCCATTGCCAACTATCTCGGCGCGGTGATCGAACACCCCGCGGGCAAGGCCGAAGGCTTTCCGCGCACCATCAATCTTCAGTTCCACAAGCGGCAGGCCATGCGCTATGGCGAGAACCCCCATCAGCAGGCGGCCTTCTATGTCGGCCGCGATTTGGCTGAGGCATCCGTCTGCACTGCGCGTCAAATCCAAGGCAAGGAACTGTCATACAACAATATCGCCGATACGGATGCGGCCATCGAGTGCATCAAACAGTTCAATGAGGCGCCCGCCTGCGTCATCGTCAAACACGCCAACCCCTGTGGTGTCGCTGTCGGCGCCAACCTGAAGGAAGCCTATGATCGGGCCTATGCGACCGACCCGGAGTCCGCGTTCGGCGGCATCATCGCCTTCAACCGGGAACTCGATGGTGAAACGGCCCGCGCAATTTGCGAGCGCCAGTTCGTTGAAGTAATCGTTGCTCCGCGCGTCTCGGCATCCGCTTCCGCCGCGGTTGCCGCAAAGAAGAACGTACGGCTCCTGGAGTGTGGTGAATGGACCACCGAGGTGGTTCCCCGGCTCGACTTCAAACGCGTCAATGGCGGCCTGCTGGTTCAGGAAGCAGACCTGCAACTGATTGACGCCCTACGCACCGTGACGCAACGCGCGCCGACCCCGCAGGAGGAGCAGGACCTGATCTTCACCTGGCGGGTGGCCAAGTACGTCAAGTCGAATGCCATCATCTACGGCCGCGACGGCATGACCATCGGCATCGGTGCCGGACAGATGAGCCGGGTGAATTCGGCCCGCATCGCGGTGATCAAGGCGGAATTGGCAGGGCTGGCGGTTGCCGGATCGGTCATGGCATCAGACGCTTTCTTCCCTTTCCGCGACGGGATCGACCAGGCCGCCGCGGCCGGAATCACCGCCGTCATCCAACCCGGTGGATCGATGCGTGACGACGAAGTCATTGCCGCGGCAGACCAACATGGAATGGCCATGGTGTTCACCGGAATGCGGCACTTCCGACATTAGGACAATGAAGATACACCCCACCGCCATCATTGAGGCCGGCGCTCAGATCCATGAATCAGTGAGCGTCGGTCCTTATTCGATCATTGAGGCCGGAGTGGTGATCGGTGAGGGTTGTCGTATCGACAGTTGCGCCCGTATCTTCAGCCCGACCCGGATGGGCACCTTCAACCGCGTATGTCACGGCGCCACCCTCGGTTCCGATGCACAAGACTTGGGATTCGACCCGGCGCGCGCGCGACCACTGATCATCGGTGATCATAACTGCTTCAAGGAAGGCGTCAATATCAGTTGTGGAACCAAGAGCGAGGAAGGCACTCGCATCGGCAGCCACAATTACTGGATGGCGTATTCACACGCCGGTCACGATTGCGTCGTCGGGGACCACAACATTTTCGCCAACACCGCGACTTTAGCCGGTCATGTTGAAGTGGAACACCATTGCTTCCTCTCCGGCCAGGTGGCGGTGCACCAGTTCTGCCGGATCGGCGCTTATGCCATGATTGCCGGGGTGAGCGGATTGCCTCAGGATTGTCCGCCCTTCGCGTTGGCCGATGGTCATCGGGCACGCATCGTCGGACTCAATGTCGTAGGGTTGCGCCGCGGCGGTTTCAGTCAGGCGCAGCGCAGTCGGATCAAAGCTGTCTTTCATCTGCTGTTTCGCTCCAATCTGCGCCTTGCGGAGGCTTTGGCTCGCGCGGAATCCGAGTACCAAAGCCCGGAGACGGAACAGATTGTGCAATTCGTTCAGTCGAGTCGCCGGGGGTTGATCTCCGCGGCCTGAACGCCCGGTAACGGCTGACGCGGGAGACTACCTCAGGTGATCGAGGTATTTCGCAACCCCCTCCATTTCCAACCGCGCCGAACGCGCCTCGACCAACAAAGTCGTTGGCACCCCTTCCAATCGCAGCGCACAACGAATCAAGCCTCTGCTCGAAAAAGGGATCGGAATCATATCCCGATAAGTATAAACATTGTCGTCGATGTCGCCGCCTGCACAGACCACTGGACCCTCGTTCAAATCCGGCGGATTGCCGACATCTTCCAGCAGCAGCACACCCGCCTGGCGCCAACGGGTTCGCTCTTTCGAGCCCGTCATGTTTCTGATGATCAGGGCACGCGGGAAGGCGAGACGAACCATGGCGGAGGTTGATTCAATCAGCTCGATTTCCGAGCCCTTCAGTTCAATGTAGCTGCTGTCCATCGGCAACCCTTCGGCCTGTTGAAAGCGGTAGTTTAGCAATGATCGCGAGCGTCGCCGAGCAGATCGGTAAGCCCCCGGCTCAAGCCTCTTCCGGATCGCGCCCCAAGTCGAGTTGGAGTTCCTTTATTTTGCGCGTTAGGGTATTACGGCCCCAACCCAGCAGGCGCGCCGCATCCTGTCGCCGTCCCCCAGTGTGCTCAAGCGCCGTTTGAATCAGAATCGTCTCGAATGCCGGTAACGCCTGATCCAAGAGGGCACCTTGTCCTCGTTTAAGACTTTGCCGTGCCCAGCGTCGAAAAACCATCTCCCAAGGCTCATCGCGACCAACCTCGGTACTCACGGTGTTCAACTCCGGCGGCAGATCCTCCGCGTGAACTTCTTTGCTCGATGCCATGACCGTCAGCCAGCGCGCGGTGTTCTCGAGTTGACGCACATTTCCCGGCCAATCGAGGCGCTTGAGTTGTTCAATTGCGGTCGGCAGCAGGATTTTCGAGTCGCAGCCCAGTTCGCGAGCGGCTTGAACCAAGAAATGCCGCATAAGCAGCGGGATGTCCTCGCGTCGGTCGCGCAAGGCGGGAAGCTGAATGCGGATCACGTTGAGGCGGTGGAACAGGTCTTCTCGGAATCGCCCCTGCCGAACCAGATCTTCCAGATTCTGGTGGGTCGCTGCGATGATCCGTACGTCGACTCGAATCGGGGCGACCCCGCCGACCCGATAAAACTCACCGTCAGACAGAACCCGCAGCAATCGGGTCTGAAGCTCTGCCGGCATATCACCGATTTCGTCGAGAAAAAGTGTACCGCGATCAGCCTGCTCAAACCGACCCTCGCGTCTGGCCTGGGCCCCGGTGAAAGCACCGCGCTCGTGTCCGAAGAGTTCGGACTCCAACAAATCGCGAGGGATCGCGGCCATATTAAGAGCAATGAACGGCCGATCGCTACGTGGACTATGGCGATGCAGCGCGTGAGCCACCAGTTCCTTACCGGTCCCTGATTCACCATTGATCAAAACAGTAATGTTCGAGCGCGCCAATCGGCCGATCGCGCGAAACACCTCCTGCATCGCCGGTGCCTCACCGATGATGTCAGGCCCATGTAGCACCACCGTCTCTTCCGGGACGTCAGAACGCACGCGGCGACAGGCCCTACCGACCTGGCTGACCGCCTCGTCGATATCGAACGGCTTAGGCAGATACTCGAACGCACCTCCATGGAACGCCGAAACAGCGCTGTCCAGGTCGGAATGAGCAGTCATGATGATGACCGGCAAACCCGGATAGCGAGAGGTCACCTGCCGCAACAGATCCAGCCCGTCGATCCCGGGCATCCGGATATCGGAGAGAATGACGTCCGGCTGCTCCCGCTCCAACGCCTCCATGATGCCGACGCCGTTGGAGAAGCAGGTCACATGCATTTCGGCCTTACGGAGGGCGCGCTCCAGCACCCAGCGAATGGATCGGTCGTCATCGATCACCCAGACCCGGGGTTCTCTAGGCATGTTCTGGCTCCAACGGTAAATAGACATAGAAGTGGGTGTCGCCTGGACGACTCTCACATTCAATCAATCCCCCATGCTGATTGATAAGATCCTGGGCGATCGGAAGTCCAAGACCACTTCCCCCAGGATGCCCGGAGACCATTGGGAAAAAGATCTGATCCTTGATCTCCTCGGGAATTCCCGGTCCGTTATCACTGATCTCGGTCAGCAGCACGAGTCGATGGCGCCTGCTGCCAATAGTGAACTGGCGGAGCACCCGAGTACGAAGCTGGACCAGACCCTGGGCGCCGGTCGCGGCAGCAGCGTTACGGGCAATGTTCAGGAACGCCTGTATCAGCCGATCCTGATCCGCACTGAGCTCGGGCAGGCTCGGATCGTAGTCACGAAGAACCTGCGGCCCGGAGGGAAACTCGGCACTGATCAAACCTCGAACATGTTCCAATACCGTATGAATGTTGACCCTGGCACGGGTCGGCATCCGATTGGAGCCGATCATCCGGTTCATCAACGCCTGTAACCGATCGGCCTCATCGATAATGATGCGCGTGTATTCGCGTAGACCTGGGTCAGGTAATTCCCGCTCCAACAGTTGAGCCGCCCCACGAAGTCCGCCAAGTGGGTTCTTTATCTCATGGGCCAGACCCTTGATCAGTGCTTGAGTCGCTTGATGCTGGGACAGCAGGTGCTCCTCACGGGTAATCCTGAGTTGTCGGTCGACCTGATGGAGTTCAACAAGGATTTCCGGCTCCGCATCAAAGTGGTGCAGCGGCAGCACAGTACAGTTCACCGTAATAGTGCGCCCATCCAGGAGGACGACGTTCAGTTCTCGTTCCGTAAAGGGATGGCGCGAGGTCAGGGCATCGCGAAGACGCCGCTCCACTTGGGTCCCCGGACAGGGAAGAACATTACCGGCATAGAGGCCAACAACATGGCGCGCGCTGAACTGAAATAACATTTCCGCGGCTGGATTCAGATACTTGAGGCACAAATCCGCACCAAAGAGCATCACCGCCGTACTCAGATGATCGACGACCGTTTGTTCAAGTGGAGAGGGAGTGACGCGATTTATACTCATGCTGAATGCCGGTAAGGATCCATGACACCCGTCGGTAACCGAGGCAAACCAAACGAAAGCACTGAGAAGGCAACCGCGTACGTTGTTGCGCGGCTGTTCACGATGAGAGCGTGCCTAGGAACCCTGGAACGAGCGGTTGGGGAAATAAATGCAAGAACCTCGCCAGTTTAGTCGCAGGCGACCGACGACAGCGACAGGCGATGTGCGAGCGGTGTTAAGGGAGTGCAATCGGCTCAGGGGAGGACGCCGGGCGGAAGGGGCTTGCGTAAGTGAAACCGTACCGGAGTGGTCCGGGCAATGATCGCGCCCTTGGAATCGTGGATCTCGGCGAAAAACTGATGGCTTCCCCAAGGCACGTCGGTCAGGCTCATTTGGGTTGCGGCGGCCTGATCAATAGCAATAGGAACACTGTCCATCACAAGTTTAAGCTGATGCCCAGGCATCAATGGGGGGTCGATAATCAAACTGACCGGCAAGTTTTGCTGTGCCAGACGTAAGGTTTGATTTGCTTCCGGAGAGACGACTTCGAATGCCGTGTAGGGACCAAGCAGGGATTGCGCCGCTGCGCCCTCGACGCTTCGTGATTCTTCGGTGCTATCCGGTGTACCGATACCTTTCAGGTCAACTGCTTGCGCGTCCGGCTGAGGACGATCAGAGAACTGGGTACGCCCTTCGGAGTCTACCCACTTAAAAACCTGCCCGAACACCGCCGGGGACATCGGCAGCATGACAGCGCAAAGCAGGATAGTTGGTATAAGCCTGAACATACCCCAAGCATAGACGAGTCTTCGCGCCGACTCAACAAGGCAGCGACGCCCTTAGGACGTCGCTGGCTGAACGCCTACAGATCAGAGGCTGTAGTAAAGATCGAACTCAACGGGGTGCGTCGTCATCCGCAGCCGGGTGACTTCCTTCATCTTGAGACCGATGTAAGCATCGATCAGATCATCCGTGAAAACTCCGCTCGTCGTCAGGAACTCCCGATCCTGATCAAGCGCAGTCAGCGCCATGTCCAAGGCATGACAGACGGTCGGGATCGCTTTTTCCTCTTCAGGAGGCAGGTCATACAAGTCCTTGTCCATCGGATCGCCCGGATGGATCTTGTTCATGATCCCATCAAGGCCGGCGAGCATCATGGCAGAGAAGGAGAGATAGGGATTTCCGGTACAATCCGGGAATCGCACTTCGATCCGACGCCCCTTGGGACTGGACACGAATGGGATACGAATCGACGCGGAACGGTTACGGGCGGAGTACGCAAGCATCACCGGCGCTTCAAAGCCCGGGACCAGACGCTTGTAGGAATTCGTCGAAGCATTCGTGAAAGCATTCAATGCCCGCGCGTGCTTGATGATACCCCCGATGTAGTAGAGCGCCGTCTCGGAAAGACCACCATACTTGTCTCCCGAGAACAGATTCACGCCGTCTTTCGCGAGTGACTGATGGACGTGCATCCCGGTGCCGTTGTCGCCGACCATCGGCTTCGGCATGAAGGTTGCCGTCTTCCCGTAGGCGTGAGCCACGTTCCAGACTGCGTACTTCTGGATCTGTGTCCAGTCCGCACGCTCTACCAGCGGAGCAAACTTAGTACCGATCTCGCACTGACCAGCGGTCGCAACCTCGTGATGATGAACCTCCACGGGGACGCCCATTTCCTCAATGGCAAGACACATCGCGGCACGCAAGTCGTTGAGCGAGTCGACCGGCGGAACCGGGAAATAGCCGCCCTTGACGCCAGGCCGGTGGCCCATATTGCCATCTTCAAAGACGCGCTCCGAATTCCACTCGGCCTCGTCAGAGTCGACCTTGTAGAAACAGCCGCTCATGTCCGAGCCCCACCGGACGTCATCGAACACAAAGAACTCGAGCTCCGGGCCAAAAAAGGCGACGTCAGCAATGCCGGTGGACTTTAGATAGGCTTCGGCACGCTTGGCGACGGATCGCGGATCGCGCTCGTAGCCCTGCATCGTGTTTGGCTCAAGGATATCGCAACGGATAATCAGTGTGTTTTCGTCGGAGAAGGGGTCCATCACCGCGGTCGCCGCCTCCGGCATCAGAACCATGTCCGATTCTTCGATGCCCTTCCACCCGGCGATCGACGAACCGTCGAACATCTTGCCGTCCTTGAACATGTCTTCGTCGATCTGGGATACAGGCATCGACACATGCTGTTCCTTTCCCTGTGTATCGGTAAAGCGAAGATCGACGAACTTCACTTCATGTTCTTTGATCATCATCAAGACATCTGCCATGGATTTCTCTCCAGTGCTGAAAAATGGGCACGCCGTATGGGTAGCGTCGTTTCGGTTTGCCGACTGCCGTATCCCCCAACAGCGGAGCGTAACAGGTCAGCTGCGGCGCTGCATGCTGGGCCCGTCCGGCGGCCCTGTCCGTTGCACGAGCCTGGAACATCGCTCAGGGTTGTCGTTTGGGGAAGGTCGACAGGCGTGCGAATCTATGCATTTATCGGGCCATACGGATTAAGCAGCATCGGTGCCTGGGACCGTAACAATCGATTGGCTTTGGCGCTGATTGTGCGGGTCAGCGAAGGCGCCAATGCCGGATGATAGGAACAAGAGCCTGTTTTTGTGGCGCTCGACTGAGGTTGTAACCGTCTTCTTTCGGTCACGGTGCGACCTTTGAACCGTCAACACGGCAGGCTGCTGCCATTGACGCACCAAGCTGGACGCTTTTGTTGCGTAGCGCCTCATTTTAGAGCAAAGCGAAGTAACCGGAATCTTGATTGCCGGCCGGAAAACTGGCTCTGGCATCCGGCTTACAGATATACTTCCGCTCTTCGCAGTTTTCTAAGCAATGGTGGTATACCTTGAAGTTGGAGTCAGCAGATGTTTCCACGTTCCAAGGCGTTATTTTTGCGCTCGAGCGGTATTGGGCCAGCTTAGGATGTATCGTTGTCCAGCCGTTCGACATGGAAGTTGGGGCCGGCACCTTTCATCCGTCGACTTTCCTGCGTGCTATCGGGCCGGAACCTTGGAGAGTCGCATACGTTCAACCGTCTCGACGTCCTACTGACGGCCGGTACGGAGAGAATCCCAACCGTCTACAACACTACTATCAGTTCCAGGTGCTATTGAAGCCGTCGCCGCTGGACATCCAGGATCTTTACCTCGAGTCCCTCAAGTATCTCGGCATCAACCCACGCGTTCATGATATTCGGTTCGTAGAAGATAACTGGGAGTCGCCATCCCTGGGTGCCTGGGGCCTTGGCTGGGAGGTTTGGCTAAACGGCATGGAGGTTACTCAGTTCACATATTTTCAGCAAGTCGGAGGGCTCGATTGCAGACCGGTCAGTGGGGAAATCACCTATGGCCTTGAGCGGCTTGCCATGTACCTGCAATCAGTCGAAAGTGTATATGACATTGTTTGGGGTCGGTCCGCTGGAAGCGTCGTAACCTACGGCGATGTTTTTTATCAGAACGAAGTAGAGCAATCGGACTACAACTTCAATGAGGCGGATGTTGACACGCTGTTTTCTGCTTTCGATGCCAGCGAACGCATTAGTCAGCGACTCGTGGAAGCCGCCCTACCTTTGCCGGCGTATGAACAGGTACTCAAGGCGTCTCATGCGTTCAATTTGCTGGATGCGCGCGGAGCGATTTCGGTGACCGAGCGCCAGCGGTTTATCCTGCGGGTCAGAGCCTTGGCGCGCGCTGTGGCGCAAGCTTACTATGCAAAGCGGGAATCGCTCGGATTTCCAATGCTCAATAACGAAACTCGTGATGTGACCCGATAATGATGAAAGAATTACTTTTTGAAATCGGTACTGAGGAGTTACCTCCGACGTCGTTGCGCGATTTGGCGAGCGCTTTAGCGGCTGGGCTTTCAGCACAACTCGATGAACAGGGAATCCATCACGGCAAGTTACACCAATTCTGCACACCGCGTCGGCTGGCAGTCATCGTGGAAGATGTGGCTGTGCGGCAACCGGCGCAAGCGCGCTTTCGTCGAGGACCGTCGGTAGCCGCCGCTTTCGATCAGGACGGAAACGCAACGAAGGCTGCCATCGGATTCGCGCAGTCATGTGGCGTCGACCTTGGTAGCTTGGCGAGAGAGGCGTCCGATAAGGGGGAATGGTTGGTCTTCAAGAAATTGGATGAAGGCCAGCTCACGGCAGTGCTATTGCCGCGGATGCTGGAGAAAGTCCTAAATGACCTGCCAATCGCAAAGCGTATGCGATGGGGAAACGGGAGCGCCGAGTTCGTACGTCCCATCCATTGGATTTGCATGATGTTGGGAGAGCAGGTCGTCGCCGGTGACATTTTTGGGGTCACCATCGGACAGGTCACCTTTGGTCATCGCTTCCATGCCCCGGGGCCGGTGCTCGTGCCGACTCCTTCACATTACCCCGCACTGCTGAGGAAGCAAGGCTATGTTGAACCATCATTCGGCGAACGGCGAGCGGCGATTGAGAACCAGGTTTCAGGACTTGCTTCAGAACACGGAATGCAAGCGGATCTGGCGGCGAGCTTAGTGGATGAGGTGACCGGTTTGGTCGAATGGCCGGTAGCCATTTTTGCCTCTTTCGATTCTCAGTTTCTCGCGGTACCCGCTGAAGTATTGATTGAGACGATGCGCAAGAACCAGAAGTACTTTGCGCTTCGCGATGCCGGTGGCCGCTTGCAAGCGAACTTTATTGCTGTTGCAAATCTTTTCAGCGAAGACCCTAAACAAGTAAGGTTAGGGAACGAGCGAGTTATACGACCAAGATTCAGTGATGCGAAATTTTTCTGGGAGCAGGACCTGAGTCGACCGCTGCAGGACCATTTCGAACGGCTCAAGACGGTTGTCTTTCAAGAGCAACTCGGATCGATCGCTGAGAAATCGCAACGCGTTGTTAGGCTGGTACGGGAAATCGCCATCTTGCTGGATGACAACCCGAGATCAGTAGAACGCGCTGCTTTTCTCGCCAAGTGTGATCTCGTGACGTCAATGGTCGCTGAGTTCCCTGCGCTGCAAGGGACCATGGGTAAGTATTATGCAAGACATTGGGGAGAAGATCAGGAGGTTTGTGATGCGTTAGAACATCAGTACCTTCCCCGCTTCGCTGGTGACTCACTCCCATCCAGCCGTTGTGGGATCACTCTTGCGCTTGCGGATCGGCTGGACACTTTGGTAGGGATCTTTGGAATTGGCCAAAAGCCAACCGGCACAAAGGACCCCTACGGCTTGCGCAGGGCGTCGATTGCGGTGCTACGGATTCTCATCGAAACACCCCTTGATCTAGACCTGGGTGTATTGCTCAGAACAACGGAACAAGGTTTTGTTCAAACGACGATTGCTCCAGGCACCGCGGATACTGTACAAAGGTATGTGTTCGACCGGCTTATTGGGTTTTATGAAGAAAAAGGTATTACTCAGGATACAGTGGATGCGGTTATCGCGACCAATGAATCTGTGATCAGCCAGCTAGATCTCAAGGTCCATGCAGTACAGCAATTTAGGACTGCAACGGGATGTCCGTCGCTCGTTGCCGCGAATAAACGTATTCGCAATATCGTAGCCAAGAGCGGGATTGTTGTCGATAGCTCAATCGCGCCGGATACGACGTTGTTTTCGCAAGCCGCGGAAGAAAACCTTTGGCGACGGGTGATAGAGGCCGAGATCGATATTCAACCGTTGATTGAGAAACGCGATTTTAGCGGAGTACTCCAGAAACTTGCGGATCTGCGCGCTGACGTCGATACGTTTTTCGCTCAGGTTCTCGTTATGGATGGCGACGCGACCATCCGGGAGAACCGTCTGCGGCTGTTGATGCGGCTTGAGGGGTTGTTTCTCCACGTAGCAGATATTTCTTTTCTTCATCAGTAGGGTATGCCAGTGGAACGTTTCGTTGCGATCGATCGCGATGGTGTAATCAATGAGGACTCGGATGATTACATTAAGTCGGAGTCTGAATGGATACCGATCGCCGGCAGTATTGACGGAATCGCAAGGCTGACCCAGGCCGGATTTCGTGTAGCAATCGTGACGAATCAGTCTGGCCTGGCTCGTGGGTTATTCGATCTGGCCGCACTGAATGGAATTCATAAGAAGCTCCAGGATTGCCTGTCACGTAATGGTGGTCGGGTGGAGATGATTTTTTTCTGCCCGCATAGTCCGACAGATCATTGCAATTGTCGCAAACCTAGGCCGGGGCTGCTCCTGGAAATCGAAGACCGGTTCAACCTTAACCTGACGGGGTTGCCGTTTATCGGCGACTCGTTTTCAGACGTTGAAGCAGCTAGAAAGGTCGGAATGGAGCCAATACTCGTACGGACGGGAAAAGGTGAACGAACGTTGATTGATCATCCGATGAGACTCTCCGATGTCCGCGTTTTCAGCAATTTGAACGAGGCAGCGCACGGCCTGTTGGATCGCTGGAGAAACGCTTGACTATTTTGAGATCGTTCATCTATTTGCTTTATCTCATCCTTTCGGTGATCGTTTTCGGATCTGCGATCGTGCTCGTAGGGCGCTTTGTCTCATACCGACGCCGCTCCCGGCTCGCGCAGCTTTGGGCTAAGTCCAACCTGAGGGCGCTAAAAGTTATATGCGGCCTCGGCTATCGCGTCAGTGGATGGGAGTTATTGTCGGCGACCAATGCCATCGTGTTATGTAAACACCAATCGGCATGGGAAACGATCGCGTTGAGGGCGCTCCTACCGGTCGAACAGACTTGGGTCCTGAAGAAGGAACTGCTCCGATTACCGCTGTTCGGCACCGCTCTTAGCAGTTTCTCGCCCATTGCCATTGATCGCTCATCTGGAATGTTGGGGATGAAAAGATTGCTTAAGGATGGGAAAAAATCTTTGGACTCAGGGAACTGGGTGATCGTCTTCCCTGAGGGCACCCGTGTCCGCTCGGGTGAACGTCGTGCCTATAACATCGGTGGAGCTGTTCTCGCCGAACGAAGTGGATATCCTGTCGTGCCAATTGCGCACAATGCCGGAATGTTCTGGGGGCGACAAAGTCTTCTGAAACGAGCAGGGAACATCGACTTAGTCATTGGCCCTGAGATCTCGACTCATGGAAAAACTGCGTTTCAAATCAACCGCGAAGCCGAAGATTGGATTGAATCGACAACATCGACGTTGGAGCGGAACAAGCTTACCGTCGGTCTGTCTAATGCTGGCATTCCTTCGCCATGATGCTAATGCACTTGGGTCGAACTACACGTCCAGATTCTCCACATCCAACGCATGACGTTCGATAAACTCTCGTCGGGGTTCGACATTATCCCCCATTAGCGTCGTAAATATTTGGTCGGCTGATACCGCATCTTCGATGGTGACTCTCAACAGTCTACGCGACTCGGGATTCATGGTAGTGTCCCATAGCTGCTCTGGATTCATTTCACCCAAGCCTTTGTAGCGCTGGATACTGTAACCACGTTGCGCCTCGGCTAGCAGCCAGCGTATACCCTGACCAATGTCGGAGATAGACGTTGTACGCTCACCGCGTGAAACATATGCGGTTGGGTCAAGAAGCCCCGCCGTTTTTTGTCCATACCCCGAAATACGCTCATAGTCGGCGGTAAAAAAGAACTCGTGCGGAATCTGCCGAGTTTCAGAGATCCCATGGACCCATCGGACCAATTCCAAGTATCCAGGTTTTTGGAAACCTCCCTTGATGCTCTTAAGGGTGAATCTGAGGGCCGAGATATTCTCATGTTGAGCGTTCATTCGGATCTCGATATCATTGGACCAGGTAATCAGTCGCTTTTGATCTGACAGCAGATCGTGATCGACGATCGGGGCACGGACTAACTCTTGAAGGAAGATCGGATCATAACGCACGGAGAGTCGACGCGAAATGCCTGCAAATATTTGATAGTCCCGAGCAAGCGCTTCTAGAGCGGTACTTGCCAAGGGTGGAGCATCTGCCGATACGAAGAGGTTTGATCCGTCCAGCGCTGCCTGAAGCATCGCCGCGTTGAGTTCTGTATCGTCCAGAAGATAATCCTCCTGCTTTCCTTTCTTCAGTTTATAGAGCGGCGGTTGGGCGATATAGATATAGCCACGATCAACCAGTTCCGGCATTTGCCGATAGAAGAAAGTCAACAACAAAGTGCGGATATGCGCGCCGTCGACATCAGCATCCGTCATAATAATGATACGGTGATATCGAAGGTTATCAGGGTTGTACTCATCACGACCGATTCCGCAACCGAGCGCGGTGATAAGCGTGCCGACCTCGGCGGATGAGATCATCTTGTCGAATCGTGCTTTCTCTACGTTCAGAATCTTACCTTTCAATGGCAGGATTGCTTGAAAACCACGATCTCGCCCCTGTTTTGCTGAACCTCCGGCAGAGTCGCCCTCCACAAGGTACAACTCGGATTTCGACGGATCTTTCTCCTGACAATCTGCCAATTTTCCGGGTAATCCGGCAATATCGAGCACACCCTTTCTGCGCGTCATTTCCCGTGCCTTTCGGGCCGCTTCACGAGCACGGGCGGCGTCGAGCATCTTCCCAGCGATAATCTTGGCCTGGCTTGGTTGTTCCTCAAGAAATGCATTGACGTGGTCCACAACAAGGGACTCAACGATCGCCTTTACTTCAGAAGACACCAGCTTGTCCTTCGTTTGAGATGAAAACTTAGGATCGTGAAGCTTAACAGACAAGACAGCGGTCAGACCTTCTCGTGCGTCGTCGCCGACTGCCCGAACTTTTTGGGTCTTCTCGAGCCCTTCGCGTTCAATATAGCCGTTCAATGTCCTGGTCAATCCAGCGCGGAGACCAGCGAGATGAGTCCCTCCGTCACGCTGAGGTATGTTATTTGTGAAACAAAAGATCGTTTCCTGGAAACCCTCATTCCATTGAAGAGCGAGCTCGACCTGAATGGAGTTCCGTTCGGCCGAAAAATAGATCACAGTTGAGTGAATCGGGGATTTATTTCGGTTCAGGTAATCTACGAAAGCGGCAATGCCCCCTTCATGTTCAAAAATATCCTGCCGGCCGCTCATTTCCTCGGTGAGCATGATCCTGACACCTGAATTAAGGAATGACAGGTCACGAAGACGCTTCACCAGAATATCGTAGTGGAAGCTTAGGTTTGAGAAAATCTCGGGAGAGGGATAAAAGCGTACTTCAGTACCTGTAGCTAAGGTCTCGCCGACTTCCCTAAGCGGGTATTGCGGAACGCCCATGTGATATTCCTGGTCGTACGCTTTGCCACCTCGACAAACCCGCAGTAGAAGCCGCTCGGAAAGTGCGTTAACGACTGAAACGCCAACACCGTGCAGACCGCCTGATACCTTATAGGAGTTATCATCGAACTTACCCCCAGCATGAAGGACGGTCATGATGACTTCGGCTGCTGAACGATTCTCTTCGGCATGAATATCGACCGGAATACCCCTGCCGTTATCGGTCACGCCGACTGAGCCATCTCGATAGATTGTGACTTTAATTTCAGAACAGTGCCCGGCAAGCGCTTCATCGATCGCGTTATCGACGAGTTCAAACACCATATGATGCAAACCCGTTCCGTCGTCAGTATCTCCAATATACATTCCTGGGCGTTTTCGGACAGCGTCGAGACCCCGCAGCACTTTGATGTTTGTTGAATCGTAAGTCATTTTAAACTATTGCTCGCAAGTGTGGCAGAAACGAAGGCTGCCAGAGATGTTATAAGGTCGGGGTGGACTGTTAGTGCTCTCGCTGTTGGCCTTGCTCCGATGTTCCACGTGGAACATCGGAACGGGCTGAGAGCCCACGCAACAAATCGTGGCGCAGATCAATGTTCCACGTGAAACATCACACCGCAGAACCCTGTAAGCCGCCAGATCTCGTTGAAACCGCCGATCAAACCTACAACGCGGATCCAACCTACAGGCGCATCGGCATCACCACATATGTCTCCCCCGACGCTTCCTTCCCCCTCCAGAGTGAACTGCTATTCCCATCTTCAAACCGGACCTCCACGCTCTCGCTATCCACCGCATTCAGCAGATCCGATAGATAGGCAACGTTAAACCCTATCGTAGTGGGCTCGCCAGAGTAAACCAACTCCATTTCCTCTACCGCCTCCTCCTGCTCTGGATTATGCGCAACCAGCCTAAGCACATTTGGCTCAAACACTAATCGCACCCCTCGATACTTTTCATTCGACAAAATCGCGGTTCTGGAAAGCGCCCGCTTAAGCGAGTCTTTATCCGCATAGGCAACCTTCGAAAGCCCTGTCGGAATCACCCTCTCATACTCTGGATACCGACCATCGACAAGCTTCGACGTCGTCACCGTTCTTCCAGCCAGAAACCTAATCAACCGCTCCCCGATCTCAACCTGCACGATCGACGACCCAAAACCCAACTGTCGCCTCAACTCATTGACTGTCTTAAAGGGAATGATCACCGAGCGTGACTCTTTCAAATCAACTGAACAAGCACTCTCGAACGCAGCAAGCCGATGCCCATCCGTAGCAACCGCTCTGACAACCTCTTTCTCAACCTGCAATAGCAACCCATTCAAATAGTACCGAACGTCCTGCTGTGCCATTGCGAATCCCGTCTTTTCCAATAACCTCTTTAATGTCGATTCCTCCACGGTGAAAACTTCCTCCGCAGGTTGAGCCTCTACGTTCGGAAAGTCCGCAGCGGGAAGCGTACCCAACACATAGCGACCTCGCTCCGCAGTCAAGACGCACCGATCTCCCGTAACCATAAAACGGATATCGGCACCTTCCCTAAGCGACCGACAGATCTCCGAAAGCTTTCTCGCCGGGATAGTCACTCGTCCACCCTCAGCAACGATTGCCTCACTGGACGATCGGATCTCAATCTCCAGATCGGTGCCGATAATACTGACACGACCTTCGTCGGCAGAAACCAGCAGATTCCCTAAGATCGGTAATGTCTGCCTTCGTTCGACGACCCCCACCACCTTATTGAGAATCGGGAGCAAATGTTCCCTGTTCACTGTGATATCCATTTTGCTAGCCTCTCTTATCATATATATATATTAAGAAAAAGTAGTAGTAATAAGGGCTGTGAGTATGTGACCAAAAGCAATATCCCCAGAAATAACAGCTACGTATCCAGTAACACGCCGCTTGATATCGTCGCTTGAACTCTGTGGATAACTCGTGATCAAAAACGCTGCTCCCGGCTCCCGGAACCTTGCACCCACCTTATCCACAGGTTTCATGACAGCCCACGCAGCAGATTTCGGTAATCCTCTTCAACGGTCGAATCGCTCTCCTTCAACTCTTTGATCTTTCGGGTTGCATGCAGGACTGTTGTGTGATCCCGCCCCCCGAACGCTGTGCCAATTTCAGGCAGGCTATGCTTGGTCAGTTCTTTTGCCAGCGTCATCGCGATCTGTCGTGGCCGAGCGATCGATCGATTTCTCTTGGCAGAGAGGAGATCCGACGTACGAATTTTATAATACTCAGCAACAGCCTTTTGGATGCTTTCGATAGTAACGCGCTTGTCCTGCGCTGCCAACATGTCACGCAGCGCCTCTTTTGCGAACTCTACCGTGATGGCACGACCCATGAACTGAGCATTCGCCACGAGCCGCCGCAGTGCCCCTTCCAATTCACGGATGTTGGAACGAATCCGTCGGCCGACGAAGAAACTGACATCTTCCGGTAGTGACACGCCGAGCAAGCTCGCCTTGCTTTGCAGAATTGCCACACTGGTTTCCAGATCAGGCGGCTCGATTGAGACCGTAAGGCCCCAGCCAAAACGTGATCTGAGTCGCTCTTCAAGCCCGACCACTTCTTTCGGAAATCTGTCGCTCGATAACACAATTTGTTGCCTTGACTCGAATAGCGCATTGAAAGTATGAAAGAATTCCTCCTGAGACCGCTCCTTACCGGCAAAGAACTGGACATCATCGATCAATAGCGCATTTAGCGAGCGATAGGTTTTCTTGAATTCGTCAATCCGATTGTTCTGTAATGCCCTGATCATCTCGGCGACAAAGCGCTCGGAATGCAGATAGGCCACTTTTGCAGTCGGATTTCTCTCCAACAGCATATTCCCCACGGCGTGCATCAAATGGGTCTTCCCAAGACCGACCCCACCATAAATAAAAAGCGGATTATAGGCCACCCCCGGCGATTGGCTGATCTGCATTGACGCGGCCCGCGCAAGTTGGTTCGACTTACCTTCCACAAAGGTGTCAAAACTAAACTCCGGATTGAGCCGGGACTCCGCCCGCCGTTCAACGAACCGCTCGGTATCCTCGGCCGATTCGACAGGTGGTGGCGTTGCCGTGCTTTCGGTTCTGTCGATCCCCCCGACATCAAACCGGATTCGGTTGACCGCGCCGTTGCTGGAATACTTGGCAAACTCGAGCAATCGCACTTCGTAGTGCTGCCGCACCCAATCCTGCACGAATTTATTCGGCGCGAACAGCCGAAGAACTTCACCTTCACATCTTGCCTGCAGCGGCAAAATCCATGTGTTGAACTCTGCTGCCGTCAACTCACCCTTCAACCGCAAGATACACTGTTGCCACAAATCCATAATCCACCTAATGTTACCCTTCGTTGATCGTTGCAGGACCCCGTGAGGAAATCTGGTACCGTCCGATCAGTCGAATTCTGATAGCGCTTGCGGCAGCCCAAGTGTGTTGAGCTGCCAAACCAAGCCGCGGATACTAAGTCTAGCCCTGCTGGCGGAAGTTATCCACAGGAAGCGCGAAGCTCAAGCGAGATTGAACTTGTTGACATCTCCCTTGAAAATGTTTAAAATGTGAAGTCTTTTTTCGAGCGCGTACAGAGCTCCAGAACGCACGCCCTAGAGATCACCATGAAACGTACCTATCAGCCAAGTCGCGTCAAGTGCGCGCGGACCCACGGCTTTCGCGCACGTAATGCAACCAGAAACGGCCGCAAGGTCCTGAACGCAAGGCGGGCAAAGGGTCGAGTTCGCCTCACTCCATAAATCAGCAAAGCGAAGGACCACGATCGGCTTCGACGCTCGCGTGCCGCTCGAACACCCTCTCGGTCTACCGCGGTCTCGTCGGCTCGTCAATCCGATTCAGTACCAGCGCGTGCTCAAAGAGGGCATTCGCTTCGGCGTTAACGTTTACACGGTGGTTGCATGGCCGAACGGTCTCGGCAGCTCTCGACTAGGACTTGCCATATCCAAGCGGTACGCCCGACGCGCCCACGATCGCAACCGACTCAAGCGCGTTGTCCGCGAGAGCTTCCGAACCCAGGATTCAGCGCTGCCTGCGGTTGATATCGTGGTGTTAGCGACAGCGAGAGCATCGAACGCGACCAATCTAACCCTCTTTTCCGCGCTGGGTAAGGCGTGGAACTCCATCAGGAACGCGTCATGGGTAAAACCCTGATCTGGTTTGTCCGAGCATATCAGTACCTGATCAGCCCAACGATTGGACCGCACTGTCGGTTTTACCCAACTTGCTCCGCGTACACTATCGAGGCCATCGACCGTTACGGTCCGTTGCAGGGAACCTATCTGGCAATCCTCCGACTGTCGCGATGCCATCCCTGGCACCCCGGCGGATGCGATCCTGTCCCGACGAAGAAGCAGTGACAACCCATGGATAATATCCGCTTAATCCTCATTTTTTCGCTCGCGGCAGTCTCACTGCTGATCTATCAGGCGTGGTTACAGGACTACGGTCCCGCGACCACTGCACGACAAGTTGCAACGACTGAGACATCCTCGATCGCCGTCGGCGGTTCAGATGGCATCCCTGGCCTAACAAGCGAGACACCAAAACCAACCAGCAGCGTTCTCCCACTGTCAACGGGTAAAACAACTGCCGAATCAGCGCAAGTCATCACGGTCCAGACGGATCTGATGAAGGTCGAGATTTCAACTAAAGGCGGAACAATTGCCAGCGCGTGGTTGACCGATTATGCGATGGCTCCCGAAGCGCCGGACCTGAAGTTCCGTCTTCTTAAGCCCGACCCGCCAAACATGTTTGTAGTTCAGTCCGGTTTGATCGGCTCGGCTTCCGATTCTCTCCCGACCCATGAAGCCATGTTTACCAGTCAGTCGAGCCAGTACACATTGGAGCCAGGTCAAACTTCGCTGACGGTTCCGCTTTCCTGGACCTCTCCCGAGGGCGTCCAGGTTCGTAAGAACCTACGGTTCCAACGTGGAAGCTATGTCGTCGAGTCGGCGCAGGAAGTGCTGAATAATTCCACCCAACCATTGATCGTTCGCGAGTATGCCCAGTTGCAGCGTACCGAGTTGCTCGACCCGAATGCATCGCGCTTTGTCAGCACCTACACCGGCGGCGTCTACTACACCCCCGAAGACAAATACACGAAGATCTCGTTTGACCAGATGCGCGAGAAAAAGCTCGATCGCTCTGTGACCGACGGCTGGGTCGCAATGATCCAGCATTATTTTATGTCTGCCTGGATACCGCCGCGGGGCGTCAGTGAGACTTTTTACACGAATGTCCTTGATGACTCCCGCTATATCATCGGCAAGTACAGCCCACCTGTTGTCGTCAACGCAAACGCCTCGCATACTTTCACCAATCAGGTTTACATCGGTCCGAAACTTCCATCAACGTTGGCAGCGGTCGCGCCTGGTCTGGAACTCACGGTAGACTTCGGCTGGTTGACCGTGATTGCTCAGCCGATCCATTGGCTCCTCGACATGATCTACACGATCGTCGGAAACTGGGGCTGGGCGATCGTTGTTCTCACCATTCTGATCAAGCTGGCCTTTTACAAGCTGTCCGAAGCCAGTTACAAGTCCATGGCGAAGATGCGGCAGATAACACCGCGAATGCAGGCGCTGAAGGACCGGTATGGGGATGATAAGGAACGTCTGAACCAGGCAATGATGGAAATGTACAAAACGGAGAAGATCAACCCGCTCGGTGGTTGTTTACCGATCTTGGTGCAAATTCCGGTTTTCATCGCTCTTTACTGGGTCTTACTCGAAAGCGTCGAGCTTCGTCAAGCACCGTTCATTCTGTGGATCGACAATCTCTCAGCCCCTGATCCGTATTTCGTCCTGCCGTTGATCATGGGCATCTCGATGTTCGTGCAGTCAAAGTTGAACCCTGCGCCACCGGATCCGATTCAGGCGAAGGTCATGATGAGTCTGCCGTTCGTATTTACGATCTTCTTCGCATTCTTCCCCGCCGGATTAGTGCTGTATTGGACTGTCAACAATCTGCTGTCGATCGCTCAGCAGTGGCATATCACGAGAAATATCGATAAGGAAGCAGCCAAGCGCAACCGCTGACTATCTTGTCGCCTGGATTATCGACCGCATAGATGACCGCCGATACCATTGCTGCTATTGCCACAGCACCGGGTGTCGGCGGTGTTGGTGTGGTTCGGGTCAGCGGTCCTGATTCACGGGCGATTGCTCATGCGGTGACGGGCCGTGCGCTTCGTCCCCGCGTCGCGCGTTTTTGCAGCTTTCTCGCGGACACCGGTCAACCCATTGATGAAGGAATCGCACTCTTCTTTCCGGGACCGCGTTCGTTCACCGGCGAGGACGTGCTGGAGATCCAAGGACATGGAGGACCAGTGGTGCTCGACATCCTGCTCTCCCGCTGTCTTGAACTTGGCGCTCGACCAGCCAGACCAGGTGAATTCTCGGAACGAGCCTTCCTGAATGGGAAACTTGACTTGACTCAGGCGGAAGCCATCGCGGATCTTGTCGAAAGCACCACCTCACTTTCCGCCAGGCTCGCGATTCGTAGTCTTCAAGGCGCTTTTTCCAGACGGGTCCATGCGTTAGTCGACGATCTCGTCCGTCTTCGCACTGGCGTGGAAGCGACCCTCGATTTTCCCGAAGAAGATGTTGACGATACTCTCTCGCGTGATTTGCTTGAACAACTCATCGCTTTAATCGCGGCAACCGATCAGGTGTTGTTTGAGGCGCATCAGGGTGAACGCATTCGTGATGGCCTCAGCGTTGTGATCGCCGGTCGCCCGAATTCGGGTAAGTCGAGCTTACTCAATGCGCTGGTTCAACAGGATGCGGCCATTGTGACGCCGATTGCCGGTACTACCCGTGATCTGCTCCGCTACGATATGGAGATCGGGGGCCTTCCAGTAACGGTCATCGATACGGCTGGCATCAGGGACACCCAGGAACTGGTCGAGCAGGAAGGCGTGCGCCGTGCCCGTGAGCAGTTGGCTAAGGCGGACCAGATTCTTTGGGTTTACGATGCCTCCTTGGGCCTTGACGGCGAGGAACTCGGTGGGCTCCCTCAAGATGCAAGAGTGACTTTAATCCGCAATAAGATCGATCTGGTCATATCCGTCCATGCGCCACCTAATACTAGAGAGTTCCATGAGATAGGGATCTCCACGTTGACCGGAGCTGGAATCGACAGCCTACGGCAACATTTGCGCGCGATGGCTGGGGTACAGGGGCTTGGCGAAGGGTCTTTTGTCGCGCGTCGTCGCCATCTGGACGCGCTGCGGCGAGGCTTGGCCGCACTGCATTCATCTAAAGTGTCTTTCGAAACACGATTGGGACCCGAAGTCGTCGCCTTGGAACTCAGGGAAGCGCAACAAGCGTTCGGCGAGATTACTGGCGAGGTCACTTCAGACGATCTCTTAGGTAAGATATTTTCTACGTTTTGTATCGGAAAATGATCGTCGCTGTCTTGTCGGGACAAACGCTTTGACTAGTCGCGAAAGGCTCTGAATATCAGCGGCCGTCGGGTTTGGCATATAACGGCCGCGGATATAGAGGGCGACAATCGCGTTGACCCTCAGGGAAAACTCAGGACGAGCGACGGCGACGCGGGCCGCGAAGTCAAGCGGTCCTTCATGCGCGTTCCTTTCCAATCCGACCGCTGCCAATCGGCGACAGAGTAAGGAAAAACAGCGAGAGGCCGGATCGATCGCATCAGGCTGGCGAATCAGGCCGAAGAGAATCAGTCCCATGACTATAGTGACCGCGGCCACCATGATACCTGCCAGCGCGAATTCCCCATAGTCCGCCAACCCTAATCGATAGAGCAGGCGAGTCTGCTCGGCGGCTGAATAGTCCAGGACCGAACGCTGCCAGACGGCATCAATGCTGTCGGCCAGCAGCCGCAACTGACGAATCGCCATTGACAGGACTCCGGTGGAATCGATGTGGAAGCGTGCCGGCGCGTACGCCCCGAGTAGGCGCGACGCTCCCCGATTGTCCACTCGGAATGGTGCGACAGCGCTGGTCGGATCAACGCGCACCCATCCCCGCTCAGCGATCATCACTTCAACCCAGGCGTGCGCATCGGACTGCCAGATCAAATGATAACCGCCGATGCGATTGGGCTCTCCGCCGAGATAACCGAGCACGACGCGCGACGGTAAGCCGGCGATCCGCATCAACACCGCGAAGCTCCCGGCATAGTGTTCGCAGAAGCCGCTGCGTGTTTCAAAAAGGAACTCATCCCAGGGATTGGCCCCGAGCTTGGGCGGCAACAGTGTGTAATGAAATTCCTCGCGGTTGAAAAAGTCCAGTCCCTGTTGCACCAAAGCCCAGTCTGAATCTGTTTCGAGCTGCCACTGCTTGACGAGCGTAATCATCCGCGCGCTCGTATTTGCCGGCAGGCGCAGGGCGTAGCGCTGCTCGGCCTCGGCCGGCATCGCTGTCCGGAATTCGAGAGCGGAGCTGAGTCGATAGCGCTTCGCCGTGGTGATGGGGCGATCGGACAGCAATTGAAAGTCACTGCTCAGGACAGTATTCGGCGGATGTTCGATCGGGAGATCCAAACTGAACATCCAGCGCTGTTGGGAGGGCTCCAGCACAATCTCGTAATCGATCCGCTCCGTCGCTTGAGTCAGTTCCGGGTTAACCGTTTGATACTGACCGACGCGCCCTGGTGACCATTTGCGGTTATCGACCTCCCATAGCACCAAGCCGCGCCAATAGAGCCGATCCGATCCTGGTGGATGTTGGTCGAAGCGCGCGCGAAAGGCGAGATCTCCGTTGATCACCAATTCACTGATCGAGCCGGGTTCCATCGACTCACTCATGCCCATGGTTCCCCGATCCTGATCAACGCCAAGGCTCCATAGGGGGCTTGTCAGGCGGGGGAACAAGGCGAACAGAACGATCGTCAGTGGAAGCGCCTGGAGTGAGATCCGCAGTACCACCGGCACCGCCCGGCGGATCGGGGTTGAACCCAAGCCGCCATTCAAATCCACGAGCAGCGCGACGATCATGAACGCAATGCCGCCAAAGTACAGCGTCAATCCAATTCCCTGGTCGAACAGAAATTGCACCACGACCACGAAACAGAGCGCGATGGCGCTGATTCGATGGTCACGACGCGCGCGTAACTCGAGCAACTTCAACGCCAGCATGGTTGCAAGCAGTGACGTGCCGCCGAGCTTGCCGATCAGGGTGTGATTGGCCAGCAGGCAGTTTGCCACCCCGACCAAGGTCAACCCGAGCAACAGCCAGCGGCCGGGCGCAGCGGCCGGCCATCGCACTGCCGCGAAGCGCAGCATCAGCATTAACGCCACGAATGCCGAGACGCGCCAATTCAGGTAACGCGCAAGCGGCAGGTAGGCCGCGCATACCGTCATGACCAGCGCGAGCGTTTGATAACGCTCAGGCTGTTCGTCAATGGGGAGCAGGTTCTGTTTGGCCATCATTAAAAAGGGCAAGTTCGCGCAGACAACGCTGCATCTGATCGGGGCCGCCGGCGAGGCCGATCTCGATCCCCGGCAGGCGCATCCCAAACCTCAGGTTCGCCGCGTCAGCATCCAGCACTTGTCTCGTCAGTAGCCGAATACGCTCTTCCGGATCGGGCGTGCGCAGCGCTGTCCAGTCGATCCAAACCTCGACTCCATCATCTCCGCCGAATTGCTTGACCACCAGACCGCGCTCGCGAGCAAACGCCTTCCAATCCAGATGTCGAGTCGAATCGCCGCGGCGATACTCGCGGTTGCCGATGTAGTCATCCGCGCCGTCACCGGTTCGCGCAGCCGGTCGGTGCGTATCACCGCTGTTCGTAACAGGTGGCGGTGCCGCGACCGCCGGTCGAGGATAAACCAGAACGCTCGCCTGTCCGCGCGCGTAGCACCAGGCACGAAACAGGTGCATCGGGTGTCGGGTCTCGATCTCAATATCCTTCAGCCACAGCAAACCTCGTCGGCTCGTTGGTTGCGCGAAGGAGATGCCCCGTTGGTCGTGCGCATCAAGATAGACAGGGGTGCTTGCATCCAGACCTCCGCTCAAGCGCAGATCGTAGCGTGATCCTGCCCGTTCATTGCTCAAGGTGACCTCAAACAGGGCTGCGTCGCCATCAAACACCGCGGGACCAGAGCGCATTGAAATGGCCAATCCAAGCAGGTTGTACCAGCAATGGTGCATCGCTACCAACCCGACCGACGCCATGAAGAACGCAAACAGTAAACCGATATTATTCTGATAATTCAGTGAACCCAGCAGCATGACGATAACGGTCGTGCCATAGAGCATTCCAATGCGTGTCGGCAGAATATAGATCTGCTTTGCCGCAATGCGGGCAACCCCATCCTTGTCCATCGGTGCTCTGCGCATAAGGCCCTGGAACATTCGCTTCACGGCAGATCGCAGCGACGCGCCATTAAGCCCTGCCCTGGAGTCCTTGCCGGCGTTGCTGCCTGCAAGCGGAAACCGATGCATCCGGCGTTTCAAGGTCACGGCACCGCAACTGCCGTCAGGATCAAGGTTGACACCTCGTCATGGTCGAGCCGCCCGGTTCCATCATTGCCGATCAAGCGATGAATGACGCAGGCCGGCAGCACCGCCTGAATATCCTCCGGGATCAGGAAATGACGCCCGTCGAGGAGCGCCCATGCCTTAGCCGCGCGCAACAGCCCAACCCCGGCCCGCGGCGAGAGACCGTGGACAAACCGCTCGCAACGGCGGCTGAACCCTAGGATTCCGTGACAATAGTCGATCAGCGGTGCGGCCACATGCACGCGACCAACCGCGGTTTGCAGGGCAGCGATCTCGGTCGCGGACAGCACCGCTGACTGCCGCAGCACCATGGCCCGGCGATCCTCCCCGGCCAGCAACTCCTTTTCTTGTGCTGTGGCCGGATAACCCAGCCGGATGCGCATCAGGAAACGATCAAGCTGGGACTCCGGAAGTGGAAAGGTGCCGACCTGGTAGGAAGGGTTCTGTGTCGCGATCACAAAAAAGGGCGCGGGTAGGAGTCTGGTCTCGCCGTCGACCGTCACCTGCCGCTCCTCCATGGCCTCCAACAGCGCGCTCTGCGCCTTCGGCGTCGCACGGTTGATCTCATCGGCAAGCACCAACTGCGCAAATACCGGACCAGGGTGAAAACGAAAAGACTCGGTCCCGCGCTCGTAGACGGACACTCCGACCACGTCAGCCGGCAGTAGATCGCTGGTGAATTGGATACGCGAATACTGCAGCCCGAGCAAACGTGCCAGCAGATGGGCCAGTGTGGTCTTGCCGACTCCCGGCAAATCTTCGATCAGGAGGTGGCCCCCCGCCAGGAGGCAGGTCACCGCTAAACGGATCTCGCGCTCTTTGCCCAGGATAACGGTGCCCGCCGTATCGAGGAGGGTTTCGATCAGCTTAATCTGCGGATGCGGGGTCGATTGCGGCATGGGGTCTCTGTGCGTGTCATTGTTGGCCGGGGCGTGGTCGGTGGCTGCCGGTGGCCGGGATGCCTCCGAAAACCGCCGCCATTCCAGCGTCTTGTAGCGGTCGACTTAGAGTAAACTGCCACCTTCGCGGAACTGAAGCGATGATTTTTACCATGTTTGCGACCGATCACTATGACGTCATCGTCATTGGCGGAGGACACGCCGGCACCGAGGCGGCCCTGGCCTGCGCGCGTTTGGGTGTACGCACCCTCCTGCTCACCCATAGCACCGACACCATCGGCAGTATGAGCTGCAACCCGGCCATCGGCGGCATTGGAAAAGGTCATCTGGTGAAAGAGATCGACGCGCTCGGCGGCCTCATGGCCCAGGCTGCGGACCGTGCCGGTATCCAGTTCCGCATCCTCAACGCCAGCAAGGGACCAGCCGTACGGGCCACCCGTGCACAGGCGGATCGTGCACTGTACAAAGCAGCCGTCCGCAGCGCCGTTGAGGGACAGCCAAACCTCTCGATCTTCCAGCAGGCTGCTGACGATCTGCTGTTGGAGGACCATGGGGGCAAGAGTCGCGTCCAGGGTGTTCGCTCCCAGATGGGACTCAACTTCCTGGCGCGCGCCGTCGTCCTGACCGCCGGGACTTTTCTGGCCGGCCGCATCCATGTCGGTCTTGCCAATTATGAGGGCGGCCGTGCTGGCGATCCACCGGCCAATGCCCTTGCCCGTCGCCTGCGCGAACTGCCGTTCCGGGTCGCGCGGCTCAAGACCGGGACGCCGCCACGCATCGATGGCCGCACCATCGATTATCGGCAACTCAAGGAACAGCCCGGCGATCAGCCGACTCCGGTGTTCTCCTTCATGGGCAGTGTGGCCGATCACCCGCGCCAGGTGAGTTGTTTCATCGCCCACACCAACGCGCGCACCCATGACGTGATCCGCTCCGGGCTGTCGCGTTCGCCACTGTTCACCGGTCTGATCGAAGGGATCGGCCCACGTTACTGTCCCTCCATCGAAGACAAGATCGTGCGCTTTGCCGACAAAGCGAGTCACCAGATCTTCGTTGAGCCGGAAGGCCTCTCCACCCATGAAGTTTATCCCAACGGGATCTCCACCAGCCTGCCCTACGACATTCAGCAGGCCCTGGTCCGATCCCTGCTCGGCTTCGAGCATGCCCACATCACCCGTCCGGGCTACGCCATCGAGTACGATTTTTTCGACCCGCGCGACCTCGCCGCGACCCTTGAGACCCAGCCGGTCGAGAACCTCTATTGTGCCGGTCAGATCAACGGTACCACCGGCTATGAAGAGGCGGCGGCCCAAGGGCTCCTGGCCGGAGCCAACGCCGCCCTGCGGGTGCTCGGCCGCGACCCCTGGTACCCGCGTCGGGATCAGGCCTACCTCGGTGTCCTGGTCGATGATCTGATCACACGGGGCACCACTGAGCCCTACCGGATGTTCACCAGCCGGGCCGAGTACCGCCTGTTGCTGCGGGAAGATAACGCCGATCAGCGGCTGACCGAGATCGGGTACGGTCTAGGCTTGGTCACCGAGGCGCAATGGCGGGCGTTCGATCGCAAGCGCGAGGCCATCGCCCGCGAACAGCAGCGGCTGCGTGACACCTGGGTCCGGCCTGATACCGTTCCGCTGGCCGATCAAGTTGCCGTTCTTGGCGAGCCCCTGCGGCGCGAGATCCGCGCGCTCGACCTCATGGCCCGGCCACAGGTGGACTATCGCGGCATCGTCCGTTTGACCGGCGAGCCGCCGCTGCCCATCGACCCGGTGGTTGCCGAACAGATCGAGATCCGCTGTCACTACGACGGCTACATCGTGCGCCAGCAAGCGGAGATCGACCGCTCCCGTGATCAGGAATCCAAGTCGCTCCCGGCAAACTTCGACTTCGCCGGAGTCCGCGGTCTCTCCACCGAGGTCCGCGAAAAACTCACTCGTGTGCGTCCGGCCACCCTCGGCCAGGCGGCCCGGATTCCTGGGGTTACGCCCGCCGCGGTGTCACTGTTGTTGATTCACCTGAAGCGGCACAGCGCGTGAACCCGAATCCAGACTCTCCCGAGCCGAACACCGACCCGAACATGGTCGCCACCCGGTCCGTTTCATCGCCTTCGCGTCTTGCCGACGGCGCCGCCGCGCTTGGCATCGCGCTGACCAGGAATCAGATCGAGAGGATGTTGGCGTTCCTCGAACTGCTGGCCCGTTGGAACCGCACCTACAACCTCACCGCGGTGCGCGATCCCGACGAGCAACTGTCGCGACATTTGCTCGACAGCCTCGCGATCCGCCCGTTCCTGTTCGGCGGCGCCGTCCTCGACCTCGGCACCGGTGCCGGACTACCTGGATTACCGCTGGCACTCTGTGACCCGGACCGCCGCTACTCCCTCCTCGACAGCAGCGGCAAGAAGATCCGTTTCGTGCGCCACGCGGTCATGGAGTTTGGCCTTACCCAGGTCGAGGCCGTGCACAGCCGCATCGAGTCATACCGGCCGGGGCGAAAATTCAGTACCATAGTCACCAGGGCCGTCGCGGAGATCGCCGCGATCCACTTGCTGGCGGCCCCCCTGCTCGATCGTCCGGGGCGCTTGTTGATCATGAAGGGTCGCTATCCGCACGACGAGCTCCGCAACCCGGCGCTCAGCCACCTTGACTTGGCCGTGCACCCCCTGTGCGTGCCGTTCCTTGAAGGCGACCGCCACCTCATCGAGATCCGCTGTGAGTGATCCTGCCATGGTCCGTATTATCGCCGTTGCCAATCAGAAAGGCGGGGTCGGCAAAACCACCACTGCCGTCAACTTGGCCGCCGCCCTGGCGTCCATGAAGCGGCGTGTTCTGCTGGTCGACATGGACCCGCAGGGCAACGCCACCATGGGATGCGGGGTCGACAAACATAACATCGAACACTCGAGTTGCGACCTCTTGCTGTCCGACATCCCATTCGCGGCTTGTGTGCAACGGGTCGCCGAACCGGCCCCCGGCTTCGACCTGTTGCCGTCCAATGCCGACCTGACTGCTGCCGAGGTCGGACTCATCGGTTCTGCCGATCGGGAGCGGCGCCTCGCCAAGATCCTGGCGAGCGTCGTCGAGGCCTATGAGCTGATCATCATCGACTGTCCGCCGTCGCTCAACATGCTGACACTCAATGCGCTGGTTGCCGCTCACGGCGTGCTGATCCCGATCCAGTGCGAGTATTACGCCCTGGAGGGACTCTCGGCCCTGATCGACACCATCGCCCAGGTCCGTGAAAGCCGCAACAGCGGGCTCCAGATCGAGGGCATCCTGCGCACCATGCACGATCCGCGTAACAACCTAGCCAATCAAGTCTCGACCCAGCTCGTCACGCACTTCACTGACCAAGTCTACCGGACCATCATCCCGCGCAACGTCCGCCTGGCGGAGGCCCCGAGTCACGGCCTGTCGGTGCTACTCTACGACCCCGTCTCGAAAGGCGCCGTCTCTTACCTGGCCCTGGCGAGCGAAGTGCTGCGCCGCAACCACAAACGTCAATATGTCTCCTGAGGCGCCCGACTGATGGACCCCGTGGAAGAAGCCGGCAACTCGCCGCAAAAAAAGCGTGGCCTTGGTCGCGGTCTTGACGCCCTGCTCGGCGCCACCCGTCTGCCCCCGGTGGCTGTCGCGCCGCTGAGCACCGAGCAGCCACCGTCCGTCGACCCCACCCCCTCGCCTGGCGAGCGCATCACCCGGCTGCCCCTTGAACAGATCCAGCGCGGGCGGTATCAGCCGCGCCGTGACTTCGATCCGGATGCGTTGCGCGAGTTAGCCGACTCGATCGCCGCCCAGGGTGTTATACAGCCTGTGGTCGTGCGGCCGATCGGCGAGGACCGCTACGAACTCGTCGCCGGCGAGCGCCGCTGGCGAGCCTCCCAGCAGGCCGGGCTCGTCGACATTCCGGCCGTCATCCGTGAGTGTGATGAACTCGCCGCGGTGGCCATCGGACTGATCGAGAACATTCAGCGTTCCGACCTCAACCCATTAGAAGAAGCCGGTGCCCTTGAGCGTTTGCTGACCGAGTTCCAGCTCACCCACCAGCAAATCGCCGAGGCCGTGGGCAAGTCCCGCACGACAGTGACTAACCTGCTGCGGCTCTTGGAGTTGAACCCCGACGTCAAGACCCTGGTCGACCATTCCCAGATCGAAATGGGCCACGCTCGCGCCTTGCTCGGTCTCAAAGGCCCGGTGCAAAGCACTACCGCCCGGCAAGTCGTTGCCGGCGGTCTGTCAGTGCGGGAGACCGAGCGGCTGGTGCGCCGCCTGCAACAGGCCGACGAGGCCCCGCCCGAGCAGGTCGCCAAGCCGGTCCTCGACCCCAATGTCCGCCGCCTCCAGGACGATCTGGCCGACCGCCTTGGGGCGCGGGTGCAGATCCAGCAGGGCGCGCGCGGCACCGGAAAGCTGGTCATCGCCTACAACAGCCTGGAAGAACTGGACGGAATACTGGAACACATTCAGTGAAAACCATCGGGGCTATCGGTATTCTGCAATGATTAGAATCCGCTGGATCCATGGAACCAGCGGACTCTCGTGCGTTGACCCGCAATTTTCGACCCCGTATACTGCGCGTTCGGCAGGGATCAGTCCTCGCAGCATGTTCCGAATCCGATGCAACAGGCAGATGCCCGGGTGGCTAAAAAGACCTTGCAGGTTCAAGCCGTTCTTGGTTTGAGCGCATTGCTGATCGCTCTACCTTTCGGGTGGCATACGGCAATGTCGGTCATGATCGGAGTTGGCTCCTGTCTGTTCGCCAACAGCCTCTTCGCGGTCTTGGTCTTCCGGGGCTACCGCGCCCAGGAACCAGGTTGGCTGTTGCTGAACATTTACGGCGCTGAGGTAGCGAAGCTCGTAGTTTTAATCGGTCTCTTCGGCGTGGCATTCGCGACGCTCGATGGCCTGAACGTTCCGGCACTGTTGGTTGCTTACCTGGTCATTCAGGTCGCTTCCACCTTGATTGCGGCCCAACTGAGCGCCCGTGCGGCGCCCCGGTCGGGCACCCAAGACACGCACTGAGAGATGATCGATGTCGACCGCTGAAACGCTGACCGCTCAAGGATATATCCAGCACCATCTCACCAATCTCACCCTGGGTGTGCATCCGGAGCATGGGCTCGGTTTTGCTCACAATGCGCAGGGTGCGGCCGAGATGGGCTTCTGGGCCATCAATGTCGATACCATGTTTTTCTCCATCCTGCTCGGATGGCTCTTCGTTCGCTTCTTCCGCGGCGTGGCCGAAAAGGCGAGTGCCGGGATTCCGGGGCCAGCGCAGAACTTTGCCGAATGGATCGTCGAATTCATCGACGAGAACGTCCGCGGCTCGTTCACCGGAAAAAACCCGTTGGTCGCGCCGCTGGCCCTGACTATCTTCGTCTGGGTCTTCATGATGAATCTCATGGACCTGATTCCGGTGGATCTGCTGCCCTGGTTACTCGGACAGTCGATGGCCATCTTTGGTGCCGATCCCCACCATGTCTTTCTGCGGGTCGTGCCCACCACCGATCCCAACACCACCTTTGCTTTGGCCTTGGTGGTCTTCGGGATGGTGCTGTATTACAGCTTCAAGATGAAGGGTGTCGGCGGGTTCCTCGGTGAGTTGAGCCTGCAGCCGTTCGGCGTCTGGGGTATGCCGGCCAATCTGATTCTGGAAGGCATCAGCCTGCTGTCTAAGCCGGTCTCTCTCGCTCTGCGTCTCTTCGGCAACATGTACGCCGGTGAGATGATCTTCATCCTGATCGCGCTGATGTTCGGCGGCGGCTGGGTGTTGGGGCTTACCGCCGGCGCCCTGCAGTTCGTCTGGGCGGTGTTCCACATCCTGATCATCACGCTCCAGGCCTTCATCTTCATGGTGCTGACCGTCGTCTATCTCGACATGGCCCACCAGACGCATCACTAGTCCTCAACCAACCGTTATTCTCAACCGCCTGACCAACCACCGGAGTTACCCATGGAACTCGAAGTCGCACAAGCATTCGCAACTGCTATCAGATTCATCGGCGCTGGCCTGATGCTCGGCCTCGGCGCAGTCGGCGCGGGCGTCGGCATCGGTGTGCTTGGTGGACGTTTCCTCGAAGGCGCTGCCCGTCAGCCCGAATTGATCCCGATGCTGCGCACCCAGTTCTTCATCGTGATGGGTCTCGTCGACGCGCTGCCGGTCATCGCGATCGCCATGGGCCTTTACCTGATGTTCGCCGCCTGACATAAGAATCGGACGCGCCTGACCGGAAGGAACTTCAGAGGCACCCCAAGGCACCCCGAGGCATACAAGTGAACTTCAACCTGACACTCATCGGCCAGATGATCTCCTTCGGGGTCTTCGTCTGGTTCACTATGACCTATGTCTGGACGCCTATCGTCAAGGCGCTCAGCGACCGTAAGGCAAAGATCGCCGAAGGTCTCGCCGCCGCCGAACGCGGGCACCAGGAGAAGAGTCTCGGCGAGCAGCGCGCTCAGGAGGTCCTGAACACTGCGAAGGCCCAAGCCACCGAGATCCTCAGCCAGGCCCAGAAGCGCGCCGGAGAGATCGTCGAAGAATCCAAGGTAGACGCTCGCTCCGAAGGTCAGCGGCTGATCGCCGCCGCCCAGGCGGAGATCGAACGCGAGACCAATCGCGCCCGCGAAGAGCTGCGCGAAAAGGTCGCGACCCTGGCCTTAGCCGCTGCCGAAAAGATCCTGAAGAAAGAAATCGACGTGCGCGCTCATCAGTCGCTCGTCGACGACTTCGCCAGACAGATCTAAAGGACCACCATGGCCGGAGAAATCACTACCATTGCGCGGCCCTATGCGGAGGCGGTCTTCAAGCGTGCGCAGGAACTCGGCACCGTGGACCAATGGTCCGCGAGCCTGAATGCGCTTGCCGAAATCGCGGCCGACCCCCTCATGGCCGCCCAGATCGCCAATCCCAATTGCCCGCGTGAACGTCTCCGTGACCTGATCATCCAGCTCGGCGGCGAATCCATGTCGGCTGAACTCGGCAACCTGGTCAGACTGTTGGCAGAGAACGCCCGTCTCGCCGCGCTGCCCGAGATCGCCCTGCTCTACGAGGAGCGGCGCGTGGCCGCACAGGGCGTTCGCCAGGTGCTGGTCCGCAGCGCTTTTCCGGTCGATGCCGACCAAGAGCAGGTGCTGGCCAAAGCCTTGGCGCGGCGACTCGGTGCCCAGGTGGAGCTGACGGTGGAACAAGACCCGGACCTGATCGGAGGCGTCGAGATTCATGCCGGCGACCTGGTGATCGACGACTCGGTCCGCGGCAAGCTCAGGCAGCTTTCCAACGCTTTGCAATTCTGAACGGGCTTCCATTGAACAGGCCCATTGTGAACAGGACACGGTCATGCAACTGAATCCTTCCGAGATCAGCGATCTCATCAAACAGAAGATCGAACAGTTCGAGCTGAAGACGGAGGCCCGTACCGAAGGCACCATCGTCAGCCTGACGGACGGTATCGTGCGCGTGCATGGCCTGTCCGACGCGCGCTATTACGAAATGCTGGAGTTTCCCGGCGATACCTTCGGGCTCGCCCTCAACCTCGAGCGCGACTCGGTTGGCGCTGTCGTATTGGGTCCTTACACCCATCTGACTGAAGGCGACTGGGTCCGTTGTACCGGTCGCGTACTTGAAGTCCCGGTTGGTCCCGGTCTGCTTGGCCGCGTGGTCGACGCACTGGGTAACCCGATCGACGGCAAGGGTCCGATCGACGCCGTCGGCACTTCGCCGATCGAAAAAGTGGCGCCCGGCGTCATCGCCCGTCAATCGGTCGACCAGCCGGTGCAGACCGGCATCAAAGCCATCGACACCATGGTCCCGATCGGCTGCGGCCAGCGCGAGTTGATCATCGGCGACCGCCAGACCGGCAAGACCGCGGTCGCGGTCGACACCATCATCAACCAGAAAGGCACCGGCGTTAAGTGCATCTACGTTGCCGTGGGCCAGAAGAACTCGTCCATTGCCAACCTGGTGCGCAAGCTCGAAGAGTTCGGCGCGATGGATCACACCATCATCGTCGCTGCCGCCGCCGCTGACTCCGCCGCCATGCAGTTCATTGCGCCCTATGCCGGCTGCACCATGGGCGAGTATTTCCGTGATCTCGGCCAGGATGCGCTGATCATCTATGACGATTTGACCAAACAGGCCTGGGCCTATCGTCAAGTCTCCCTGCTGCTGCGTCGGCCGCCGGGCCGCGAGGCGTACCCCGGCGACGTCTTCTATCTCCATTCCCGTCTGCTGGAGCGTGCCGCGCGCGTCAACGCGCATTATGTCGAAGAGATCACCGGCGGTGCGGTGAAAGGCCAGACCGGCTCCTTGACGGCCCTGCCGATCATCGAGACCCAGGCCGGTGACGTGTCGGCCTTCGTACCGACCAACGTCATCTCCATCACGGACGGCCAGATCTTCCTTGAGACCGACCTGTTCAATGCCGGTATCCGCCCGGCCATCAACGCGGGCTTGTCGGTCTCCCGTGTCGGCGGCGCCGCTCAGACCAAGATCATCAAGAAACTCGGCGGCGGTATCCGTCTGGCACTGGCTCAGTACCGTGAGTTGGCGGCCTTCTCGCAGTTCGCCTCCGATCTGGACGAGGCGACCCGCAAGCAGTTGCAACGCGGCGAGCGCGTTACCGAACTGATGAAGCAGGTGCAATACTCACCGATGAGTGTGGCCCAGATGGCCATGTCGCTCTTCGCGGCCAATGAAGGCTATCTGGACGACGTGGACGTCAAGAAAGTCGTGGACTTCGAGCACGCACTTCAGTCCTACATGAAGTCGGCCCAAGGGGCCCTGCTCGAGCGCATCAACACCACCGGTGATTTCAACGACGAGATCCAGGCGGCGATGCACGCGGCGATCAAGGAATTCAAGGCCAACAACACCTGGTAATGAGACGCCAGCCTCACACGGCCGTCCGCCAGCCGGAGGTGGTCGCGCGAGGCTTCCGCGTTTCATCATTGCGATTCACCCTGCCGTCTCCGCCGTCCAAACCGGCGGCCGACGGCTGGAAGCTGGGAGCTTGAGCAAATGGCCGGCGCCAAAGAAGTCCGAACCAAGATCGCGAGCATCAAAAGCACGCAGAAGATCACCAAAGCCATGCAAATGGTCGCGGCGTCCAAGATGCGCCGTGCCCAGGAGCGGATGGCCGCGTCCAAGCCCTATGCGCAGAAGATGCTCGAGGTGATCAGCCACCTGGCCCGCGCGACGCCCGAGTATCGCCACTCGTTCATGGCCGTCGAACGCAGCCGCAAGCGGGTCGGTTATATCGTCGTCTCGTCCGATCGCGGGCTGTGCGGCGGTCTCAACAGCAATCTGTTCCGGCGACTGATTGCCGAAATCAAGGAGCAGCGTGCACTCGGGGTCGATCCCGCATTCTGCACCATCGGCACCAAGGCATTGGGATTCTTCAAACGCTTCGGCGGCAGCGTGCTGGCCCAGGCCACTCACCTCGGCGACAAACCGCACGTCGAGGAGCTGATCGGCACGGTCAGAGTGATGCTGGACGCCTTCGAAGAGAAGAAGATCGATGCGATCTACATCGCCAGCAACGAGTTCGTGAACACCATGACGCAGAAGCCGGTGATTCGCCAACTGGTGCCGCTGGTGCCGGGCGAGCGACAGTCCATGCCGCTGCACTGGGACTATATCTACGAGCCCGATGCGCATACCGTGCTCGATTCGCTGCTGACGCGCTATATCGAGTCGCTGGTCTATCAGGCGGTGGTCGAGAACGGTGCCTGTGAGCAGGCCGCGCGCATGGTCGCGATGAAGTCCGCCTCCGACAACGCCGGCAACCTGATCAGCGAGTTGCAGCTCGTCTACAACAAGGCGCGTCAGGCCGCGATTACCCAAGAGATCTCCGAGATCGTGAGCGGCGCGGCGGCTGTTTAGCCGGCCCCGGCGATACCGTCCAGCGCGACCACGGCTTCAAGGTTACAACAGCATCCGCAGACGCCTGCCCAGGCGACGAATGAGGAAGAGACTATGAGTTCCGGTAACGTCACCCAGATCATCGGCGCCGTCGTCGACGTGCAGTTTGCCCGCGGCGAGATGCCGAAGGTCTATGAGGCGCTGCAAATCGATTCCGTCGGTCTGACCCTCGAGGTTCAGCAGCAACTCGGTGACGGTATCGCGCGTACCATCGCCATGGGTTCCACCGACGGCCTGCAGCGCGGCACCGCGGTCACGGCGACCGGCTCGCCGATCAGCGTGCCGGTGGGTCAGGCGACCCTCGGGCGCATCATGGACGTGCTCGGCCATCCGATCGACGAACTCGGCGCGATCGGCACCGACGAGCGCTGGGCCATCCATCGTGAGGCTCCCAAGCTCGAAGATCAGGCGGCTTCCACTGAGATTCTCGAAACCGGCATCAAGGTCATCGACCTCATCATGCCGATCGTCAAGGGCGGCAAGGTCGGCCTCTTCGGCGGCGCCGGTGTGGGCAAGACCGTCACCCTGATGGAGCTCATCAACAATATCGCCAAGGCCCACGGCGGCTTCTCGGTGTTCGCGGGCGTTGGCGAGCGGACCCGCGAGGGCAATGACTTCTATCACGAGATGAAGGATTCGGGCGTTCTCGACAAGGTCGCCTTGGTCTACGGTCAAATGAACGAGCCGCCGGGCAACCGTCTGCGCGTCGCCCTGACCGGCCTGACCATGGCCGAGTATTTCCGTGAAGAAGGCCGCGACGTGCTGCTCTTCGTGGACAATATCTACCGTTACACCCTGGCCGGCACCGAAGTGTCCGCGCTGCTCGGGCGTATGCCGTCCGCCGTAGGCTATCAGCCGACGCTGGCATCCGAGATGGGTGCTCTGCAAGAGCGCATCACCTCGACCCGCACCGGATCCATCACCTCTTTCCAGGCGGTCTACGTGCCCGCGGACGACCTCACCGACCCGTCCCCGGCCACTACCTTCGCCCACTTGGACGCGACCCTGGTGCTGTCCCGCCAGATTGCCGAACTCGGCATTTACCCGGCCGTGGACCCGCTCGACTCGACCAGCCGCATCCTCGACCCGAACGTGGTTGGTGCCGAACACTACGAGACGGCGCGTGCGGTTCAGGGAACGCTCCAGCGCTACAAGGAGCTGAAGGACATCATCGCCATCCTCGGCATGGACGAACTCTCCGAGGTCGACAAACTCACCGTGGCTCGTGCCCGTAAGCTGCAGCGCTTCCTGTCGCAGCCCTTCACGGTGGCTGAAGTCTTCACCGGCGCACCCGGCGCCTTCGTCCACGTGGCTGACACCATCAAGGACTTCAAGGCCATCGTCAACGGCGACTACGACCACCTTCCCGAGCAGGCCTTCTATATGGTCGGCGGCATCCAGGAGGCCGTGGCCAAAGCCGAGAAGATGGCCGGCTAAGGGGAGATATACCCATGGCAACGATCCAAGTCGACATCGTCAGCGCCGAGGGGGCCATCCACTCCGGAATCGCCTCCATGGTCTACGCCTCTGCCGAGTTGGGAGAGGTCGGGATCGCGCCCCGCCACACGGCCTTCATCAGTCGGCTGCGTCCCGGTGACGTGCGGGTGGAGAATGAAGCGGGCGAGCAAGAGCATTTCTACGTGTCCGGCGGCATGCTGGAAGTCCAGCCCATGGCCGTGACCGTTCTGGCCGACACCGCGATTCGCGCCCATGACCTCGACGAGGCGGCCGCCTTGGAGGCCAAGCGCCGTGCTGAAGACGCACTCGCCGGTCAAACGGCCGAGTTCGAGTACGCCAAGGCGCAATCCGAACTGGCCGAGGCGATCGCGCAATTGCGCGCCATTGAGAAGATGCGCAAGATGCGACGCGGCTAAGCGGATGGGGGTGGCTGCGGCTCGCGTGCCGTCCTTCCGGGCAACGCCCCCGTCGCCACGCGCCGGGGGCGTTTTACTATGGTTCGGAATCATGGTTAAACGCCTTGCGGCACCCGCGTCCGCAATAGGAGTGAGCTTTGCTTGAACTGATGCAAGCGGGCGGTTGGCTCATGTGGCCGATCGCCGCCTGTTCCGTCATAGCGACCGCGCTGGTGATCGACCGTGCCTGGACATTGCGCCGGACGCGGATCATGCCCGAGAACCTGGTCGCCCGCATTTGGCAACTGCACCGCCAGGGGCAGCTCAGCGAGGAAGCGATCGAAGCGATCCGTGTCGGCTCCCCGCTGGGGCGGATGTTGGCGGCTGGGCTGGTCAACCGTAATCATTCTCGCGAAGTCATGAAAGAGGCCATTGCCGATACCGGCCGCCATGTCGTGGCCCGGCTCGAACGCCATCTCGACACGCTCAGCACCATCGCCTCAGTCGCCCCCCTGCTCGGACTGCTCGGCACCGTCTTCGGCATGATCGACATCTTTGGTGTCATCATGAATGCCGGAACAGGCAACGCCGGGATCCTCTCGGGCGGCATTGCCAAAGCACTCATCACCACCGCGGCCGGTCTCTCGGTCGCCATCCCCACCTTGCTCTGCCATCGTTTTTTCGACAGCCGGGTGGGACAATTCGCTATCGACATGGAAATGCAGGCCCTGCGCCTGGTCGAGGTCATGAAGGGCGAACGCGAAGCGGGCAGCGAATCCTGATGAATCTACGCACCCGCCGCTCCCAGCCGCCCGAGATCAACCTGACGTCGCTCTTGGACGTCGTCTTCCTGCTGCTGATCTTTTTCATGGTCTCCACCACTTTCAAGGACGAAGCGGGGCAAGAGCAGACCCGCCTGCGGGTGACCTTGCCTCAGGCCCAGGGTCAGGACCAGCCAGCCAAAGAAGCCGAATCGATCCGGATCATCATTGACCGGAACGGGACCTTTTATGTCAATGACCGTCTGGTCGTCGACCAACAGGCAATGACCCTGGTACGCGCACTCACCGGCGCCGTCAACCAACGCAAGGGCATGCCCGTGTTGATCCAGGCCGACGCTAACACGCCTCATCAGGCCGTCATGACAGCGCTGGATGCCGCTGCGGAAGTTGGATTGAATAAAGTCTCCTTCGCGACCGCGCGCCCGACCCTGCCGGCCGCACCGCAATGACGCACGAAATACCCCAACTGGCGGCCCGTCAGGTGTATGGCCGCTTGCTCGGCTACGCCAAGCCCTATTGGCGCATGTTCGCCGTCTCGATCTTCGGCATGTTGATCTATGCCGCGACCGAGCCGCTTTTTGCTGCAATGATGAAACCGCTGATCGACGGTAGCTTCGTGCACAAGGACGAATCCATCGTTCGCCTGATGCCGTTGGCGCTGATCCTCATCTTTCTGGTGCGCGGCATCGCCGGATTCATCAATGACTATTTTCTGAGCTGGGTCGGCCGGCGCGTGGTGGCGGATCTGCGTCAGGCCATGTTCGAGCACCTGCTGCGCGCCCCCACCCGCTATTACGATCAACACGGATCCGGCCATATTCTGGCCAAGCTCACCTATAACGTCGAAAACGTGGCGAGTGCGGCCACTTCGGCCGTCACCACCCTGGTCCGCGACGGCGCTTCGGTCATCGGCCTGATGGCTTACATGCTCTATATCAATGCCACCCTGTCGGCCATCTTCCTGATCATTGGTCCGGTCATGGTCGGTGCCGTCAAGTACGCCACCAAGCGGTTCAGACGCTACAGTCGACGCATTCAGGACCGGGTCGGTGAACTTACGCACGTGGCCCAGGAGGCGATCGACGCCCATCGCGTCGTCAAGTCCTTCGGCGGGCAGGCGCAAGAGACCGCCGAGTTCGGCTATATCAATGAGAAGACCCGCTCATTGCAGATGAAAATGATCGCCACCGAATCGGCGAGCGTGCCCCTGGTGCAATTGATTTCGGCCCTGGCCATTGCATTGATCGTCTACCTCTCCACCATGCAGGGGCTGCGCGCGGACATTACGGTTGGCACCTTCATGTCCTTCGTGGTCGCCATGGGTCTGCTGCTTCCCCCGGTCAAGCGCCTCACCGGTGTCAATGCCCACCTGCAGCGCGGCATCATCGCGGCAGAGAGCCTGTTCGAGCTGCTGGATTCCGAAACCGAGGACGATCCGGGCACCCGCACCCTCGGCCGCGCCCAAGGCCGCATCGAGTACCGTGATGTCACGCACCAGTATTCGCCGGATAAGGCGCCGGCGATCCGCAATCTCGACCTCATCATCGCTCCAGGGGAGAAGGTGGCGCTGGTCGGCCGTTCGGGCAGCGGCAAGACCACGATCGCGAGCCTGTTGCCGCGCTTCTACGACCCCACCGGCGGTGAGATACTGATCGACGGGGTCCCGATCCGGGACTTGTCGCTGGCCGAACTGCGCAATCAAATCGCCCTGGTCAGTCAGGATGTCGTGCTGTTCAATGACAGCATTGCCAACAACATCGCCTATGGCCGGCCCGTGCCCCCCACGCAGGAGGCGTTGGCGCACGTGGCCGAAGCTGCCCATGCGTTGGAGTTCATTCGCGCCTTACCTCAAGGCTTCGAAACCATGATCGGCGACCGGGGTGTCCTGCTCTCGGGCGGCCAACGCCAGCGTCTGGCCATCGCGCGGGCCATGCTCAAAGACGCCCCCATCCTGATCCTGGACGAGGCTACCTCCGCACTCGACACCGAGGCCGAGCGCCACATCCAGGCCGCGCTGCAACTGTTGATGGCGCAGCGCACCACCCTGGTCATCGCCCACCGGCTGTCCACCATCGAGAACGCCGACCGCATTCTGGTCCTGCTGGAGGGCCGAATCGTCGAGCAAGGCCGCCACGCCGACCTGATCAGCCTGGGCGGCTACTATGCCCGGCTGCATCGACTCCAGTTTCACGACGGACTCTCTGACGCCTAAACCGCGCCCAGCGCGGTATGTGATGGTGTTGGATGGGATCGGCCCCGGTAGACTCGACGATGGCTGGAGCAGGCGCGGTTTAACGTTTATTCTCGTTCCCACGCTCCAGCGTGGGAATGCCGTGCGGCCGCTCCAGCGGCCGGTAACGCCATGCGACGGCTTCCGCGTCGCGCCTTGCCTCCGCGGGATCGCGGCGCGACTGTTACGGTAACAACCCTTGGACCCAACGCCCATCTGGTACGGCCGACATCCGCTGGCGCTGGTCCTGGCCCCGCTGGGCTGGCTTTATTGCGCCATCGCCCGGCTGCGCCGCAGCGGCTATCGCCACGGACACTTCGCCGTCCGGCGGCTGCCGATTCCGGTGGTGATCGTCGGTAACCTCACCGTTGGCGGAACGGGCAAGACACCCCTCGTGCTCAAGCTCGTGCAACTCACCGCGGCGCGCGGTTGGCGGCCCGGCATCATCACCCGCGGCTACGGCGCCCGGTCGGTTCATTGGCCGCGGACCGTGAGCCCCGCGGACGACCCCTGTGTGGTCGGAGACGAACCCCTTCTGCTTGCCCGGCGCGCGCCCTGTCCGGTGGTGGCGGGTCCGGATCGGTACGCGGACGGCGAACTGGCCGTGCACCGTCTCGGTTGCAACCTGCTGCTCTGCGACGACGGACTCCAGCACTACCGCCTGGCCCGCGACCTCGAGATCGCCGTGGTCGACGGTGATCGCGGCCTGGGCAATGGCCGTTGCCTGCCGGCCGGCCCCCTGCGCGAACCTCGCGAACGGCTGGCCACCGTGGACCTGGTGATCCACAACGGCGGCACCGCCCCTGGGTACCGCTTCAGTCTGGTTCCAGGCGCGGCCATCGATCTGCACGACCCGACGCGCACCCAACCCCTGCACGCCTTTCGTGACCGGCAGGTCACCGCGGTGGCCGGCATCGGCAACCCCGCACGTTTTTTCGCCATGCTGCGTTCTTACGGCGTCCAGGCGACCGAACGTCCCTATCCGGACCACCATGCATTCACCACTGCCGACGCGCACACCTGGCCGCCCGGCCCCGTGCTGATGACCGAGAAGGACGCCGTGAAATGCGCCCGATTCGCGCGCGCCGACCTGTGGGCTTGTCCGGTCGAGGCGGTGCCGGACGACGCTTTCGTCGCCGCCTTCTTCGCGCACTTGGTCAAACGTCATTTTCCTCGCCAACCATCCTGCGGATACGGCAATATCCGGCGCTAACTACCCGTTTTCGTTTATCCGAAAGCCGCCGGAGGTACCCTGCCTTTGAACACCCTGCAACGTCCTGCGCCCCTAGCACCCGAGCTGGAACCCACGGTACCGCCGGATTTCAAGGTCGTGATCCCAGCCCGGTTCGGCTCCACCCGACTGCCCGGCAAGCCGCTGCTGCTCATCCACGGCAAACCCATGATCCAGCACGTGGTGGAGCGCGCGCGGGCGAGCGCCGCGGGCGCGGTGATCGTCGCGACAGACGACCAGCGCATCGTCACCGCTTGTGCCGCCTTCGGTGCCGAGGCCCAACTCACCGGGACCGAGCATCGCAGCGGCTCCGACCGGATCGCCGAGGTCATCGAACGCCGCAACTGGCCCGAGGACACCATCGTCGTCAACTTGCAGGGCGACGAGCCCTGCATGCCGCCCGCCCTGATCGACCAGGTTGCCCGTAATCTCAGCGCACACCCTGGAGCCAACATGGCGACCTTGGCCTACGCGATTGCCGACGGCGAGACCCTGTTCGACCCCCATGTGGTCAAGGTGGTCACCGACGCCGCCGGCTTCGCCCTGTACTTCTCGCGTGCCCCCCTGCCCTGGCACCGTGACGAATTCATGGGCAAACGCGGCCACCTGCCGACCTCGGTCACTTTCCTGCGTCACATCGGGCTCTATGCCTACCGGGCGGCTTTTCTGCGGCGCTATGTCACCTGGGAGCCGTCGCCGCTGGAGGTGGCCGAGGCGCTGGAACAATTGCGCGTCCTGTGGCACGGCGAGCGCATCCACGTCGGTATCGCCGCGCAGCCGCCCGGACCCGGCGTCGACACCGCGCATGACCTGGCAGGAGTCGCCGCCTTGCTCGGGGGCTGAGGCTGCGGCCGGACCCCTGCCGGCATTCCCGTCGGATGCCAAATCCTGTTTTGCAGGGTGCATAAGCGCAGCGCATCCACCATCAGTCTCGCCGTCGGCAGGCTGTCGGCGGCGGCCACCCAAATTCGGAACTGCTGCCCCGAGTAGGCCGAGACGTCCGATTGCGAGTACTATCGCGCGAAGCGCAGAATGCCGTCACCGGCGAATCAACGCAGGCGCGGCCAACCGATTCGCCAACAGACACAGCGACCGGAGGAATCATGTCCAAGCACGCGAGCAGCATCGCCGTCCTGGCGGCACTGATGGTCTGTGCCGACGCCGCCACTCAGGCGGCAGGCGGCGGACCCGATGGTTATCAGGTCCCGGCCTACGGCCAGCCGGCGCCTGGTGCCGGTGGTCAGATTCCCGGCTATTCCGGTCCCGCGTATGGTCAGTCGGCGCCCGCTCCAGGCGCTGGAGGTCAAGTCCCCGGTTATTCAGGCCCGGCTTACGGACAGCCGGCACCCCCTCCCGGTGCCGGTTACCAGATTCCCGCCTACTCCGGTCCGGCCTATGGCCAGCCGGCACCCGGACCAGGCCGCGATGATCTGATCCCCGCTTACACCGGGCCGGCCTATGGCAGCCCGGCCGGAGCACCCCAAGTTCCGGGGTACGGTCCTGCGGGTGGACCCGGGGGTCCGACCCAGGGTGGCGGTTACGGCGACGCTCCAGGTGGCCCCGTTCCCGGCTATAGTGGAGCCCCCCACGGCGCCGATCAAGGCCCCTCGCCCGAGCCCGGGCGGGCCGGCGGTAACAGCTTCAATCCCATGAAGATGAGGCCGAACCCCATGAAAATGTTCGGCGGCAACAGGGACCAATGATCCTGGTCCGCCGCGGCCTCCCGCGCGGACCGAACCGCTGACGGCCACTGTAGCCGTGGTCGTTTCGGCATCTGCCCAGACCCTGGAGCCTTCCCCATGGCAATGACGGAACACATCGAAATCGACTTCCCCGGCGGCGCGCGTGTCGATGCGCGGATCCGCGAACACACCATTGCGACCGATCAACTGGTCGAACACGGCGGCGCGGGCTCCGCACCCCAGCCATTTGACCTGTTCCTGGCATCGATCGCCTCCTGTGCCGGCATCTTCGCCCTGAAATTCTGTCAAAGCCGCGACCTGCCCACCGTGGGCATGCGCCTGACCATGGACTGGCAAGGCCATAAGACCGATCCCAGTGCCGCCTCCGCGGTCCTTCGCCTCACCCTGCCGGAAGGCTTCCCGAACAAATACCGTGACGGCATCCTGAGATCCATGGAGCTGTGCGCCGTCAAGCGGACCATCGAGCACGCGCCCCAGTTCCGAACCGAGGTCGTCGCCGCGGGTGCAGCCTCGTAGGTCAGATCATCCTGGCTAAGTAAAGCACGGAACCTCATCAGAACAGCAACGTACCCCATCGTTTGAAACCGAGATGACGACCCAATCACTAAAAGAGACGATCAGACGTGAGCTGCCAGAAATCATCCGCACAGATCCGGATTTTCTCCGGTATATTCTGGATTTGACCCGCCGGGAGTATGCCGGGCGGGCGGCGACCGAAGACCGGTTCTACGAGATCCTGGCTGAACTGCGCCGCGACCGGGAGGAGAGCGCCCGCAAGTGGGACGAATATAAAGAAGAGCAGAACCGCAAATGGGACGCGCATCAGGCGGAGCAGCGCGAAGAATTTATGCGGG
>JACDZG010000336.1 GCA_013426805.1 Chromatiaceae bacterium
CTGATGATATCGGAGCCGGTGGAAGCCCACGTCAAGTTGGTCTGTGGGCAACTCAACGAGAAGCACCGGCGCTGGGTGGCTGGCTTGCTGGCGGAGGTGGTGGGTTATGGCGGCACGAAGTGGGTCTCTGACATCACCGGCCTGGATCCGAAAACCATCCGGCAAGGGCGCCGTGACCTGCAGACGGGGTTGACGGACGACCCGCAGGGACGGGTGCGCCGCGCGGGCGGCGGTCGCCCCCTTTTAAAAAAAAAGATGTGCACCTAGAGGCCGATCTGCTCGCCCTCGTTGAGCCCGAAACGGGCGGCGACCCGGAAGGGCGTGCGTGCTACACCCGCAGCAGTCTACGCAGCTTGGCCGCGCGGTTGGGCCGTGGATGCGCCACCACCGTGGGACGGTTGCTCAAACCACTCGGGTATTCGCTCAAGACGAACGTTAAGCGCCTGATCGGCAAAGTTCATCCGCAACGTGATCGCCAGTATCGGTTCATCCAACGCCTCAAGGGGCGGTTCCTGAGGAGCGGACAACCCGTCATCAGCGTGGACGCCAAGAAGTCCGAACTCATCGGTCCCTTCAAGAATGCGGGTGCGCGCTACTGCCAAACGGCCGATACCGTCAACGCCTATGATTTCCCTAGCGAAGCCGAGTGTCGCGCCACCCCCTACGGGGTCTACGACCGGCGCGCCAACCATGCCGTCGTCAGCGTCGGGACGCATGCCGCGACCGCGCAGTTCGCGGTGGCCGCAATCCGTCGCTGGTGGGAGCAGGTGGGCGGGGCACGTTACCCCCACGCCCGCCACCTGTTGATTGAAGCGGATGCGGGAGGGTGCAACGGCCATCGCCCGCGGTTATGGAAACGCGAGTTGCAACAGTTGGCCAATGACACGGGCCTGTCCCTGACCGTCTGCCACTATCCCACTGGGGCCTCAAAATGAAACCCCATTGAACATCGGTTATTTAGTCAGATCAGTCGCAACTGGGCCGGGACTCCGCTACGCAGTCTCCCGATCATGCTCAGCCTCATTCGCGGCACGACCACCAAGACCGGACTGACCGTGGACGCTGTGCTCGACACGACGGCCTACAACAAGGGCATCAAGGTGACGACCCAGGAAATGGCCGCATTGAACATCCGCCGCCGTCGGCTGTGCCCGGATCTGAACTACACCATCAGGCCGAACAAATCGGGAAGTAGTTAATGGACAGTTTCT
>JACDZG010000337.1 GCA_013426805.1 Chromatiaceae bacterium
GGTGTCCATGGGACGAGAGGCTAGCCAGTTCCGCGGCGGCAGGCAAGCCCCGCGCTTCGTGCCCAGTGTAGGTGCGACTTCAGTCGCACCTGCGGCCGGATCGGTGCGACTGAAGTCGCACCGACATCCGAGCCGATGGTGGTTGGTCCGGTGATTCGGAAGTCACCTAAAGCCTCGACCTCCGGTGCGGTACTACGGCGCGCTTGCCGGCCTGGTCTGCGTCCAAGGATTGACCAGGTCCAGGCCGCCGAGAAAATCGAAGTCCGAAATATTGCGCGTTGCCGGTTTCGATCTCGGCGCGCGTGACTGCGGAGATGAATAAACGGCTGGCGACGTGGCGGTCGCGCCAGGCGATGACGGCCGGTTCCCGTTTCGTCCATTCAGAGATGACGTTGGTGTCGAGCAGGATCACGGCTCGTTGTCTGCGAATGTGGGAGCGGCACGCGGCTGCGAGCGGGTCGGGGGTGGCAACTCGGCGCCCCCCGAGACTTCCAGCACGCGCTGATGCAGGCGGGTGCCGATATTGGTCTCGGCGACAGGTGGTGCCAGGGCCTCACGCAGGATCCGTCGCGCCGCTTCCTCCATTGAGCAGCCGCGTTGCGCGGCGGCGACCCGCAGTCGGGTCTTGAGTGAATCGTCGATATTGCGGATCGTGAGCACAGCCATGGGCAAGTCCCCGTGGATGAGTTCAATGACTGCACTGTAGACAATGCATACACTTGGAGCAAGCCCAGCGATCTGAACCGTTGCTCGGGGTCGGGTTGATGTCGCAACGTCCGTGCGAACCTGGCTGTACACATCGAAGGGATGGGTCGCCGCAGATACAGCCGCCCTTCCAGTCGCCCCGGCCTTGATCACCACTCGGTCCACAGGCCTCGGGGCGCGGGGCGGGCGGACTTATGATCAAAGCGGTCGCCCCGGACCGCGGGCACCGATGGCGGTGGATGGGGTGCCAGGAATGGGCGGGCACCAACGACGTGCCCAGCCGACGGGGCTAGTGCAACACGGCATCCAGGCTGTCGGCGGTGAGGATCCGCTCGGACCAGTGCAACAGGGTATCGGCGTCGGCGGCGGCGATGCGTTGACGTACCGACTCGCTGGGGGGACCGAATTTCTTTGTAATCAGGCGTAGGAGTACGTTGGCTTCGCCTTGTTCGATTCCTTGTTCGATTCCTTGTTCGATTCCTTGTTGTCTCCCTTGCT
>JACDZG010000034.1 GCA_013426805.1 Chromatiaceae bacterium
GTTCGTCGATCTGGCCCACTGCCCGGCCGGCAAGACCATCGACTGGGACTGGTGGGAAACCGGGGGGCGCCCGCTCGACAGCGATCATCCGACCGTCGCGCGCTCAAGCCCGCCGGCGGCGGGTCCCGCGTTTGCCCGCGCCACCGAACGCTTCCCGCTCCTCAAGACCCTGGCCCGGACCATTCGGGCGATGCAGTATTCCATCCGCACGGTGCAGGAACTGCTGGGACATGCGGATGTGTCGACGACGATGATCTACACCCATGTGCTCAATCGACCGGGGGTGGTGCCGGTTCGGAGCCCGGTGGATGCCTGGTAGTCTCAGCAAACCGCGGAGCCGGCCGGTGGAACCTGGTGTAGGGTGCCGATCGCGAAGGTCGCCGGTCCGCAGAGCGGACCCTACAGGCCGCCGGTCCGCACAGCGGACCCTACAGCGGACCGTCCGCGGCCGGCCGGAACGATGATCAAGGCCGACGGTGGGGCGGCGATCGAGCGGGCCGCCGTGGGTCGGTTCCTAAGCCGGAAACAACCGAGCGACGTCCAGGGTTAGCCCCTCCAGGATACCGCTCCCGGCAATCCGGTCGGCGGCATCGAAACGCTCGCCCGTGGTTGGGCCGGTGTAGATGGTGACCTGCCGCCGCTTGGGATCGACCATCCATACCTGCCCGACACCGATGGCGAAGTATTCGTCCAATTTATCCTGGACATCGCGCCAGCGATCATTCGCGGATGCGATCTCGAACACGGCGGCCGGACCAAAATCCAGAAAGCCTTCCGGGAGCGTAGCGCTCTGTGACCGGGCAACGAGCACCGCATCAGCCCCGCGGACCCGGTCCGGGTTGCGCCGCGTGATGATGCCGACCTCCCCGACCAGGACCCAGCCAAGATGCTGGTTTTCGGCAAAATCCGCGATGAGCCGGCCAAGCTGCAACTCGGCTTTGCCATGGAGTGCACCAGTTGGAGGCAAGTGAACAATACTCCCGTCGATCAACTCGCAACAGGGCCTATCACCCAAGGCAAAAAGCGCTTCAGCCGTGAGTCCATGATTGATTGTCGAAGTGGCTTGCGGGACAGTTTGCATCTCAACAGGGAAGCGAGGCACGTGGACCTTTCCACCGGGTCAAGGATAGACCAAAGACGGCTTTGGCGTGAGGTGACCGGCGCGCGTTCAACCGGATGCGACCTCCGGCCGCTCCGTCACCCAATCCCGCGGCACCAGAAAGCGCTCATAGAGTGCCGCCTCCGGGCTGCCGGGCTCCGGCCGCCAGTCGTAGCGCCAACTGACCTCCGGGGGCAGTGACATCAGAATGGATTCGGTCCGTCCGCCGGATTGGAGCCCGAACAGGGTCCCGCGGTCATAGACCAGATTGAACTCGACATAACGGCCGCGCCGGTATTTCTGGAAGGCTCGCTCCCGCTCACCGTAGGCGCAGTCGCGACGGCGCTCCAAGATGGGCAGATAGCCGGCCAGGTACTGGTCGCCGACCGCGCGCATGAACGCGAAACACCGGTCGAAACCCCAGGCATTGAGATCGTCGAAAAAAATCCCGCCGATCCCGCGGGGTTCAGCGCGATGCTTCAGGTAGAAATACTCATCGCACCACTGTTTGTAGCGCGGATAGACCGATTCGCCGAAGGGTCGGCAGACGCTGTGGGCGTTGCGGTGCCAGTGGATGGCATCGGCGTCGAAGCCGTAATAGGGCGTCAGGTCGAAGCCGCCGCCGAACCACCAGACCGGCTGCGCATCCGGCTGTTCGGCGATAAAAAAGCGCACATTCAGATGCGAGGTCGGTACATAGGGGTTGCGGGGATGGACCACCAGGGAGACACCCATTGCCTGGAAACCCCGCCCGGCCAAGTCCGGGCGATTGGCGGTCGCGGCGGGCGGCAGTCGGTCGCCGAACACCTGCGAAAAACTGATGCCGCCCTGCTCGAACACGGCCCCATCCGCCATCACGCGGGTGCGGCCACCGCCCCCACCGGGTCGGTTCCAGGCGTCCTCCCGGAACCGGGCCTGCCCATCCGCTTGCTCCAGGACCACGCCGATGCGGTCCTGGAGCGCGAGCAGATAGCGCTGCACCGCAGCGCTGTCGGGGGCTTCAGGCATGGGACGGCGTCAGCCCCGGTGCTCCTTCGGGACATAGTCTCGCACGGTCTCGCCGACATAGATCTGACGCGGACGGGCGATCTTGTTGCGCTGGGTCTGATCATGCTCCCACCAGTGCGCGATCCAGCCGGGCAGCCGGCCGATCGCGAAGATCACGGTGAACATGTTGGTGGGAATGCCGATGGCCCGCAGGAGGATGCCGCTGTAGAAGTCGACGTTCGGATAAAGTTTGCGCTCAATGAAATAGGGGTCGGAGAGCGCAATCTCCTCGAGCCGCCGGGCGATCTCCAGCAGTGGATCGTCCCCGCTCAATTGCGGCAGGAGCCGTTCGGCGATGCTCGCCAGCATCCGTGCACGCGGGTCGAAATTCTTGTAGACCCGGTGCCCGAAGCCCATCAGCCGCACCTTGCTGTCCTTGTCCTTGGCCAGCTTGACATATTCCTCCGGGGTGATGTTGCCCGCATGGATCTGCTCCAGCATGGTCAGCACCTCCACGTTGGCACCGCCATGCAGCGGCCCCCAGAGCGCGCACACGCCGGCGGCGCAGGAGGCAAACAGATTGGCTCCGCTGGAGCCCACCATGCGGACGGTCGAGGTCGAACAATTCTGTTCGTGATCCGCGTGCAGGATCAGGATCAGGTTGAGCGCCTCGCGCACCAGTTGGGGGCAGATGTACTGCTTGTACGGCTGCGAGAACATCATATGCATGAAGTTCGGCACGTACTTCAGGCTGGGGTCCGGGTAGATGTAGGGCAGACCGCGGGATTTGCGGAAGGCGTACGCAGCGATGGTGCGGATCTTACTGATCAGACGCGCCGCGGCATGGCGGAACTGGGTCAGATCCTCCAGTTCATGCAGTTCCGGGTGGAAACAGGACAGCGCGTTGATCATGGCCGAGAGGATGGCCATCGGCGGGGCGGTGCGCGGGAAACCCTCGAACTGATGCTTCATGCCCTCGTCCAGATTGGCGAAGCGCGTCAAATCCGCGGAGAATTCCTCGTACTCGGCCGGCGTCGGCAACTCACCGAAGATCAGCAGCCAGGCGACATCGGTGAAGGTCGGGCTGCCGGCGAACTGCTCGATAGGGATGCCGCGGTAACGCAGGATGCCCTGTTCGCCGTCGATAAAGGTGATCGCACTTTCGCAACTGCCGGAATTGCCATATCCGGGATCCAAGGTGATATACCCCGTGCGGTCACGCAAGGTACGGATATCAATGGCCCGTTCGTGCTCGCTGCCTTCGACGATCGGCAGTTGATATTGGCTGTCACCCAGGATCAGGGTGGCCTGTTCGGCTTTGATTTCAGACATCTATGGGCCTCCGGGTTACTGAAGAAACCGCCGCGGCAACGATCATTGACCGGCCTTGTTGGTGATGGAACGGACGAAACCAACGACCTTGTCTTGCCACTGCCTGGCCCACGGCGGCTGGGGAAGATTCCAGCCGATAACGATCCCTACAGCGATAAAAAACAACATCGTGATCAAAACCATGTCTCCCAAGTTTGAGGTCTGAAAAGGGGTCTGGTCGGGTCGGGTCGGGTCCGCCGCACCCAAGCACCGCACCGACGGCGGACGCTCGCGTCGGCCCAGACCGGAACCAGCAGACCTGGACCACTGGAGACACGACAGCGCATCAGGACAGACCGACCGCCTGGTGCATATAGGTCACCGCGGCCGGATCCAGCTTGAGCTGCGCGGCCAGATCGGCCAGGTAATGCCGCTCGGCATCGCTATCGACGGCGATCGTCATCAAGGACGCGGCATAGAGTTGCGCCGCCACCTGTTGGTTGGGCACCGGACGCGTGAGGGCGTCCAGGTCGATGGGCTTTTGCATTTCCTCGGCGACGAAAGGATGTCGAGCGCATTCATGTGAACTCTCCGCTGGGCCGATGACCGCAGGCGATTTCCGTCAATCGCCGCGGTCTTGTTATGGATGTTGCAGGGTCCGATCATCCGGCAGGCGCGTTAATCACCATGCCTGGATGCCGACTGACGGGCCATGGTACCGCGCCGGGAGGCCGTCGGGGTACCGTCAGGCACCGCACCGTCAGGCGTGATCCTCCAGATGAAAACCCAGTGACTCCAAGATAACGCCGGTAATGGCTCCACCCAAGAGCCCGCCGAGAAATCCCGGGGGAAGCTCGCGGCGGATTTGCCCCAGCAGATCCTGGCTGGTGCCGTCCAGTGCCAAGGTCGGCGCGCCCCCAAGCAGCCAGACGCCGGCACCCACCATGGTCGCAATCAGACCAGCCACGACCGCCGCCGACAAACCAGCGGGAAATAACGCGCCGCCGCGAGTGACCAACCAGCGTTCGGAAATTTCAAACAGGGTTCCCACCAACGCGACCACGCCGGCGGCCAGCACAAAGCTGCCCGCGCGGTGGCCGGTCGCGGCGACCAACGCGGCCACGCCGCCCCCGGCGATCACCCCCCCGACCAGCCCGGCCAGGGTCCGCGCCAGCGGACGACCGCCGCCACCCGTCATCCAGGCGAAAAAGCTCCCGCCGGCCAGCCCCGCGATCCCGGCTGCTCCGGCAATCTGGAGCAACCCCGGATCGTGGCCGAACACGATCAGCGACCCGATCGATGCCAACACGCCAGCCATGGCCCCGGCCAACGCAACCGGCATCGCGCTGTAAAAGGCGGAGGTCGTCATGGCCGCGGCCGCGGCCGCCACCACCGGCGGCTGCCAACCGGTCAGACCCACGACCAAGAGCACCTGATGCAGCCCCGCGAACAAGGCGCCAAACAGCCCCCCCGCGAGTCCCCAGGCAAACAAGGCCATCACGATGGCGGTAAACTGGTCTTTGGTTATCATATCGGCTCCGCCGCTGCAGGTGGTGAACACCGCCAGTCTAACAATATCCGGGACGCTGCGACGCGCGGACACCGCGCGACCGCAGGCCGCACCGGCAAGCAGGCGACGCCAACCTCCGCTACACTTGCGCATCCCACTGGCAGCTCATTAAGTCCTATGTCCGAGCCCACGGCCAACGGTACCCGCCGCCTGATTGATGGCGAAATGCGCGTCTACTACGACGGGTACTGGATCAAACACTACGATCCCCCGATCGATACCCTGGAAACGCGCAAGGGTCTGATCCAGGCACTGACCCGGCGCCTCTTCAATCATGTGGAATTCGGGATCAACATCCCCGGCAACCGCCTCGACGCGGCCCGGGCGGCTTATCAAGCCGAAACCGACACCGAGCGCAAGCGCGTCAACGGGGCCATGCTCGCCGGTGCCCTCTTCAACCGCGCCACGGATATCTTCACCTGCCTGGTGGACTTGCAGAGTTCCGGCATCGAGATCACCCCCGACAACACCCTCATGCGTGAGTGCGGCCAGTGCCTGATGGAGGCCCTTGACTTGGGCAAGATGGTCCGCCATCGCGGCGGCGACGAGGGGATCGACGAACTCTGGGGTGAGCCTTTCAAAGCCTACTCGATTCCCATCGAGGCCTTCTATGAAAGCCGTTACCTCAAGATGGCCATGACCATGAGAGACATCGACCGCATCGGTACCGGCCTGAAAGACGCCTTTTCCAACAGCACCCAGATCACCATGATCGCTCCGCGCGTCGACGCCTTGGCCGAGGCCGGCAAGCGCAAGTGCGAAATGCTGCGCACCGACCCGGGGATCTTTCGGGTATGGCCAAGTTATGTCGTCGCCCGCGAGCGCCTCTGCAACATCCAGCCCCAGTTGCCGACGGCCCCGGACGCGGCAACCATCCGCGAAGCCCTGGAAGGCGCGCGGCTGATCCGCGAAGGAACCGACCTGGTTACCAACATCGTGCGGGCCCGCGTCCCCATGCCCAAGAGCACGCGGGAATTTCTCGACCGGTGTCACCAGTTCCGCCAGGCCCTGAGCCGGGCGAACAGCACGCGGTCAATACGCCCCCCGAACGCCTGAATGACCCACCGGGATCAGTACTTGGGCTCGGACTCTCCCGGCAGCACGCAGGTGAGCTGATAGCCGACGCCCCGCACCGGCTGAATACACAATTCGGACATCCCGCCCCCCTGAAGTTTGTGCCGGATGTGACTCATGTGGACATCGGTCGCCCGATCGTCCGGGGTCCAATACTCGCCGCGGGCCAGGTCGGCACGATGCACCGGCTCACCCAGGTGGGCGATCAGATAGGCGAGCAGGGAGGTCTCCCGCGCGGTGAACTCAATCCGCGCGTCGTCGCCTTCCCGGCTCAGACACCGGTTTGCGGTGTTCAGCCGGAAGGGACCGACCGCGAGCACGGGGAGGGCATCCCGCCCGTGTTGACGGCGGCGCAACACCGCCCGCATGCGTGCGCGCAACTCGTCGGGATCGAAGGGCTTCGCCAGATAGTCATCCGCCCCGGCCTCCAGCCCCGCAACCAAATCGGCCTTACCCCCCCGCCCGGTAATGATGATAAGCCCCGTAGAACGGGTGCGCGCCAACTCGCGGGCGATGTCCATGCCATCCTCGGCCCCCAGATTCAAATCCAGAAGCACCAGGTCCACACCACCGCGGTTCAACAAATCGATTAATTCCGCTCCGCTGAAGGCCAGGGAAACGTCGAAGCCGTCGCTGATCAGGATACGCTGCAGCCCCTTGGCCAAGGCCACGTCGTCCTCAACGATGATGATACGCGCGGGTTCAGGCATGATAGATCGCACAAACAGCCGGTGGGGAAACGCAAGAGCCTGCCTTCCTGGCGTCCGTTGCCAATCGCGCAGCGGGCAGCGGCGCGTTGTAAGCATCCGGAAACCACCGGATCGTCGCGATACTCTAACAAAATTAGCGGGGCCTGGATCTCCCATGACGGCGTTCCCTTTCCCCACCGTGCAAATCGCGCGTCGACGACTCCCGGCGCGCTTGAACGACCTCGCCCGGGTGGGCGGACTCGCGGCCGCGGCCGTCGCCGTTAGCCTCGTGTATCTGCCGGTCGGCTACGGACTGGACCTGGTCTTCGGGTCGGTCTTTGCCATGTTGGCCATCCACTGGTTGGGGACCGGCGCCGGCGTTCTGGTAGCTGCCATCGGCGGGGCATACACGATCATACTCTGGCACCACCCCTACGCCTGGCTGATTCTGATCGCCGAGGCCCTGTGCGTGGGTGTGCTGCACCGCTATCTCCGGCCGCAGGGTGAAGTGTTGCCCCTGGCTGCCGCGGACGGCATCTACTGGTTGATTCTCGGCATGCCCCTGGTGGCCCTGAGCTACGGCGGACCGCTTGCCATGACCGGCACCGAGGTGACCCTGGTGGCGTTCAAACAGGCCATCAACGGAGTACTCAACGCGGCGCTCGCCGGCGCGATCGTACTCGGCATCCAGTTGCTGCGGCGGCGGGCCGTCACGGTACCGATCGGCGAGATTCTGTTCACCTCCATGGTACTGGCGGTCCTGGTCCCGGCCTTGAGCGTCTCGATCTTTCAGATCCGCCGCCTGACCGACGCCATGGAAGCCGACGCGTCCGACACCTTGACCCTGGCCAATCGACTCGCCGCCGCGCGTTTCAACCGGCCCGACCCACCGCCGACCCTCGCCGCGGCGCGGGCCGAACTGCCGGAGCTCATCGAGCAGATCCGTTGGCTCTTGCCCCAGGCCGGCGGGATCACGATGACCCTCTTACCGGCTCCAGATCACCCCCGATCGTCGGCACCCGACCACCGGGTGACGCAACAATCGGCAGCTGAGCCAAATCTTCAGCCGGCAACCGGCCCACGGCTATCGCGCATGGCGCGTTTCCGTAAAGGCCGATTCCAGCAGCGCGCCGACCTGACCCTGGCGGGTGTACCGATCCAACTGGTCGCGGATCTCACCGCAACCAGGGCGGTGGAAGCCTTGCAGCGCGTCCAGCTTAGCGTGTTCCGGCAACTCAGTACCATCCTGGTACTCGCCCTGATCGGTGCGTTCGCCTTCAGCCGGCGCATCGGCCGCCCCATTGCCACCCTGGCCGCTATTGCCAGCCGCCTGCCCGCCCAGCTCGACCGACCGGAGCATGACGCCCAGCCGCGGCCCAGCCGGCTGCGGGAGATCGCTGAATTCAGCGCCGCCTTCACACGGATGGAAGTGGCCCTGCGGACAGACATCAAGGCCCGGCAGGAAAGTGAACGCGAACTACGGCACAGCGAGAGACGCCTCGCGCGCGCCCAACGGGCGGGGCGCGTTGGCGTTTGGGAGTTGAACACAACGACCAAGACCGCCTGGTTCTCCGACGAGGCCCTGCGTATCTTCGAGTTCCCGCCGGATCAAGCCCTGGTGGATTACGCGGTCGGCGCCGCCCTGGTCCACCCGGAGGATCTGCCGGGCATGGAAGCCGCCATCACCCAGGCACTCGCCGAGCGGCGCCCTTACCACTTGGTCCTGCGTTTGCGATTCGCTGCGAACCGGGTGAAGCACACGAGTGTCGACGGCGAACCAGTCGACGATGCGGGGATCATCCGCATCATCGGCACCATCCGTGACATCACCGCAGAAACGTTGGCGGAGCACGTGCTGGCGCAGAGCGAGGCACGCTTCCGGGCGGTCTTCGAGCAGGCGCCGATCGGCATGGCCATCGTCGGACCCGACCGGCGCCCGCAATTCACCAATCCCGCCTTGGAGCGAATTCTCGGACGCGACGCGGCGACCATCCAGACGCTGCGTTTCGACGACTTCACCCATCCGGAAGATCTCGACGCCGACCTGTGTCTGTTCCAGGAACTGCTGGCCGGCAAGCGTGCCAGCTATCGCATCACAAAGCGCTATCTGCGACCCGACGGCACCCTGGTGTGGGGTGACCTCAGCGTGGCCCTGCTGCCGGCGCGCGATGGCGGGGCACCGCTGCCACTCGGCCTGGTGCAGAACATCACCGAACAGCGCCTCGCCGAGCAGGCGCGGGCCGAAGCGGAACAGGCGCTGCAACGTTACAGCGCGAAGCTCGAAGCATTTTCGGAGCTGACCACCCGCTACCAGCCGCCCGCCCAGCACCTGCAAGCACTCCTGAGTTACGGGTGCCAGGCATTCGGGGTCCAACTCGCGGCCCTCGCCGAGGTTCGCGACAAGCACTATCGGCTGCTCGTCGCGGTGGGTGACGCGGCGACCGACCGCAGTGGCCCGGCGGGACCGGTCCGCGTCGACGACCTGGCAGCCGACCCATCGCCCGTGCCGCGACATCCGGTCTTCGGCGCGGACCTCGCGTTCCTGACCCGCATGGACTTGACCTGGAGCGACGCCGAGGGCGTTGTTCACCACGGTCTCCTCGACCTCGCCGACCGCACGACCGCGCCGCATCTGGGTCAGCCGGAACAACAGATTCTGACGCTGATGGCTCAGCGCATCAGCGCCAACCTCCGCGAACAGGCGGTGCTCGATGGCCTCCTGCAAGCGCGCCAGCGCGAGGTCATCGGTCACCTGGCGGCCGGTGTGGCCCACGACTTCAACAACGTGCTGGGAGTGATCAGCAGCAATCTGCACTACCTGGGGCAGCTGCTGTCGGCCGCGGCGGACACCGGTGACGCGCGGGAAGTGCTCGCCGAGACCGAGGCCGCGATCGCTCAAGCCAAGGTGGTCACCTCGGGCCTGCTCTCGCTGGGACGCGGCGAGGAAGTCAGTGTCGGTCCCTGTCCGCTCGGCGAGTTGGCGCAAGACTTCGCACCCGTGATCCAGCGCCTGCTGCCGCCGCGGATTGCGCTGACCCTGGACCTGACGCCGGGAATCGTTGTGTTATCGAACTCCGCATTACTCCAAGTCGCCCTCCTCAACCTCGCACTCAACGCGCGCGATGCCATGGGTACCGCCGGGCAGTTGACGATCCGCGTCACCGCCCAACCGACAGCGGGCATTGCGGTAACCGACCCGGCCGCTGCATACCATGAGGGTTACGGGGAGTTGTGTGTGGTCGATACCGGGGTGGGCATGACGCCGGCCGTCCAGGCCCGTCTGTTCGAGCCGCTGTTCTCCACCAAGGCACGCGGTCGCGGAACCGGTCTCGGGCTCTTCATGGTGCAGGAGTTCGCCCGACGCAGCCACGGCGCGGTCCAGATTACCTCGGAACCGGGCGCGGGGACCCGCGTCCAACTCCGGCTCCCGTTAGCGCCGCGCTACCGGACCGCGGCCCATGGCGCCAAACGGGGTCGCGTCAGGTCGAGCGCCGCCCGCCCCCCAAGCCCATCCGCCGGACCGCCCGAGATTCTATTGGTGGACGACGAACCCCTGGTCTGCCAAACGCTACGCCGTACCTTGGAGCAGGCCGGTTACCGCCTCCTGGAAGCCGTGGACGGGGCAGACGCGCTTGACCGCCTGACCGACGAACCGGCCATTGCCCTGGTGCTGTCGGACATTGCCATGCCGCGCATGGACGGCCTGGCACTTTACCGCACCCTCTGCCGCAACCGACCGGAACTCCCGGTGATCCTGATGAGCGGCGACCCCTTCGCGACCGCGGACGCGCGCGCCCGGAACCCGACCCTGCGTATTCTGAGCAAACCGGTCGACACCCACGCGCTCGTTGCCGTGCTCCGCGGCATCCTGGGAGACGTCTAATGCGATTTCCGGCAATCGCCTAAGCCTGACACGCGAATCAACCAGCCTGAGCCTGACCGGCGTCGACGACGCGATGCGGATCCTGCGCCAGGAGCGCAAGCCCTTGCAGCACCAGGTCCGGCACCAAGACGAGCGGGCGCCCGATCCATGGGCCGATCCGCGCACCGTCGCCCCCGGTCACCAGCAAGGCCGGGGCCATCGCCGCTGGCCCCTGATATTCAGCGGCCAGCCGCTCAGCCAGGCGATCGTACAGGCGCTCGGCCAGGGCCGCCAGCGCATGCAGACTGCCGGTCGCAACCGCGGCACCGGTATCACTGGCCCAGGGATCGGACACGGAGACCAGATCACCACGCGGAATCTGGGTTCCGGCCAACAGGCTGTCGCACATCATCCCCACTCCGGGCAGGATCAAACCGCCCAAATGATGGCCTCGCGGAGCCAGAAGGTCGTAGGTCGCAGCGGTACCGGCATCGAGGATCAGCGCCGCCTCGGCCCCGCGCCCATGGGCGGCCAGCAGGGCCAGCCAGCGGTCCACACCCAGCCGTGCGGGCTCCGGATAAGCGACCCGCAGGCCCTGATAGCCTTGGTGCACGGCGACAAACTCCGCGTCCAGCCCCCAATAGGCGCGGACCACCCGCGCCATGGCGCGGCCGACGCGATCTCCGCCAACATTCGCGATCAGTACTCGAGCCGGCGGTTCGAGCGTCTCCCACGCGGCCAGCAAATCAAGCGGCACGCCCCGGCCATGCCGCACACCCTGCATCGAACCGAGCCCGGCGGTGTCATGTAGCGCCCAGTGCAGGTTGGTGTTACCGATATCGATCAATAGATTCATCGACGCAGACTGACCTCGCCCGAATGCAGACACAGACGGCCATCGGCGGTATCGAGGCGCAGGGCGCCGTCCGGTTCGATACCGGCATAGTCGCCCGTCATGACCCGGTCGCCGAGCTGCACCTGCACCCGCTGCCCGCGCAGCCGGTCGTAGCGCTCCCACTCGGCGAGAAAGGGACCCAGGCCAACCTGGCCGAAGCGTTCCAGCATCTCCAACAGGGCGTCGATCAGCACCGCGGCCAGGACATTGCGTTCCGGCGGCCGACCATCCAGCGCCTGATAAAGATCGACCCAGGGCTGCTCGATGGCCCGTCCCTGGTCGGCCTCCATGCGCAGGTTGACACCCAGGCCAACCACCAGATGACTCGGCCCCTGCGCTTCACCGACCACCTCGAGCAGCAGCCCCCCGAGCTTGCGCCCCCGCCACAGCAGATCATTGGGCCATTTCAGCCCCACCTCGGCCAACCCGAGCCGCTGCAGCGCCGCGGCGACTGTCACCCCCGCCGCCAGGCTCACCCCGCCCAGCGCGGCCGGCCCTGCCGGATAACGCCACAGGACCGAGAGATAGAGGTTGGCGGCAAAGGGCGACACCCAGGTCCGACCGCGCCGCCCCCGCCCCGCGGTCTGCCGTTCGGCCAGACAAACGCTACCCGCCGACGCCCCCGCGGCGGCCGCTGCCATGAGGCGAAGATTGGTGGAATCGATCTGTGGCAGGACCTCGAGGCGGCTCAGGCGCGCCGCAGCGGCAGCCGGAAGAGCGCGGAGTATTCGTTCGGGTTCCAGTAACTGCAATGGAACCGCCAACCGATAGCCGCGCCCCGGCGCACGCTCGATGACGAGATCGAGTTGCCCGGCAACCTTGGTCAGTGCCTTCCAAACCGCCGTGCGGCTGATCCCGAGGCGCCCGGCAATCACCTCCCCGGAGTGATAGTCACCATCGGCAAGCACGCGGATCAAGTCGAGACCCCGCTGCATCAACGAATCACACCAGACTCGCAAGCCACGCGGTCCGCGCCCGCAGCACCGCGTCCGGAGCCGCATCGCTCAACATCAGCTCACAGGTATCGGCGACCGCCGGTTGCGGGCAGGCCGTCAACTCCAGCAACTCGTTACGGCGGAAGCAATGCAGCCGAATCGGCATCGGCGCACCATGCCGGTCCTGGCTCGCGGCCACCAGGCGTTCGAGATTCTCGGCCGTGGCCCGCAGCCCATTCACCGCCACCACTTGATCCCCCGGTGCCAGCCCGGCACATTCACCGGCTCCGCCGGAGAGCACGTGCGCCAGCACGGCATCCGGGCCGCCGTTGCGCAGCCGCACGGCCAGGGTCGGCTGGACCTGAATCGGCTCGAAGCGCTCGACACAGCCCCCCTGGTCTTTGGAACCGTTCGCAGGCCGCAGCCGCATCAGGATGCCCACGGAGGCCAATAAGGGTACCAGATCCAAGTCATCAGTGCCGTCCAAGGCCTGAGCGAAAAAGTCGCCGAGATCGAGCCCGGAGACCTCGACCGCGAGCGTCTCGAACCCCCGCTCCGGTACCCCGAGTCCGGTGCGGCCGTGGCGCACCCAAAGCGCACGCATCACGTCATCCAACGCCACCCGTCCGCCGGTCTCCCGGCGGATTGTCAGATCGAGGGCGAGTGCGACGAGCGCACCCTTGGCGTAGTAACTGATGATGGTGTTGGGTGCATTCTCATCCTGCTTGTAAAACTTGGTCCAGGCATCGAAACTGGATTCGGCCAAGGTCTGCACCAACCGGCCCGGGGTTCGCATCACCCGGGTCACATTTTCCGCAAGCGATTGCAGATACGCGGTCGGTTCAATGCAGCCGGCGCGAATCAACGCCAGATCGTCGTAGTAGGACGTGATGCCCTCGAAGACCCACAACAGGCGGGTGTGGACCTCCGCGGTCAGGTCGGCGGTCTGCATGCAGAGGGGTTGGATGCGTTTGACATGCCAGAGATGGAAGTACTCATGACTGCACAGACCAAGAAAACGCTGGTAACCCGCGGTGAGCGCCGTCTCGCCGGGACTCGGCAAATCGTCCCGCGTACACAAGAGACTGGATGAGCAACGGTGTTCCAACCCGCCGTAACCCTCACTCGCCGCAACGGCCAGAAACAGGTAACGGTCGATTGGGAGCTCGCCGAAAAGGGCGGCGTGCTGGCCGCAAATGCGCTCGAGGTCACGCTGGAGCCGCGCGAAGTCGCAGCGTTGGCGGCCGCTGACGGCGAATCGATGAGGCACAGCGCGAACAGTAAAGGCGACAAGATCGAACTGCCCCATTTCCACCGGGTGATCGATCAAATCGGCATAATCGTCCGCCTGATAGGAACCGAAACCCAGTGGTGTCGCGGCGAGGGGTTTCAGGCTGGTCGCCAGGCGCCAGTCCAGGCAACCGTCCCCCGGCGGCGGAAGCAAATCGATGCGGCAGGGTCCATGCTCAAAGCCGCGGACCTGCAACAATAGACTCGGCCCATTGAAGTAGGCATGGGTGGTGTCGAGGTGAGCGGCACGCACCGAGAAATCCCAAGCGTACACCTGATAGTTGACGATGAGCGGAAGCATGAGCGCATCGCCCGGCTCCAACTCCCAGGTTTGCTTGTCCCGCTTGATGATCGGGACGCTCTGTCCATGACTATCGACCGCGGTGATCCGCACGAGGTGACGCGCGAAATCCCGGATCATGTAGCTGCCCGGACACCAGGCCGGCAGTGCAAGCAGAAGCGTACCGGTAGGTGGATGCGCGATCCGCAGTTCGACGCTGAACAAGTGGACCGTGGGCTGCGCAGGACACACCCGGTAGGTCAATTGGAATGAAGCGGCGTCGGGGCTCAACATACAGACGCACCGGAAGTGCTGATCGCGCCAGCGCAGTCCAAGGGCAACGCCCCGGGCAGTGGATATCACGGACATCGAAAGCCGGGGCGCGCAGCCCCGGCTCATACGGTGTCTACCAGCGCGGACCACGGCCCCCGCCGCCGCCCCCGCCGCCGCCGCCGCCGCCGGACGGACGCTCACCGCGCGGCTTGGCCTGGTTGACCTTGATGTTGCGGCCCTTCAGCGGGGTCTCGTTCAGAGCCTTGATGGCGGCGTCGGCCTCCGCGTTGTTCGGCATCTCAACGAAACCAAACCCCTTGGAATCGCCGGTGAACTTGTCGGTGATCAGATTGACGCTGGAGATGTCGCCGTAGGCGGCGAACGCGTCGCGCAGATCGTCTTGAGTCACGGAGTAGGCCAGGTTGCCAACATAGATATTCATCGTTCAACAATTCCGTCAATGTGCATTGAAGAGAAAGAGAGAACGGTCGAATGATCAATGCACAACTGATTCGACAGTCTTTGTCCCCAACCGTTGGGGCTAAGATCTTCCGGCAATCGTCTCAACGCCCACGTGCCGGCGGTGCGGCCCGCCGACTGCGTGGCGCCGACCTCCCGGCCAGACCGGGACCTGGACGCGGCTGATCGCCGCGTCCGGCATGACGCCGCGGCGACATGGAACTCGGACGTGCGCTGGATCGATCATCATCGGACGCGGACTCGACCGCACCCGCCGCGGAGGGCTCGAAACCGGCGACCGGAATCAAGGGAATCTCCCGCCGAAGCAGACGCTGTATCCCTTTGAGGAGCGCTTGTTCCTCGTGACTGACGAGCGACAAGGCGGCGCCGCCGGCACCGGCACGACCTGTTCGCCCGATCCGATGGACATAGTCCTCGGCCACGTTCGGCAATTCGAAGTTGACCACTTGGGGCAAATTCACGATATCCAAGCCGCGCGCGGCAATGTCGGTGGCGACCAGTGCCCGTACCGAGCCGTTCTTGAACTCATCGAGCGCACGGGTGCGGGCGGATTGACTCTTGTTGCCGTGGATCGCCGCGGCCGTAATCCCATCCTTGACAAGATGCTCGGCAAGCTTATTCGCCCCGTGCTTGGTGCGGGTGAAGACCAGCACCTGCGCCCAGCCCTCGCGGTGGATCAGATGCGCCAATAAGTCGCGTTTGCGCTGTTTATCGACCGGATGGGCGGACTGCACAACGGCCTCTGCCGCCGTGTTGCGTCGCGCCACGTCGACAATTTTCGGATGCCGCAACAGACCGTCGGCGAGACGCCGAATATCGTCCGAATAGGTCGCGGAGAACAGCAGATTCTGCCGCCGCTCGGGAATCAGCTTCAGGATGCGCTTGATATCGTGAATGAAGCCCATGTCGAGCATCCGATCCGCCTCGTCCAGGACCAGGATCTCGACCCTCGACAGATCCACGGTTCGGCGGCCGGCATGATCGAGCAGACGCCCCGGAGTCGCAACCAGAATATCGACACCGCGCTGCAGCCGGTCAACTTGCGGCTGCATGCCGACCCCGCCAAACACGATGGCAGAGCGTAGCGTCAGGTGAATCCCGTAAGCGTGCACGCGCTCACCGACCTGAGCCGCCAGTTCGCGGGTGGGCGTCAGGATGAGTGCGCGGGGGTGACGTTGCGGATGCCCTTGATCGGCAAGCCGCTGGAGTAATGGGAGGACGAACGCGGCGGTCTTGCCGGTGCCGGTCTGAGCGCCGGCGAGAAGATCGTGTCCGGCAAGAATCTCGGGGATGGCTTGCGCCTGGATCGGCGTTGGCCGGCCGTAACGCTGTGACGCTACAGCGCGCAGAAGATCGGCCCGTAAGCCGAGCGAATCAAAAGACATGAAGGCTCCGTGCCTGCTTGAACAGGCAGCCTGCCCAGGGTACCTGGGAGCGGCCTAGGCATCGACAAAAATAAAGAAGAAACGTATATTCGAGGATGATGCCTGAAGGTCGAGGAGTCAGCCGCGATTCGGAAGCATCGGCCCGCCGATACTGAGGTTGGATTCTAGACACCCAGGCAACAAAAATCCAGCGATATTTGTTGAGAATCCGGAGAAAACGATCTCCGGATTGCTGTTGGCAAGCGTGCCGATGCGCCGCGCGATCAGGCCTCGATGGCCTGCAGATAATTCGCCTTGAACGCCTCGCGATCCGCCTTGACGGACGAATCGTAGCCCTGCTCCTGCATCTTCTGCTTCATCCAGCCGGGCAAGACGCCACGCACGTAGACGTTCGCTGGGTTTTCCGGATCGACATAACGCGTGTAGTCACGTCCGCTGGTGGCGGGGCGTGCCGCTGCCGCGGTACCGCGCCGGCGCCGGGCCGTGATCAAGGGCAAAATCTCGTCGAGTTCATAGCCGTTTTGCGTGATCAACTCCCTGACCTGCGCCACCACACCATGCTTAGCCTCTTGCCGCCGGGTCACCAATGCCCGCTGCAATTCGGCCTTATTTTGCTCGATCGTCTCGAGCTGCTGCTGGATCTCATCGACGCTAAGGTTAGCGTATTCCACGTGACATACCTCCGATCTGATAGTGCTGAGTCAGGGTGCGCAAACTTGAAGCGCGCATCTTATAATTTATTCGTTTTCGAATGGATGTCAAGCGATCGAGTGAAAAAACATGGCCGATGGGTCCGCGCCGGCAGCACCGCATCACGGGCAGTCGAGTTCACCGTCCACGATGGCATTGATGCAATAGACCGGCGCCACCACATCCGCGCAAACCGCAACCTCTCAAATCCCCCGCGATCCGAGCGCATGATGCCCGCGGAGCGGCGCGGCGATCCCATCACGCCGAGTGATGCATGAGCGACGACGGAATTAAAGCGCCGGCTCCGAGAACCGGCCGGCGCGGTCGGATTGAGAACGCGGGGACGATCGAACGCCCGATCGCGACGCACCATTGGCGCCTGATTGGTGCCCGGGGCGGGACTCGAACCCGCACGCCTCACGGCGAGGGATTTTAAGTCCCTTGCGTCTACCGATTTCGCCACCCGGGCAGAGGGAGAAAAGGGCTCGTGATGCCGCCAACAGGCGGGACCCGAAACCAATTGAGGAGAATTAAGATGGAGGCTGAGCCCGGAATCGAACCGAGGTACACGGCTTTGCAGGCCGCTGCATAACCACTCTGCCACTCAGCCCAAGCCGCGCAGGATAGCAGATGTTATCAAGGTTGTCACCAACCTGGATCGACTTTCGCGCGACCCGAATACCCGGCACGCGGATAAATTGGTTTATCCTGACGGCACTCCCCCAACCCCGCGACCGCGTTTGCCGGCAGCGGCGACGGCAACCGCGTCACCTGGCATTATCGCGCGGGATGAGGCAGGCTGCTAACGGCCGCCCACCACTGCTACCATGCAACCCCAATCCCCGCGCCTTACTAACCCGCTTCCAAGGGACCTTTATGGTAAGCCAACCAACCTGGCACCAGCGATCGATCGACGAGACCCTAGTCGCGTTGTCCACCACCACCGACGGCCTGTCCAGCGAGGAGGCTGCAACCCGATTCGCCGCGACCGGACCGAACGAATTGCCGGGCCTCAACCGGGTCTCCCCGTGGGCGATCTTTGGCGCACAATTCCACAACGTCCTCATCTTGATATTATTGGCCGCGGTGGGCCTCTCGGCCTTCCTCGGCGAAGTCCTGGAGGCCGTGGTCATCGCCGTCATCGTGCTGTTCGCGATCCTGCTCGGGTTTGTGCAGGAGTACCGGGCCGAACGCGCCATGGAGGCGTTGCGGCGCATGGCAGCGCCCACCGCCAAGGTGTTGCGCAATGGGCGGGAACTGACGATCCCCGCCCGCGAGGTCGTGCCGGGTGATCTGGTTCTGCTCGGTGTCGGTGATCGCATCCCGGCCGACCTCCGACTGCTCGAGGCGGTGAATCTACGGATGAACGAGGCCTCCCTGACCGGCGAATCCAATCCGGTCGAAAAGCGCGTGGCGCCGCTGACGGATGCGTCGCTCGCCCTGGGCGATCGGGTCAATCTGGCCTATGCGGGAACCGATGTCACCTATGGCCGCGGCCGCGGCCTGGTCATCGCCACCGCGCTGCACACCCAGTTCGGCCAGGTCACCAAGATGCTCGCGGGGGTCGAACCGGTCCGTACCCCGCTGCAGCAGAATCTGGACCGGGTGGGGCGGGTCCTCGCCATTGCCGCCGGGATCATCGTGGTCCTGATCGCCGGGCTGGGTTGGCTGCGCGGCGAACCCCTCCTGGATATGGTCATCTTCGGTGTTGCACTTGCCGTGGCAGTGGTCCCCGAGGCCCTGCCGGCGGTGGTCACGATCTCGCTGGCCATCGGCGTCCAACGCATGGTGAAACGCCACGCCCTAGTACGCCGCCTGCCCACGGTGGAAACGCTGGGCAGTACCTCAATCATCTGTTCAGACAAGACGGGCACCCTCACACGCGACCAGATGACCGTACGGGAGGTCTGGATGGAGGGCTGCCGGTGCACCCTCACGGGCAGCGGCTATGCGCCTACAGGGGACCTGACATTGACCACGGACGGTCCGCATGAGCGCGCCCTGCTCGGCTACCTGCTGAGCGCCGCCGCGCTCTCGTGCGACGCTCGTCTGGAACTGGACGACGGGGCCTGGCGCCTGTCCGGGGATCCGACCGAGGGGGCGCTGATCGTGGCGGCGGCCAAGGCCGGACTCGATCCACGCCGCCTGCGGGCGCGCGCTCCGCGCGTCGATGAGATCCCTTTCAGTTCAGAACGCAAACGGATGACCACCCTGCATCGGATGGCCGGCGGTGTGGTCGCCTTCTCCAAGGGCGCCACCGAAATCATCCTGGCCAACTGTTCACTCCTGGCCAGCCCGACCGGACTCCTGGAGCTTGATGAGGCCGCCCGTGGGCGGATCAACGACGCAACTTTGGCAATGGCGCAACAAGCGCTGCGGGTGCTGGCGATCGCCTACAAGCCGGAGGCCGCCCGGGCGGATGCCGAACAAACCATGGTCTTTGCCGGCCTGATCGGCATGATCGACCCGCCGCGACCCGAGGCACAGTCCGCCATCGCGGCCTGTAAACGCGCGGGCATCCGCGCCGTCATGATCACCGGCGACCATCCGGACACCGCCGCGGCCATCGCCCACGAACTCGGAATACTGGGGAATGGACGGGTCGTCATGGGTGCGGAACTGGACGCCATGAGCGACGCCGAGCTCGCTCGCCAGGTCGCCGACATCGAGGTCTATGCGCGGGTCTCGCCGGAGCACAAGTTGCGGGTCGTGACCGCATACCAGGCACAGGGGCAGGTCTGCGCCATGACCGGCGACGGGGTGAATGACGCACCTGCCCTCAAGAAGGCCGATATTGGAATCGCCATGGGGGTCACCGGCACCGATGTCAGCCGCGAGGCCGCGGACATGACGCTGACCGATGACAACTTCGCCAGCATTGTCGGCGCCGTGGAAGAGGGCCGGGGGATTTTTTCCAACATCAAGAAATACTTGATGTACCTGCTGTCATCGAATATCGGAGAAATCGGACTCATGGCCGTGGCCACCCTGGCCGGGATGCCGCTGCCGCTGTCCGCGGTCCAGATCCTGTATGTGAACCTGGCCACCGACGGCCTTCCGGCCCTGGCCCTGGCGTTCGATCCGCCGGAATCCGACCTGATGCAGCGACCCCCCCGCGACCGTCGGACCGGCATCTTCACCAAGCCGGTCGTCTTGTTGATGCTGGTCGGCGGGATCTGGTCGACACTGGTCAATGTCGCGCTATTCGCCTGGGAGCTGCACTTGGGCGCAGCCGCGGGGCTCGACTCCGCGGTGACCCTGACCCGCGCCATGACCATGGCCTTCCTGTCGCTGGTCCTGATTCAGTTTTTCAAAGCCTACTGCTTCCGTTCCGACCGCGACTCGGTATTCATCCGACCTTTCGCCAACCGCTGGCTCAACCTGGCCATCCTCTGGGAACTGACACTCCTGCTGCTCGTCATCTACGTGCCGACCCTTTCCGCAGCCTTCGGCACCTACCAACTCACCGGCACCGACTGGCTGGTGGTGACCGCGGCTGCGGCCACCATCATCCCCCTACTGGACTTCACTAAATGGCTGATTAGAAAATACTTCCCGTTGAACGTCGCGGGCGCGTCAGGGGTCTCGGGGGCGCCCTGAACCCGAGCGATCCCCGTCGATGTTGGTTTTTCGTTTCTCGTTTTTCGTAACCCAATGTTTGGTAGTCCTTAACTTAAAACGAAAAACCGAAAACGCAAGACCGTTCCGTCCTCGTAAGCCCGGCCGGCCGCCGTGGGAGCGGCCGCGGTCGTGCGCTCCGGGATGAACGCACGGCCCGTGCGAATGGGTGCTGCCCGATCCGTCAAAACGCCGCTATGAAACGCTCCACAAAGCGATCGTAATCCGCTTCGGGCAGTTGATTGATGCCCGCCGCGGCCTTGCGGCCGCCACCGGTCGCGAATTGACGGCAAAGCACATCAGCGCCCTGCGGACGCGTCACCGGGGCGCGTACACTGACCACGAAACCGCCCGCCGGTAACCGTGTCAGCAACGCCTGGGCGCACTCCGGCGATGCTTGCGCGAGCTCATTGGCAAGTACGCCGCTGGCCCGACGCGCCCACGGATCGGCGGGAAGGATGTAGAGTCGATGACGCTCGCCCGCCACGGTCGGCGCGGTGCCTCGCGCCAGCGCCATATCGTCGGCGTAACCGTCACTCAAGGCGCGGAAGGCAGCGTCTTCATTGATGAAATCCAGCGGGTTGACGTAAGGATGAAGCCGGCGGTACAGGTCGTCGGGGGCAAAATGCAGGTCGGCCACCGCGGCCCCATACCCATTGTAATTGATGTAAATCCCCAGCTCACGCAACTGGGCCAGCGCGGGCGGGGCGAGTTCGAGCGGCAGCGCCGCCCGATAGGCAGCGGCATCGAAGTTGTCGCCGAAGGTGCCGACGACCGCCCACGCGCGCAAACGCCCGTCGAGAAACTCATCGACCAGCAGACAAGTGCCCTTATCGGGCAGGGTCTCGATGTGACAGTCGAACCCGGGGTGGCGGGGAATCTCGCCGGGGAAATGGTGATCGAAATAGCGCACCCGAACGTCGGCGGCCAGCAGGCGATCGAGTGCCGCACGGTTGGTATCGAGGGAAATATCGAGCACCGTCACCCGGTCGCCGGGGCCGGCAGTCACCCGTTCCAGCAGCGCGATCTCACGCTTGACACCGGTCACCAGGGTGCTGTTGAGCGGCTCGGCGAGCCGCAGTTGCTGGAGGGCGCAGATGCCGTCCGCGTCGCCGTTGAAGACATCGAATTCAGTCATGGATCGCCTCTTAAGAGTTGCTGTTTGGGCCGTCCGGGGTTCACCACGCACCAGTTCGCTGCCCCCCCGGAGACGGGACTTCGATCCGTGGGGCAACGCCTGGCATTGCCGGACACTCCCCCTTGCCGTTAGACTTGACGGCTACCCTCAAGCCGGTCCGCCGGGGCGTCGGTCGTCGCCTGGTCGCGTCGCGCCGCTGCAACAGGCCGCTATTATCATCCCACAAGCGCACCGCCGCACCCTATCCTGGAGCCGCTATGTCCGTCGAACGCACACTCTCTATCATCAAACCCAATGCCGTTGCCAAAGATGCCATCGGCGCCATCCTCGGCCGCTTCGAGGCCGCCGGACTGCGCATCGTCGCCGCCCGGATGCTGCAGCTGAGCAAGGAACAGGCGTCCGCGTTCTACGCCGTCCATCAGGGCAAACCGTTTTTCGACGAACTCGTGGGGTTCATGACCTCCGGTCCGGTCATGGTCCAAGCCCTGGAGGGCGAAGACGCGGTCGCCAGGAACCGCGAGATCATGGGGGCGACCAACCCGGCCAACGCGGCCCCCGGTACCATCCGCGCCGACTTTGCCGACTCCTTCACGGAAAACGCGGTCCATGGCTCGGACGCCCCGGATACCGCGGCCGTGGAGATCGCGTTCTTTTTCCCGGAAGGCATCTGCCCGCGGACCCGCTGATGCCAGCCGGAACCGCGCGGTGACACCGATGACCACGCCGATGGATGCCGGTCGGACCAAACCGAACCTGCCGGACCTGGACGCCGCGGAGTGCGCCGCCCTGGTCGCGGCACTCGGTTTCAAGCCGTTCCACGGACGCAATTTGTTCAAGTGGCTGCATAAACACGGCGTCATCGACTACGATGGCATGACCGATCTGCCGAAAGCGCTACGCACGGCACTCGCCGACGCGGTCAGTATCCGTCTGCCGCACATCAGCCACACCCAGCCCGGTGCCGACGGCACGGTGAAATGGGTCATGGAACTTGCGGACGGCCAACGGGTCGAGGCAGTGTACATTCCCGAGGATGGCCGCAGTACCCTCTGCGTCTCGTCGCAGGTTGGCTGCGCGCTGGACTGCGCCTTCTGCGCCACCGCCCGCCAGGGATTCAACCGCAACCTCCAGGTCGGGGAGATCATCGGCCAGGTCTGGCACGCGGCGCGACAACTCGGGGCGGCGCCGACCAACGTGGTGATGATGGGCATGGGTGAACCGCTGGCCAATTTCGAGGCGGTGGTCAAGGCGATGGCGATCATGCAGGATGACTTGGCCTACATGATCGCCACGTCGCGGGTGACCCTGAGCACCTCCGGCATTGTCCCCAACATCTATCGGTTGCGCGAGGTCAGCGACGTGTCACTCGCCGTCTCACTGCATGCCCCGAACAACGCATTGCGCGACCAGTTGGTACCAATCAACCGGAAATATCCGCTCGAAGCACTGCTGCCCGCCTGCCGAGCCTATCTGGGCGGCGACAAACGCCGCAAGATCACCTGGGAGTATGTCATGCTGGACGGCATCAATGACAGCCTTCAGCACGCCAAGCAGTTGATCCGGTTATTGGAAGGGACCCCTTCCAAGGTCAACCTGATTCCCTTCAACCCCTTCCCCGGCAGCGGTTACATCACCTCGTCGCCGCCACGGCTGGAAGCCTTTCGGCAGCGCCTGATGGGCTCGGGTCTGCTCACTTTCACACGCAAGACGCGCGGCGACGCGATTTCCGCCGCCTGCGGCCAACTGGTGGGCCGAGTCGAGGACCGCACGCGCAGACAGACCGGCGTAATTCCTGTCCCAGTCGCGCTGCCCGCGCGCGGGACCAGCGTATTCCACGACCGCTCATGAGTAGGGCCATGGTCGCTCGCCTCACCGCCGTGAGCGGGCTCTGCCTGAGTCTTGCCGCGTGCGGCTATCTCGCGCCCCGCAAGGCAAACGACTCCATGACCCTGGACGCCGAGAACAGCCCCGGCGACCTTTATGTCGCGATGGCTGCGGAGTACTACCGGCTGGGACAACTGGACGAGGCGTTGCGCCGCGCCGAGCATGCGATTGGCGAGGATAAGAAAAACCCGCGCGCCTATTTTGTGATCGCGATGATCTATCAGCGGCTCGGGGAGATGGCCCGCGCGGAAGCGAACTTCAAGCGGGCATTGGAACTCTCTCCCAAGAATCCGGATATTCTAAATGCTTACGGAGCCTTTTTCTGCGCGCAACGCCGTTACCCCGAAGCCCAGCAACAGTTCACCAAAGCGACCGAGAACCCGCTCTATGCCACCCCCTGGATGTCGCTGACCAACGCCGGCACCTGCGCCGACAGTGCCGGCAATCTCGCCCAGGCCGAGGCAAATTACCGCCGCGCGCTGACCGCGAACTCACGCTTCGGACCGGCCCTATTCCAAATGGCCGAACTCGAGTTCAAACGCGGCAATGGCAAGGCCGCCAAGGAGTACCTGGATCGCTACTTTCAGGCCAACACCCCGGCGCCGCAGGTCCTGATCCTGGCGATCAGAGTCGAGCGCAAACTGGGCAATACCAAATCCGCGGCGACCTACGAACAGGTCCTGCGGAAAAGTTTTCCGGACGCCCCCGAAACCAAGGCGCTTTAGGGAGCCGCTGTCGATGAATCCAGCACCAGCCATGAGTACCGATGATCAAAACGTCGTCGAATTCGCCGAGAGCCCGGGACGCCGTCTGCGCGTCCAACGCCAGGCCCGCGGACTGGAGGTGGAGCGGGTCGCCGCCCAGCTCCATCTGCGCGTGCCGATGGTCGAGGCCCTGGAGCAAGACCGCTATCATGACCTTCCCGGCCCGGTTTTCATCGCCGGCTATCTGCGCAATTACGCACGCCTGCTCGGGCTCGACCCGGAGCCCCTCATCATGGCCTACCGGGCGTCCAATCCGGACCCGGAACCGGTCGAGCTGGGCTTCAAACCCGTCCCGAAACAAACCATCGGTCATGAGATCACCAGTGCGCACGTCCTGATGCGGCTGATCAGTCTCGGACTGCTGGCCGCCGTGATCGCGATGGTCGTCTTGTGGTGGCAAAATCGGGCCGAATTGATGCCCGCACCCACCGCCGCCGACTCGGCAAACATCCCCTTGACCGCGACGGCGAACCCGAGCGTCGGACAACCTGCCGCGGACGTCTCGCTGGAGCCGGCGCCGACACCTGATCCGACGGCGGATACCGCGATGGCGTCGGCGACCGCCGCGTCCGCTGCTTTATCCGCATCAGGCGAGACAGCGCAACTCGCCCTGCCAACGCCACCCCGCGCGAATGAACCCGCGAATCTCGCGCCAACGCTCACCGACACGGCCTCGGCGACGGATGCGCAAGGCACCGCAGCGAGCCCGTCGGCCAAGCCGACCGAGGTCGCCATCACCTTCTCCGGCCCGACCTGGGTCAAGATCCTTGACGCCGCGGGCGCCGCCGTAGTCAGCGGCACGATGCGCAAGGGCGACACCCGTGTCCTCACCGGCACCCCACCCTACACGTTCAACATCGGCATTGCGCGCGTCGCCCAAGTCACCGTCGGCGGCCGCCCCATCGATCTCGAACGCTACACCAAAGGCGGTCGGGCCAAATTCAAGCTCGACCCGAGTAAACCCGAATGACGCGGTTGCCGGGGACGCGCCCCGCACACCCCATACGATGGGACCGACACGACATGACGACGACCCTATGACCACGACGATAGCGGCGATTCGCGGGATGCATGACATCCTGCCGGAACGGATCAGCACCTGGCAGCGCATCGAAGACGCGGCCCGGCAGGTCCTCGCCGGTTATGGCTATACAGAGATCCGGACCCCGATCGTCGAGATCACGGACCTGTTCAAACGCTCCATCGGCGAGGTCACTGATATCGTCGAGAAGGAGATGTACAGCTTCACGGACCGTAATGGTGACGCGCTGAGCCTGCGTCCGGAGGGCACAGCAAGCTGTGTGCGCGCCGTCATCGAAAACGGCTTGCTGAATCAGCCCCTGCGACTCTGGTACCGCGGTCCTATGTTCCGCCACGAACGCCCCCAGCGCGGTCGCTACCGGCAGTTCCACCAGATCGGCGTCGAGGTCTTCGGCCTCAACGGTCCGGATATCGACCTGGAAGTTATCCTGCTCACGGCCCGACTGTGGCGTACCCTGGGGCTGACCGGACTGCGACTGGAGGTCAACAGCCTCGGCGACACCCAGGAGCGCGCGGCCTACCGCGAGCAACTCGTGGACTATCTGGAAGGCCATCGGACGCACCTCGACGCCGATAGTCAGCGGCGACTCACGACCAATCCATTGCGGGTGCTCGACTCCAAGAGCCCCGAGACGCAGGCCATCACGGCCGCCGCACCGCGCCTCATGGACAGCCTGGGGGAGGCGACGCGCGCTCATTTCGCGGCAATTCTGGCCGGACTGGAGGCTGTCGGCATTGCGTATCGGATCAACCCGCGCCTGGTGCGCGGACTGGACTACTATAACCGGACCGTCTTTGAGTGGATTACCGACGATCTGGGCGCCCAAGGCACGGTCTGTGCCGGCGGCCGCTATGATGGACTGGTCGCGCAACTGGGCGGGCGCGATACCCCGGCGGTCGGGTTCGCACTCGGGATCGAACGTCTGGTCGAACTCGTGGAGGCCGCGGGCACAGTCGCCGCACCGCCGCTGGACGCCTACCTGGTCGCGGTCGGCGAGCAGGCGCAGCGTGAGGCACCGGTGCTTGCCGAGCGCCTGCGCGACGCGGCGCCCGGACTGCGACTCATGACCCACTGCGGCGGCGGCAGTTTCAAGAGCCAGTTCAAACGCGCCGACAAGAGCGGGGCACGTTACGCCCTGGTCATCGGCGACACCGAACTGGCGCGCGGCGTGATCGGAATCAAACCCCTGCGCGAGGAAACCGGACAACGGGAATTGACCCTTGCGGAGGCGACCGTGTTGCTGACCGCGGCCCGCCCGCTCGCCTAGCCGCCGCCGTGAGGCTGGGCGCAGTGGCCCGACCCATCGCAAGCAAATGCAATCCAACGCAATCAAGACAATGAGACCCAACAGGATACGAGCGTGAGTGACTACGAAACCGACGACGAGAAAGTCGAGGCCATCAAGAAGTGGTGGAAGGAAAACGGCATGTCCGTGGTCATCGGGTTAGCCGTCGGCCTCGCGGCAGTCTATGGGTGGCGCGCCTGGACCGACTACCGCAACACTGTCGGGTCCCAAGCGTCCGCCGCCTTCGAGCAGTTGGCGGCCAGCGCCGCGGCCGGGCAGGTGGACTCCGCCGCCAAACAGGAAGAGATCCTCAGCAGCCGTTTCGGCTCCACCCCCTACCCCACCTTCGGCGCGCTGGTCATCGCCAAAGCCCGGTATGACCAAGGTGACGCCGCGGGCGCCATGACGACCCTGCAACAAGTCATCGCGAAGGCCCCGGATCCGGCGCTGGCGCGACTCGCCGCCTTGCGGCTCGCGCGGATTCAGCTCGCGGAGGGCCAATTGGACGCCGCCGCGGCCACCGTCGCCGCACATGACAACACGCCGGCTTTCGCCGGCGATTTTGCCGCGGTGCGCGGCGACATTGCCGCCGCACGGGGTGATCACGCGGGGGCACGTCGCGAATACGAACGGGCGATCGCTGCCGGGACCAGCCTGCCCCAGTTGATTCGGCTCAAGCTCGACAACCTGCCCACGACCGGGTGAGTCACACGCTATGCCCACTCGGCACCTGACCCGCACCCGGACCCTGCTGCGCCTGGCCCGCCGCGGCTGCGCCGCGCTCCTGATCGCCGGCACCGTCACCGGTTGCAGTTATATCCCCTGGCTCGGCGGCGACAAGGATCCCAGCCCCCCAACCAAGCTCAGCAAGATCGTCCCCGAGGTCACGGCGAATACCCTCTGGTCCAAGCGTCTGACCAAGGGCAGCGAGGGCCGGCGGCTTTATCTGGTGCCGGCAGTCGGCGGCGGCCGCGTCTACGTGGCGGACTCCCGCGGCCTGGTGGTCGCGGCGGATGCGGACACCGGGCGGGTCATTTGGGAGCGGAAGACCGGTCTCCCCTTCAGTGCCGGACCCGAACTGGCCGGCGATCAACTGATCCTGGGAACCACCAGCGGCTTGGCGGTGGCCTTGGCCACCACCGACGGACGCGAACAATGGCGCGCCGTCGCCAGTGGGGAAATCCTCTCGGTACCGCGCCACACCGCGGACGGAAAGGTCATCGTCCACACCCTGGACGACACCATCATCGCGCTCGACGCCATCAAGGGCACCGAATTGTGGCGCGTCGGTTACCCCGCGCCAATCCTCACCCTGCGCGGCAGCAGTACCCCAACCATCACCCCGAAAGGCGTCATCGCCGGGCTTGCGGGCGGCAAACTGGTCAAACTCGACACCACCGACGGAACGCCCCTGTGGGAGGTGACGGTCACCCCACCCAGCGGCCGCTCCGAACTGGCCCGTATCGCCGACATCGATGCCGACCCGATCCTGGTCGGTAACCTGGTCTTCGTCGGCACCTACAACGGCGATCTGGCCGCGGTCGATCAGGAGAGCGGGACCGTCCGATGGCGCCGTCAGTTGTCCTCTCACGCCGGGATCGCCGCCAACGACTCCCATCTGTTTGTCACCGACTCGCAGGATCAGGTGTGGGGAGCGGACCCGGTCAGCGGCGCCGGACGCTGGAAACAAGAACGACTCCACAACCGGCAATTGACCGCGCCCGCGCTGATCGGCAACCTGATCGTGGTGGGCGACATGGAGGGCTGGCTGCACCTCATTGCCCAGTCCGACGGCCGATTGCTGGGTCGCACCCGAGTTGCCAAGAGGCCGATCACCGCCCGTCCGGTAGTCGCCGGGGGACGCCTCTATGTCTACGCCATCGACGGCACCCTGGCGGCACTCACGACCGGCACGGCGCCGGCGAACAGCAGCCGGAGCACCACCAACCAATCGGCCGCGGCGGCCGATCAGACACCCCCCGACGCGTCGCGCACGGCACCGGTCGCCCCGCGCACCGGACCGCGCAAACAACCCCAATAGACCACCCAATCGCAACCCCGGAAGACACCCTTAGAGGCACACCCGACATGCTGCCCGTCATTACCCTGGTGGGCCGTCCCAATGTCGGCAAATCCACCCTGTTCAACCGGCTGACCCACAGCCGTGACGCCCTGGTCGCCAACTACCCCGGGCTCACCCGTGATCGCCAATACGGCATCGGCCGCATGGGACCCGGCCCTTACGTTGTCGTCGACACCGGCGGCATCAGCAACGACAGCGATGGTGTCGCGTTCCTGATGCAGCGCCAGGTCCAGCTCGCCATCGACGAGGCGGACCACGTGCTCTTCCTGGTGGACGCGAAGGACGGCTGCACCACCGGCGACTACGAAATCGGCGAGCGCCTGCGCCGCCTGGGCAAACCCATGACCCTGGTGGTCAACAAGGCCGACCACGCCGACCCCGACCTGCTGGCCGCCGAGTTTCATCGGCTCGGACTGGGCGACCCGGTGCCCACCTCGGCCACGCAGGGGCGCGGGGTCCGTGGCCTCATGGAGCAGGTGTTCGCGCGGCTGGAGGCCGCGGCCCCCGAGCCCGATCCGGACGCGGAGCCCACCGGCGCGGATGAAGGCACCAAGGTCGCCGTGGTCGGCCGCCCGAACGCCGGCAAGTCCACGCTCATCAATCGCCTCTTGGGCGAAGAGCGGCTGGTCACCTGCGACCTGCCCGGGACCACTCGCGACAGCATCTTCATCCCCATGGAGCGCCGCGGCCAACGCTATACCCTGATCGACACCGCCGGCGTGCGGCGCCGCGGCAAGGTCACGGACGTCATTGAAAAATTCAGCATCATCAAGACCCTTCAGGCGATCGAGGCCTGCCATGTCATCATCCTGGTGCTGGATGGGCATGCGGGGATCGGCGAACAGGACGCCAATCTTGCCGGTCACATCATCGAAAGCGGCCGGGCGCTGGTGATCGCCATCAACAAGTGGGACGGCCTGGACGCGGAGGCCCGCACGCACCTCCGGACTCAGTTCGAGCGCAAGCTCGGCTTTCTCGACTTCGCCACCCAGCATCGCATCTCGGCACTGCACGGCAGCGGCGTCGGACTCCTGCTCGACGAAGTCGACAAGGCCTATGCCAACGCCATGCGCGACATCCCCACGCCGGCGATGACGCGTCTGCTGGAGGCCGCAGTCCAGGAGCACCAGCCGCCGCTGGTCCACGGCCGCCGCATCAAAATGCGCTATGCCCACCAGGGCGGCCGCAACCCGCCGCTCATCATCATCCACGGCAACCAGATGGAGGCGGTACCGGAAACTTATAAGCGCTATCTCATCAACCGCTTCCGTAAGGATCTGGAGCTCACCGGCACCCCGCTGCGCATCGAATTCAAGGGCGGCGACAACCCCTTCAAGGGCCAGCGCAACAACCTCACCGAACGGCAGATCAAACACCGGGCGCGGCTCAAGGCCTACGTCAGACGCAAATAGCGACGGTTGCCTGCGTGGTCTGCGAGCACGACCTCGAGGTGCTACAGGACTTAAGCATCGGACTTCTGCATGGATGTGGAGATTCCGCGGATACTGCAACGGCACGCGAACGAGGGGGTGCTGATCCTTTTCGTACTCTCCAAGCACTGCAACTGGCAAGCCCTCGACTTCATCCGCCGATTTCAGATGGTCCCGCGAGACGCCAAACCGATCCGAGCATTTCGGGACCGGGAACCAGCTTACACGGAGGTCGTTCGACAGATCGGCGAAACGCTCATCGCCCATCGAAGCACCTGTAAGCTTAGAGCGCGCACAGCACCCGTGGAGCGGGCGCTGGTGTCAACCGACTACGTAAAGATCTCAACGATCCACGGGGAATACAGCGAGTTCCGTATCCGTCGCGCGGACGAGGACGAACACCGACTGTCAGTATTAGCACTCCAGCACATCACCGCACGCCGCGACCATCATGGGCTGGTTCGACGCCGAGCTGGCCCGCGGCCGACAGACCCTGGACCGGGAACTGGTGCATTGCCTCGGGCTCTTCGACCGCCCCGCCCCCTGGGGTGCGCTGCTGGCGCTCAAGGCCGCCGAGCCGCCCATCCCCGGGCTGACGGAAGCCCTGCACGACGCGGACGACCGGGCGCCGAGTCGCTGGCAAGGCTATGCCAATGGGGGCTGGTGGACTGTGACCCGGCCGACCCCGAACCGGAACTCGGCGCCCACCCGCTGGTGCGCGAGCGCTTCGGCGCCCGGTTCGAGACCGAGTGGCCGGACGCTTGGCGGGCGGCGCACCGTTGCCTGTTCGACTGGTTCCGGTCGGTGCCGGGGGTGGAACAGCCGGACGGACTGGAGGGACTGGAACCACTCTACCGGGCGGTAGTGCATGGGTGCCGGGCGCAGTTGTTCGACGCGGCACTAAACCGGGTCTTTGAGAACCGCATCCGGCGTGGCGATGAGTGCTTCAGCCTTCTGCAACTCGGCGCAGTCTCAGCGGACCTGTCCGCGCTCGCCGGGTTCTTCCCGTTCGGCTGGTCGTCACCACCAGCGACCGGGGACCTCTCCGAGCGAGACCGCTCGTGGCTCATCGGCGAAGTGGCTTTCTGCCTCATGTTTCTGAGCCGCATCGAAGAGGCACTGGAGCCGCGGCAAATGGTTGGGAATCGCTGGCGCGAGACCGGAAACTGGGACGAGTTCTGTCGTTCGTCGGAAAATCTAGTCGACCTTCAAACGCCGCTCGGGCGCTGGCTGGAGGCCGAACGCACCGCGCAGGAGGGAATCGATGCGGCTGGGCGGATTGCGAACCAGTCCGAAGCCCAGTATCGCAGGTTGCTGGCACTCGCCTATCTCGGCCGAGCCCTTCATGGCCAGGGCCGGCTGGCGGAGTCGGCGGCGGCCTTTAAGGAGGCGGAGACTCTGGAAGCGAAGCGGTCTCCGACCCTTCCCACCCTAAACAGCTTGCGCGGATACGACTACGACCAACTGCTCTTAGCGCAGGCCGAGAACGCGAGCGACCGCCACGCAGTCGTCGAGCGAGCGCGGGTGTCGCTGGCCTATCAGATCGAAAGGCACCGCCCGCTCTCTCAAGCCTTCGACCACTGTATGATCGGCCAAGCCCTAGTGGCCGGGGGCGAGCCTGGTCTCGATACCGAAGCACTTGCGGCGCTGGACTCGGCCATCGTGACAATCCGCCGGGCTGGATCAATGATCGACATACCCGTCATGCACCTCGCCCGCGCCCAGCATCACCGGGACCAACACCACCCGGCGCAAGCCCAGGCCGATCTGGATGCGGCGTTAGCCATCGCTCGCCGCGGCAACATGCCAACCTATCTGGCCGAGTGCGCGCTGCTCGAAGGCCATCTGCACCTGGACCGACTCGCCCAGCCGACCCCAGCGCCCGCGACGGCCGAACCTATCCCCGAGGCCGCCCGCGCCTGGGCGCAGGCCGACAACATCATCCGCCACACCGGCTACGGCCGCCGAGAGACCGAACTGCATCTGCTGGAGGCGCGCCTACGCCATTCGCTCAATCCTGATTTCGCCGAGCTGCACTGTATAACAGATGACGTAGCGCCCGTAAGAAACCGTCCGGACACCTTCGCCAAGCTCCGGACGCAATCGCGCCGCATTGGGGAATGAAGCGATCTTCTTACATCGATCCCTAAGCTCACGGACAAAGGACAGCGCACGGCGCGGATTGTCGCGGGCGATGTAGTCGGCGATTTCTTCAAGGTCGCTGTCGGCCCGTCGCGAAAGCTTGCAGCGCATGCGTCAACTCATGCCTGTTGGTCAAGCAACGCTTGATACTTGGCTTCAAGGCGTGCAAAAACCTCTTCGGCTGGGATTGCGGGGCCGCTTGCTATGCTCTCACGGACTTTCTCCCGATATTCCTCAAGTTCAATCTCGCGCAACCGTTCCTGCGTTTCCAGAAGGCGCAGGGCTTCCCTGACAATTTCGTTGGCACTGGCGTAATGTCCAGCTTCTATCTGCCGGCGGATGAACTGCTCGAAATGATCGCCGACGGCGTAACTTCTTAACTTGGTTTCCAGGTCGTTGGGTAGCTGCGTTGCGATAGTCATAAAGCCCCCTTGGTTGCTTGGCGCCAACACTCCCAGGCTCAAGTTATCACCCAGGCTTGCCGCATCTCTAGGTTCTCGCCAGTCCTGAGCCGTGTCAAGTCGCGGCATTGCTCGTCGCTGCGGTCGAGAAGATACGGTAGCGCGAGATGACCTCCTCGACCCTGGATTGCGCGAGCACACTGTCGTCGGCAAGTGCCCCCAATCGTGTTCCAGCAATTCGGCGACGGCCAGCGCTTCGCGCAACAGCGTACCGGCCCCGAGCAGCTGCGCGCGGCCTGCTTCGGCTGTCGGCGGCCGCCCGCAGCCGATGGATGCCACGCGGGATGCCCGCCTGCGCGGGTGGTGGTTATTCTCGGAGGGATTGGGCTCAATGACATAGAACAGGTGACGCGCTGCTCCAGCAGCGGTTTACCCGATTGGATGCACCTTAAGTTGTGAACCTAATTGGCGAACTGCAAGCCGACGGGCTATCGTTATAGGTGACGGACGCAATCCACCACAAAGGTGCTCCCGCGTTCCGCGCCGCCGGAGGCGAGTCCATGTTCGAGCGGTTAACGGGTCAAGACGCGACTGGTTGGGGTACCCGCTGCCTGGCAGGGGCTCTCTTGTGCCTTGGTTCGCTGAGTCTGGCCTGGGCCTCGGGCACTGCGAGTCCGACGCTGCTCTGGGAGGCACCCCAAGGAATTGATGCCTCGGCCGCCGCCACGCACTGGCTCACCGACTTAGCGCTTGAAGTCAGCGCAGCCAAGACCCGGTGCCCGGATGCCGCACTGCCGACCCTGGACCCTGATGTCCCATCAAAGGCCTTCCGTGTCGCGGTTGCGCCGACGCAGCCCGTGATCTATTCGAAAGATACCGTTGTCGACTACCTGCTGGTGATGGCCATGGACGGCCGCGACTGCCCCTGGCACGCCGCCTCCGGGCGTATCCGGCCCTTCGACGACCGCTGGTTACTGAGTCCGCTGGTCAACGTTCATCTGCCGGCCGGAATGCCGCCGCAAGAGGCAACAGTCGTGATCCAGGATCGAAAGACCATCCGCCCCTGGATACGCGGCAGCCCCGAGCCGGACTTCGTCCGCGGCACGATGCGCTTGTGGGTCCTGCTCGGCATCTATACCGGGGTCCTCACGGTACTGCTATTGGTCGGCCTGGGCCTGCGGCGCTCCTACCCGAGCCCGGTAACGGACGCCTATTGCTTCTACGTGTTCACTCTGATCCTCTATCAACTCCAGGTGCTCGGCGTGGGGCCGGCCTGGATCCCCGGCTGGCCCCAAGGGGAGGCGTTCAGCCTCATGCAGGCCACCGCGGCCGCCGCGGTCGTCGTGGGCCTCGGCACGGCCATGGTCGCCTTCTTGCGCCCCGGCGGGATCCTGCGTCGGATCATCGTCGGCGGTGTCACGCTCGCCGCGCTCGCCTTTCTCGCCTCGTTCTGGTACGCCCCGAGCTACCGACTCGGCGCCCTGATCATGCTGTTATTGGCACCCGCGGTCCTGTTCATGCTGATCCGTGGGCTCAAGGGCAATCAACCCTGGGTCCGTTGGTTCGCCGTCGGACTGAGCGCCACGATTATCGGCGGCGGGGTCCAGACGGCCACCGTCGTCTTTAACGGGGCGGGCATGAGCGCCCTGGGCAATTTTGCCTTCCCGCTGGGAAATCTGGTCGAGTCCGTGTGCTGGCTGATCTCGCTGTTGGTGCGGTTGCGCGCCGAGCGCACTTTGGCTCAGGAACGGCTGGTTTACGATGCTACCCATGACGCCCTGACCGGTCTGCCCAACCGGGTCGCCCTCAGCACCCGCATGGCGTCCGGTCTCACCGACCAGCGGATCGCGCCGACCACCCGCCGGGACTGCCGCGGACTGGTGCTGCTCGATCTGGACCGCTTCAAGGTCATCAACGAAAGCCTAGGCTATGCGGCCGGCGACAACCTGCTCATTGCCGTCGCCCGACTGCTGCGCACGCTTGCCCCGCCCCAGGCCACGGTCGCGCATCTGGGCGCGGATGCCTTCGCGATCCTGCTGTACACCGACGACCGGATCGGCGACGCGCAAGGGGTCGCCCTGCGGATCATGGAACGCCTGCGCGAGCCCATCGCCCTGGACGGCGGCTCGGTGCATGTCCGGGCAAGCATGGGCGTGGTTTGCGCCCCGACCGCCGACGCCGCGATCATCGACATCCTGCGCGATGCCGACAGCGCACTGAATCTGGCCAAGGTCGGCGGCGGCAATCGCTACGTCAATTTCCAGCCCGTGATGCGCGCGCCCGCCCTCAAACGCTTTCACCTGGAGCAGGCGATGGTGGAGGCGCTACGCCGTCATGAGTTCAGAGTCTTCTTCCAGCCGATCGTGGCGCTGGCGGACCGGCGGGCGGCCGGCATGGAGGCACTGATCCGCTGGCAGCAGCCGCAACAGGGGTGGCTGCCGCCGGCGGACTTCATCCCGGTGGCGGAGGAAACCGGACTGATCGTCCCGATCGGGGCTTGGGTCCTGGAGCACACGGCCTGGCAGATTCAGCAATGGAAGCGCGCCGGGCGTTGGCCTCCGGACTTTTATGTCAGCGTCAACCTCTCCGGGCACCAGTTGCTGGATGGCGAGCTGCTCACACAGATCGACGGCGTCATCACGCGCTACGGCCTGCTCGCCGGGGAGTTACGGCTGGAACTGACCGAAACGGCCGTCATCACCAACATCGACGCCGCCAGCAGCGTGCTGCCCGCCCTGCGCGAACGGCACATCCCCTTATACATGGACGACTTCGGCACCGGCTATTCGTCATTGAGCTACTTGAACGAATTGCCGTTCGACGTGCTCAAGATCGACCGCTCATTCATCACCGAGATCGAGACCCGCGACCAGTCGCAGATTCTGGTGCGCACCGTGCTCGCGCTGGCGCAGGCCATGGGGCTTGACGTGGTGGCCGAGGGCATCGAGACCGAAGGGCAGGCGACGCTCCTGCACGCCATGGGCTGCCGCTATGGGCAAGGCTATTATTTCTCGCGGCCGGTCGCCGCGGAGCAGGCCGAGACCTGGTTGGCGTGAAGCTGACACAGCGGCGTTGAGACCCCGGTGCCTATCCGACGGAGGCGCCGATTCGTCGCTTGCGTACGCGTTCAAGTGATCCCATAGTTGCGCCATGACATCCGTTGTTGCCCTTTACGACGCACTCACCACGGCTCCCGACGAGCGCACCCGCGCCCGACTGATCGCCGAGGCCTTCGAGCGCCTGGAAGAGCGCTATCCGCACCTGGCGGACCTGGCCACCAAGGGCCATCTGCGCGAAACCGAGTTACGCCTGCAAAAGGAAATCGAGCTGGTACGAGCCGATCTGGAGACCAAGGTCGAGTTGGTGCGGGCCGGGCTGGAAACCAAGATCGAGCAGGTCCGTGCCGACCTGGCTGCAAAGATCGAGCAGGTCCGTGCCGACCTGCGAGCGACCGAACTGCGTCTGCAGAAAGAAATTCAAGAGGTACGGGCCGAACTCAAGCTCGATATCGAGCGGGTCCGCGGCGAGGTGGTGCGGACCAAGATCGACCTCCTGAAATGGATCGTTCCGCTGATGTTCGCCCAGGTCGCCGCCATCGCCGCCTTGGTCAAACTCCTCTGAGCGCGGTTTAGGCGTCAACGGGGTCGTCTCCGCGCGTGTTGACCCGCCGCTTTCGCACCGCAGGGCGCGGGGGCACCTCGGCAGCCGGCTCCGGCGCTTCCACCCGCGCGTGCAGCGTGCCCGCGGCCAACCGCGCGGCGATCCGGGTGCCGGGCGGTGCCTGATCGGGATCACGCAGGATGGCGCCGTCCGGCAACCGGGTGACGATGGCATAGCCGCGCGCCAAGGTGGCCAGCGGGCTGCGGGCATCCAGGCCGGTGATCGCCCGCCCCAGCCGCTCGTGCCGCTTGGCCAAGGCGTGCGACTGGACCCAGCGCAAGCGGCGCACCAGATCATTCAGGCCCGCGGCGGCCCGTTCCATCCGGCGCTCGGGTGAGACCGCCAGCAAGGCGATCCGCCGCGGTTCCAGCCGCGACCGGGCAGCGCCCAGGCGGCGGCTGATGGTCTCGGCCAGCCGCCGCTCCAACTCGTCCAGCCGCTGCGCCCGCCGCTCCAGACGCGCGGCCGGGTGCAGCAGGGCCAACTGGCGCAGCACCGCCGCCAGGCGCTGGTTGGCGCCATCGAGCACGCGGCCCTCCAGATGCAGCAGACGCGCCTGCAGGGCGGCGACCCGCTGAGCAAGATGGACGGCCGCCGGCGCCACCAACTCGGCGGCCGCCGAGGGCGTCGCGCCGCGCCGGTCTGCGGCCAGATCGGCGATGGTCACATCGATCTCATGCCCGACGCCGGTGACCACCGGGATCGCGGAGGCGCGGATCGCGCGGGCCAGGGCTTCATCGTTGAAGGCGGCCAGATCCTCGATCGACCCGCCGCCGCGGGCGAGAATCAGCACATCGCACTCGGCCCGCCGGTTGGCGGCGGCGAGCGCCTGGATCAGCGTCGCAGCCGCTCCGGCACCCTGGACCTGGGCCGGGTAGATCAACACCGGCAGCGCCGGACAGCGCCGCCCGAGCACCGTCAGCAAATCGTGCACCGCCGCGCCGGAGGGCGACGTGATGAGCCCCACCTGGCGCGGGAAGGCCGGCAGTGGGCGCTTGGCCGCCTCGGCGAACAGCCCCTCGGCAGCCAATCGGCGCTTGAGCCGCTCCAGTTCCAGGCGCAAGGCGCCCTCCCCGCCCGGCTCCAGGTGCTCCACCACGAGTTGGAAATCGCCGCGCGGCTCGTAGAGCGTCACCCGTGCCCGCGCCAGCACCTGCTGACCGTTCTCCGGCCGGAAACCGAGCAGCAGGCGCTTGGCGCGAAACATGGCGCAGCGCACCTGGCTGGCCTCATCTTTGAGACTGAAATAGATGTGACCGGAGGCCGGCTGGGCGAGGTTCGAAATCTCCCCGCGGACCCACAGCAGCGGGAAACTGCCGTCGAGCACCGCCCGCACCTCGCTGGTCAGGCGCGAGATGCTGTAGATGTCGCGGTTGAAGTCCAAGGCCAGGCCGGGGGGGTCGGGCGTCATTTCCAGATGCACTCGACCGGATAGGCGCTGAACAGAGGGTCCGCGCTCAGTAGCGGACAGCCCAAGACAATGGCCTGGGCGATCAGCAGCCGGTCGAACGGATCGCGGTGATTGAACTCCTTGAAGTCTTCCAGCGGCGCGTCGAAATCGGGCGCCATCCAGACCTGCCCCCGCGCGGAGCCGGGCTGACGTGGTCCGTCGGTTACCTTAGAGCCTCCAGTGCGGCCGGACTGCCGCTCCTTCTGCTCCAGGAACTGCACGAAGTCCAACACTGTGCCAAGTGTGGGCTCCGGCAGTTGCTTGAGATGCTCGTAGACGAGATCTGCCGTCGTCATGCTTTGAACTCCGGATCGATTGACTGTTGGTGCAGCCTGCGTGAACGCACGTCATCACCCTGGCCATGCAAAGGATCTAGGCTGCGGCGCGGATATCGGCATGGATCAGGATTTCATCGTACAGTGTGGACAACCCACCGCCCGTGCCAAGCTCCAACAGCCCAAGATCGACCAGACTGGTCACATCCGTATGCACATTCGTATAGTCCCGGCCCAGCGCGTTGGCGAGTTGCCGAATATTGAGCCCGTCATGGGCCGCGACATGGCGCAGCAGGTCGAGTCGCTTTTCGGTGATCGTCGAGAACAGCTCGTGCAGACTGCCGAAGGCGAGTCTGGGTGTCACCGCTTCCCCGGTCTCGACCGCGTGCCATACTTCGGCACAGGCTCGCAACGCGGCATCTGGCCGCAACACGCTAATCTCGATTTTCTTCATTACCATCTCCAGCCCGCGAGACGGGCGCAATCCTGTCGGAAATCTGCCAATAGCTGTTCGATCGAAACGAAGGGGTATGGCTCCTCCAGAATTCTGTAGTGTCGATGGTCGCCCTTGCCCGACTCGTTGTCGTAACGCACGAGACAGTCGCCGGGTCGCCCACAGTAGAAGCGGTATTTGAGACCGTGCGGCCGTTCACTTGTCGGTGTCGGCAGCGCCCAGACGACCATCTCGCAAACGAGATCGCCCTGTCGGTCCTTGTAGTGGAAGACTTGCCGCGCTCGCATGAACCTAGCATGGCACAGGTAGTTATGATTTGCCAGACCATAGCCAGGTGCTTGACCCCGCGGTCATGCGTGCGCATCGCCCCCGCAACTCTGCGATCAGCGACATCGCCGCCGCCAGCTTGTCCTCGATGTCGGCGGTCCCCGGCAGTTTCAAATAGTACCGGCCGCGATGGAGGATGGGCACGCTGCGCTTTGCCCATCCTACGTAACTGTTGAGGGACTTATGTCAAGGACGTATCGTCGGCGCCTGGCTAGTCTCAGCAGGATCATTTGCAGTTGCTACATAGTGGCGGGCTCTCGTGCGCCTCTAAGCTGGTATCAGAAATCCTTGGAGACGTAGCCGTCGGCTGTCGGCGGATCGGGAAAGTCCAATCCGATACCAAAGTCGTCGTGAACGTCAGTGCGACATAACACTGACATGTAGTCCGTATGCGGACGTCGAACCGCGCCTGCAATGCGGGGCCAGTAATTTTGTAAGGCATGCGGTGTTTGCAAGGCGATATGCCTTAGCTCCTCGGCACCAGAACGGCGACTCTCGATATCACCAGAATCCAGGAATACGATCAGTCGCGCTACTGCCCGGATATCGCCGATTTTTCCAAGATCTCTAATATTACATTCTTCCACTTGAGCCCAATTCGCCCATCTAGTGTCCCCCAGACGCACGAGCGCGGTAGCTGCGGTGCGACGGGAATCGAGGGAAGAAGACACAAGTTGCCTGATGAGAGGCTCTATGGCACGCCTGTCCCCGAGCTCGCCTAGTGCCTCGGCGGCCTCGGGGTCGAATATTCGTAGCGCCCGGATCAGGGGCTCGACTGTTCGTGAATCACCCTGTTTCGCGAGTACAATCGCCGCCCATCCGCTAATCTCGCCGTCCGCGGATTCCAGCGCCTCCACGAGCGCCTGGTTTGCCTCGGAATCGCCCAGTCTCGCGAGCGCTGTTACCACAGCCACACCTAACCCCCATTGTACTGGCCGCCGGCCGTGCAAGGCGTTCGCCAGAGGGCTAACCGCACGCAAGTCCCCGAGTTGTCCCAGCGCCGTAGCGGCGGCAATGCGGTACCCATCAGCGCTATTGTTGAGGGCGCGGATTAACGGTCCGACAGCGCGTTTATCCGCTAGCTTCCCCAACGCGTAGAGAGCCTCAGGCCAAAGTCGGTGGTCTCCATTTTCCAACCCGCTTTCCAACCCGTGGATTAGCGGCATAACGGCACGCGGATCGCCTAGCCGGCCTAGAGCCTCGGCAGCTACAGACTGGATACCCGAGTCGTAGTTCCCGAGTGTCTGGATCAACGGCTCAACGGCGCGCAAATCCCCCAGGCCCCCGAGAGTTCTCGCTGCAACGACACGGCAATATCTATCGGAATCTGCCAACGCGCGGATGAGCCCCTCAACATGACTGCGTTGTTGGAGCGATGATCGCTATAACCTCTGAGACCGTCAATCAGCGCATCGATTACCGCATGGCGATCAAGACGTTCGAGAGCTCGAGCAGCGGCAGGCGCGGCTACAGGAAAGTCCAATGCCCGCACTAGCGACGGTATTGCGTCCGAGTCGTTGAGTCGCGTCAGGGCGCTCGCAGACGCCTCAGCTTTGCGTCTGAATCGATTTTTCTGAGCCGGGCCAGACATTCGTCCGCGCGATTCAGCTTCAATCCTCCAGCAGTGGTACCAGAGCTTCAACGAATTTAACATGTTGTCTATCTCACCACCGGATCATCAAAAGTAACGTTCAGATATCCACAGGCCGCTTGGAGAATTTTCTCGGCCCGCGCCTTTGCCTCCCGGCATTCGATTTGTGCGACTTGATTAAGGCTTTGAGCCCGTCCGTGAAGCCAGGCCCGGCAGCCGCCCCCACAAATGTAACGCAAGTCACAAGTTCTGCACTCCGACCTAGACTGCACCGAGTCCACTGCGCATCCGCTCAGGGCCGCAAACCCGGCGCCTTCGATTACCGCCCTCAGCCCGTCCGTAACGACGTTTCCCAAATGGTGTCGGCGGTGAGTATACGCATAGCATGGAAACGCATCGCCGGAGACTTCGACGTGGAGGTTCTCACCAAGGCCACAACTGGCAAGCGGCCTAAATCCGCCTTCGATCCGATCCATCGGATCCTCATCACCGGTGAGCCTGGCCCGAATCGGGGCGGACTTCCACTCGCTCGCTCGGCCCAGGGGTAGGACGCGACGAATGCGGATGTACGAAACCCCGAGTCGCCGCGCTAGGTCGCGCACGGCAACCTCCGCTTCGCTGGCGCGGTCGGTGGCGCCGATGGTCGCGGCTAAGCATAGCTCAGCTGCGCCAGGCATTCGGGCCGCGTCATCCTGATAAGCGTCAAGGTTGCGAACCACCGCCGCATAGCTCCCCGATCCACGGCGGGCGTCGTGCTGAGTTTGGTCACCGTCTACGCTGACGACAAGGCGATCTACGGCCAGGGCGATCCGCTGGAGCACTTGGGTATCCAGCAGCAGGGCTAGGTTGCTCCGCAGGACGAGGCCCATAGGCGCGGCCCAACCGCGCGCCTGAGTCAGTGCGTCCAGCATGGCGTCGCGCTCGCGGTGAAGCAGCGGCTCGCCGCCAGTCAGTTCGACCTGGCGGAAGCCGGCCTCTTTGGCCGCCCGAAGCAGTCGCGTCAGGTCGGCGACCGGCAGGTCCGGCTGCCCCCGCCCCTGGCCATCGGCCCGGGCGTAACAATTGGGTGCACCGAAGCTGACACCGCCAAGTGAGGTGCAGGTAGAGGTTGTTGAGCCGCCGCGTCGGTGGATACAGCTCCCGCCACAGTGCATTCAGTGAAGCCTCACCGGGTAGATGGCGCCTTGGGGGTCGATGACGAGGAACTGGCCCGGGCAGTCGCGGAAGGTGCAGACCTGGCCCTCGCCGCTGCCGAGCGAGCGGCAGACTTGGTCCAGGGAGGGGATGGCGAGCTCGCGCCGGTGGTGGATGTAATGGTCGGCCAGGGCGCACAGTAGACGCCCGTAGTCGGCTGGCGGCAGTGTGTGCCGGGAGTCGCCGCCCGCGAGCGGGGGCAGGGCGGGGTGGATGGAGAAACCCAGTTGCTCGTTGTTGAAAAAGTCGAAGACCTCGCGCCAGCGCGGGGCACTGGCGCGAGTGAAGGTGGCGATGCAGCCGGGTTGGACGCCGTGCGCCTGGGCGCGGCGGATGCCAGCCAGCGTCCGGGCGAAATAGCCGGGGCCGCGCTGGCCGTCGGTGATCGGTTCGGGTCCGTCGAGGCTGGTGCCGATCTCGACCTGGTGCTCGCGAAACAGTCGGCAGAGGTCGTCGTCGAGCAGCCAGAGGTTGCTTTGGATGGCGAGACGCAGTCGCTCCGCACCCAGGCGGTCGCGCAGCCCCGTGAACAATTGGCGGAGCCGCGCGGGGCCGGCCATCAGGGGCTCGCCGCCGTGGAGGGTCACGCTGACCTTGGTCATGCCGGTCTCGGCGGCGATGCGGGCGACGAACTCAACGGCGGCGTCCGCGACTGCCTCGGACATGATCGGCCCTTGGTGCGGGCCGAAGCAGTAGCCGCACCGGGCCGGACAGGCGAGCGACGGGAGGATCATGAAGTGGGGCTGCGGTGGGTTGGCACCCTGGGGTTCGATCGCGTACAGGTCGGGCATGGGCGCGGAAGGCATTCGGGTGGTCCCTGCAAGTGGTGCCGATCGAGAGTCTACAATCACTGTCCGGTTTTCGGAGCCCACTCGAGCATCGGCTCGCGGCGATGGTCCGTGGGCTTGTCGTCGTTGACCGGCTCGCGGTCATCGTCCACGGGTAGGTCGACAGACTGGCGATCGGGATCCGCGGCCTCGTGGTGCAACTCGACCGACTGGCGGGCATCCTCCGAGGTCTCGTAGGTGATGACCAGGCGCGGATGCGAGTCTGGATCGGTATTGTCGTTCGAGCTGAAAGCGACCGCCCGGTAAGGCTGTTCGTGCAATAGCTTCAGGGCCAGTCCGAGGCTCATGTCGTTGTGATCGAGGGCATCCTTCAGCAGCGGTGTGACATCGATCTGGTAGTCCTGAATCGGGTTGGTGCTGGCCTGGACTATCACCTGGTTGCTGTCGGTTGTCGTCGGCTGGGTGTTCCAGGAGATGTCCTGCTCCGACCAGGGCGAGATGATCCGCTGGACGACCAGCGCGTTGGACCCGCTCAGGGTTGAGTGCTGTGCATTCTTGTTGGTATTGGCAACGCGTTTGTCCTGGTAGAGACCCAGCACCACGCGCAGGATCGTGGCAGTTGGCGGGAGTCCGGCCAGATCGCACGCAAAGAAGCTCCGCGTGACTCCCGGTCCGTCGCCTTGGCCGTACCAGGTCCAGGCCCGCGCATCGATAAAGTAATAGGACCCGCGCGGCTCACTCGGCCGGGAACTCCAGGCGTGTCCATCCTGGCACACATCGTTTCCTTGGCCTTGGTCATACACCCGACCACCGCGCGATCTGCACGGTCGTCGGTCCGCACAGCGGACCCTACAGGTCACGGTGTTACCGTAGGGTCCGCTGAGCGGACCGTGCGCGGCCAGCCGGAACGATGATCAAGGCCGTTTCCTTCGAGTGTCATTGTCTGTTCCGCGGCATCGCTCTGGAACACACAACAGGCGAGAACACCGGCCGCACATGCAGAATAATTCATCCAGGCTTCCTCAGGTGTCACTGACGGCCTGCCGGGTAGCCGGCGAGGGCGACGGGGCGACGGGGCGACGCTGGGAAGTTTACTCAACCAGTGGGAAAATATATACTACTAGGTTATTCTTCCGGGGTAGCTGCCCCTTCGGAGTGCCTGAGCCATGCGCCTGATCCAGGAAGCACTGACCTTCGACGACGTCCTGCTCGTCCCTGCCCATTCCCGGGTGCTGCCCAACGAGGTCAGCTTCCACACTAAACTGACCCGTGAGATCGGCCTGAAGATCCCGCTCGTCTCCGCCGCCATGGATACCGTCACCGAGGCACGACTGGCCATCGCCATGGCCCTGGAAGGCGGCATCGGTATCATCCACAAGAATATGAACACGGAACGCCAGGCCCGCGAGGTGCTGGCGGTCAAGAAATACGAGAGCGGTATCATCCGCGATCCGATCACCGTCCGGCCGGACGTCACCGTCGGCGAGGTGCTGCGCCAAACCCGCGCCCATAACATTTCGGGCGTGCCGGTGACCGAAGCCGGCAAGCTGGTCGGCATCGTGACCGGCCGCGACCTGCGCTTCGAGACGCGGATGGATGAACCGGTCTCGGCCATCATGACCCCCAAGGAACGGCTGGTCACGGTCATGGAAGGCGCGAGCCGCGATGAAGTGGTACGACTGCTGCACCAGCACCGCATCGAAAAGGTGCTGGTCGTCAACGACCGGTTTGAGCTGCGCGGACTGATCACCGTCAAAGATATCCAGAAGGCCAAGGATTTTCCCAAGGCGTCACGCGACCACCACGAGCGCCTGCGCTGCGGGGCCGCGGTCAGCGTGGGCCGCGGCACCGACGAGCGCGTCGCCGCGCTGGTGGAAGCCGGGGTCGACGTGATCGTGGTCGACACCGCACACGGCCACGCACAGGGGGTGCTGGACCGCGTCGCCTGGGTCAAACGTCACTTCCCCGAGGTTCAGGTCATCGGCGGCAACATCGCCACCGCGGACGCCGCCCGCGCCCTGGCCGCTGCCGGGGCGGACGCGGTCAAGGTCGGCATCGGCCCGGGTTCAATCTGCACCACGCGCATCGTCGCCGGTGTCGGCGTGCCGCAGATTACCGCCGTGTCCAACGTGACCGAGGCGCTGGAAGGCACCGGGATCCCGGTGATCGCCGACGGCGGCCTGCGCTACTCAGGCGATGTCGCCAAGGTGATCGCCGCCGGAGCACACAGCGTGATGATCGGCGGGCTCTTCGCCGGTACCGACGAGGCTCCGGGCGAAGTCGAGATCTACCAGGGCCGCTCCTATAAATCCTACCGCGGCATGGGTTCACTGGGCGCCATGGGAGCCAAAGAGGGCTCCAGTGACCGCTATTTCCAGGAGGACGCGGAGAAGGACAAGCTGGTCCCCGAGGGCATCGAAGGCCGGGTCCCCTACAAGGGCAGCGTGCTCAACGTCATCCACCAGTTAGTCGGCGGCCTGGGTTCCGGGATGGGCTACACCGGCTGCGCCACCATTGAGGAAATGCGGACCAAGCCGCAGTTCGTCCGCGTCAGCAGCGCCGGCATGCGCGAATCCCATGTGCATGACGTGCAGATTACGAAGGAAGCGCCGAATTACCGGATCGACAACTAGAGAGTCAATCATGGCTACCGTCACCCTATCCGGATCGGACTGCTTCCCGGCGCCCGCGGGCGGCTATCTCTCGATATTCAAGGACGGCAAGGAGATTTTCATCGCCGGCGTTCCATCTCCAGTACCGTTCCCTGATCGTTGCCACGCGGGGATCGTCGAAAATTCTGAGATGTTTCTGGATGATGACGGCAATGAAATCAGAGTCCTCGTCCATTCATCCGGTGCCGGCGTAGACTGGCATATCGACGTACTGGAAAAGAATGGGTCGAACCTGAAAGATCGACTGGAGGCGAGGTTCCAGGCGAATGAGCGATAGCCGCAGAGAAGTCAGTCGCCATTTTGAGGACTTCGTCTCTCAGGCAAGCGCCGTACTTGCGCGAGTGCGCGATCCGTTTATCAATCGGTTGTACTTCGCGCATGCGGTCACCCTGATGGAGAAATATCTCAGCGACGTGCTGCTGTCGGAAATACGCGCCAATCCCGCTGCCCTCAAGCGGCTCGCCAACATGCCGAAATTCCGCGACCAATGCCTCCCGATCCCTCAGGCACTCAATACCTCAATCACCGACTACATCGTACGGGGCATGCAGAACGAGGTTTGGCACCGGCTCAACGACGTCCAAGCGACCTACAGTGCGACCTTAGGCGTCGATTTCCAAATCTCAAAGTTGCTGCGCGACGCGGTGAACAAGCGGCACCACATCACCCACCGTAACGGCACCGATCTTCAAGGAGATGCCGTCGAGGTAACGGATGACGAGGTCCTCGGCTTATATTCCGAGCTGACGCGGTTTCTAAAGGACATCGACAGCAAATACGTGCGGGTCAGGGGAAAGTAGCGACGGCTGCCGGACCAGGCCGGCATGATCGTGAACGAGCGCCACCAAACCGCGGAACTGCGACGAGCATCCTGGCCCGTGAACCCAAGCGCCCCCGGGCAGCAGACCACCCCATGCCTCATCTCAATACCAACATCCACGCCGACCGCATCCTGATCCTGGACTTCGGCTCGCAGTACACCCAACTGATTGCGCGGCGGGTGCGTGAATCCGGGGTCTATTGCGAGATCTACCCCTGGGACATCGCGGCGGCGACCATTCGCGGCTTCGCCCCCAAGGGCGTGATCCTCTCGGGCGGCCCGGAGTCGGTGCACGCGGCCGAGACGCCGCGCGCCGATCCGCTGGTCTTCGACCTCAAGGTACCGGTCCTCGGCATCTGCTACGGACTCCAGACGATGACGGCGCAGCTCGGCGGAGAGGTCGCAGCGGCAACCCATCGGGAATACGGCTATGCCCAGGTGCGTGCCCGGGGTCATTCCCGGCTGCTGCGCGATATCGAAGACCACACGAGCCCAGAAGGCTATGGGCTTCTGGACGTATGGATGAGCCACGGCGACCGCGTGGAATCCCCGCCGCCGGGGTTTCAGGTCATCGCCGAGACCGCCAATGCGCCGCTGGCCGGCATCGCCGACGAATCCCGCGGGTTCTACGGGCTCCAGTTCCACCCGGAGGTCACCCATACCCGCCAGGGCGGACGCATCCTGGAGCGCTTCGTCCACGAGATCTGCGGGTGCGGTAGTCTCTGGACACCGGGCAACATCATCGCCGACAGCATCGCTGCCGTGTGCGCCCAGGTCGGCCAGGATCAGGTCCTGCTCGGACTCTCCGGCGGAGTCGACTCCAGCGTGGTCGCCGCCTTGCTGCACCGCGCGATCGGCGACCAACTCACTTGCGTCTTCGTCGACAACGGCCTGCTGCGCCTGGGCGAAGGCGATCAGGTCATGGCGACCTTCGCCCGCCACATGGGCGTCAAGGTCATCCGGGTCGACGCCGCGGACCGCTTCCTCGGCCGGCTCCAGGGCGTCACCGACCCCGAGCAAAAGCGCAAGATCATCGGCAACACCTTCATCGAAGTCTTCGACGACGAGGCCACCCGACTGCGCGACGTGAAATGGCTCGCCCAAGGCACGATCTACCCCGACGTGATCGAATCGGCCGGGGCCCAAGGGGGATCAAGGCTGGGCAAGGCGAAGGTGATCAAATCGCATCATAATGTCGGCGGCCTGCCGGAGCACATGAAGCTCAAGTTGGTCGAGCCCCTGCGTGAGCTATTCAAGGACGAGGTGCGGCGCATCGGCGTGGAACTCGGCCTGCCCGCGGAGATGGTCTACCGTCATCCCTTCCCAGGTCCCGGTCTTGGTGTGCGCATCCTGGGCGAAGTGCACCGCGAATTCGCCGAGACCCTGCGCCGCGCCGACCACATCTTCATCGAAGAACTGCACCGGGCCGACCTCTACGACAAGGTTTCACAGGCCTTTGCAGTCTTCCTGCCGGTCCGCTCGGTCGGCGTGGTCGGCGACAACCGCCAGTATGCCCACGTCATCGCCTTGCGCGCGGTGGAGACCATCGACTTCATGACCGCCCGCTGGGCGCATCTGCCTTACGACTTCCTGGATCTGGTCTGTCGGCGTATCGTCAACGAGGTCCCCGGCGTGTCCCGCGTGGTCTACGATATCACGGGCAAGCCGCCGGGCACGATCGAGTGGGAGTGATGAGGCCGCTGCCACGCGCGCTGGGACCTTAGGTGATTTCCGACAATTTTGATACCGGTGAATGTCGATGCGACTTCAGTCGCACCTGCGTCCGAGTCGGTGCGACTGAAGTCGCACCTACATCCGGGTCGGTGGTGGGTGGTATCCGGTGTTCCGGAAATCACCTTAGTCTGCGCATCGAACCCAACGCCATGATCGAGACTGAAACCGCGGACGCCCGCTGGATGACCCATGCACTGACGCTGGCCGAGCGCGCGGCCGCGGCCGGCGAGGTCCCGGTCGGTGCCGTTCTGGTCCTGGACGACCGCCTCATCGGCGAAGGCTGGAACCGCCCGATCGCCGCCCGCGACCCCAGCGCCCATGCCGAAATTCAGGCCCTGCGCGCCGCGGGTCAACACCTGGACAACTACCGCCTCCCCGGTTCCGTTCTCTATGTCACTCTGGAACCCTGTGTCATGTGTGCCGGGGCCATCATCCATGCCCGCGTGGAGCGGGTCGTCTTTGGTGCGCCGGACCCCAAGGCCGGCGCCTGCGGCAGTGTCTTCGACCTGCTGCCCTCCGATGGCCGCTTCAACCACCGCACCGCCTGCTCGGGGGGCGTGCTCGCGGAGTCGTGCAGCGAAACGCTGCGCGCCTTCTTCCGCGCACGCCGCTGACCGCGCGCCCGGTGACTATGATCGCCGTTCCGACCACAGCGACCATCCGGGATTATCCCCAGGTTTCCGTCAGGGGACGTCGGCGGAAGGTCTGGCCGGAACGATGATCAAGGCCCGCCCAGTGTATCGGCGCCGGAAGACCGCCAAGCGGTCGGCTGCCAATCGAAGACATGGACAAGAACACCCCACACGCATAAACTAGTCAGCTCACCGCAACTTGTGCGGCGACCCAGTCCCAGGAGAGGTGCCGGAGTGGCCGATCGGGCCTGACTCGAAATCAGGTGTACGCGCGAGCGTACCGTGGGTTCGAATCCCACCCTCTCCGCCAATCGAAGATCAAAGCCACCGTGGCAGGATCACCAAACCCCACGCATCGCTCGCGATATCAGGTAGGCGCCGAACCGCGTCGGCAACCCGCGATGCCGTTCTGGCGCCAGGACACCGATTACCCCAGTCATTGCTCCGCCTGGCAGAGCAAGGACAGCACCCCATCGCCCTCGTTCATGATTGCCGAAGAATGAATCGCGTGGCCGTCGTTATGAGCCTTCAATGTCCACGCATGTGCGACCAATCAGGATGCATGTGAACCATGCCTGGCGAACAACCGAAGAATCCATTACACGGGGTTAGCCTGGAGCGCGTTGTCCTGACGCTTGTTGATCACTACGGCTGGGATGGGCTCGCCGACAAGATCAACATCAATTGTTTCAAAAACGAGCCGTCGGTGAAATCCAGTTTGAAATTCCTGCGGAGAACCCCTTGGGCTCGTGCGCAAGTAGAGAATTTGTATATTTCTACATTGCCGCATCTGCTTCGCCGATCATCCTGAGTTTCAATGATCAAGGCCGGCGTCCGGTCGCAGCGGCGCGCACGGACCTGATCGTCCATCTCGGAACCAGCGCACGCTGGCCCGGCCGCAGCGAACGGCGACGACTGTTCAACCGGGTCTGTTCGATGGCCTCAATGCGATACCACAAAAGAAACCTAGAAACGATGCGAACGGTCGAGTGGCTGGCATCCGCGGCAGTCAACTGACCCCATGTATTTCTAGCTTTCACGAAGGATGGTCTCCGAACAGCGCATGCCCGGTGGTGCGCCCCGAGTGCGAGCCCGGTACAGGACCGGGCCGCGCCCCGCAGCCGTTGGTGTCTTCCTCGTTTTTGTCGTGACTTCAAGCATCGCGTGTTCGTTAAGGCGATTTCTGTCTATTCCTGTACCACCTCGCTCGTCTTTCGCGTCGCGCCGACCATCACATAGCCCGCCTAGGCTCCGGTCGGCACTCCTTGAAGGCAGACGAAAATCCGTCGCGATCTGGTACAGGATTTTCCCGCAATCCCGCCGCATGGATATAGTGTTCGCACCCGATATCCAGTAGGGGCGGGTTTGAAACCCGCCGCTACCTCCGGTTATCACGTATGACAGGGATCGTGCGGGTAGGATAATCCGTATCAAGCTTCTCGGATATAGGTGATATCGCTCAGGACAGCCGGATACGCTCCAGGGCTCCCCTGGACAGGTTGCCGCGCCGATCCTCCGCTTCGATGTAGTAACGCACGTCACCGACACCGATCGGCAGGTCGGCGGTCAGGTAGTCCGCCGTCACCTTAGCCCCGGTTTCGCACGGATAGGCTCCGTGGTTATGCATGGTCAGGCGCTGTTCCCCGGCCGAGGTGCGCAGCACCAGTTCGACCCGTTCCAGCCCGGAGACGTCGGCGACAAAGGTGTGCGCGACACCCTGGCGCGGCGCATCGAGCAAGCATCCCTGCCCCCAGCGCTTGCCGCCCGGATTCTCCGGCGTCACCCAGGGTGCGAAGATGGTCGGCCCAAGGCGATCGTGACCGGCGGCGATCAGCCCGTCGAGCGTCGGCTTGATCAGGCGCAAACCCAGGTTGGCCGCGTTGGTGACCTGCTGGTCCCAGGCCTGCTGACCCGTCCAATACCAGTAACAACTGGTTTCGGCGGTCAACAGCAGGCGGATGGCCTCGGCCAGTTCCGGATGATCGGGCGCGCTGCATTCCAGCGTATGCACGGCATTCTGGAAGGCGGTGAGCACGGCCCAGGAGTTCAGATCAGGCGAATAGGGTTGGTCGTAGCGGCTGAACCACTTCATGAACTGCGGATCGCCATTGTCGGCGCCGGCCCAGGAACCCGGTTCGATGTGGACCACCTGGCTGGGATCGGGCGGGAAGCGCTGCAGATAATCCTCGGTGGTGGTCAATTCGAAGCGGCTATCCTGCTGCAGCCATTCGACCAACCGACCGGTGTTGTGCCCGTAGTAGCTGTCCGCACCCCCGCCGTGATTGTCGCCGTCGGAATGCAGCAGGAAGAACGGCGGATGCGCGGGATCGTAGCTGCCGGTTTCGATGATCCGATCATAAACCTGGCCCAGCACATCCGCATATTGCAATGCGCCAAAGCCGCCGCGCGCGTCCTCGTTGCCGATATAGCGTTCGGCCGGGACGGCAATGATGGTGTGGAGCTTGCCCTCCGGGTCCTCGTAACCCACATACTCCGGCCGCAGCAAGCGCGGTGAGATTTTCGATCCGGCCCAGATATTCTGCAATTGCACCCAGTCATCCACCGGCGGATTGGTCTGCTCGGCCGCGTTCGGCGGCAACATGCCCTCGCCAAGACCGGCATAGGGGTAGTCGCGACAGGCGCGAAAGCGGTGAATCGAGTCATAGATCACCGCCGTCACACCGGCCTCGATCAGGGCCGGAATCATGCGCACATGAAACGCTGTTTCCGGCGGAAACAGCACGCGCGAGGCTTCGACACCGAACGCACGCTTGATCACATCGCGGTGCCAGGCGATCTGGCGAACGATGTCCTGCGCCGGAATCAGCGGCATCAGCGGATGGAAGAAACCGAAAGCTGAAAAAGCGACACGCGGGTTGCCGAGTTCGGTTCGCAGCCCGCCCATCCGCCGCAGGGCCGTGTTCCAGCCGGAGAAGCGGCCGCCGCAGAAGCCCTCCTCACCGCAGCGGTCGAGTTGCTCGATCAGTGAGCCGCTCCAACTCGTCGACAACCCCGCATGCGGCAGTTGGCCGTCACTGTACTGCTGCACGGCGTTGGGAATGAAATCGGTATAGTTGCCGCCGCGCGAGCCGAAGATACCGTCTTTCTCGCCATCCCAGTAAGTGCGGTCGGTGGTGTTGTAATAGGGTTGATGCATGTGCTTGTGGATACCGAAGTAGAGCTTCACTTCGGCACCGCCGACTACCGCAACGCGGGCTTCGGCTTTAACACGCTGAGGACGGATCAGATGCACATCCCGGTCATGCTTGATCCAATCTGCGCCCTGCGCCTGCGCAATGTCGGCCTGGCGACAGCCTTCGATCTGGACGCTGATGCGGTGGCCATCAATGGTCCCCGCCGGCACGGCGGCGACATAGGTCCATGCGCCGGAAGCGGCCTGACTGGACCGTATGGCATCGCCATTGAGCAGCGCCTGCATCCCCGGTGCACGCAGGATGACCTGAGGAAAGGGAATCTCGCCATCCGCGGTGAATCGGACCTCGAATGCCGGATGCGTGCCGTCCGGCGCGCAGTGGAGTTCCTGCGGACATTCAATGAGCAGAAATCGGGTAAATATCTCCATCGATCACACCTCGCCATCGGGTTGGTCAGTCAAGGCACCGAACATCGGCCGATCACCCCGCCTGAAAGGAACGAGCATAGTGCAGGATACGCCGTCTGAGAACCTGGACAATCAACGCACGCGACCGCTAGACTCGTCGCAAACTCCAGACGACACTCGCAGCACCGGCGTGAGCGCGCCTGATGCTGCCGGCAAGCGAAAAGTTGCAGTGTATGACTCAGATTCAAGTCCAGCAGGAGCCCATCGCGGTCGCCGCGGAGCAGGAAGCCCTGTGGCGCGGCAAGCCGCAGGTGGGGGCCTTGGTTACCTTTGTCGGTCTGATGCGGGACATCAACGCGGATCGCGAGGTCAGTGCCATGACCCTCGAACACTATCCCGGCATGACCGAGAAAGCCCTGGAGGCCATCGCAGCGGAGGCCGCCGACCGCTGGGACCTCTTGGGGCTGCGGATCGTCCATCGCGTCGGGCGCCTGACGCCACAGGAGCCAGTCGTGTTCGTCGGGGTGGTGAGCCGACACCGCACCGATGCCTTTCGCGCCTGCGAGTTCCTGATCGACTACCTAAAAACCAGGGCACCGTTCTGGAAAAAGGAGACGACCGTGGACGGCGAACGCTGGGTGGAGGCGCGGGCGACCGACGACGCCGCGGCGGAGCGCTGGTCACCTGAGAGCGGACCAGGGTGAGGCGCACACACGCATCGGCCTCATTCGGCGCCGCCCGGCACCCGGTGGACTGAGGCCGGCTTCAGGATCATCCGCTCCACGTCCGCGAGCCGAATCTCCCGGCCGTCCAGGGTGCGGAACCCGCGACCCTCGATCGTGCGGCGGCGCGCCTCATAGTGGGTGACGGCCCCCGTGTTGGCGTTCACCACTTCGACCACCATCACGCCATTCCCACTCTCCCACTGCCAAAACAGGTACCAGCCAGAGCCAGCCAGCATCAGCCCAAGCAGCGCGTAAGCGACCGTGCGGACCAGACCGGCGGGCAGCAACGGCGGAGCGGTCGGTGCCTTGCCCCAGGCTCGGCCCGATGCGCGCCAGCGAGTGCGAAGGACCAGATAGGCGCCAAGCATCACAACGATCGTCAGCAGGAATTTCCAGATCATAGGACTCCGAATGCAGTCGGCGCGGGTACCGCCGTCGAATGCGACTCCGGCAGGATACCGGTTGCGAGCCGTTCCCCCGGTCGATACCATCCGGACGAACCCGCGGTTCAGCCCGTAAGATACGCCAAACCGATCCGCACCATGCGCCACCCGTTCGCTCTACCGGCCCTGATCCTGGCCCTGTTGACAACCTTGCTGCTGGGGGGCTGCGACGACCCCGCGCACCCGACGGTGGACCTGAGCCGGGCGGTCCGGGTGGGCGATCTGGACCAGATCAAACGGCACGTCTACTGGAAGACGGACCTGAATCAGGCCGACCGCGACGGCAACCACCCACTGCACGTGGCGGCCAGGGCGGGTCAGGTCGGCATCGCCCGCGAACTGGTCCAGCATGGCGCATCGCTGGTCGCCGTGGATGGTGCCGGACGCACCCCATTGGAACTGGCGCTGATCAACGGCAGAACCCAGGTTGCCGTCATGCTGGTGAAGGAGGGTGCGACCGTGAATGCACAGGCCATCCTGCTCGCCCTGGTGCGGGCCGGGGTCGCGGATCGCGATAGTTTCGCCTTCCTGCTCCGCCGCGGCGCCGATCTCAACCGACCGGACGCGCACGGCGCCGCGCCGCTGCACCTGGCGGTCGGACTGGGCCACCTGGAAACGGTCAAGCGGCTGATCGCGCGCGGGGCCGACATCAACCAACCCGACGGGTCCGGCCGAACCCCGCTGGCACTGGCGCTGGGCTTAGACCCCAAGGGTACGAACACCGCTGCCATCCGGCAGGCATTGCAACAATCCGGCGCCCGCCCATGAAGGGGCCGCGCCATTGACTCGCGGAGAGAACACATGACCGAGAAGGTCGAGGACCTGACCGTCTCCTACACGGAAGACGGCATCGAGACCTGCAAGGAATTGGACAAGGTGATCTTGTCCAAGGGCGCCTGGACCACCATCCTCTTCCGCTACCAGGACTGGGACCGCACCAAGGAGATCTACGGGCCGGACAAATACACCATCCGCCGCTATCAGAAGCGTGCCGGTGAATACCGTCAGCAGTCCAAGTTCAACATCTCCAGCCGCGCCCAGGCCGAGGGCCTGATCAAAGCGTTGCAGGGGTGGATCGGGGAGGAGCCTGAAGCGTGAGAGTGGCGGCCTTCATCGTCGTTTCGGCTGAAGGTCGAGAGTAGGATGCGGTGAGGCACGAACCGCATCATTCGCGATGCACCGGCTTGCCAAATTCGCCGCCGCCGTCCGGTCCTCACCGCCCATCAGGCTCCCGATCGCGTCCTGAAAATCCGCGCACGGCCGGAGCGCTTGGTGCGGTTCGTTCCTCACCGCACCCTACAACCAAAGCGCTATGAGCATCAAAGGCCCCCTCCTGCTCGCCCTCGGTCTGCTGCTCGTCGGCGGCGGCTATCTGGTCGGCCGCGAGCAGGCCGGTCCAGCCGGCCAATCATTAGCACCAGTCCAGGCGGCACAAGTCTATCAGTGCCCCATGCACCCCTGGATCACATCCGACAAACCCGGTGACCGCTGCACGATTTGCGGCATGGACCTTGTCGCCGTCGGGGGGAACCCCGCGGCAGCGACCGTCGATCCCGACCGCGTCACGCTCAACGCCGCCCAGGTTGCGGTGACGGGCGTCGCGACCAGCGAGGTCACTCGGGGTGCACTGACCCGCACCCTGCGCGTCAGCGGGGTCATCAACGATGATGACACCCGGCATCGCATCCTGGCCGCACGGGTGCCGGGGCGTATCGAGACACTCCAGGTCAACTATGTGGGCGCCGAGGTGGCGGCCGGGGCGCCGCTCGCCACCGTCTTCAGCCCCGAAATGCTCACCGCCCAACGCCAGTATGTCGAACGGCTCAAGGCCGGCGAGGTCGCCTCGCCCCGCGCCGAGCGCGCGGCGGCCCGCGAACGCCTGCTCGAACTGGGTCTGACCGAGGAAGAGATCCGCATCCTGGACCGCACGCTCAAGCCCACCGCCATGGTCAATATCCGCGCGCCGCTGTCCGGCACCGTGGTCTCGCGCGCTGTCTACGAGGGGCAGTATGTCAAGACCAACGACCCGCTGTTCGAGATCGGCGACTTCTCGCGCATGTGGTTCGTGTTCGACGCCTACGAGCCCGACCTCGCCTGGCTGCGCCTGGGCCAGACCGTGGAAGTGTCGGTGCCCTCGCTCCCCGGCCAGGTGCTGAGCGCCCCCATCAGCTTCATCGACCCCAACCTGGATGAACAGACCCGCACCGCGCGCGTGCGGGTCACCCTGGAGAACCCCGAGCGCCGGCTGCGCTACCGCCAGACCGCCCAGGCGCTGGTGTCGGTCACCACGCCGGACCACCTGCTCGTGCCGCGCGCGGCTGTCCTGCAGCACAGCGGCCGGCCCATCGTCTATCTCGACTTGGGTGAGCAGGGCGGCTATCTGGCCCGCGAAATCCGGCTGGGCCGCGTGGGCGACACCCAGACCGAGGTGCTCAGCGGTCTCAACGCGGGCGACCGAGTCGTGACCACGGCCGCCCTGATCCTCGATGCGCAGGCCCAACTCGCCCACGCGGGCGCGGCGGCGAACCCTCACCAGGGCCATCTCATGCCGGTCACCATTCCCGCCGCTCCCCCGCCGCCGGCCGAGGCGACTTATGGTCTGCTGCGCACCCTGGCGTTCGCCACCGCCGATGGCGCGAACGCACTCGCGGCCGATGATCTCGCCGCCTACCAACAGCAGTTGCCCGCCTTGCGTGCGGCGCTTGCCGCCTATCTCGCCGGCGATGCCGCGGCGGCGCGCGGTGAGCTGGCCGCCTTCACCGGCACGCTCGCCGAGGCGTCCGACCTCGACGCGGCACGCCGCGCCTTCGAGCCATTCAGCACCGCCGTGGCGGATGTGGCCCGCACCCAGCACCTTCAGCACCGGGAACAACTTTGGATCTACCAGTGCCCCATGACCCCGGTGCTCGGCACCGCCCGCTGGCTCTCCCGGTCGCGGCAACTGCGTAACCCCTTCTTCGGGTCCGCCATGCTCGAATGCGGTGACGAGGTGCACGAGTAGGGTGGACAAGCGACAGCGCAGTCCACCGAATCCCGCGCCGCCGCTGCTGGACTGCGCTGCGCTTGTCCACCCTACGGCAGGAACGGTCAGGATCGCTGCTCCGGCCAAAGCAGTGATCCGGATTTGTCCACAGATGTCACAGATGTTCACAGATGTTCACAGATGAAGAAAAACATCTGTGTTCATCTGTGGACGAAATTTCCCCTCCTGAATTCCGACGAAAGCTGGCCGGAACGATGATCAAGGTCGCCGCGAGGGACCATCCATGGCTCTGGATTCCGGCATCCTGCCGGAATGACGCTGCAACTTCAGGTGGAACGGAGTACGCACAGACCTCATGATCACCCGGCTCATCCACTGGTCGCTGCACAACCGCTTCCTGGTCCTGAGCGGCTTTCTCGCGCTCTGTGCCTGGGGCCTGGTCGCGTTGCAGCGCGTGCCCATCGACGCCATTCCCGACCTCTCGGAGAATCAGGTCATCGTCTACGCCGACTGGCCGGGCCGCTCGCCGCAGGAGGTCGAGGATCAGATCACCTACCCGCTCTCCGTGTCGCTGCAGGGCCTGGCCGGGGTGCGGACCGTGCGGGCCAGTTCCATGTTCGGCTTTGCGTTCCTCACGGTGATCTTCGCCGATCAGGTCGATGTCTACTTTGCCCGCACGCGGGTATTGGAACGGCTGAACTCTTTGGGCGACCTGCTGCCGGCGGGGGTGATCGCGCGGCTCGGACCGGATGCCACGGGCCTGGGCTGGGTCTACCAGTATTACCTCAAAGACACCTCGGGCACGCAGGACCTGGGCTCGCTGCGCACCTTGCAGGATACGTTCATCCGCTATCAACTCGCCGCCGTGCCGGGCGTGGCCGAGGTTGCCGGCATCGGCGGCTTCGTGCGCCAGTATGAGATCGAGGTCTCGTCACTCAAACTGAAGCAATACGGCGCCACCCTGGGCGAGGTCATGGATGCCGTCGGCAGCGGCAATCGCAATGTCGGCGGCAAGACCATCGAGGAAAACGGCGCCGAATACATTGTCCGCGGCATCGGTCTGGTGCAGGATCTCACCGACCTGGAGCAGATTCCGGTACTGCCGCGCAACGGCACCCCGCTCTATCTGCGCGATGTCGCCACCATCCGCGTCGGCGGTGAGTTCCGCCGCGGCGCGCTCGATGTGAATGGACAGGAGGTGGTCGGCGGGATCGTGGTCATGCGCTATGGCGAGAACGCCTATCGCGTCATCCAGGACGTGAAGACCCGGATCAGCAGCCTGAGCCCCGGCCTGCCGCCGGGTGTCAGCCTGGCCGCCTTCTATGACCGCAGCGAATTGATCGAGCGCGCCATCACCACCCTCAAGGCGGCGCTGACCGAGGAAGTCATCCTGGTGACGCTGATGCACATCCTCTTTCTCTTCCATTTCCGCAGCATCCTGATCGTCACCCTGCCCTTGCCGGCGTCCATCCTGATCGCCTTCATTCTGATGGATCAGTTCGGCATCCCCTCGAACATCATGTCGCTGACCGGAATCGCCATCTCCATCGGCGTTCTGGTGGATGCCGGCATCGTCATGACCGAAAACGTCATCCGGCATTGCGAGCGCGCCGAGGCGACGCTGCGCCGCCGGCTCACCACCGCCGAGGTCTTCGCCCAGACCTTGGCCGCCGCCACCCAGGTCGGGCGGCCCATCGTGTTCTCGATGCTGGTGATCATTTTCGCCTTCGTGCCGGTGTTCCTGCTTACCGGCCAGGAAGGCAAGCTGTTTCATCCGCTGGCCTATACCAAGACCTTCGCCCTGATCGGAGCCACCCTGCTCGCGGTGACCGCCGTGCCGGTGTTCTGCACCCTGCTGATCCGCGGCCCCTTCCAGCCGGAGTCGGAGAACTGGCTGATGCAGCGCCTGCTGCGCCTCTACGCGCCGGCGCTCGACTGGGCACTGCGCCACCGCAAGACCGTATTGGGACTTGCGACCAGCCTGCTCGCCGTCTGCATCGTCATCGCCTGGGGGTTGCCGCGCGCCATTAACGCCCACCTGCCCGAGTCGATCGCCCGCCATACCCAGGGGTTCGGCACCGAATTCATGCCCACCCTGGAGGAAGGGTCGCTGCTCTTCATGCCGGTGCTGCTGCCGGCCACCGCGTTCACCGAGGTGAAACGCATCATGGCCTGGCAGGATCAGGTCATCAGCGCGCACCCGGCGGTCGCCTCGGCGGCCGGCAAACTGGGGCGGGCCGCCACCGCGACCGACCCGGCCCCGGTCGAGATGATCGAAACCACCATCCAGCTCAAACCGCCCGACGCCTGGCCGCCCGGAACGACCAAGGCCTCGATCATCGCCGACCTGTCGGAGCGCCTCATGAATGTGCCCGGCTATGTGCCTGGGTTCCTCCAACCGATCGAGAACCGCATTCTGATGACGAGCACCGGCATCCGGGCCCAGGTCGGCGTCAAGATCTTCGGCGACGACCTCAATGCACTCCAGGAACAGGCTTTCGCGGTCGAGCGCGTCATCAATCGCGTCCCTGGTGCGGTCGGCGTCGCGCCGTCACGGGTGCAGGGCAAGCCCTATCTGGAGATTCAGGTGCGGCGCGAGATGCTCGGCCGCTACGGGCTGAGCGTTGCGGAGGTCTTCCGTCAGGTGGAGGCCGGGATCGGCGGGATCAGCGTCGGCACGACCATCAAGGGCCGCGAACGCTGGCCGCTCCAGGTGCGGCTGGAGCAATCCGAACGCGGTGACATCGACCGCCTGGGCGAGATCCTGGTCGCCACCCCCTCGGGCGCGACCGTGCAGTTGCGCCAGGTCGCCGACCTCAAGCGCGTCGTCGGCCCCAATGAGATCCAGAGCGAAAACGGCCGGCTGCGGGTCTTCGTGCAGGCCAACGTCCGCGACCGCGACCTCGGCGGCTTCGTCGAGGAGATCAAGGAGCGCATCGCCGCCGAGATCACCCTGGCACCGGGAATGACCATCGACTACTCCGGTCAATACGAAAACCAGTTGCGCGCACGGGCCACCCTCGGCTACGTCGTCCCCGCCGTCATCCTCATCATCTTCGCGACCCTGGTGATGACCTTCCGCTCAGTGGGAGAAGCGGCCCATGTCCTCCTGGCGGTGCCCTTCGCACTCACCGGCGGCGTGCTGCTGCAAGCCTGGATGGGATTCAATTTCAGCGTAGCCGTCTGGGTGGGTTACATCGCGCTCTTCGGCACCGCCATCCAGACCGGCATCATCATGGTGACCTATCTGGAGGAATCGGTACAAAGCATGAGCCAGGATCTCGGCCGTCCGCTGACCCGCGCGGAATTGACGCAAGCCGTCAAAGCCGGCGCCCGGCTGCGGCTGCGTCCCAAGGTCATGACCGTAGCCACCACCATCGCGTCACTGACCCCGATCTTCTGGCTCCAGCGCACCGGCGTCGAAATCATGCAGCCGCTGGCCGCCCCGGTGGTCGGCGGGATGCTCTCCAGCCTGGTGCATATTCTCATCGTCACCCCTGTCATCTTTATTTGGCTGCGGGAGCGGCAACTAGAGCGTGTCCGGTGAAGACCCTGTTCACCATTCCGGCCAAAGCGCTCGCCAAGATTTATCCACAGATGTCACAGATGTTCACAGATGAAGAAAAACATCTGTGTTCGTCTGTGACATCTGTGGATGAAATTTCCGCTCCTGAGATCCGACGCAAGGTTGTCGGTCCGGGAGAGTAGACCGGCCCCTCCCCGCGCTTCAGGTCGAAGTTTGTGT
>JACDZG010000338.1 GCA_013426805.1 Chromatiaceae bacterium
TTTTGCAAGAATAGAATCTGCGAAAGGCTCGTATCCCGTTTATCGGGGTTAGAATCTTTTCAACCAGAGTCAGTCACCATGGGTAGAGCATTAAAGGCCGCCATCGCCTCGGATGTGGCAAGAATTGAACAGGCCATGGAGGACGATCTGGCCTTGTCCGCCGCTGAAACGGACCCTCTGCTGGCGGAGATCCTGCGCTATGGCCTTCTCCAGGGCGGCAAACGGATTCGCCCCTTGCTCATGGTGCTCTGTTATCGCCTGTGCGGCGGCGGCAAGGGCGAAGGTGAGGGTGAGACCGGTGTGGATATCCATCGGCTGGCCATCGCCTTTGAATATCTCCATGGCGCCACCTTGTTCCACGATGATGTCATCGACCGGGGGCTTGTGCGGCGGGGCAGGCCGTCGGTGCATGTGGCTTACGGGGAGACGGCCGCCATCCTGGCGGGAGATTTTCTCCATGCCCGGGCCATGCTCCTGATTGGCCGGGGCGGCGGCATCCCGGCCCTGGATATCTTCTGCCAGGCCACCACGGCCCTGGTGGATGGCGAGTTTATGCAGCTCCATAACGCCCGGAATTACAATCTTTCGGAAGAAGATTATTTCCGGGTGATTATGGACAAGACCGCGCGCCTGATCGGGGCGGCCTGCCAGATCGGGGCCCTGGTCGCCGGGGCCGGGGCCGGGGAACAGGAGGCCTTGCGCGACTATGGCCTGTGTCTGGGCAGCGCCTTCCAGATCATTGACGATCTCCTTGATTATCAGGGGGATGAGGCGGCCACCGGCAAGGTTGTGGGCAATGATTTCTGTGAAGGGAAGATGACCCTGCCCCTGATCCTTGCCGTTCGTCGTGCCGAGGAGCAGGATCGGCAGCGCCTGCTGGCGATGCTTGCCAACCCTGAGGAGCGAAAAGATGGTGTCGCCCAGGCCCGCGACCTTATTGCCCGCGCCGATGGTTTTGCCCAGGCCCGGCACAAGGCGGAAGGGATGATCGCCGATGGCCTGGCCCGCTTGCGCTCGGTCGGACAGGCCCGGTCTCGGCCCGAGCTGGGGATACTGGAGGCCCTGGCCGGGTACGTCCTGAGCCGGGAGAAATAAAGTTTTTTTTGGTCTTTTTATGATTCTAGCTGTTTACCATTGGCACGGTTGGGTATATGATTTTTTCCGTGCTGATTCCCTTGCACCGGC
>JACDZG010000161.1 GCA_013426805.1 Chromatiaceae bacterium
GCGCTATCTGAGTTCAGTGCTTTTCGAAGGCGCATTCGATACGGCGGGGCTGGCCCTATGAACGCGCCGAGTCCGATCGCCAGTTCGTACCTTGATGGTGTCGACCACTGGGATTTGGCCCCGGTGCTCTTGGAGTTGCGGGCGGCCCGTGAGCGGTGGCGGCAGATCCATCGACGGGATCGGGAATGGGGCGGCCGCGAACTGCCCTCGCGCGAAGCCCTGCGCGGGATTGTGAAGGATCTGTGCGGCGTCCTGTTTCCCATGCGGCTGGGGCCTCCCGATGTACGTCAAGAAGCGGAAGACTATTACGTCGGCCATACCTTGGGTGCCGCACTCGACGGGTTGCTTGCTCAGATCCGCCTGGAACTCAGTTATGTTGCCCGCCGCGACAGCCGCTCCGCCGGCGCACTGGGGATGCATGCCATCACGCTCACTCGGGAGTTTGCGACCGAACTGCCGGGGATTCGCGCACTTCTCGACACCGATGTGGACTCAGCCTACCGGGGGGATCCGGCGGCGACCGGTGTGGATGAGGTCCTGCTCTGCTATCCCGGCATCCTGGCAATGATCCATTACCGACTGGCCCACCAGCTCAATCGGCTGGGGCTGCCGCTGCTGGCACGTATCATCTCCGAGAACGCCCATTCGGAGACCGGCATCGACATCCACCCTGGGGCGAAGATCGGCCGCGGTTTTTTCATCGACCACGGCTGCGGTGTCGTGATCGGCGAGACGGCGATCATCGGCAACAACGTCCGCATCTACCAGGCGGTCACGCTGGGTGCCAAATGCTTCCCGGTCGACGCGCAGGGTGAGTTGCGCAAGGGTCTGGCCCGGCACCCGATCATTGATGATGACGTGATCATCTATGCGGGGGCCACCATCCTTGGTCGGATCGTCATCGGGCGGGGCTCATCGATCGGCGGCAATGTGTGGCTGACCCGCAGCGTTCCGCCGGGTAGCCAGATTACTCAGGCCAATTCTCAAAACGCGGTTTCATCGACGTAGGATTCATTCATGGCAACCAATCAAGCGATCCATCACGCGCTGGGCGATACCGCTGCACGGCAGCTCGCCAACGCGACCAAAACCGCCCCGCAACTGGTCACCATCACCCCGCGGTGGCTCATCCACCTGTTGCCCTGGGTGCCCGTCGAGGCCGGTGTCTTCCGGCTCAACAAGGTCAAGAACCCCAAGCAGGTCGAGGTGGCCCTGTCGCAGCGTGACGAGTCCGAGCTTCCGGAGACTTTCGTCGATTACGAAGAAAATCCGCGTGAGTACTTCCTGAATGCGCTGACGACGGTCCTCGATGTGCACACCCGGGTGTCGGACCTCTTCAGCAGTCCGCACGATCAGATCAAGGATCAACTGCGTCTGACCATCGAGACGATCAAGGAGCGTCAGGAATACGAGCTGATCAACAATGCCGAATACGGGCTGCTCGCGAGCGTGGCCCCCGGGCTGCGGATCGCGCCCGCCAGCGGCGCGCCTACCCCTGACGATCTTGACAATCTGCTGGCGCGGTTGTGGAAGGAGCCGGCCTTTTTCCTCGCGCACCCGCTCGCCATTGCCGCGTTCGGTCGCGAATGCACGCGCCGCGGGGTGCCGCCGCCAACGGTCAGCCTGTTCGGCTCGCAGTTCATTACCTGGCGCGGGGTGCCGTTGATTCCATCGGATAAGATTCCCGTGGTGGACGGCAGGACCCAGATCCTTCTGTTGCGGGTGGGCGAGGCGCGTCAAGGCGTGGTCGGGCTCTACCAGCCCGGTCTGGTTGGTGAGCAGGGTCTGGGGCTCGCCGTCCGCTTCATGGGGATCAACCGCAATGCGATCGCGTCCTATCTGATCTCCCTGTATTTCTCGCTCGCGGTCCTCACCGAGGACGCTTTGGCAGTGCTCGATGGCGTGGAGGTCGGCAAGTACCATGACTATGCTCACACCTACAAGTGATCGAGGTCCAGTGTCCCCGGATGCCGGTTGGCTGACCCGTCTGGCGGAGGAGGCGGTAGCGGCCTTGCATTCCGCCGTGGGCGCGTCCGGCGCCGGTCGGCCCCACGTGTTGACTGGGGGCGCCGCCGCGCCGGCGATCATCGCTCCTTTGGTCCCGTCCGGGATTCCGGGCGCGGCGTGCTCCGGCGTTCCGGGTCCTGAATCCTTTGGGTTGCCCGGAGCGGATGACCTCAGGCGCCTCTTGGCCGGCATCGCGGATTCACGGCCCGACCCGGCCCCCGCGGGTCCGGTCGGGGACGCGCCTTACTACTTCCTGGACTCCCACGGGGGCCGATGGGACGAGCGGTCGATCGGGTTGATTGATGGCGAGGCGCATCCGGGCTTCGACGTCCAGGCGGTGCGCCGCGATTTTCCTATCCTGGCCGAGCGGGTGAACGGCCGGCCGCTGATCTGGTTGGATAATGCCGCGACGACCCAGAAGCCCACCGCGGTCATCGAACGTCTCGCCCATTTCTACCGGCATGAGAACTCCAATATCCACCGCGCCGCCCATGCGCTGGCGGGGCGGGCTACGGATGCCTACGAAGGTGCACGGGAGACGGTCGCGCGCTTTCTGGGCGCTGCCTCGGCGCAGGAGATCGTTTTTGTCCGCGGTACGACCGAGGCCATCAATCTGGTCGCGCAGGCCTGGGGCCGCCACAACGTCGGGCCGGGGGATGAGATCGTCGTTTCGCTCTTGGAGCATCACGCCAATATCGTCCCCTGGCAGCAGTTGGCCGCGGAGCGCGGTGCCCACATCCGTGTCATTCCGGTGGATTCGCGCGGGCAGATTTGCCTCGACGCGTATCAGAAACTGCTTAGCGACCGAACGAAGCTGGTGGCGATCAGCCAGGTCTCCAACGCCCTTGGAACCATCACGCCGGTGCAGGAGGTTATCGCGTTGGCGCATCGCGTGGGCGCCAGGGTGCTGGTGGACGGAGCCCAGTCGGTCGCCCACCTGGCCGTCGACGTGCGCACGCTGGACGCGGATTTCTTTGTGTTCTCCGGTCACAAAGTCTTCGGCCCGACCGGGATCGGCGCGCTGTATGGGAAGAGCGAGATTCTGGAGTCTATGACGCCGTGGCAGGGCGGCGGGAACATGATCGCCGACGTCACCTTCGAGCGGACCCGCTATCAGGAGCCGCCGGCGCGATTCGAGGCCGGCACCGGCAATATTGCCGATGCGGTGGGCCTGGCGGTCGCGCTCGATTACCTGGAGCGACTGGGACTGGCGAACGTGGAGCGCTATGAGCACGAATTGCTGAGCTATGGGACAGCGGTCTTGCAGTCGGTGCCGGGTCTGCACCTGATCGGTACGGCCCTGACCAAGGCCAGCGTGCTTTCCTTTGTTCTTGACGGATACAGCCCGGCCGAGGTGGGTAGCGCGTTGAATCGGGAGGGTATCGCGGTGCGTGCCGGCCACCACTGTGCTCAGCCGATTGTGCGTCACTTCGGGCACGAGGCGACGGTGCGTCCCTCGCTGGCCTTCTATAACACCCGTGCGGAACTGGATGCCCTCGCCGCAGTGCTCAGGCGGCTGGCCAAGGGTCGGCGAACCCCAACCGCGTCGGGGCCTTGACGGCTGATCAGGCCGTCGTGTTGGCGCGTGCCCCGGTCTGCGCGCGCTGCTCTTGTATCATCACGGTGCGGGAGGCGGCCTTGGCCACGCAACTGGGCTTCCTGCAGAACGCCATGGGGGCGGCGCTGAGTCCTCAGGATGCCTGGCTGGTGCTGCGGGGGCTCAAGACGCTGGCCCTGCCCCTCGGCAATCGCGATTCGCCATCCGCTTGGGGTCGCCAGTGGCTGTCAACCGCCGCCTCCCGTCCTCGGATCGGGTCGGTGCCGAGCGCTCAGCAGCCGTGACAGTAGTAGTCCGGAAGTCCGGCAATTCGGCAGGCCTGCGCGCAACCCCCGGCGGGGAAAAGCGCGTCTAAGTGCTTACGGGTCCAGGGGACATGGACAGAAATGATGTGCCCGACGGCCTTCACGATCACCCGCGGGTTGGGCGGTATTTCATGGGCGCTGTAGTATTGGCGCAGAAACGCGATCACCTGCCAGTGGGCGTCGGTCAGGGTCAGCCCATCATCCTCGGCCAGAGCCAAGGCGATCTCCCGATCCCAATCTTCGAAATGCTCCAGGTAACCTTTCTTGTTTAGAACCAGGTCGTAGCTCTTGATGACGGACATGGTGTACCCCCCACCCATGGGTTGTTCAGGTTGAGTAACTAAATGCTGTACAGGTCGCACACGTTTTAATTCAGGTTGCTACATCAGACCTGTATTAGAAATCCCGCACGCCGTGCTTGTGAAAGCGGCCGGCAGTAATTGCCTGCTGGGAAAACGGATCATTTCACTGATTAAGCAACGATCAGCGCCGATCAGCATCTCATTGAAAATCATGGTATCGGCGGGCGTCGGTGAGTCCCTCGGAACCTTCACATTCATCAGGTCCAGGGTCATCGTGACGCGATGGATACGCAAATGCTCGCGGACCTCCACTAACATGCCGGCCACCAAGGCGAGTTGTTCGAAGAGCGTTGCCAAATCGCCACGCAACCGTTTGAGCTCGTCCATAATCTCCCGTAGCTTACGCTCGTCGGACCCGTCGAGCCAAGCGACCGGCGGAGTTATCCCCTGGTCGTTCCAAATCAGTTCACCGGTACCCGAAGCCTGAGCCTGACGCTGGAGCAGTCGCCGTTGCTGGTACTCCAACAGCAGTCGCCGCGCGCGCGCCGATGCCAAGCGGAACCTGACGATCTCAATCAGGTCATCGAAGGCACGCTGCTGGATCTGTCGGCGGGTTTCCGATTCGGCGGCAGCCGGGAACGTGATACTGTGATTGTGAAAACTGACGGTCGTTCGTGGAACGTCCCACAGCAACCGATCCGCTTCCAGCGCGATGCCAAAGTTGGTCCGTTCGGTTCGTTCTGCGCGCAACGCTACAAAGAGTTCCGGGGGCGGAGGACCGGCGGCCTGCTGGAGATAGTCACGCACATCGGGACTGGAACTCAGGGTCTCCAGCAGATGATCGGGTCCCAGGAATAAGGCACGCAACCGCGGATCCATGGTGACATGGTACCGATCAAAAGGAATCGCGGGTGGCAACGTCTCCACGCTTTCGGCCAGATACTGGATCGCAAGGTCGACCGGCCGCCTTAGGGTATGCTGGTAACGGCGGACCAGACGCAAACGGGGATCAACGCCGTCAATGACCCGTTCTACCGCTGCCCGGAGTGTGGCGGATGCAGCCTGGCCGCCCGGTCTTTGGACTCGGGCGAACAGGGAATTAAAATAGCCGGCCAAGATTACGGAACTCCGTCACCCATGCGATCTGATCATGAGCTTGCCGATCTTAAAGCTAAGGACCAGAAAGCGGACGACTTGCCATACGACCGAGGTCCGCAATCGTCTGGTCAACCCGGTTGGGACGGGGGGATGGGCGTCCGGGTGATAGGGCCCGTGATTCGCGTCTGCCATGGAATAGTGCCTCGCTGATGGTGCGTTTGAAACGCATCAATGTGGAAAGAGAAACCAACCCGGCCGAAGTCTGGCCTGATAGATGAAGGCATGATGCAGGAGAAATTTCATCCAGTGCCCGGCAAGTCCGATCTCGCCAAACGTGAAACTGAGATCCCGCCCGAAGCGGGGATAGGTGTCGTAATCGGGCACGACGGGAAAGACGATCATGGAGGCGGCGGAGCCCTTGACGATGTGCTTGCCGGTCGAAGCGATACAGACCGCGCCCATTGCTGCCATGGAGGCCGTGTGGGTCGGCGCCGGTGCCCCCTTGAGCAAATCACGGATGCTCGCAGCCACGGCTTTGCCAATCGTGGCCGACGGCATGCCGGTGCGGGCTGCCGCCGGATTGATCGGGGTCCCGTTGGGACTTTTCATCGGCTTGCTGATGAGATGCGGAGGTGCGAAAGCAATGCCGATGGCAAAGACGTTCTTGTACCGCGGGGTCTGGTAGGTCCGCGGCCAGTCCTGCTTGCCCTAGTCCTCATACGGCTTCGGGGTGTAATCGGCGTCGACTTTCATGAATCCGTTGGGCGCGAAAAGCGCATCGGCAATATCGGCCCCCGACGGATCATAGGCCTTCAATCCGACCCCCGCGAACGGCGGAATCAGCATCGCGAAATCAAACGCGAGTTCGTTGTAGCTGCCGTCGAGCAATTCGTAGTGAATCGTGCCCGGCTCGACCTTTGAAACGTGTGCGCGGGTAATCCACTCGATGCCGCGCTCGGCCATCAGCGACTCGATAAAGGCCTTGCCGTTGGTCACATAGCCGCCACGGGTGACATGCACGCCGCCGATCCCCAAGTCGCCCACTTCATATTCATTACTGAGCCAGACCAGTCGTGCCTGTTTGCGCACGCCGGCCTCGCGCAGCCGGTGGTCGACGTTACAGATGTATTCAAAGGCCGCGCCCTGACAAGTGGCCATCCCATGTCCAGTGCCGATGACGAACGTCCGCCGCTCGCCGGTCTGCATGGCGGCAATCTGCTTCTGCAATTGCGCGTTCGCCTCCAGCGCATGGTCGGGTGTGCAGACCGATACGGTATAACCGGGTGCCGGCCCCAGTCCCGGAGTCGCTCCGAAATTCAACTTGGGTCCGGTGGCATTGATGAGATAATCATACGCGATGGACTCGGTTTGACCAGCCAGCTCCGGGCTCGTGTACTCGATCTTGACACAGGGCTTGGCGTGCGCTGCATCACCTTCCGGGTGAATTGACAAGGCGCTGGCTTGGCGAAAATCCACATTGATCTTCTTGTAGATCGGCGCCAGATCAAAGGTGACCTGGTCGGCCGTCATTTCGCCCACGGCGACCCAGATATTCGATGGGACCCAATTCCATTTCGCCCGCGGCGAGACCACGATGACTTCATGTTGCTTGCCGATCCAGCGACCCAGGCATCTGGCTGCCGTATGTCCGGAAATACCGGCTCCAAGAATGACGATACGTGCCATGTTATGACTCCAGACTCAATTCATCTCGTTGTTTGCACAGGTGCCCGCCGGGGTGTGCGATACGGCAGACCCGCCGCGCTAACCCCGGCTTTTCAGGCAAACGACCACATTCCGACTGGCAGGCCGTTATGCGCGCCAGGCCGGGTAGGTACGTCGATTCCAAGCCAGGAGTATCAGGGACTGTGCGGCCTCAGGGGAAACAAGCGTTTGCGCTTTGCTATGCAGAAAGGAACCTATAGGGGCGTCGCGGTCCGCGCCGCGAACAACTCGTACTCGGACTATTTGGTGGCGAAGCGTTCAATGGCGCGCGCTCCGAGCCTACACTTGGCGGCCTTGATCATCGTTCCGGCTACTCCCCGCTACGCCGTCATCGGCAGGAGCGAGAGCGGCTTGGGCGGGCGGGGTCGTCGACGCGCCGGTGGTGGGGGTAGCGGCATCCGCTGGATGCAACTGCGCGAACAACGGCTCGTGAGCTTGGCCGAAGAAGCGCTCGGCGGCCGTGGAGCCTTCGGCACGGCGGATGTGAAAGTGATGCACGACGTTCAGTGCCGCGAGCTTGCGGTCGCTGAGGCGATGTCGGCCATGATGATGCCGGGACAGTTGACCGTTGCGACCCTCCACCGCGGAACTGCTGCGCTGGAACAGATCGGCGCGGTCGCTGGCCACCTGTTTGAGGCGCACGCGCTCGGTCGTCGACAGGGCGTTGAGCGGATGATCGAGTTGGCCGAGTCGCTTGTGGCGCTCGCCGCCTTGCTGCGGATCGGCCGTGGTCCCCCGGTAACCCATCGATCAGGGTTGAATGACGACACATGACCGCATGCAACCGTCAGAACTGTTGCTGAGGTGACCTGGGCACTCATCGAGGGGGGATTGATGACCCCCAGCAACCGGCACAGGCAATTCTCGAACCCTGCTATCAATCGCAGATTAAATCGATTCCCGGCGAATAGAACGGCTTGCTACCATCGCCACTTGGTTTGTTATCCTTTAAGAAGCGAGTCAGATCATGCGTCTCAGTTCATTGATTGGCGGTCTTGTACGGCATTTGCTAGCCCTGGTCTTCGTCTTGATGACCAGCCCCCTGTCAACCGCTTTCGCCCCAGATAAAACCATCGTCTTCGCTGTGGCGCCAAGCCCCTCAGGACAATCGCATCAAGCACAGCCAACATTAGCGGATGCCAATTCACCTGCATCGTCCTTGCGCTTGGGCGACTCGAAGAGTAGTTTTGTCAGGTAGTCCTCGTTTACTGCCAATGAAATAGCGGGTCTCGATCGAGACCTTGCCGGCCACCTCACGGCGCGATTCGACCATGCCGATCATGCCCCGACTGAACGGCCTATTCCCCGCGACGCGACGCCCATCGGAGGTTTTCGCCCATGTCCACCGTCGTTGCATCCCCGTCGGAGCGACTCCCGGCGCCCCAGGACCCGCCCGCCCCGGTCTCCCTGCGCGAGGCATTCCAGTACTGGCTCAAGCTCGGCTTCGTCAGCTTCGGCGGACCGGCGGGCCAGATCGCCATGATGCATACCGAGTTGGTGGAGCGGCGCCGCTGGATCAGCGAGCACCGCTTTCTGCACGCGCTCAACTACGCGATGGTCTTGCCCGGACCCGAGGCCCAACAACTCGCCACCTATATCGGCTGGCTGATGCACGGCACCCTGGGGGGCATCCTCGCCGGCGTGCTGTTCGTCCTGCCGTCGCTCGCTATCCTGATCGCGTTGACCTGGGTCTACCTGGTCTACGGCGACGTACCGGCGGTGGCCGGCATCCTCTACGGGATCAAGCCGGCGGTGACCGCCATCGTCGTCTTCGCCGCCTGGCGCATTGGCTCAACGGCGCTGCGCAACGGGGTCTTGTGGACGCTGGCCGCGGCGGCCTTCCTGGCGATCTTCGCGCTGGACATCCCTTTCCCCGTGATCGTGTTGGCGGCTGGCCTGATGGGCGCTGTCGGCGGGTGGATCGCCCCGGACAAGTTCAAGACCGGCGGCGGTCACGGGACCTCGACCGGGACCTATGGGCCGGCCCTGATCGACGATCACAGCCCGCCGCCGGCCCACGCCGGCGTCTCCTGGCCGCGCACCCTGATCTACTGCGTGGTGGGTGTGGGGATTTGGGGCCTGGCGGAAGGGGCCTTGTACCTGAACTTCGGCTCGGCCGGACCGCTGACCCAGATGGGCTGGTTCTTCACCAAGGCGGCGCTCGTCACCTTCGGTGGGGCCTATGCAGTGCTGCCCTATGTCTACCAGGGCGGGGTGGAGACCCACGGTTGGCTCACCGGCCAGCAGATGATCGACGGCTTGGCGCTGGGCGAGACCACCCCCGGACCGCTCATCATGGTGGTGGCCTTCGTCGGCTTCGTCGGCGGCTGGACCAAGGAACTGTTCGGTCCGGATGCATTGGTCCTGGCCGGGATCGCCGGGGCGAGCGTGGCGACCTTGTTCACCTTCCTGCCCTCGTTCTTGTTCATCCTGGTCGGTGCGCCGGTGGTGGAGGCGACCCGCCACGACCTGAAGTTCACCGCCCCCCTGACCGGCATCACCGCTGCGGTGGTGGGGGTGATCGTCAACCTGGCGGTCTTCTTTGCGTGGCATGTGCTCTGGCCCCAAGCGACGCCCACGGCGCCCTTCGCAGGAGGCTTCGAGTGGTTCTCGCTGCTGATCATGGTTGCCGCCTTCCTCGCCCTGTGGCGCAATAAGATCGGCGTCATTGCGGTGATCGGGGCCTGCGCCCTGGCCGGGCTCGGCTACTCCCTGCAGATCTGAATTTCCCGGTCCATCGGCACGTCCGTCCGCTGATGCGGTAGACCAGACGACGATCCGCAGCCAAGCTGCGCCATGGACGGGCTCTGGTTCCGTGCTCCCGATGCGCACAGTGGAGGGGGTTTCGCGAAGGACGACGCCAATCCTTTCATCTCCAACCCCGATCTCTTACACCGGCTGCGCCGCGGCGCACCGCTCGCACCCTGGATTCGAAGATTATCTACAAGGGCGGTGCCAAGGGTTACACGGATTACCCGACGCTGGACGAGGAGATCGCCGCGAGCGAGCACCACTGTGGCGGGTCCGGGTCCTGCGTCTACCCTTGCGCGCACCGCGGGTTTCGGTAGCGCCGCCGCGGCCTAGCCCCCCGCGCCCCGACTGTCCGTGTCATAACAACTCGTGAACAGTCCGGAACCTATATTGAGCCGTCTTTTTTTCCATCGGTCAGCGACCACATGTTGTCAAGCAAGGGATTGCCGCGTTGCTTCGCAGCTTTTCTTTGTTCGGGTGTAGGTCCCGCGCGGCTAAGCTCAATGCAGCACTAAACCGCGCCCGGCGCGGTATGCGATGTTTTTGGTTTGGCTCGGCCCCGGCAGACTCGACGATTGATGGAGTTGGCGCGGTTTAAAGTTTTGAAGAGCATCGACTTTAAACCGCGTCTCCACCGAGGCTGGTGAAATCCCCAAGGCCAAACACAAAATGAAAATTACGCATTTCGCGCCGGATGCGGTTTAGTTCAGAATTCGCTGTCTAAACAAGACGCGGCGTCACCGGCCCGCTCAGGGTGATCGCCGCCAGGAGACCCAAGATGTCCCATTGGTTTACCGATAACTCCCTGTCCAT
>JACDZG010000162.1 GCA_013426805.1 Chromatiaceae bacterium
TGTCGACGGTTACCGCTGTATTTTAAGCTACCTCATCAGTTTCGATCGCACCCGGGACTGACCAGCGCGGCGCCGATGAGGCCGGTGGTCAGCGCCGCCATCCGATGGGGCTTGACCATGGGTCCCTGGAAGTTCTGGGGCAGACCCAGGGTGCCGCCCAGGGCGCGGATATCGGCGGTGAGCAAGGCCAGGAGCCCCGCTGTCCAGGCCAGTTCAGGCCCCCAGAGGCGAGTCCGCAGGCATAGCCGAAGCCTGGGGGCGCGCGGTTGGCGACAAGAGCATGGCGGCGGTCCCCAGCGCCGCGAATACCAGGCTCAACAGCGAAATATGATTGGGCGCGACCCGCCGGGCCACCAGCCACCGGGCCAGGCCGCGAGCCCAGGCGGTATTGCGAGTCTTGAGCGGACGACGGGCGGATTGTGTTGACGGCATCGGGCGGGATCTCGGTGATCGTCGTGCTGTCATCCAAGCATAGGCATCCGAGCCCCGGCAGACAACACCCGAATAGCGCGAAGCGCGCGATCTCTTCTTGCTTCTCGTGACACCGCTCCCGCTGTGTCACGCGTGCCCCGGCGCTCTGCGCCCCGGCCCTAGCTACAGGGCGGCGATCCGCTCCCGCTGGGTCTGGAGGTTGCCGATCGCGGTGGCGTGTTCGGCGAGTTTGTCGCGCTCTTTCTGTACCACTGCGGCCGGGGCCTTGTCGACGAAGGCGGGGTTGGTGAGTTTGGTCTGGGTGCGCGAAACGTCGTCGCTGAGACGCGCGATTTCCTTGTCCAGCCGTTTCAGTTCGGCGTCCTTGTCGATCAGTCCGGCCATGGGGATCAGGACTTTCATTTCGCCGACCAGCGCCATGGCGGACTCGGGCGCCTGGGATGGGTCGTCGAGTACGGTGATGGATTGGGTGCGGGCCAGAAAGTCCAGGTAGGGGCGGGCGGCCGTGATCCAGCGGCGGTCCTGCTCCGAGGCGTTGGCGATCAGCACCGGCAGGGGCTTGCCAGGCGGGATGTTCATCTCGCCCTTGATGCGCCGCACGCCGAGGATGAACTGGCGGACCCAGTCGATTTCGGCCGTGACGTCCCGATCGGCGACGGCATCGCCGGCGGCGGCCGTGGGGTAGGGGGCAAGCATGATGGTCTCGCCCTGGACTCCGGCGAGCGGCGCGGCCTGTTGCCAGATCTCCTCGGTGATGAAGGGCATGATCGGGTGGACCAACCGCAGCAGGGTCTCCAGGGTGGTGATCAGGGTGCGGCGGGTGCCGCGGCGGGCGGCGTCGCTGGCGTCGGTGCCGGTCAGTACCGGTTTGCAGAGTTCCAGGTACCAGTCGCAGAACTCGTTCCAGGTGAACTCATAGATGGCCTGGGCGGCCAGGTCGAAGCGGTAATTGTCCAGGGACTCGCGCACCGTCGTGGTGGTGACCTGAAGACGGGCGCTGATCCAGCGGTCGGCGGCGCTGAACTCCAGGTCCGCGGGGGCGGCCCGCAGGCCGCAGTCCTGGTCCTGCGTGTTCATCAGGACATAGCGTGAGGCATTCCACAATTTGTTGCAGAAGTTGCGGTAACCCTCGATCCGCCCGAGATCGAATTTCACATCGCGGCCGGTGGTGGCCAGCGCCGCGAAGGTGAAGCGCAGGGCGTCGGTACCGAAGCCGGGGATGCCGCCGGGGAAGTCGGCGCGGGTCTGTCCGGCGATCTTCTCGGCCAGGTGCGGCTGCATCATGCCCTTGGTGCGCTTGTCGACCAGTGTCTCCAAGTCGATACCGTCGATCAGATCGATGGGGTCGAGGACATTGCCCTTGGACTTGGACATCTTGTCGCCGTGGGCGTCGCGCACCAGGCCGTGGATATAGACATCCCGGAACGGGACTTCGCCCATGAATTTCAGGCCCATCATGATCATCCGGGCGACCCAGAAGAAGATGATGTCGAAGCCGGTGATCAGCACCGAGGTCGGGTAGAAGTCGCGCAGCCGCTCGGTCTCGGCCGGCCAGCCCAGGGTGCTGAAGGGCCACAGTGCGGAACTGAACCAGGTGTCCAGCACGTCCGGGTCCTGTTCCAGCGGAAGCTCAGGTGCCAGACCGTGGGTTGCCCGTACCTCCTGCTCGTCGCGGCCGACATAGACATTGCCCTGCGCGTCATACCAGGCGGGGATGCGGTGCCCCCACCAGATCTGGCGGCTGATGCACCAGTCCTGGATGTTGCGCATCCAGTCGAAATAGGTGTTCTTCCAATTGTCGGGGACGAAGCGGATACGCCCGTCCTCCACCGCGGCGATGGCGGGTGCGGCCAGCGGCGCGATGCGTACATACCACTGATCGGTGAGATAGGGCTCGATCAGGGCACCGGAGCGGTCGCCGCGCGGTTGCTGCAGCCGATGGTCCTTGATCAGGGCCAGCAGCCCCAGCGCCTCGAGATCGGCCACCACCAGCTTGCGCGCGGCGAAGCGATCCAGACCGATGTAGGGGGCGGGGATCAGGCTGCCTTCCTCGGGCAGGTTGGAGCGCACCGCGGCGTCCGGGGTGAAGATGTTGATCAGGCCGCCGTGTGGTTGATCGGCGATGGCCGTTTCATCGCGGTGACGCAGCCAGACCTCGTAGTCGTTGAAATCGTGGGCCGGGGTGATCTTGACACAGCCGGTGCCGAACGCGGGGTCGGCGTAATCGTCGGCGATGATGGGGATGCGCCGACCGGTCAGCGGCAACTCCACGAACTCGCCGATCAGGTGCTGGTAGCGTTCATCGTTGGGGTTCACCGCCACCGCGCAGTCGCCCAGCAGAGTCTCCGGACGGGTGGTGGAGACCACCAGGTGTCCGGTCCCATTGACCAGCGGATAGCGCATGTCCCACATGAACCCGGATTCTTCCTCCGAGAGCACCTCGAGATCCGACACCGCGGTGTGCAGCACCGGGTCCCAGTTGACCAGACGCTTGCGGCGGTAGATCAGACCTTCCTGGTGCAGGCGCACGAAGACCTCGCGCACCGCGGTGGACAGGCCCTCGTCCATGGTGAAACGTTCGTTGGCCCAGTCCAGCGAGGATCCCAGCCGACGCAACTGGCCGGTGATGGTGCCGCCGGATTCCCCCTTCCACTCCCAGACCCGGTCGATGAAGGCGGCGCGGCCCAGATCGTGGCGGGTCGTGCCCTGTGCCGCCAGTTGGCGCTCGACCACCATCTGGGTGGCGATGCCCGCGTGGTCGGTGCCCGGCTGCCACAGGGTGCGCTCGCCCTTCATCCGGTGGTAGCGGATCAGCGCGTCCATCACCGTGTTGTTGAACCCATGGCCCATGTGCAGGCTGCCCGTCACGTTGGGCGGGGGGATCATGATGCAATAGGTGTCGGCACCGGCGGTCGGGGCGGGCGCGGCGGCGTCCGGCGCAAACCAGCCGCGCTCCTCCCAGCGGCGATACCAGGCCTTTTCCAGGTTCTTGGGGTCGTAATTTTTGTCCAGCATGGCGCTTACGTCTGTCCGCGGGGTGATTCGAGCGATAGGCGCGAGTATACCCGGCGGAATGGCTCAGACGGCAGGCGGACCCTGTCGAGAAAGGTGCGAAGCGCGCGGAGGTGTCGGCGGCGCGCCGCTGGGGCGCGCCGGGTCAGACCCGCAGGTCTTGGAACAAGCCGATCTCGACCAGCTTGGGGAGGAGCACTTTTTCTTCGTGATCTATGCGTTGCGTGACCAGGTCGAAGACCTCGTGGGTCTCGGCCAGGAACTGATCACAGAAGTTGTAATCGCAGTTCTTGAGCCAGTTCGTGTAATGGTCGTCGAAGGTTGCACGCAGGGGCTTCTCGCTGCTGATGAATCCCCAGGCGAGTGAGTTGACCTTGGGGTCCTCGTGAACCAGCAGGCGCGGGTACACGCCATGATCGGCCGCCGCGAGATGCCGCCGCATCGTCTCACCCAGGTCACACAAGAGTTCAAATGCGGCCTTGGCGTTGGGACGACAGCGCAGTTGCGCCTTGGTCAGAATCGGGCGGAGGTCGTCCATCAATTGACGCAGCTCCGAGTGGGTACTGCGGAAACGGTCGAGAGTATGCACAGATTGTCCTCTTCTTTTTTGATTCACGGGCGCTGCCGTAAGGATGAATCCTTCGATAACACTCCGTCGCCGATACATCGGCGGCACCTTGCTTGCCGGCCCTCACGCGAGCCGGTATGTCCGTGACATTTGGCTATTGTTTAGCCTAAAAATGGGATCAAGTCAAAGCCCCTTTATCAATAATAGATAAAGGGGGCCGGATGACCGGCGTTCGCGCACTCGGGAAACCGGTGGACCTTGCGGTGAAGTCAACTGAAATTCAAGGCGTCTTTGCGCCCCGACGTACGCGGCGCCGCCCGCCGCACCGCGTTCAGCCGTTGATCCACAGATGTACCCCGATGCTCGCGAAATACCCCAACGTGATCGCCGGCGTCCACTTCAGATGTCCGAAGAAGGTGTAGGCGCCGCGCGCCTGCCCCATGAGCCCGACGCCGGCCGCGGAGCCGATCGACAGAAGCGAGCCGCCGACCCCCGCGGTCAGGGTCACCAGCAGCCACTGCGTCTGATCCATGGCCGGGTTCATGGACAACACGGCAAACATCACCGGAATATTGTCCACCACCGCCGAGATCAGGCCGACGCCGATGTTGGCGGCAATCGGTCCCCACTGCAGATACATCACCTCCGAGGCCAGCGACAGATAGCCGACATAGCCCAGTCCGGCCACGCAGAGCACCACGCCGTAGAAGAACAGCAGGGTGTCCCACTCGGCACGTGCGACCGGATTGAACACATCGAAGGGGGTCATGTCACCCACCCGGGTGGCCCGATCCCCATTGCGGTTCTGCCAGCGCGTGTGGGTCATGCGCAGGTAATAGCCGAAGAACTGGAGATAGCTCAGGCCGGTCAGCATCCCGATGACCGGCGGGAGATGGAGGAACGAATGGAAGCTCACCGCAGTGGCGATGGTGACCAGAAACAGCAGGATGATGCGCCGGGCCCCGCGTTTCATCGTGACCGCCTCGGAGGCCGTCGCGGGCTTGTGATCGGGCACCGCGAAGTGCATCAGGATGGCCGGGACGAGCCAGTTCACCAGGGCGGGGATGAAGAGCGCGAAGAACCCGAAAAAGTCGATGATCCCTTTCTGCCAGACCATCAGGGTGGTGATGTCGCCGAAGGGGCTGAAAGCGCCGCCGGCGTTGGCCGCCACCACGATGTTGATACAGGACAGGGTGACGAAGGTGCGGTTCTCACCGCCGACCGCCAGCACCACGGCCCCCATCAGGAGCGCGGTGGTCAGGTTATCGGCGATCGGCGAGATGAAAAAAGCCAGGGTCCCGGTCATCCAGAACAGCGAGCGAAAGCCGAATCCGGTGCGGATCAGCCAGGCCCGCAGCGCATCGAAGACGCGCCGCTCAGCCATCGCGTTGATATAGGTCATCGCGACCAGCAGGAACAGCATCAGCTCGGCAAAGTCCAGGAAGGCGTGCCGCACCGCCTGTTCCGCCGCCTGGGGTGCGCCCTGCTGGGCGGAGACATAGGCGAGGATGGCCCAGATGACGCCGGCCGCGATCACCACCGGCTTGGACTTGCGCAGGTGCAGATACTCCTCTGCCATCACCAGCACATAGGCCGCGATAAAGATCAAAAGGGCCGCTAACCCTGCCGGGTGCAGGGTCAGATTCGGGTGATCGGCGGTCCCTGACGCGAAAGCCGCGATAGGCAAGAACAGGGCGAGGACCCCGATGAGGACGGCAGGCAGGATGAACACGGGTGAGGGGCTCCTGGGGATCGGGGCGTGCGCCCTGATCATCGTTCCGACCGCCCTGCGATCCGGAGTCCAAGGCTTCAGCCTTGGACGCGCGCGCGGCCTCGATAAAGTATCTCTGCACCATAACCCGAGACGCGCCGCGCGCCAAGTCCACGGATGCGTGATGGCGGGGTTCGATGCGTCGTCGTGGCGGTCCGATGAGTAGTCCCCGATTCGGATTATCCTATCCGTTACTAACCGGAGTCGGGTTTGCGGCGATGCCTGCCGCGCGGAGAGAGTGACAGCTATGCCGAAACAGTCGTTGGACGTCGCCGCCATCCTGGCGGCACTGCGCGCCGGGCAACCGCTGGTGCATAACATTACCAATTATGTAGTTATGAACTTCACGGCCAACGCCTTGCTGGCGCTGGGCGCGTCGCCGATCATGGCGCATGCGATCGAGGAGGTCGAAGAACTGGTCGAAATTTCGGGCGCGCTGGTGCTCAATCTTGGCACGCTCTCCAAACCGTGGGTCGAGGCGATGCTCAAGGCCGGTCTTCACGCGACGGCGAAGGGGATCCCGGTCGTCCTCGATCCGGTGGGTGCCGGCGCATCGCGGCTACGCACGGACACGGCGCGATCATTGCTGGAGCAGGTGCGTCCGGCGATTCTGCGCGGCAATGCCTCGGAGATTCTGGCGCTGGGCGGGGACATGGGCGGTGCGCGCGGCGTGGATGCGCGGCACACGGTGGCGCAGGCGCGTCTGACCGCGGTGGCATTGGCGAAGACCTGGGGGATGACCGTCGCGGTGACCGGCGCGGAAGACTATGTGACGGACGGCCGGCGCGAGGCACGCATCCGCAACGGCCATCCGCTGATGGGGCGCGTCACCGGGACCGGCTGCGCCGCGTCCGCGGTGACCGGCGCCTTTGCCGCCGTGGAGCCGGATGCGTTCAACGCGGCGACGGCGGCGCTGGTGGTGCTCGGCGTGGCGGGTGAGTGGGCGGCGCAACGCGTCCGACATCCCGGCAGCTACGGCATCGCGCTGCTCGACGGCCTGGATGCGGTCACCGCGGAGGAGCTACTGGCCGACGCGCGGTTCGACGTGGAAGCGACGAATTGAATCCGGCGCCTGACTATTCGCTTTATCTGGTGACCGACGCCGCACTGGCCGGCCCGCGCGGGGTGGCGGCAGTGGTGCAGGCGGCGGTGGCCGGCGGGGTGACGATGGTGCAGTGGCGCGATAAAGAGGGTGATCATGGCGCATCGCTGCCCGCGGTGCAGTGCCTGCGGGACTGGCTGCGGACGCGTCAGGTGGCGTTCATCGTCAATGACAGTGTGGACCTGGCGCTGGCCTGCGCCGCCGACGGTGTGCATGTCGGGCAGGGTGATCTGTCTTGTGCGCAGGTGCGCCGGCGCGTGGGGACTGGGCTGTTGATCGGCGTCTCCGTGAGTACCGCGGCGGAAGCCCTGCAGGCCGCGCGCGATGGCGCCGATTATTTGGGCGTGAGCCCGGTCTTTGCCACGCCCACCAAGCCCGACGCGCCCGCCGCCACCGGGCTGGATGGTTTGCGCGCCATCCGCGCGGCGGTGCGGCTGCCGCTGGTGGCGATCGGCGGCCTCCATGCCGGCAATGCCGCCGAGGTCGTGGCCGCCGGGGCGGACGGCATTGCCGTCGTCTCGGCGATCATGGCGGCGGCCGATCCGTGCGCCGCGGCGCAGGTGCTGTGCGACGGCATCCTTGTGGGGCGGCACGCCCGCTGCGCGCAAACGACCGTGACGGGCCGGGCTCACTCCACCGGCACGTCCAGGGAATCGCCGTAGGTCTCGATGCCCAGCGCCTGCGCCACGGGGACGGCCCGGGGGTCGATCATCGGCGAGATGACGATCAGCCGGTCGGCCTTGCGGTGGTGATGGCGCTCGTAGAAGCGGGCCTTGCGCTCGAAGATGTACATGCCGCCTTTGTCGATGGATGACTTCAGCTCCATGAGCAACAGCATGCCATTCTTGACGATGATGTCGATCTCGACCTGATCCGGCCGCCCGAAGACCTCGCCGGCATCGTCGAATTCACAGATGTTGCGCACGCTGACGCCGAAGCTCGTCTCCAGGATGCCGGCCAAGGCATTGCGGAAGGCGGCCTCGGATTGCAGGCCCCAGCGGGCGCCCAGGGCGCCGATGGAGCGGTCGTGCTTCTTCGCCTGGGCCATGATCTCCTCGTGAACCCGATCGAACTCCCGGCGGGACTCTTCCCACTTGCGGCTCTGCTCGTCCCGGTCGAGCTTCTGCTCGCGGTTTTGCTCGTCCCACTTGCGGTTTTGCTCATCCCACTTGAGCCTCTGCTCGCGGTGTTGCTCATCCCACTTGCGGGCCTGCTCCTCGCGGTCGCGGCGCAGCTCGTCGAGGACGCGGTCGAAGCGGTCATCGGTCTGCACCCGGTCGGCGAAGTGTCCGCGGGCGATCTCCAGGACGTAGTGGCGCAACTCCGGGTCCTCCCGCAGCAGGCGCGGCAGTTCGCGTTTGATGGTCTCGATTGTGATGTCCATGAGCGGCCTCGCGCAGAGGATCACGGGCGACGGGTGCCCGCTTGCCCCGAATCATAAACCCTTTCTCAATTGGCAGGTGCCGCGGAGGATAAAGCACTCGCGGCGCTGGATCGACGTCGACGGAATGCAGCAGTGCGATAGACGGCATCGATCAGGTCCCGATAGGCGCGCCCGCTCGATGGCTGTTGCTCGTCCTTCCAGGTCTCAGCACATTCCGCACACGGGTCCTAAGCCGCGCTGCCCAGCGGTGCGACGGCGGGCCGGGCTCACTCCACCGGCACGTCCAGGGAATCGCCGTAGGTCTCGATGCCCAGCGCCTGCGCCACGGGGACGGCCCGGGGGTCGATCATCGGCGAGATGACGATCAGCCGGTCGGCCTTGCGGTGGTGATGGCGCTCGTAGAAGCGGGCCTTGCGCTCGAAGATGTACATGCCGCCTTTGTCGATGGATGACTTCAGCTCCATGAGCAACAGCATGCCATTCTTGACGATGATGTCGATCTCGACCTGATCCGGCCGCCCGAAGACCTCGCCGGCATCGTCGAATTCACAGATGTTGCGCACGCTGACGCCGAAGCTCGTCTCCAGGATGCCGGCCAAGGCATTGCGGAAGGCGGCCTCGGATTGCAGGCCCCAGCGGGCGCCCAGGGCGCCGATAGAGCGGTCGTGCTTCTTCGCCTGCGCCATGATCTCCTCGTGAACCCGATCGAACTCCCGGCGGGACTCCTCCCACTTGCGGTTCTGCTCGTCCCACTTGCGGTGTTGCTCCTCCCAGTTGAGCCTCTGCTCGCGGCTCTGCTCATCCCACTTGCGGTTCTGCTCATCCCACTTGCGGTTTTGCTCGTCCCACTTGCGTGCCTGCTCCTCGCGGTCGCGGCGCAGCTCGTCGAGGACGCGGTCGAAGCGGTCATCGGTCTGCACCCGGTCGGCGAAGTGTCCGCGGGCAATCTCCAGGACGTAGTGGCGCAGCTCCGGGTCGTCCCGCAGCAGGCGCGGTAGTTCGCGTTTGATGGTCTCGACTGTGATGTCCATGAACGGCCTCGCACCCAGGATCACGGGCGACGGGTGCCCGCTTGTCTCGAATCATAAACCCTTTCTCAACTGGCAGGTGCTGCGGAGGAAATCCGCACACGGGTCCTAAGCCGCGCCGCCCAGCGGTGCGACGGCGGACCGGGCTCACTCCACCGGCACGTCCAGGGAATCGCCGTAGGTCTCGATGCCCAGCGCCTGCGCCACGGGGACGGCCCGGGGGTCGATCATCGGCGAGATGACGATCAGCCGGTCGGCCTTGCGGTGGTGATGGCGCTCGTAGAAGCGGGCCTTGCGCTCGAAGATGTACATGCCGCCTTTGTCGATGGATGACTTCAGCTCCATGAGCAACAGCATGCCATTCTTGACGATGATGTCGATCTCGACCTGATCCGGCCGCCCGAAGACCTCGCCGGCATCGTCGAATTCACAGATGTTGCGCACGCTGACGCCGAAGCTCGTCTCCAGGATGCCGGCCAAGGCATTGCGGAAGGCGGTCTCGGATTGCAGGCCCCAGCGGGCGCCCAAGGCGCCGATGGAGCGGTCGTGCTTCTTTGCCTGCGCCATGATCTCCTCGTGAACCCGATCGAACGCGCGGCGGGACTCCTCCCACTTGCGGGCCTGCTCCTCGCGGTCGCGGCGCAGCTCGTCGAGGACACGGTCGAAGCGGTCGTCGGTCTGCACCCGGTCGGCGAAGTGTCCGCGCGCGATCTCCATGACGTAGCGGCGCAGCTCCGGATCGTCCCGCAGCAGGCGCGGGAGTTCGCGTTTGATGGTCTCGACGGTGATGTCCATGACTGGCCTCAAGCGGAGGATCAGGGGCGACGGATGCCCGCTTGCCCCGAATCATAAACCCTTTCTCAACTGGCAGGTGCTGCGGAGGAAACAGCACTCGCGGCGCTGGACGGATGCCGACGGAATGCGGCATTCCGGACGATGCAATGGCGCCGTACTTGCCCCCTGGTGTCGGTCGCCCTTCGGGGCGACCGGGCCTACAGGATGTGCGGTGGCCGCCTTGCAGGGCGACCTACGGAGAAATCGCGTTTAGACCAGGACGCGGCACATGCGCTGCCCGGCTCCGGCACCCCGCGGGGCCGGCCTTCAGGCCGCCGCCCCCTGTCATCCGTTGCGGGGTTGGAGGCTGCCGGTCCTGCATCCTCCTTGTCCAGCAGTTCTTGCAGCACCGTGATCGCCCCCTTGATACAGGTAATCGTGGTCTGTCCCTGA